>JBGAVO010000010.1:0-45531 GCA_044228075.1 Candidatus Peribacteraceae bacterium
GCGACCGGTTGTGGAGTCCCACAGAAGTTTGGATGTTCCGGCAATATCACAATCGACAAGTCCTGCTCCGTTGATGGACGTTGCAATGTAGAGGGATGATCCAGATGCTGCACCTTCGAAGACAAGAGTGCCAGATGTTGTCAGCGATTTCTCCGCATGAATGATAGCGCCGGAGATTGTGTTCAGCACATTGAGACCAACAGTGTTGCGATTGCCGCCAGTGATGTTAATGGTCAGCGCACCAGTCATCGTGCCACCCTGTCTCTGCACGTAGCGTTCATCAGCCGTTGTCTGTGACAACCCCGTACCTACAGTCTGATCTGTCGCACAGGCGAAGCGACCCGTCGTCGCGTCGTAAATAAGTTTGCTCGTACCCGCATCACAATCGGTCAGACCTGCACCGCTCATGCTCGATGTGATGTAGAGCGATGCACCGGAAATGGATCCGACAACCTCCAGTTTGTTCGATGTGGAATCTGTTCCAATGCCGACGTTATCGGTTGCATCGGTCAGATACACAATGCCCGATCCATCCGTCCAACCACTCGGTGCCGCTGTGCCCGTCGTCTGCTGAACGACGGTTGTGTTATTGACCGTTGTCGATGATTCCCTGCTTCCACCATTTCGACTACCACCAGCACGACGTGTCAGCTCGGTTCCATGTGCAGACTGACTACGAATCTGATCCAGATACGGGAAGTCTCGCCAGACAATTTCTCCATCTTCGATCATGATGATCTGCCCCTCTTTTCCACCCGAAGGAAGATCCCACACTGACGGCGCAGCTGCATGTTTATCCGATGGGTAGAGAGGGTACTGATCTTTCTCAATCAAAATATCTGGTCGTGCAGCGGTTCGTTCACGTTCAGGAGCTGCTGGCTTTATATTTCCTGCAAGCAATTTCAAACGTAGTGCACGACGTTCAGCTACACGAGCTTTCAGTTGTTCAACGTTTGATGCAACAAGGGTTTCGCGAACAACTCTTCCGTCATCGGTGCGAACTGTTTGTTCAAAGACCGTGAACAACGGCGCAGTCACAACCACCGATCCACTTTCTGCGAGTGTGTACACCGTCATCTGACGGACATCTGTCTGTCGCAATGCAGCTGCATGCAAATCACTTTGTGTAATTCCAGTTTGCTCACTGTTCAGCACACGCAACGACGCACCCATTTGTGCCGCATCACTACCCGAGAGAAACAGGAGGAACGCTGCGGTCGCAAACATCAGCCAACCCATGCGAGCATGTGACGGTGACTGCTCAGTCTCCACAGGTTTCGTTCGGTGCTCGGCAATGTACCGTGCAATTTGTGCGCGGGAATATCCGGTACTGCGCTGAAGATAAATACGCACTAATCCCTTCTCATCTCGCGCGAGTGTTTCATACGAAAAATGCGTCAGCACATTTTGAATCCATTCGATTTTTTGTTCGATAGTCCACTCCGCAATCTGCGCTGGAGCAGCATCGGATGCACGTAATTCATCAAGAGTGCCGAACGGAGTGTGTTTGTTTGTCTGCATTAGTTTGTTTGATCTGTTCTGAGCCTCAGGCTCATTGACCAGAATCCCTTAATTATAGCAGAAAAATGCAGTTCTTAGAATGCTCTAGACCACAAGAAAACTATGATGCAACCCCTGGTTTTCCCCCTATCTTGTATACAATTTTTGCTCAATTTCTATCTCCCAAAATATGCATTATCGAACAAGCTTCCACCCCTCATCAACCTCCTGTGTGAGGGTCTCTCCAGCGTTTACTTCGAGTGCAAAACGAGCCGGTCCGAGCGACGGATAGGACGGACATTGCGGCGTGGTGCACGGGCTCATTGTCGTACGCGACACGAAGTTTCCTACTTCGTCAAAGTAGAGGATATCGAGCGAAATGAGAGTGTTTTTCATCCAGAACGAAAGATCCTGAGGCTCATTAAATATAAACACCATACCTTTTCCATTTTGCAAGGATGTGCGATGCATCAATCCCACTCGACGCTCTTCTTCGTCATCCGCCACTTCTACGTCGATGACAATCGAGTCACCATTCGGCGACTGAAGTGTCACAGATTCAGTCGGAAGCGATTGACCTTGAGGTGCATGTGCGCGGTGATACCAGAGTGATGAAAGAAGCAGAACAACAAGTAGACCGCCGATCAAAAATGATGTGCGCTTGATCATCGATGTCGAAGGGAGGCGATAGCGGCAGCCCGGTCCGTGGCACCGAAGACGAAGCTCCCGGCAACCAGATTGGTCGCACCGGCTTCAATGCATAGGGGGGCAGTTTTGTCATTGATGCCACCATCCATCTGAATCATCAATCGCGGAAAACGCGCGCGCAATGCTCGGACTTTTTCCAGCACTTCGGGCATGAATGCTTGTCCACCAAACCCGGGCTCCACAGACATGATCAATACCAAATCAACGTCTTCGACTACATCATCAATAGCTGAAAGTGGCGTATGTGGCTTCAGAGCGATCCCAGCGGTCGCTCCACCATCACGAATGGCTTGAATAAGGGCTGAACGCGAATCGGTATCCTCAACCGTTTCGGCATGAAAACTGATGTGTTTCACGCCAATCTCCAAAAATTCTTCAATTCGATCTTCCGGATTTTCAACCATCAAGTGAATATCGAGTGGAAGATGCGTTTTAAGATCTTTAATCACCGATGTTCCAAAACTAAGATTCGGCACAAAGTGGCCGTCCATCACATCAACCTGCAGCCAATCAGCCGCACGCTCAATGGAATCTACTTCCTCCTGCAGATGCGCCAAATCGGCGGCGAGAATAGATGGTGCAATGAGGATATCGTGATTCGGCATTAGGAAAGAGGAGTATCGAGATCATTGATGCGGGCAACATGTCGTCCTCCTTCAAACGGCGTTTCCAGAAACAGATCGACCATGCGATTCGCAAGAGCTGGATCGGTTAAACGGCCACCCATACTCATCACATTCGCATCATTGTGTGATCGCGCGAGCCTCGCTGTTTCTTCGCTATAACATAGTGCAGCGCGAATTCCCTTCATCTTGTTTGCAGCCATAGCCTCTCCGTTACCGCTTCCTCCAAAGACAAACGCTGGAATGCCCTCCTTCAGAACAACATCACATGCGGAACGGACGATCGGTGGATAATTCACCGGTTCTTCGCTGTGTGTTCCAACATCAATAACCTCGATTCCTTTTGATTCGAGATGGTTCTTCACCGATTCCTTGAGCGTAAAGCCTGCATGATCGGAACCGACGACGACGCGCGTGACGTGCATGGCCCAATAGTACTACACTCGGCATATGTCACGCACTCCCATTGTCGCCGCTAACTGGAAAATGAATCCCCCACCAAACGGCTGGGACGCTGCCGATGCATCGTATCGTCCGCACGCACAGGTGGATGTTATCGTGTTTCCGTCATCTGTTGATATTGATGCGTGTGTCGAAGAAAAAATTGTGACGGGCGCGCAGTGTGGCCGAAGCGAACCAAGTGGCGCATTTACCGGTGATCTGTCGATGAACATGATCGCATCCCACGGTTGTCGCTATGTTCTCTGTGGACACTCTGAGCGTCGCCAACACCACCATGAGTCCGATGAAATGATTGCCGAACAAGTAAAGGCAGCAATCGAAGCAGGCCTCACGCCCATTCTCTGCATCGGTGAAACTGCCGATGAAAGAGAGATGGGAAATGCGGAGGAAACAGTAAAAAGACAATTATCTTTTGTTCTTGATTCTGGAAGCTACCAGCTACCAGCTACCAGCTTCGTGATCGCCTACGAACCCGTCTGGGCAATTGGCACTGGAAAGACAGCGACACCGGAAGATGCGCAGGCGATGCATGCATTCATTCGATCACTCGTATCGTCAGATCTCCGCGATTCTATCCGCATTATCTACGGCGGCTCCGTAAAAGCAGAAACTGCCTCCAACCTGGCAGCTATGTCTGACATCGATGGATTCCTTGTCGGAGGTGCGTCGCTCAAACCAGAGGAATTCGCCAGAATTGTTGACGCAATGGCAAATCGGGGGTAATACAGGAGAATGCAACTCCTCTACTTCGGCCTTCCGGTCGTCATCATTATCCTTCTCTGTGTTCGTCAGATTGATCAGTACGAACGCGGTGTTTTATTTACGATGGGAAAATTCAGCCGCATCTGGCAACCAGGGTGGCATGTGATTATTCCAATCTTCCAGAAACTCGCGAAAGTCGATGTTCGCGTCAAAGCAGTCGACGTGCCCGACCAGGAAGCGATTACAAAGGATAATATTCCGATCAAAATTAACGCAGTCATTTATTTCCGAGTGAATGACGCAGGAAAAGCGGTGATCGAAGTGGAAAACTTTTTCTACGCAGTCTCGCAACTTGCGCAGACAACCATGCGCAATGCTGTCGGTGAAGTGACACTCGATGAATTGCTCTCAAAAAAGCAACAAGTCAGCGAAGGAATTAAAGTCGTTGTAGATAAAGTCAGCGATGACTGGGGTATTGATGTGCAATCAGTAGAACTGAAAGACATTGTCCTACCCGAAACACTCAAGCGCACGATTGCAAAAGTTGCCGAAGCGCAGCGCGAAAAGCAGGCGGTCATCATTAACTCCGAAGGTGAAGTTGGCGCCGCGAAGAATATGGCAGAAGCAGCTACTATTTTGGCAGGAGTTCCGGGAGCACTGCATCTTCGCACACTTCAGAGCATCAATGACATCAGTTCCGATCAATCGAACACCACTGTCTGGATGGTTCCGGTTGAAGTGCTGAAGGCCCTCGAAGGCTTGGCGAAGAAATAAGACATTCTGAGCATTATTAAAAAATGTCACCCTGAGCGTAGGGTGACATTTTTCGTTATACATTCATGGATGCTTACGCTTTCTTCGTGCTCTTCTTTGTAACAGTCTTCTTTTTAGGAGCTGCTTTCTTGATGACAGCGGGAGCTGTAGCAGCGCGTGCAGGAACAGCAACTGGCTTCGATGTCGTACCCATAATCGTCATCGACAACTTCGTCATGAAGACGACCATGAATGCCATTGTCACATACTTTCCAACAGGGACAACCCACAGACCAACGAGTGGAATAATGCTTCCCAGAATGCTTGCGACAATATCAATGACAATCATTGCCAAGAAAACGCAGAGACTCGCAACAATCGCATTACCGACAATCTTTCCCCAGTATCCTTTTGTACGGTCGTAGCTCAATCGAACGCTTTCCGTTACACCTTTTTTCTCCGTCGCCATAATCACTGGTGCAAGCGCGAAGCGAGGACCAAGGATAATTGCAGGAATAAGACCGATGATTGGAATCCATGCAAACGAGCGAAGGAACGACCAGATCCACACACCCAGAAGGGGGAAGAACAACGAGAACGCCGGCTTCACTGGAGCCATCACATCCTGCGTTGCCGATAGAGACAAGCGAAGGAAGTACGCTGAGCTGATCACCCACAATGCAAGCATCAAGAGTGCGGACAATCCGAGCATGGGAGCCATGGCACGGAACATGCGCACTGTCATACCCACTGCCATCTCCCCTGTTTCCTCATCCGACATATTGCCGAAACGATCCTGGAAAATGGATTCCATTTCTTCCATCGCCGATTCATCTCCGTCCTGAATGCGCTCGCCAAGATCTTCCATGCGTTGCATATCAATACCCAAATCATCCATCATGCCTCCAGCTTTCCATGCGGCAGTTCCTGCAACAGATGCAGTGACAATGGATGCGACTGTACCGAAAACGGCCGCGGCAATAAGAATGGGTTTCCAATACGTTTTACAAAATGCCCAGCTGTCAGACAACAATTGTCCAAGCGGGATCGTCATAGAAGTAGATGGTGACATGAGTGTGAAAAGGGAAAAGAACGGAAAGTATTCTACGCGTACGACAAGAAAAGACAACATGCGGCGTGTCATGGTGAGCCCGGACGAACCATACACACGTGTCGACCCTTCGACCGGGCTCAGGGTGACACTGCTACCTCCTACTTCCTAATTCTTAATCCACTGCCCCGCTCCCACATTGCGCACGACACCTGCAAGTTCCATAAACGTGAGCGTCGTGCCAAGTACCTGCACATCAAGACCTGTGCGAAGAATGAGACTATCCATACTCTGCGGCATTCCACTGAGCGTGTGATACACCACTTCTTCCTCGGGTGAACGCGGCAGAAACAATGATGATACCGATCCATCCTCCGATGCGATCACACCAATTTCTTTTAAGACATCTTCGGGTTCTGTTACCAAATGTGCATGTCCTTGTGCGATTAACTTATGACAGCCGGCAAAGTTATCGTCGAAGATCAGTCCCGGAACTGCAAAGACATCACGTCCATATTCGAGTGCCAAATTCGCGGTAATCACCGCACCGCTATCGAGCGGCGCCTCCGCAACTAATGTCCCAATACTTAACCCGGCAATAATGCGATTACGCGCAGGAAACGTGTACATGTCCGGCTGCACATCCGGTGGAAATTCACTGAGAACGACTCCCCCATTATCAATAATCTTTTGTGCGAGACGTTCATTGGTTTTGGGATAAATAGTTGAGAGTCCGTGTCCGAGCACCGCCACGGTTTTTCCTCCGACATCGAGTGTGTCACGTGCAACAGCGGAATCGACACCGAGTGCAAGGCCACTGACTGTTACAACACCCGATCGGGCAAATGTCGGAACAAAATGCGCGACGGCCCGTCGACCGTAATCACTCATGCGTCGCGTGCCGACTACACCAATACATGGATGTTGAAGGACCGACAGATCTCCAATGCTCGATAAAAATACCGGAGGATCTGCAATCTCTTTCAACATCGTTGGATACTCCGTATCATCAATACAACAGAGATCGATCCGCAGTCGTTTTAATCGTGCCACTTCTTTCTGTACATCGAATGATTGAATCCGTTCAAGCGCACTCTTTGCACCATCTTCACGTAACCCTAAGTCACGGAGCAATTCCGCATCGAGCGATTCCCACGCGGTTTCAAGATTGGGAAAAAGTGTCTTCAGCGCCTCGTAACGCCGGCGATTGAGAATGCCGAGGTACCACCAGCGCAACATCGTCTCGTAAGTCATACAATTGAAACGAAAGAAAGACAGCGGCGTAGTTCGGTTCTGAGCAACATGAAGAACGAACAGAGACGTGTCATTGGCACATCCTATGATCACAGTCGATGAAATGCGTGCTTTAGCGCTTTAGTGCACTGAAGCGGTTTGGGGTTGATTTATGAACACTAATGCAATTGGCTTAATTTAAATGTAATGCCGAAACAGAGTCATACACCAAGCGTGACACTGTTGCGATGGCGGTTTTCTGCTCCTCATAATCTGGTCCACTAGTCATTACACATAGGATATATGGCATCTGGGGATGATAAACGATACCGCAGTCGTGCAGTTGATCGTCTTCGTTCTCGAGAGTTCTGCGGCCAAACTTATTAGCTACAATTGTTCCTTTTGGAACTCCTGCAGTAAGACCCTCATCGAACGTTGTTTGGGACAGAAGTTCGAGCGCAAACTGTGAATTATTTTTAGATAGATATCCTGTGTTATACAAAATCGCAAAGAGGTTGGCATACGATTGAATAGAGACATAGTCCGCTTCAGGAGCAAGCATCATGCGGAGCACATCAAGATCGCGAAAAGTGAAATATGCAAGAAGAGGAGGTTTGGAATTGATGTCCTGTATCAGCAATTTGTAAGAATAATTGTCGGAGTACAGAATCATCTTCTCTATGAGTTCACGAATGGTATAGAGGGTATGAGGTTTAATTGTTTCATCGGGTTGTTCAACATTCTCTACGACATTCAGTGAGCCTGAATACGAGAGTTTTTTATTTAAAACATTCGGATCAATATCCGCTTCGTGAAGCAGGGCAATCATCACTGGAACTTTTGTCAGGCTCGCTGGATGGAACTTATCATATTCTCCGATACCAAAACGAGGTCCATGAGTAAGATCGCGGAAATAAATAGAAAGATGAGAAATTTTTCCTTCTTCTTTTACCTTACTTTTCAGAAGTGATAACTGATCGCGCAATGGTTCATAATCCCATTCACCTTGTTGCAATACATCTTTGCATCGAATGTTGGGATTTAAGAGATTGTATGATTGATTACATGTACTCATTACGGCTTTCATGTTCAACGCAACCACTGTGAACAATCCACCAAGCACAAAGACTAGTGCATACATCGCCACCGACTTTTTTTGTACTACATTAGTGACAATATTCATTGGATCTATCTTGCCGTTGATTTAGAACATCGCAAGGTTAAATCCGCTTGTTTAAACGCTTATCCACAGAATAAATACATATACCTCATTAATTGACAAATTATATTATTATTGTTATTTTATACTATGTGTTCCTTAAGAACATCGGTCAAGATTTAGGAGAGCCAAGCACTCAGCGCATTTGGCTGTGTGTTGTGTGCTTGTCTCAGTCCGAGCAAGCCCGAGTCAGCGGTAATCTGGTTCCTCTTAAGCTCCTGAAAGGAGTGTCAGTCATGGGTATTCCCCTCTGTAAACTTCAAGATAAAAAATTACGCGTCGGGATGCAGAAACTCGCGAATGCGGGTGTAAGCGTTGAACGGTGGCTGGAACTGTGCGACGCAACGGATGCTGAAATGCAGCGCCTCATGGAAGCGTGGCCCGATCATCGGCCATCCTTCAGCTACGACGCAATTCACATTCTTTCCGACTACAATTTGAAATGCGAGCCTCTGCCTAAACCTGCTCCAGGTGAAGTTGTCATCCGCGTTGGCTCGTGGTCTCTCAAAGATCTATGTGAGTTCGAGACCGTAATGAAGCAACGTCTGATGGCAGATCTGGGTTATTACAAAAAATACCCATTTTATCGTCAGAAACTGACATCGGGTATCTATCGTTTGCGTATGCCAATTCCCAGTAGCTGTGGGTGGAATTACGATCAGCAATGCAAACTCTTGCTGCCCGGAGAAGAAGTTGCACCGATTGCACTCGCAGTTGCCGCACTCCTCTGCCACTTCAAGGAAGCAGGCAAAGATCTGCTCCATATCGATTTTGCTCGCTGTGCGGGAACCTTCCTTGATGGAAGCCATATGGCACTCAGTGCCAATATGAACTGCGGGCTTGTGAATGATTATGCGGATGAGGATCGCTACCACTTCCTGTGGATGGTAGGTGCTCGGAAAATTGAATCTTGACCCCCCCTCAAACCCCGAACCCCTGTGACTATGTCATAGGGGTTCTTTTTATAATCCTACAAAGTTATAAGTGTTTTTTGGTGAATGCTCTTCCAGCATGAGATTTTAGATATTTTTCAAATTTCAAAGCTCTTTCATAATCTGAAAATGCAATATACAACTTTATTTCCCATAAATTGAATTTACTCGTGTGAGGATTTTTACCTCTATTATGTTCATGCAATCTGCGAGCAAGATCGTTGGTACTACCTACGTACCAATGTTGTTTATCTGTGGATTCAAGAATATAGACAAAGTGCATGGTCTTATCTTCTATTGCCCGGCTTCGCTTCGCTACGCCGCGGCATCCGGCTATTTTCTCAACCATTCATTTTTTGGCTGTGGGCCTGTCGCGGCGTAGTTCTGCCAAGAGGTAGAACGTAGCCGGATGGAGCCGCCGACCGGATTTGAACCGGTGACCCTAGGTTTACGATACCTATGCTCTACCAACTGAGCTACGGCGGCTTGGGGCCCTATTCTGGGTATTTCAAGGTAAAAGGGCAAGTGTTCTTTAAGGTCAAAAAGGGGATGATTCGACCGTCTTTCCCCTTCTCCCCATGCGCACAATCGCCTTCTCTACCGTATCTATCTTACTCTCACTATCGATTGCAACACCTGCGTTAGCAGCAACCACGTACGACATGGAATGCATGCGAAATGCCATTGAGAAGCGGGAGAGCTTATACGTGATCGCGTTTGATAATTATTACGCATCAGCCCGATCTTCAATGCTAAATAAGAAGGATCGCATGCGGAATGCCTGGCATATATCGGACAAGGGTGACCGCAATGATGAACTGCGCGCTGCAGAGAAGGAGTATAGGAACCGCGAGCGGGACGCCTCCAAAAACCGTCGCAATGCAGAGAAGTCCGCAAAGGATATCTACAACGACGATGTGCGCGGCTGCAAGATTGAGTCGTGAGTGTGCATCTTAACTATATGGCTTAGGTTAGGGCTGAACCTATATTTGCTTAATTTTAATAAAAATGTTATAATAATATCAATACATACCAACACACTGTTATGGCTAAAACCATCCTTATTGCAGACGATGATTCGACCATTGTGAAACTCTTTCACCTTGATGCCGAAAGCAAAGATACAGACGTCGTGATTCGCACGAGTGCAACCGGAGAGGAGACCATTGAAATGCTGAAGTCTGGAAAGCCTGACGTGTTGGTTCTGGATATTCGTATGCCGAAAGGTGACGGATTCACCGTTCTGGAGCATCTTCAGAAGCATAAGATTGATCTACCGGTGATTATTCTCACAAACTACCGAACGGATGAGTACCTTAAAAAGAGTAAGACCTACGGTCAGGTGAAGGAATACATCGTCAAGCATGAGACGCGCATTGATCGTGTCATTGCGACCGTCGGATCCTATTTAGACTGAGTACGCCGTTTATAGGATTTGATGATGAAGATTGTCGAGACTCCAACGAGGACAATCGCCGTAATTGCCACCAGCGTGTTTGATGTGCGTGCGACTGTTCCAGCCATGGGCGCAACCGCGACATCGAAGGTTGTTGCAACTTTTACCGCGCCGCTTTCAACGTAGGCGACGGATAATCCATACCCCCCTTCTTCGGGGAAGGTATAGGTAAATGACGGGATATACACTGGGTCGTTTTGAATAGTCTGGGTGAAGAGCTCTTTTTCCTCTTTCGTAATACGAACATCAATGGAGTCATAGGAGACGAATTCTGGATGGTCGCCGGTTGTGTACAAGTCGAGGTCGAACTTCACCTCTTCGCCTGGGCGGAATCCTTCGCGGTCAAAGCCAATATCCACAAGATAGGAACCAACTTCCCGCTCAAACGATGGACTATCGCCATGGGCAGATGCGACGCTTGGAACAAGGAACAACGAGCACAGGAGAAGCATGTGTTTCATGGTTTCAGTTTATAGCTTTTAGCTTATAGCTGATAGAAAAGTTGATGATTTTTGTAGTCTGACTTCGTTCACAAACTGATGTGCCAATCTCGTTGGTTCAGGTAACCGATATCCACGGAGGCATGCACGGACGCAATCAACAGCGGACGGAAGATCAATGAGATGACCGGGGGAAATGAAGAGTGGATTACTCTTTTGTTTCGATCGGAGAACCGTTCCGATTTGGTCTGCACCATCAGCCAGAGGAACCTCACTTCCTATTTTTTCATCAAGCTCTGGATAGGTACCTGTCAGCCTGCTTTTCGCGACTCCGATTGTTGGACGATTGATAAGTACCCCAAGATGAGCGGCAATTCCCAGCCTTCGCGGATGAGCAATCCCGTGACCGTCCACTAACCATAAATCGGGTTCAGCCCTAATCTGAGCGATTGCCTGGAGTAGTGCTGGGATCTCACGGAACGAAAGAAGTCCTGGTATATACGGAAATGTGGCTTGCAGATGGGCTGAAGCCGTTTCCACTACTTTGCCAGATAATCGGTCCCAGACGACGACTCCTGCAGTGAAAAGCGGATTAAAGCGAGTCATGCTGACATCAACACCGGCAACGAAGCGCACACTGTCCAATGAAAGCTGTATATCGGTCCGTACGGCCGATTGCATCTCTCGCTGGATTCCAATGGCCAATGATGGGGTCACATTCCAGTCGTGGGGGAGGTCTGGAATACGCATAGCAACATCATAGACGGATGAAGGGGGCAAGTCGTACATAGATCCCAGCGAGCCCTAACTATTGAAGAAAAATGCAATTTCTGCTACTATAAGGAGATTTATAAACAAACCCACACAAACACATGTCCATAGAGACCTGCATTGCCCATGCCATCCACAAAGACCTCGATATTATTGAGGCCTTGCCCGAAGTGCAGGATCTGCCAGTGGAACAGCTGGAGACCTACGTTGAGCACTACGTTCTGCGCGTTCAGGAAGCTCTGTGTTCGGTCATTGAATCAAAGGGCGATCGTTTCCTTCGCTCAAAAGATGCAGCCGGCCTGTGTGCTGCCTGTATGGAGGGCGGTATTGGTCTGCCTCCACGAATGTTGCTTCGCATGTGTCAGACGATTATTCAGCTGACCACTATTGATGCAAGATTCATTCTGGATACCCCTCAGGGAACCAGTTTGTATTTTGTGCGAATGGCTCTTTCCTAAGTTCTTAGGCTAGGAAAACGAAGCATCAAAAATATCCTAGAAGCTATCAGCTGAAAGCTAGAAGCTTTTTTAGCGCTTGGAGAACTGTGGAGCTCGGCGAGCCTTGTGGAGACCTGGCTTCTTACGCTCTTTAATGCGGCTATCGCGGCGGAGGAATCCTGCCTGCTTTAGCTCATGGCGCAGCTCTGGGTTGAAGAGGAGCAATGCGCGGGAAATACCATGACGAACGGCATCAGACTGAGCGGACTTACCACCACCAAGAACAACAGCCTCAACATCGAACTGACCCTTGGTGGATGTCAGGACAAATGGAGCAAATGCATTTTCGATCTGGATACCTGCCAAATACTCTTTGATTGGAAGACCATTGACTGTGATCTCGCCCTTACCGTCCTGGTACATACGGACGCGTGCAACAGCAGTCTTTCGTTTGCCGACGCTGAAGAAGTAGGAACGAGTAGCCATGATTACTTAGTGCGGGAGAGGGATACAGATTGAGGGGTCTGTGCAGCGTATGGATGATCGGGTGCTGCAAAGACATGGAGTCTCTTAAGCATCTGCTGGCGCAGGCGGTTGTCTTCAAGCATTCCTTTCACAGCGATTTCGATAGCAGCTGTTGGCTTCTTCTCGAGCATTTCTTCGAGGGAAGTGATTTTCATGTTTCCAACGAAACCAGTGTGGCGGTAGTACATTTGGCGTGTGCCCTTCTTTGGTGGAAGCTTGATTTTGCCAGCATTTACCACAATGACATGGTCGCCACACAACTGGTGTGGAGAGAACGTCACCTTGTGCTTGCCGCGAATCAACATGGCAGCTTTTACAGCGATCTTTCCAAGGGTCTGACCCTCGGCATCAATCACATGCCAGGCTGGAGCCGATACGGGGATAGTAGTGGTCTTCATGATGCGGGTGTTTCGGAGGATGCTTCAGGAGCCTTCTTCTTTGCGACAGGCTTCTTCTTAGGAGCTGCTTTCTCGATAGGCTTTGGAGCCTGCTTATCCACCAGGGATAGATCAACGAGCTCTGCACCGTCTCCCTTGCGGGCTCCAACGGCCTTCATGCGTGTGAATCCGGATGGACGCTGCGCATAACGCTCTTTTAGGACCTCAATGAGCTTGCGGCTAGCATTCTGGTCCGTAATAACGGTGTTAATGGAGCGAATTGCGAGCTGGGTGCTCTTTGTCTTGCTGACCGTAATAAGGCGATCGACAATTGGCTGAATGACGCGAGCGCGCTTGCGCGTTGTGCGAATTTCTTCGTACAACAGCAGGGATGTCACCAGATTACGCTGCAACATGCGCCCGTGATCGGGTTTCTGGATTAGCCGGTTTCGTTGGACCTTGTGGCGCATGGGGGCGGTAGAATACGGAAGTGATAGGGGTGACGCAAGGACTGTTTATTCCTCGCTTTCGTCGCTCAGACGCAATCCTCGGGTTGCCAGGGTGGACTTCACTTCATCAAGCGCTTTAGCGCCGAATCCGCGGAAGTTGCTGAGCATCGATTCAGTGCACTTTGTGAGCTGTTCGATGGAGCCAACACCGGCATTAATGAGGGCGTTGAGGGTGCGTGGAGACAAATTAAGGATTTCGATAGGCGTGTAGCTCTCTTTGACCGGAGCAGCGCCACCGCCGACTTCGTCGGGGAGGACAGCAGCTGTGCGGCTGAAGTCAGCCATAAATTCAGGCTCGATTGTCTTGTGCTCAGAGCCGAAGTACTTGAAGTAGCTCTGGAGCAGCTGGGATGCGAACTGCATTGCCTCCTCTGCGGAGAGCGAACCGTTCGTCATTACTTCCATGACAAGCTTCTCAAGATCGGTGCGCTGACCGACGCGTGTTGGCTCAAGTTCGTAGCGAACGCGCTCGACTGGGCTGAATGCAGCATCGATGTAAATGAGGCCTGGTTCGTGGTGCTTCTTGTTGCGCTCGGATGCTGGTGCGTAACCAACGCCCTTCTCCACCGTAATCTGCATGGAAATCGATCCACCCTTTTCGATGGTGAACAGATGCATGTCTGGGTTGAGGACTTCGATATCGGAGCTCAACTTGAGGTCGGCAGCGGTTACTTCCTTTGGACCCTTTACGTCGAGGGTGATCGTCTCCAAATCCTTGTTGTGCTTCTTCAGCTTTACCTGCTTGAGGTTGAGCATGATGTCGACAACAGACTCCTTCACTCCCTTCACCGTGGTGTATTCGTGCTGAACACCATCAATGCGTACCGACGTAATGGCGGCACCTGGAAGGCTCGACAGAAGAACGCGGCGGAGCGCGTTTCCCAGCGTGACTGCGAAGCCCGGAGGCAACGGAGCGATGCTGAAGACAATGTGTGCAGAACTGCCTTTGGACCCCTTTGAAGTTGAGAAGATAGGTAGTCCGATTTCTTCCTGAATGATGTGCATAATGGAGAGGAGAGGAAGAGCGGGAAACGACCCGCAAGAGGTAGGAGAGGAAGAAAGATCGATTAGTTGCGCGAGTAGAACTCGACAACTTGGCGCATATCGAGCGCCTGTTCTGCATCGGCTGCATCGGGCAGGGCGATGACTTCCGCCTTCAGCTCCGTCATATCAGACGTAAGCCACTTAGGCGGTCGGGATTTCGCATTCTTCTCGCGGATGCCAACGAAGATTGCGGAGTCCTTGGATTTCTGCCGGACGGTAATAACCTGTCCGGGTTGAATACGATACGAAGGAGATGTCACGCGGTGACCATCGATCAGGAAGAGTCCGTGACCGGCAAACTGGCGTGACTGCATACGCGTCATCGCAAATCCTGCGCGGTACAAGACGTTGTCGAAGCGGCGCTCTAGGAGCTGCTTCATCTGATCACCTGTCTGTCCCTTGGCCTTAGCTGCCTCGGTGAAGATGGCACGGAACTGCTTCTCGGAAATACCGTACATCTCACGAGCCTTCTGCTTCTCTTTCAACTGCTTTGCGTATTCAGAATCGCGGCCCTGACGGGTCTTTGGCGACTTGCCCGGACCATAGGGCTTGCGCTGCAGAATGCGATCGTACTTGTCAGAACCGTAGAGGTTCATGCCGAGGCGACGCACCTTTCGTGCTTTTGGACCAGTATATTTCATAGGAAGAGTGGATCGAAGAGCTAGGAGCTAAAGAAGGAATTAGACGCGGCGGCGGCGAGTTGGGCGGCAGCCTCCGTGTGGAACAGGAGTAACGTCGATAATTGCATCAAGGTTGAGGCCTGCAGCCTGCAAACCACGAATGCTCTGTTCGCGACCGGGTCCAAGTCCCTTCACCTCCACTTGCACAGACTGGATACCGAATGCGGCAGCCTTCTGTACGGCATTCTCTGCGGCAACCTTTGCCGAATATGGAGTCGATTTGCGCGTTCCCTGGAATCCGGATGAACCAGAGCTTGCCCACGCGAGAACGTTGCCGTCGAGATCGGTCAATGTGACGATTGTGTTGTTCTCACCGCAGTGGATACAGGCACGTGCCACGGGCACGGTGCGCTTGATCTTCTTCTTGCGGACTTTGGTGGAGGCGGCTGTGGCCATAGGGATGAAAGGGGTCTAAAAGCTAGAAGCTAAAAACTGAAAGCTGATTTAGGTCTTGGACAACGTTGTACGACCGGAGAGTCCTGTCTTTCTCTTACCACGCTTGGTGCGGGCGTTGCGGCGTGATGTCTGTCCGCGAACTGGCAACTTGCGGCGGTGACGCATTCCTCTCCATGTACCGATGTCCTGTAGTCGCTTAACGTCCAGGGATACCTTTCGTGTCAGTTCTCCTTCCGTCACTTCCTGCTCAATGCGAGCGCGGAGGCGTGCCTCCTGATCTTCGTTGATCTGATCGGCCTTCGTCTGAATCTCGATCTTCAGCTCTTCGAGGATACGGCGAGCCAATGGTCGACCGATACCTTTGATCGCTGTCAGAGCGATTTCGATGTTCTTGTTGCCGGGGAGAACGACTCCGGAGATACGAACCATACGAGAGGATGTAGAGGATGTAGAGGAATCAGAGGGAGAAACGATTAGCCCTGTCGCTGCTTGTGCTTAGGATTCTTGCTGCAGACGACACGTACGCGGCGTACACCGCTACCATCGCGGCGTAGAATGACGCGACAGTCCTTACAAATGCGTTTGACGGATGGGCGGACTTTCATGAGGGAGTTGCGGGAGATACGGATGAGATGGGGTTACCATCGGCGTCAAATCGCTGATCTGACCGGAACCGATAGGTAATGCGCCCTTTCTGCAAATCATACGGTGTCATTTCCACTCGTACCTTGTCTCCGGGAAGGATGCGTACGCGGTTGACGCGCATGCGGCCTGCCAGATGACAGAGGAGGACGTGATCCTTGGCTTGTGGACTGAGGATTTTTACCTGAAACGATGCATTCGGGAAGGTTTCTTCCACAATCCCGATGAGCTCGATTACATCCTTAGACACAAAGGCAAGAATAGGGAAACGAACCGGAAAAAGCCGTGGCATCCTACAGAGCACAGCAAGGTCTATCAACCCCAAGATGGGGATTTCGCGCAAGAAGTTTTACTTCGACTTGCAAAATATACAAAATATTATATTAAAACATTAAGCCAATACCTCACAACCGTCCTCCGTTACCAGGATAGTGTGCTCAAAATGGGCAGAAAGGCTGCCATCGTGCATCACAATGGTCCAACCATCATCTTTTTCACTGACGCGGTCACTGCCCAGCGCCAAAATAGGCTCAACGGCAATAACGGTGCCAGCAGGGAGGACCGGTCCGGATCCTTTGCGTCCGGCATTGGGGATATCGGGGTATTCGTGCAGATGACGGCCAAGTCCATGGCCTGTAAGCGCTCGAACAGGAACACATCCGCCATCGTGTGCCGTCTTTTCAATAATAGAAGAGATATCCCCTACTCGCGCACCGGCACGAATGACGGAAAGAGCGTTTCTGAGGGCGAGTTCATTTGTTTCCAGTAGATGGCGCGCTTCTCCGCTGATAACACCAACCGGAACCGTAATGCAGGCATCGGTATACAGCCCATCAACAATAACACCGCAATCGAGCGAAAGAATATCCCCTTCCTTTAAGAGACGTTCACTGGGCATGCCGTGCACACACTCTTCATTAATAGAAGTGCACAGCGTGGACGGATAATTGTGGTACCCCTTAAATGCCGGCTCTCCTCCGCGCTCGCGAATGAAACGCTCAGCCATGACATCGAGCTCGAGGGTTGAAACACCCGGCTTTGCATGTGGAGCCAACATAGTCAGACAATCGCGCAGAATGATTCCCGCTCTGCGGAAACTGGCGATCTCGTCTTTGGTGAATGTTTGAATGGCGGGCATGTACGAACGAGTCTAATGGAGAATGCTTTGTGGACAACTAAAAATGCCGACCCCGTGCGAAGACGGGGCCGGCTTGCGCTCTTTGCAAGAGACGTTCAGTACCTGCCATTGTATTCCAGTGACCAGTACACGTAGCCGAGGAAGTTGTACCGCACGAGAAGCCAATCGGCTACACAGTCATCGACCAACGCGAACTGCGGACGATCGCCACCGGTCTGAAATACCACATCGCACTCATCGATCAAACTGAAAGACTGTTCGCAGCGCTCGCGCACCCAGGTCTCATAACGACGCCGGAAGATGTGCAGCTTCTTGTTGCTATCGGCAACCAACAGGAATGTGGCCGACGGATCCATGCCGATATGGACCGGATGGACGCAATCCGTCTTCACGGTCCAGAGAAGCTGATCGCTCACTTCAGGCACGTCGCTCGGTTTGAAGATGTGCACGATACCGTTATCGAATGCCTTGAGCGTGTAGGCAATTGCAAGGCGAAGACATAATGGCAACGCGCCTGCAACGGGCATTGTCTCATACGGACCAAAAGCCAATAGCGACATGTCTAGCTCCTATGGTCAGGACGGTGATGTGATCCGATTTCCAACGCGGAAATCGAATGGCAAGCCTCAAAGAGCAATTCAATCCAACAAGGATCGATATAGTTACAATATACTGTTTTTTAAATTACGTCTATTTTCTGCTTTTATCACTAAAGCAGTGCTTCTACGTTGGAAACGTAAAAAATGCCGACCCCGTGCGAAGACGGGGCCGGCGAGCTCATTGCGTCGATGTTCCTTGTGACGCAGCTTGGGGCTCATGCCAGATGGTCGTACGGCGGACAGGAGGACGAATCTGCACAGGGTACCAGTAGTAACCGACCAGCGGCAGCCAAGACCGCAGATACGAACGCTCTTCTTCGAGTACGGATTTGAAGTTCAATTCCTCACCGTTCCATTCGAGGGAAGAGCACGTAGCTGCGCTGTGCCAGACACGATTTTTCCGCCAGACACACCCTTCGAATACCCAGATGTGGAGATTGCAATTGCTATCCACAAAGGCGAAGCGATGGGTGTCCACTGTCATGTGCTCCGGTCGGAGGTCATGCGGCAGCTGCAAGATAAGTTGTGGCTGATATTGATACTCACCCGAATTCAGACGCCACAGAAAGATGACTGTGTTACCGCGGATCAGCAGTGCTGCATGCTGTTTCGACCGCGACTCGGCGAAAAGCTCGGCACTCTGCCCCGGAGTATTCGCCTTTAAGAAGCCATCGATCGAAAACGGCATGTTCATGAATGCGGCGAAGGGCAAATCACGCATCGGCATAAGACACACCTTTCATGAGGGAAACATCCTGTTATGCGAGAGAACAACCCGATCCAACAAGGATCGGCTGCTTATCATACTCCCTTTATACGCTATGCAAGCACACTCAAAGCCTCAATGATGCGCTCATACACTTCGTCCATCGTTCCCTCACCGCTCACTTGCACCACTTTACCCTGTGCTACATACGCATTGATAACCGGTTCTGTTCGCTCGTGGAAAATACCCATGCGACGGCGAATAAATTCTTCCGATGCATCATCGGCTCTCCCCTGCTCTATTGCACGCTGCTTCACACGCTCCACTGCCTCTTCTTCATCGACCATCAGTTGTACACAACTGAACGATCGACCGATATCCTGCATCATTACATTGAATCCGTTCATCTGATCGAGATCGCGGGGAATACCGTCGAAGAGTAATTTTTGATTGAGTGGATAGGTTTGAACCGCAGCACGAACAACATCCATCACCACTTCATGTGGGGCCAGATGTCCGTGGTCAATATATGAGGAAATAAGCATTCCCAGCTCGGTGCCCGAGGCTGCGATTTTACGAAGTTCTGCGCCTGTCTCGAATATGGCGTATCCCTGCTCCGCCGCGAGGCGTTTAGCCTGGGTTCCTTTGCCCGAACCCTGAATTCCAAATAATACGAGATCCATAGTGAATGGAAGCATATCCCTTGCCTCGGCGAAGCCCGAAGGGCGAAGACGGGATAGGCCGGGGCAGAGTAGCGAAGGATTCGTAGGGGGTAAAGAGCTCGCTGTGACACATTTTGACAGGTAAAGAAATCTTTACTAAAGTTATACTGCAGTTACGCAGACTTTTCACATCACAGACTAAAGGAGAACTGAGATGCGATTGATTGGAATGGTTATCGCCGGAATGGCAGCATTGATCCTTGGAATGCAAGAAGCAGCCAAGATTCCCGCAACGTTCAGCGGACTCGATCCGGAAGAAGTGGCATTGAACCAAAAACTGGAATTAAACCAGTTTGAAAATGCTCGATGGTCTTTCTTTGTTGCAGAGAAGATCGAAAAGAAAAATCCCCTGATCGGTAAGATGGAGAAAGTCACTGCACTCGTGCGGCAACGCAAGATCGATCAAGCACTCGAAGAACTCGATGAACTGAAGCGCTTATATCCGTTAGGGTGTTACAGCCATCGTTTCAAAGCGTCGCTCATCGGCATTCTCATGATTGATAACGGATACACCGACGAAGCGGAGCAGTGGTTTTTCTTTCTGGAGAAAGATAGAGAATCAAACACCGCACGCAACGCGCATGCATGGTATCTGTTGGAAAGTAAAAAAGATTCTGCTCTCGCTCTCAAACTTATGGAGGAAGCGTATCCAACGATCGATCATCATCTATCCAGTGCTGATTTTCTACTTCATGCAGAAGTGCTGCGATGGAACAATCAACCGGAAGAGGCTCAAAGAATTGCCGGCCTTGGCCTGAACCAGAAAGGTCAGACCAAGAATGGCACGTATGACAACCTTGCTGCGCTGCATCAGCAGCTCAGCAAAGTCCATGTTGAACAGTAACTGCATACCCGACCTCATCACGGATGATGAGGTTTTTTAATTGTCTTTGACAAGTAAACTATTACTTTCTAGGGTACGCACACGCAGTCACACTACGCTCTTTCACAAACGGAAAGGATTCGGACATGATTCGTCAGGCTCTCTTCGTTTTGCTCTTGATTGTTGCTCTTATTGGGATCATGGCAGCTGGAGTTAGTTCGCTTGAGTGGGGCATTGCAGGTGCTGCAGCTGCCTCACAAAAACAGTCAATAGAATTGACGATGCTCACCTGGCAGGGATGTTCAAACAGCGACTGGATGCTGAAATCATCTGAAGTCGATACATCAACTCCACTGCTCACACGGCAAATCTGGAAAGTAACGGCTCTTATTAAAAACTGTGAGGACGAGCAAGTTGAAACGGCGCTGCAGGATTTACGACGGATGGATGGATATAGAAAACATTCGCATGCACATTGCATCAGTCTGGAATACGTCAAACGTTTCGATGACGCTACCGCAGAAAAATGGTTCGAAGAATTAATCCAAGATCCTGATGCACTTGTTGCCCGGCATTTCTATGCCTGTCATCTTGATCGGCTCAAGAAAGATATGAGCAAGATCGACGAGATGATGACGTACTGCATTAGTAGGAATCCTTCTACTATGTCTCAGTACCACCTATTAGCCACAGCCCAAGAGCGACAGGGGTTCAACAATGATGCTGTGCTGACAGCAGAAAAATGCTTGGTGACATTCCCCTATGAAAATGAAGCTCCTGGCGAAATTGTTGCCATGCGAGAACTTATCCAACGTCTGTCCGACTGACTGCGCCCGACCTCATCATGGATGATGAGGTTTTTTTTAGATGAGCTTGTCGTAGTCGTGTGCCAACATTTGGGCATTCACACGTCGGATGAGCTCCATCACAACACCAACAACGATGATCAGTCCGGATCCGGAGATCAGCAGATTCTGACTATCGAGTGCGGAGAACTTTGTGAAGATGAGCGGCACAACAGCGATAAGACCGAGGAAGATTCCGCCCCACAGATTCAGGCGGTTGCTGGTTTTCTCGAGCATGTCTGCTGTCTGCTTACCTGGACGCATACCAGGAATAAATCCGCCGCGCTTCTGAATACTCTCGGCAAGATCGGCTGGTTTAAACGTGACAGACACGTAGAAGTACGTGAACGCCATGACGAGGAGGAAGTACAGAATGATGTAAATCCAACTCGGTGTTGTTGCGTTGAGATAGGCATTGATGAAACTCACAACTCCCTGGAATCGCGGTGCAGTCTGCAAGAACTGCGCAACGATAGCTGGCAATGTGATGAGTGACACAGCGAAGATGATCGGCACCATTCCCGCCTGGTTCAGGCGAACAGGAATGCCACCAGATACTCCGCGACCTGCACCCTGGTTAGCGTAGGTGATGGGAATCAAACGATGTGCATCGGTAAAGAGCACCACGGCAATGAGTGTCGCAAGGCTAACGAGACCAAAGAGAATGAATGCTGTGCGCTGGCTTTCACCACCAACGAGCATTGCACCAAGCTGTGTTGGAATGCTGGAGACGATACCCGTGAAGATGATCATGGAGATACCGTTACCAATACCCTTCTCTGTAATCACTTCACCAAGCCACATCAGGAAGACGGAGCCGGCTGTCACGAACAACATTGGCAGAAGCACATTCGGGAATGTCGTATCGATGAGTGGCACACCTCCACGGCTGAGGAGCAGAAGGAATCCGTAGCTCTGAATAAATGCGAGTGGCACGCTGAGCCAACGCATGTAGCGGTTTAGTTGCTGCTGTCCCTGCTGACCTTCTTTGCTGAGTGCTTCAAGCTTAGGGAAGATAACCGTGCAGAGCTGAATGATGATGGACGCATTAATGTACGGCGCCAAACCAAGCATCATGATGGAGAAGTTGTCGACCGCTCCACCGGTAAGTGCTGCGAATACACCAATAAGACCGCCGGAAGATCGGCTGTCGAGGAACTGCTTAAGAGCGAATGGATCTGTTCCAGGAACCGCAAGATGCGCTGCAATGCGATAAACTAGAAGCAACGCGATTGTAATAAGAATGCGCTTGCGGAGATCTTCGGTGTGCCAGAGTTGGCGGAGATAGGTGAACATAGTTGATCGGGAGTCAGGAATCAGGAGTTAGCGTTCAGATTTCAGTGTATATCCCTATCTCACTTAATCAACGTGATTGAGCCACCTGCTTTCTTCACAGCTTCGATTGCAGACTTGGATGCTGCGTTTGCTTCGATTGTGATTTTCTTGGAAAGCTTTCCCGTTGCAAGAATTTTGACCTGGGATCCGGCATGAGCCAAGCGGCGATCAATCAGATCGGCCAACGTGTATGTACCTTCTGGCAATGCACGTTCCATGGCGGTCAATGTGATCACTTCGTAGGTAACGCGACGTGGACGCTTGAATCCGTGCTGCTTTGGCTGACGAATCATCAGTGGCATCTGCCCTCCTTCAAATCCGAAACGACGGCCTTTACCGGCACGAGCCTGCTGACCTTTGGTACCGCGTCCTGCAGTTGTACCTCCACCAGCACTGTTGCCGCGGGCGACGCGCTTGCGCTTCTTAGTTGAGCCGGAGGCTGGGCGTAGAGAGTGGAGCATACGGAAAGAGGAATCTGCGGTCGTCGAACGAGGACCGGGGCTGCATAGTACGGACTGGATCAGCTGTTTACAAGGGTACACTGCGGTTTTAGGGGATTTCCTGGGGCATGATTAATTGCTAAAAAACACAAAATAGTATATAATATAGTATTAAAGCAATAAAACACTGTCCACGGCTCATTATAACCGCCCTTCTCCTCTGGAGTACGGTTCTTCCAGCTGTCGCTGCTGAGCCCGCTGCCCGCATGTCTGTGGTACAGGCAATTATCCTGGCACTGACGCCCGATATTCCCGTTATTCGTAATACCGGGCAATTTAGCGATGTTTCCGCCGGTCACCCTGCCGAAGCCTATATGCTCTATGCCGAGCGATTAGGGGTAATTCATGCAGATAGCCAAACGCGGCTTTACCCCCTGAAGCCCGTCACGCGCGCAGAATTTCTGGTCATGATTGCTCGTGCGTGGGCACTGCCGACCGGCCTATTTCATACCTACAGCGACGTCGCACCAGACAGCTGGTATGCCCAATACGCCGGATTGGCGACGGAATATCGGCTTTTTACAGCGGAGAAGACGGACCTGCTGGAGCCGGAAAAATTGATGACGATGGATGAGGTGAATCGTGCATTACTGCTTGTAAAAACGATTAGATCGGTCAATGGCGAATTGCGCATTGATGGCGGAGCAGTCACGAAAGATCCGCGGATCTATACCGTCATCTCCTCGCGACGAAACCGCGTCCCGTTGGTAACGCCATCATCGACGTCATCCAAAACACCCCTGGTGCGCCGGACTCGTATTCCATTGAGCGTTGCCCAGCAACGAACAACGGTCCTCAGCTTGATCAACGAGATCCGTCGCGACCATGATTTACCGGAGCTACAGCTCGATGAGCGGTTGCAGCAATCAGCGCAGCTGTACGCAAACCGCATGGCGGAAGAGGGATTCTTCTCGCACGTCAGTCCCGATGGTAAAACGATCCGTGAACGTATGGCCGCAACGGGCTTTTATGATCGGACATTTCAGAAAGATTGTGGATGTGTGAAGGGATATGCGCTGGGGGAAAACCTTGCAAAAGGACAAAAGACCCCACAAGAAGCGGTGCGTGACTGGATGGCATCCGATGAGCACCGAGCAGCGATTTTGAACCCCGCCTATACCCTATCCGGCGTCGGTGTAAACGCCGGTATCTGGGTGCAGCATTTTGGAGCGGTAACGGTACCAAACTAAGGAATTATGGCTCCTATGGCAAAATAAGAGGTTTTTTGCTATACTGATGTGATGCCTTTAGAACACCCACATCAAGAACAACCGGAGGCCGATGTGCCTAAAAAAGGGCCTGAACCTATACGTGAACTAGCCGATGCGACGGATATGGCGCGTGCGCGTTTGGCAAAAGCGGAGGAAGTTGCTGCCAAGGAGCAAACCATGAGAACAATGACCGATCGGGGCTTGGTTATATTGGATAAGAAAAATCCGCCGAAAGAAGACACGCTGCTCGCATTCAATCTGAGTTTAAACGATGCGCAGGGAACTCTTCACAGACGTATTGAACAGCACAAAGCGATGCTCGCGGCAGACAAACACGCGTGGGACAAGGGTGATAGAAACATGTTTAACACGCTACGAGGATCAATGATCGCAGCGAAGAACGAACAATATATTCCCCCTGCCGAAGAAGTACGCGTTCTTGCAGAGCTGGAAAAAATAGAACAAGAACTGAAATCATTTTCGGTGCAGACTCATTCGATGGATGCACTGAAACAAATGCGTGTGCGATTGGGTATGCCGGAGTTACCGCAAAATCTGGTCGCACGTTACGACACATTTGCACAATTAGCTGTTGATGCAACGATCCAGAAAGATCCGTCACTCTCGGTTGACTGGGAAGAGCTACGACAAGAATTTGAAGAAACGATGGTGATGTTGGATCGCGCAGAAATTGCGATAGAAATAGGTGGTGCAGTTGCCATCAGTGTTGTGACGGGTGGATCGGGACCGGCAGCAGTGCTTGCAGCACAACTTGCTCTGACCATTGCCGCAGAAAGTGAGAAAGTGATTATGACAAATAAGCCAGTAGGTGACGCTGTGCAGGACGCGGTTATTTCTGCAATCTGCAATGCACTCGGCATGAAAATCGGTCAATCTATCGGACAGGGATTGAAGACGGGAGTAAAAACTGCCGGTATTGATCCGCTCCTGGCAAAAGCAGGAGAGCTGATGGGACAGGTTGTAAAAAATAAAGCAGTGGTCGAAGGCACAAAGAAAACTGCTGCCTCATTTGGACAAAATTCGATCGAAGGTGCAGCAGATACGGTTCTCTCAGTAGGAGCCCACAGCATCACGGATACAGTGCGAGAAGAAGGATTTAATTCCATGTTGAAAGCGGAAACATATAGTCAGGCTCTTGCGGATGTGGGACAAGGTATTGTTCCGGGCACGCTAAGCGGAGGCGTTATGGGAACACTCATGCAAGGAATCATGGGAAAGATACGAAAACCTAGGATGACGCTGAACAAACCATCGTCGGGAACATCTGCTGATACGCCTCCTCCCTCTGTGATTGAAACATTACAAGCAAGAATGAGACAGCCAGCGAACGCCAATGATGGCATTCGCAAAAACGGATTCCCCAATAAAAATGATGCGAATGATAAAGAGATCATTCTGAATACATTGGGTCTTTCCGATACATCTCCCGATGAAATTGAAGAGCGTCTTGCAAGAGCTGTTACGTTGCTCGGCGACTTAACGCCCGATCAAGAAAAGAATCTTCCGGAGATCCTTAAAGGAATGTGGAAATCACATAGTATTAAACCGGATGGTTACGATGCGGAAGGCATGCCGATATTTTCCCCTGAGAAATGGCGACAAAAAATTCAACCATTGGATGAATGCGGGGTGACCAAAGATCAGAAAGATCGTCTGTTTCGATGGGGAGCATTGGGCCCGCCACCACCTCCACCGGTACCAAGGCCAAAGATCGCAGTAACACCGCAATCCACCGTCGGACCGAAACCTCCACCTCCTCCGCCAGTACCGAAACCAAGAGTTTTACCAACAGCCCAACCGCTAAACACCGTTCTTCCAAAAGGACCTCCGCCCCCACCACCTCCTCGACCAAAAGTTGTACACTTTCCTTCAGAGACCAATAGTTCATTAAATGACAAAAATCCTGTCCTAGATACATTTAGAAAAAATGCAAAGTGGAATCAGCTTGCAGATGTCAAAAAGCGCGAATTGGAAGATGCAATAAGGGCTCATCACTATGACGACATGAATACAGGAGACGATGCGGATTTCATCATCGATCATTTTTTACACAAACAACAGTATGAATTGAAATACGCGGGAATTGATAAAAAATATGATGCTGCAGCTGCCAAGGTTCTGAGTCCATCATCTAGTGAATTTAGTGAAGCAGAGAGAAAAATTCTAAAACCCGACGGTATGACTAATGAGGACTTGGTGGAGTACATGCGATTCTATAACCAAAAAGAAGGGCCCGAATGGGTAACACTGTTTCATGCCACCACTGATGTGGAAAGTATTACGAAGGGCCTTAATCGCACTAAGTTGACTAGCGAAGGATTAGGAGCAACCAAAGGTGAAGTGAAGGGTACGTTCTTTCTTACACCTGACTATACGGTTGCCAAAGGTTATTTAGAGACTTATAGAAATGATGGCAAAGGTGAGAAGGCAGGAATTGTTGCAGTACGGGTAAGGCGCAATGACCCTAATGGGAGTGTCGAAGGTGAAGAGCTACGACTGAAGAATGCAATGACTCAAGACATGTTTAATCAATTGAAAAACGAGGAAAAGAAAACAAGTAAAGTAAATATTTTATGGATCAAGCCATTGCTCAGTTTTGAATGAGCATAGAATGATTAATTACATAGAAGCCAACTTCCTCCCAAATTCCTCCGCTGCATCGGGTCCATTTGCCGTAATCACTAATCCGTCAATTGTAACGGGGTCAGCTGTGTAAGTCGCACCATGACGACGGAGGATATCGATATTCGCTCCGTCGGCATCTGCAAAGACCGTCGCTTTTCTGGTACGCAGTACTCCTGCATTCGCCAAAATTGTTGGCGCAACACAGATAGCCCCAAGCGGCATATGCATATCGACCGCTTCACGGGCAATGCGATGCGCATCGATATTATCCATCAGTGCATGCGCACCCGGACCACCAATAAACGCGATACGATCATAATCAGCCGCGATGATATCGCGAAGCATAACCATTGCCTCCGTTGTGCCACCAAGCTTCCCGGAACATAGTCCAATTTCCGTACTGCCGATGACCACATCAAATCCACCTTCTTCGAGTCCTTTCAGTGTTCCATCTAATTCTTTGTCTTGATATCCAGTCTGCGCGACAATCACAAGTGCGGTCTTCATAGACCGTTTAGTATATCGATGAGTGGGTGAGCACTCACGGAAAAAGTCTGCTTTATTGATTAGTCCTTTTTCTCCTCAGACTTCTTTGCTTTCTTCTCCACCAGGTTTCCACCAGAGATCTGCTCTTTGGACACTTCCTTGAGCTGAGCTGTGGATGGATCAGACTTCTCGGCATCGGTCTCTGCAACAGCACCTGCCTTTGCAGGCTTAAGCAGCGCGAGAGCCTTGAGTGTTGCCTGTGCGTTCACCAGCTTGTTTCCAGTTCCGAAACGCTTGGACAGCACGTTTGCTACACCTGCGTGATCGAAGATCACACGAAGAGCTCCTCCGGCGATGATTCCCGTTCCTTCGGATGCTGGCATAATGCGCAGCTTGGCCGACTTGAACTTGATATCAACTTCGTGAGGGATTGTTCCTTTGACCAATGGAATGATGATGAGGTTACGCTTAGCAGCCTTCGTTGCCTTCTGAACGGCAGCCTGCACTTCGTTCGCCTTACCCGTTCCAAGTCCAACCTTGCCCTTCTTGTTTCCTACAACAACCACTGCGCGGAAGCGCATGCGGCGTCCTCCTTTTACCACGCGTGTCACGCGATCAAGGCTGAGTGTTGTTTCGGAATACTCGGATGGTGGGCGCTGATCACGTCCGCCTCTGCGATCTCCGTCGCGTCCACCGCGGCCTCCACGACCACCGCGATCATTAGCACCGCCACGCTGCTGGCCTCCCGTCTGGGGACCGCGTCGGTTGTTCGGTGATGAGGATGGAGCTGGCATGAAAATCGAAGAGGTAGTGAGGATTTAGAATGTAAGTCCGCCTTCTCGTGCGGCATCGGCCAACGCTTTTACGCGGCCATGGTACTTGTAGGCATTGCGATCGAAGACGACGGCTGTGATGCCTGCATCTTTTGCTTTCTTTGCGAGCAGTTCACCAACCTTCTTCGCACCATCGATGTTCATCTTTGCCTTCGCCTCTTTGGTTGATGCAGCAGCAAGTGTCTTACCTGCAGCGTCGTCGATCACCTGGGCACTAATGCCTGTCAGTGAGCGGTAGACCGTCAGGCGTGGGCGCTCGGCTGTGCCGAGGATGCGCGCGCGGATGCGAGTCTTTCTGCGGAGCCGGTCTTGGAGCTTTTTAGGGAGTTTCATGGGAGTGTCTTATTAAGCGGTCTTGCCGGCGGCCTTACCCACCTTGCGGCGGACATATTCGTCGGAGTAGCGGATACCTTTGCCCTTATATGGCTCTGGTGGGCGTAGTTCGCGGATCTGTGCAGCGGTCTGACCGACCATCTGCTTATCTGCGCCTTTAATGGTAATGAGGTTCTTGTTCTTCTCGTCCTGGATAATCTCGATATCAGCTGGGATAGCGAAGTCGATTGTGTGGCTGTAGCCCAAGCTCAACTGGAGAACCTTTCCTTTCATTACTGCCTTGTAACCCACACCAATGATCTCGAGCTGCTTGCTATATCCGTCCGAGACACCCTTCACCATGTTTGCCAGGAGGGCGCGAGTGAGACCATGACGAGCACGAGCTGTCTTGGTGTCTTCTTTGCGCTTCACGGTTGCCACGTTATCGACCACTTCGATAGAAACTTCAGGCAACAACGTGTAGGTGAGCGTTCCCTTGGGACCGGTCACGTGGAGCACTCCAGACTTTATCTCGAGAGTAACACCGGATGGGATGGCCACTGTTTTATTTCCAATTCGTGACATGGTGTTAGGAAACGGTACAAAGAAGTTCTCCTCCAACATTTTTCTTGCGGGCTTCGTCATCGGTCATAAGACCTTCGCTGGTTGTGAGGATTGCCTGACCGTAACCGCGCAGCACAGGCTGCAGATCTTGTACGCGAGCGTACAGACGGCGACCGGGAGTGCTCTTGCGGGTAAGGGTAAGGGTCTTTCCAGCAACAAATGTGACTTCAATCTCCTGCTTCGGTGCGTCACCGAGGACCTCAACGCTCTGGAGCCAACCTTCGCGGACCAACAGATCACACAATTCTTTCTTGAGGCGTGACAGGGGGGCGCGGCAGGTCTTGCGGCGTGCTGCTTGCGCGTTGCGCATGCGAGTCAGGAAGTCGCCGATGGGGTCGTTAACGAAGGACATAATTTACCAGGAGGATTTGGTGACACCGGGGATATCACCGTTAGAGGCCAGTTCCCGGAAGCAGATGCGACAGACTCCAAAGAAACGCATGAATCCGTGGCGACGTCCGCACAAGCTGCAGCGGTTGTAGACGCGGGTAGGGAAAACGGGCTTTTTGCCTGCGGCTTTTGCCGCGAGGTAATTGTCGCGTTTTCTCTGCTGGCTGATGACGATCGATTTGCGGGCCATGGGTGCGTTAGAGCTGGGGGATTGTCTAGAAGTAAGGGAGAATAATCAAGGTCAGGCGTTATCGGATTTTTTCTCGCGGAATGGAAGTCCAATCTGCTTCAGAAGGGCCTTTGCCTCATCATCTGTCGTAGCGGTTGTCGTAATCTGAATCTGAAGACCGAATCCTTTCTGCAAGTCTGCGGATGGGATTTCTGGAAACACTGTCTGATCTTTCAGTCCGATTGCGTAGTTACCATGGCCATCCAACTTGGTTGGGAGACCGCGGAAGTCGCGGATGCGAGGCAATACGTAGCTGACCAAACGGTCAATGAACTCCTCCATTTGGCGGCCGCGCAACGTGACCATGGCGCCGACAATCTGTCCCTCACGAATTTTGAAGTTGGAGATAGCCATACGGCTCGCACGCAGGACAGGCTTTTGACCCGTAATGCGCTGCAGAGAGTCGATAACGTACTCCTGCATCTCTTTTCCTTCCATTTTCGCGCGGTTGATACCAACGTTCACAATCACCTTCTGAAGACGTGGCAATGCATGCACGTTCTTGATCTTCAGCTCCTCGCTGAGATTCTTGCGGATGGATCCGCGGAGCCGATCGTGAAGGGTGTCGTAAGACATTGGATGGAATGGTGAGGATTATCCGCCTTGTGCGCGGTGAGCGGTCTGAATGACATTGGAATCATTTCCGGAGCCGGATAAGGTGCTTCCGTCAGCTGCGGTCTTGCCGCCACGCTTCCAGAACGGCGACTTGTCGCCAGCTGCAGGCTTCTGACTCTTATCGGCTTTCTTTGGAGCAGCCTTCGCGCCAGCTTCATCGGTTTTCTTGGCTGTCTTCGCAACCTTGGCTGCTTTCGTGATCACTTCTCCACTCTTGCGAGCAATGCGGACTTTGTTGCCCTTCTCATCAACTTTGTAGCCGATGCGCGTTGCCTTCTTCGTTTTAGGATCGACCAGCTGAACGTTGCTGATGTGGAGGCTTGCTTCGTAGCTGATGCGCTGACCGGCAGATTGTGCCGTCTTCTTGATGTGGCGCACGCGCATGTTGATACCTTCCACCACAACACGGTTCTTTTCTGCAAGGATGCGAATCACAGTCCCCTGCTTGCCTCTATCTTTGCCAGTGTTGATAACGACGGTGTCGCCGGTATGGATCTTCATAGTACGTCGGGGGCCTGGGAAATGATTTTCTGGTAACCCTTTGCGCGCAGTTCGCGAGCGACGGGTCCGAAGACACGTGTGCCCTTAGGCATACCGTCTTTCTGGATGATGACACAGGCATTGTCGTCGAATCGGACAGCAGAACCGTCCTTTCGGCGAGTCGTCGCGCAGGTGCGGACGATGACAGCGCGCTCCACAGCCTTCTTCTTTACGGTACCGCGAGGTGCGGCCTCTTTGATGGAGACAACGATCACGTCGCCGATGCGCGCATAGCGACGGCGGGTTCCACCGAGCACACGGATACACATCGCGATTTTCGCTCCCGTGTTATCGGCCACTGTAAGGTAGGTCTGCTGCTGGATCATTTTTGAGTGGTTACAGAGGATTCAGATGATGGAGCAACGTGCTCGCCGTGGATTGCTTTTTCAACACCCGTCTCCTCCTTCATTTCACTCACACGTGGTGCGCGCTTGATTACTTCTGTGACTTTAAAGTGCTTTGTCTTGCTGAGCGGGCGGCACTCGGTAATGACCACCAGATCGCCGATACCAAGATCGGACATGCCGTTTGTATCAGCCAGGAACTTCTTGCTCTTACGGAAGCTCTTTTTGTAGAGCGGATGGCGCACCTGCTGGTGCACTGTCACCGTAACAGTGTTCTGCATCTTGGCCGATGTGATGGTGCCTTGCTTAGTAAGCATTAGGATTTGGGGGCGGAAACTGTAGCGGTCTTTGCCTCAGTCTTCAATGCTTTGGAGGACTCATTCTGACGCAATGCAGTGAGCATGCGTGCAAGCTGCTTCTTCTCCCGCTTGAAGGAAGCGGTGTCTTTGTGCGAGCGGAGGGAGATGCCCATGTGCATCTTGGCGACAGCACCACGCTGCTCGGTGACCTCCTTGCGAAGATCCTCAACGGAGAGCGCTCGTAGTTCAGCCGACTTTGTCGTGTGCTTTGCCATAATTAGGAAGCGAGGGAGAGAGACAGGACGATCTTCGTCTTCAGTGGGAGCTTGTGGCTAGCCAGGCGGAGTGCCTCGCGTGCCTTCTCGATTGGCAGACCGTCCATTTCGAAGACGATGGTGCCGCGGTTGATTGTCTGTCCGTAGTATTCAAGGGATCCTTTTCCGGCTCCCATCGGTACCTCAGCAGCCTTCTTGGTTACTGGTGTGTGAGGGAAGACGCGGATCCAGATTTTTCCGCCGCGCTGGACGGAGTGAGCCATCGCCTTGCGAGCTGCTTCGATCTGGCGGGCGTTAATTTCACCGCTTTCCATGACCTTCAGACCGATATTGCCGAACGCGAGGGTTGCACCACGTGATGCCTTACCGCGCACTGCACCGCGGTTGCGGTGGTGCTTACGGTATTTCAGCTTTTTGGGCTCAAGCATCGACATGGTTCAGGGGGTTAAGCTTTGGGAGTAGTAAGAGATGCGGACTGCACTTGCTGTACGCTCTTGAACACCATTCCTTTATTGACACAAACCTGGATACCGATGGTGCCGAACTTTGTAACGGCATGACGGCGTGCGAACTGAATGTTCGCGCGGAGTGTCTGCAGAGGAATGTTGCCTTCTTTGAAGAGATCGGCGCGGGCGATTTCTGCACCGTTCAAGCGTCCAGAGACGATGACCTTCACACCCTGTGCACCTGACTGCATTGCCTTTTCGATCGCCATCTTGCAAGCGCGGCGGTACGGCATGCGACGCTGGATCTGTCCTTGGATGGTCTCGGCGATGAAGTGTGCGTCAGCGTCTGGGTTGCGGAGTTCCTGGATATCGACTTCGAAGGAACCGGCGAATCTCTTTTCCAAGTCAGCGCGCAGTTCTTCAATAGCTGCACCCTGCTTACCAATGATCACACCAGGCTTGGCGCTGATGATGGTGACACGGATCTTCTTTCCGCGCTCAATCTGCAAGTCGCTGATACCAGCTTCCTGAAGCTTCTTCATGATATGACGCTTGATACGCTGGTCCTGAAGGAACAGGTCGCGGTATTTGGTTCCGCGGGCGAACCAGGTGGATGCCCACGTGTGCGTGATACCAATGCGGAGGCCGTTGGGGTTAACTTTCTGACCCATAGTTAGGAAGCAGAGGAAACCGAGGAATCCGAGGATTCCGAGGAAGAAGAAGTAGATTCCTGAGGAGCACTCTGTGTGGAGCTCTCTTGTACCTTATTCGCTGGCTTCTGTGAAGCAGTTTTAGCGGCTTTAGGTGCTGCTTTCTTCGCTCCTTTATCCGCCTTCTTTGCTTTCTCGCCACCGCCGATACCAAGCGTAATGCTGATGTGGCTGAGGAACTTGGTCATTGGGCGAATGCGGCCACGTGCCATTGGAACGCCACGGTCATATCCCAAGCTCTGGTTGACGATGATCGTCTTCACGATCAGATCGGTTGGATGCTGCTTATCGTTGTGGCGCGCGTTGGCAATAGCGGACTGCAACACACCTTCAATGAGGCGAGCGCTCTTCTTGTGCGTGCGAGACAACAGAACCATGGCCTCACCTACGGGCATGCCGCGGACCATCTTTGCGACGATGTTCGCTTTCTTTGGCGCGATGCGGGCGGAACGGAGATAGGCTTTCATGGGTTCAGGAGAGAAAAAACTTATTTAGAGGGAGTGGTACCAGGAGCTGCGGCAGCTTTACCACCGTGGGACTTAAATTTCGTGGTCCAGGAGAATTCACCGAGTTTGTGTCCCACCATCTGTTCCGTGACGTACACCGCTGGGAACTCTTTACCGTTGTGGACTGCGAAGGTGAATCCGACGAACTCTGGTGGAATGTCACAATCGCGTGCCCAGGTCTTAATGATCTTCTTCTCGCCTTTGTCGATCATCTGCATGACCTTTTTCATCAACTTCTCGTTGATGTGAGGGCCTTTCTTGAGAGATCTAGACATAGGAGTGAGGAAAACGAGGAGATAGGGAGGGATTACTTCTTCTTATTCTTCTTTACGCGGCGGCGGATAATGAGGTCGTTGGACTTGCGCTTGCGCTTGCGCGTCTTCACACCGAGGGCCTTCTTACCCCATGGGGTCTTTGGAGCCTTCAGACCGATCGCGTTGTGACCTTCTCCTCCTCCGTGTGGGTGGTCGACGGCGTTCATCGACTTACCAAGCACCTGTGGGCGACGGCCCATCCAGCGAACACGTCCTGCTTTACCAATGCTGATAAGACTGTGTTCTGGGTTGGAGACGATACCGATTGTTGCAGCACACTCCTTGCGAACGCGGCGCATTTCACTCGATGGAAGCTGAACGATGGCAAAGTCTCCGTCGAGACCGACGAGGGTTGCCGATGTTCCAGCGGAGCGAACGATCTTTCCACCGCGACCTGGATCGAGCTCAATGTTGAAGATCTTGTATCCCACTGGGATGAACTGCATCTGCATGCGGTTACCCGTCTTCACCTTGGTGCGCTCTCCGGCAACAACCTGGTCTCCGACGTTCAATGTTTGTGGAGCCAATACGTAGCGCTTCTCACCATCTTCGTAGTGCAATAGGGCAATACGTGCAGTGCGGTTTGGGTCGTACTCGAAGGCAATAACGGTTGCAGGGATATTCAACTTATCAATCTGGCGGAAGTCGATGTCGCGCCACAGTTTCTTGTGTCCACCTCCACGGTGACGAATGGCGATGCGTCCGGCGCTATCGCGACCGGAGATACGCTGCTTTCCGCGGCTCAAGCGCTTCTCTGGGCGCTTCTTTGTAAGCCCACTGAAGTCCGCCACCGTCATCTGACGGCGTGCGGAGGTCGTTGGTTTAATCTTCTTGAGTGGCATGGGAGCTTAGGAAGCGTTGAACTGGGCAAGATCGAGGGCCTTACTGTCGGATGCGAGGGTGACAACCGCCTTCTTACTGCGGTGACGGCGGGTGAAAATCTTTCCTGCGCCGATTGCTCGAGCCTTAGGACGAACGCGCATGACGCGAACGCTGACCGGCTTAACCCCAAAGTACGTTACGAGGGCGCGAGTGATATCAACTTTGGTTGCGGCAGGGTCCACCTGAATCGTATAGATTCGATCGGACTTCTGACGCTCGGTCTTCTCGGTGACAGGGCTGCCGACAATGACGCGGGAGAGTTCCATGAGGTATTAGGAAGCTTTTTTAGGAGTAGATTTCTTAGGAGTGACTTTCTTCACCGTCTTCTTCTTTGCTGGAGTTGCTTCATCGCTTGCTGCAGAAGTCTTCTTGCGTGGAGCAATTCCTTCCTTCTTACCGAACAATGCTTCGGCCTTCTCGATGGCGTCACCAACGAAGATCAGGTGGCGGGAGTTGAGAATGTCTTCAACGTTGAGGTAAGCAGCGGTAATGGTCTTTACACCCTCGATGTTACGAGCGGAGAGGCGAAGTGACTCATCAACGGCTGGCGTTACAATGAGGATGCGGCGACCAATGTCGACCGGCAACTTCTTGAACAGCTCGAATGCTGTCTTCGTTTTGATGGCCTCTGGATAGCTATCGAGTCCGATGATCGTGCCCTTTCCTGCCTGCAGCGTAAGGCTGGAGCGAAGAGCGGCATGACGCATCTTCTTTGGCATGTCCTTTGTATAGTTCTTGTCGTTCTGTGGTCCGAAGATCTTTCCACCTCCGCGCATCAACGGGTTACGAATGTTACCGTGGCGTGCGCCTCCTGTGTGCTTCTGAGCAACAATCTTGCGAGTAGAACCGGACACCATTCCGCGTGTCTTTACGTGAGCGGGACTCTGTCGGCGGTTTGCCTGCTGCATCGTGACAGCCTGGTGCATCAGACCAAAGTTCACCTCAGATCCGAAGAGGGATGCTGGGAGATCCATGGACTTCACCTTGGAGCCGTTGGCGGAGAAAATATCAATCTGCATGGGTTGGTGGATTATTTGGCGGCTTCAAGGGTAAGGAACACGTGGGAGCCTGCAGGACCGGGAACCGGACCGCGGACGGCAATCATGTTCTTGGAAGTGTCATTAACGATAACCGCGCGGTGCTTGAGGGTCAGCTTGTCCATTCCCATGTGGCCGGCCATTTTGTGACCGCGGAAAATGCGTCCTGGGCTGGTTCTCATACCAATGGAACCTGGCTCGCGCTTGAAGTGCGATCCGTGAGTCTTTGGTCCACCGTGGAATCCGTGGCGGCGCATAACTCCCTGGAATCCCTTTCCTTTAGAGACACCTTCGACCGTCACCATGCTCTCAAGTGGCAAAACATCTGCGGAAACCGTCTTTCCTGCCTCGAGTCCATCGAGGGACTCAACGCGGAATTCTTTCTGAAGGCTGTAGTTCGTGTTCGTCTTTCCTTTGCGGCTCTTCCATTCCTTGGTTCCAATTCCAAGGACCACCGCGTCGTACCCGTCCTTTTCCTTTGTCTTGGTACGGACGACAACGTTCGGTTCAATTTCCAGATACGTGACAGCGACGGCTTCTCCTGTAGGGAGGAACGCGCGTGACATGCCGACTTTCTTCGCGATGACACCAATCATAAGATGCTGATGGTAAGCCACTGAAATGGCTCACAGAAGAGAAAAAATGATATCCGATCGGCAATCCCAGAGGTTCATCTGGTCCGCTTGTTTCTCGGAAGAAAGGCGGACTCGAACCGTAGGAGGCTGAGATTCAAAGAATCTCGGCATTCCGAATGGAGCTGCGGGAGTTTAGGAATGTTTCAGTGCTGTGTCAAAGGGAAATTGCGATTACATTCCCCGTCGTTTCTCCGCTTCAATTGTGTCGATAAGCAGTTGAATCTGTTCATCGAGAGGCATATCTGTTTCGGGCCATGGTCGATTGAGGGCTGCAATAATCTCATCAGCCGTCATCTTCATAATATCATCCTCTGGCGGAATATCGCGTGAAAATGCTGTTTCCGTCATTAAAACCTGATTGTCTGGGTTATGCAGAGGTGTATTCATGTTTTATACTTTAATATATTTATGTATTTTTGTCAATTATACGTTGATGAGGCTATCTACTTTCTTTCTTGGCACTAAAACTGATCCCCCATCGAATCCCGCACGCAATCGTAAAAATCCACACAAACGATAAAGCGAAGCCAATGACCGATGCGAGGGCGATTGACTCAGATCCGAGCAACCGAACAGCTCCAACCCATGGCCACAGACATATAATAAGGAAGAGTTGAACACCCCAAGGCGTTTGAAAGCAGTTTCCAGCTCCATTCAGGGCGCAGATGAGGGTGTAGTACAAAAGACCCGCAGAAACCCCGCTGAGGGCTAATGATGGGATAATTGTCGCAGATGTTGGGCGAAAGAAGTTCATAGATAAGAGTATACGATGGATAAACTGGTTCGTAACTGTATACAAAATGTATTCTATTTAGTCATTATTGATCACAAAATGTGTACGGTCACGGCTGGAACCGACGCTGCACGTCCGGAGACGAAGGATCGAAGGGCGCTCTGTGCATCATTGATGGAAAGTTTGTCGTTGTTAATCGTGAAATGGGGCTGTTCGGGCGCTTCGTAGGGTCGATCGGCTGCACTGAGCCCCGATCGCTGAACGTAAATCCATACTGGATTGCAGATGGCATCAAGTTCTGCGCGGACTGATGCAAAGGGGGCGATCACCGAAACGACCACCATGAATCCCCTACTCTGCAGATGCGCCGCCAGACGCGCGACACGCAAATTGTGCTTGCGACGATCTTCCGGCGTCAGTGTTTCATCAATAGAGATGGTTGCACGCATAGCATCACCGTCTAACACAATGCAGCGACGTGCGAATGGATGGTCGGTGGATAGTTCTTCATTGATGTATCCCTCAAGCCCGGTAGCGAGTGTGGTTTTACCGGCGCCGGTGTTCCCTGTGAGCCAGAAGATAGGAAATCGATTAGATTCCATAGAGCTCTTTGCGAATGTTCGTCGCCGAAATCGCTTCTGTCTGTGCATCAAGCTTAATGAGGTCGTACCCAACATCACGACCGATGTAGACAGTGAGTGCTGCACCCGGGTCGTCGATTGTTTGAATAATCACGCGGCTTTCATCGGGAAATACTGCGCGGATTAATGCTTTACGCTTCTCCGCATCGAACGGATTTTTCTCTGTCGCTTCTGTATCACGCATCAAGATAATGCAGCGATCATTCTCGGAGAGAATTTTTTCGACACACTTCTTATGTCCGTCATGGAACGGCTGAAAGCGGCCAACGAAGACGCCCGTACGAATGGATGTGCTCATGTGCAAACTATCGTACGAAGCGACTCAACAGACAATCTCTTCATGAATACAAAAAGTATTCATTTTGTGACACGCTTTAATGTCTTCTGCAGACGATCAAGACTTCGCTGCAGAGCTTTTTTCTGCAGAGGGTTTTTAGCCGCGGCAATCTTCTTCTGCATCTGATCCACACGCTTTTGAATGGCTGCAAGTCGTGAACTGACGCCAGATGTCTGACGTGGAGTAGCCTGCATTTGTGAAGGCGATGTGGTTCGTGCGGGAGTCGGCTTCGTATTGCTACCTCTTCCGCCTCCTCCGCCGCTGCCACCTCCACCGGAACTCGATGTACCGCATTCATCGCTGGTGTAGCTCAGAGCCACAACAGATGTAGTAGCATCTGTTGAATCCTGCTCATCAGCATGGACAGCACTGACATTCAATGCACATTCGCTGCCACGGTTAATAATACCGTCTCCTTGTATCACAGCTGAATGTTCCGTTCTGATCACGCCGTTAAAGACGCCGGATGCGACGGCGGTTTCGGTGAGCGTCACTGTCTCGCCACCGACAGTCACTGTCACCGTATCGGCTGATGTACCGTCGATATTCTCATCGTCATCCGCAAGCGACACTGCAATGACTGCACCAAATTCGGCCGATGTCGGGACGGTAAACGTCGAGTTGTGCAGCACTGCTCCTGTTCCTTCTGTCAATGTGCCATTGTTCGTGATGGTTGCATCGGTAGCAGTAAGAGCATTGCCATTGAGATGAAGCGCTGCTGATGAGGAGATAGTGAGAACATTTGTGACCCTTGCAGCAGCGCGAAGGATGGCTGATTTTGCAGAAGCAATCGTGAGATTGTAGAGCGATGAACCAAACATCTTCAGGTTACTACCAATACCATTGAGTGTGACGGTGCCGGAACGCGGGACAAGTTGTCCGTTTGTAATGAAGGCTCCCGACGATGTGATCCCGTAATTGGACGACGAGACATCGAGCTTGCCGGAATAGATACCCAATGTACCGTCCACCGTCAGAGCGGATCCGAGGATGTACTGACTTGAACCGGCGTACAAATCACCAGCAGCGAGGGCCGCTATGTGATCGGCAGAGAGAGCTGTTTCGCTGTAGATACGGACGTCATCGATGCTTCCCTTAAAGAAACAGCAACCGCCTGAGGTATAGGCACCCACAAAGAAGGCAGTCGATCCTCCATATGAGAGAGTACCTGTGGTTGCCGTTGTGTGGACCAAACTTCCATCCACATACAACTTCAGACTCACGCCATCGTACGTCATGGCGGTGTGATACCACGAACCCGGCGCCCGAATGACACCAGTGCTCGGAAAGATTCCTGTATTCGTATAAATGATTGGCTTAAATTCACCTCCTTCGTCGTACACGATGCCGTAGCTGTTGTTGTTACCGTACTCCAAAGGAATGCTGATGGCAGCAGAGGATGTTGGTTTCAACCATCCGGCAAGAGTGACTTTTCGGACGGGGCGCATGCCTACACCACCATCTTTAAACGCGTAATCATTAATACCATCAAAGCTGATACTCCCGGCATTCGTAAATGACAGCGTCGGTACATCCGTGGAAAATGTTGGTCCGTTAAGCAATGTAAGATGATATGCATTTGGACCAGCATCTAATGCGGTCGTGCCGCTTGTTTCATCAAAGCGCCAATGAGCAATAAGGCCTTCATCGAGCGACAGATTTCTGAAGCTGTTTGTCTCTTTCAATGTGTGACTGCTCGTTCCTGTTCCCGCCAAAACAACTGTGCCCGTTCCGGCCGTAAACGTTGCACCGCCGTTGATCCATCCTCCTTTGTTCGTGATTTGTGATCCGCCCTGGATGGCAAGCGTGCCACCGGAGATCGACAGATTTTTCGTGATCGTGATCGCCTTTCCAACCGTCAGTGTTCCGGTGTTTGCCGTTGTCATCCGGATTTCACCGATTGAATAAAGGAATGTCGTATTGCCAATCAGTGCATTCTTTTTGCCAGTTCCATCAAACAGAATGGTGTCACCGGTACCTGGGCGTGTGTCACTGTCCCAGTTTGCAGCTGTTGACCAAAGGTTATTTACCCCTCCCCCATCCCATGTTTTTGTCGCTGCAAAAGCAACAATTGGCATACTAAAACTTGCAATTGTTACAGCGCTGAATGCGATGTGTCGTAGAGCAAACATAATCGGCCGCCAGCGTATCAAAAAAAGAAGGATGAAACAGTATCCTTAAGAGCTGTTTGAGTTGTGTCTTTCCATAAACCAATGCGAAACGGTATGCTTGCGACATGGATCCTATTCGACACGCAAAGGCAGAAGCCATCCGCGCCCAAGGCGGACAACCCTACGCTGCTTCATTTGAACGAACCGGAAAGCTCGAGATGGCAAAGCAGGAGAAAGACGGAACAGACGTTCGCATTGCCGGCCGCATTGTGCTGGTCCGCGACATGGGAAAGATGACGTTCGCCACATTGCAGGATGAAACCGGTCGTCTGCAGATTGCTTTAAAAGATGATGTGATTGGCGAGAAGGCACACAAAGAATTTTTGTCGCTGATTGATCTCGGAGATTTTATTGGCGTGACCGGTGAACGCTTTGCCACACAGCGCGGCGAGCCAACGGTGATGGCGAAAGAATGGACGATGCTGAGCAAAGCTCTGCGACAGCCGCCGGAGAAATGGCATGGCGTGCAGAACCAAGAGACAGCGTGGCGCCAGCGGTACCTAGACATGATGAGCAACCGCGAAACGATGGAGCGGTTCTTGTTCCGCAGTCAGTTCGTAAAGTTCCTCCGGGAATTCTATTGGGAAAATGGATTTACGGAGGTGGAGACACCTATTCTGGTAAATGCGGCTTCTGGTGCACTCGCGACGCCGTTTGCGACACATCACAACGCCTACGACTTAGATATCTTTTTGCGCATTGCCCCAGAGACCTTCCTAAAAGAATGTTTAGTGGGCGGGTTTGATCGTGTGTTTGAAATCGGCCGCGTCTTCCGCAATGAAGGTGTCGATCCATCACACCTTCAGGACTTCACGATGGTGGAGCACTACGCATCCTACTGGGATTATCAGCGAAATATGGATTTTGCAGAGCAAATGCTCTCGAATGTCTTGATGAAACTACTGGGAACGATGAAGGTAAAAATTCCTGATCGTGATGGAAATGTGGTCGAAGTCGACTTCACGCCACCATGGCCACGAATCACATTAAGAGAAGCAATTCAGAATGCCTGTGGCATTGATTTTGATGAGCATGAAACAGCTTCAGCCCTACGCGAAGCCATGAAGTCGAAGAAGATTAAGTTGGATGTAAACGTGGAGCAGCTCGGTCGAGGCAACCTTATCGACCAGTTATATAAGAAGGTCAGTCGCCCATCGATTGTGCAGCCGACGTTCATTATGAATCATCCATTGGATCTCTCTCCTCTTGCACGAAAAAACGACGATAACCCGATGATTACCGATCGCTTCCAATTGGTTGTGAGTGGATGGGAAATCGTCAACGCGTATAGCGAGCTGGTAGACCCGGTCGATCAAGCAGAGCGCTTTGATAGTCAGGCGAAGGCCTCCGCTGGAGGTGACAGCGATGCGCACCGAAAAGATGATGAATTCGTCACCGCCCTTGAGTACGGATGCCCTCCATGTTCGGGCTTTGGTATGGGCATCGACCGCATTGTTGCCCTGCTCACCTGTCAGATGAATTTGAGAGATGTGGTGTTGTTTCCACTCATGAAGCCAGAAGAGAGAAATCTCTCCGCTAAAGAAGCGGAGGCACGCTATCGCTCCAAAAAAGTGGTAATCATTGCCGATGACCAACTAAACCCCGGCGTGACAGCTAACGCAATCGGTCAACTCGGGATTGAAATCGGTAACCACTCAACAGAGCATCTTCATGATACTTCAACACTGCACGATGCGGACGGTCGTGTGCACTACACGAACTGTCTGTATCCCATGACCAATTACGCAGGAACGCAGAAGCAAATGGCAGAATTTGCGGCACGATGCTATGAAGCCGGTGTTCAGTTCTTCGACTTCTCGGACATTATGCGTAAAGCGCATACCGATGAGCAGATGCGCAAACAGTACGGCGAACAGAGCACCAAGACAATCGGCTACTTGGCTGTCGGTGCATTGGTGCCCACCGACTTTGCCGAAGATTTTCTGAAGTCGCTATCACTGTTTGGTGGAGGGTCTTCTGCATCGAAAACAACGGAGCCTGCACTCTCACTCGATTCAAGCTCAGCCCATCTACTTCAACATGCGGACTACGGCCACCTGCTTCCAGCAGCACATGGATTAATTGAGGAGCACGCAGACCAGACACGTGCACATTTGATTGCAACGGGAGCAGCGATGGAAGCGTTGGCAAAGAAGTTTGGTGGAGACCCTCAGACATGGAAAGTGGCTGGCATGCTGCACGATTTGGATTGGGACAAGCTGAATAAAGATGCAGAGAAGCACTGTGGTGAAACTCTTGAACAATTATTGAGTTCAATAAAAGCTCCTGTGGAATTACTCGGAGATATCCGTGCGCACTATGCGCATCTCTACGGCGCGGACTATCCGCTCGATACCATGCTTCGCAAAGCACTCTACTGTGTGGATGAGCTCACAGGATTCATCATTGCTGTGACGTATGTTCGCCCAAGTAAAAAGATTGCTGACGTGGAAGTCAGCAGTGTGAAGAAAAAGCTGAAGGATAAGGGCTTTGCTGCACAGGTCGACCGTTCGCAAATTAACCAATGTGAAGAGTTGTTGGGCATCTCGCTCGACGAATTCATTGGCATTACATTGGACGCAATGAAGTCAGTTGCGGATGAGATTGGGTTATAAGACCTGTTCGATCACTGTTCGCACCTGTCCCGCCACCACGCCTGGCACACATTTTTCGATCATCATCGCTCGTCCGATCTCTCCCATCCGCTTTCGACGTTCGGGATCATTCGCAAGTTCGATAATTGCTTCAGCCATCGCATCAACATCTTGATACGGCACAACAATCCCCGCTTCCCCAATCCATTCCGGAGCCCCACCTGAAGCCGAAAAACAGACTATGGGTTTACGTAGCATTGCTGCTTCTATGTGGACAAGAGGCAGTGGATCTTCTCGTGAAGTAAGGGCAAACACATCGGCGCGGTTGAGCAATGAAGTGACTGAGGTCTGTTCACCGACAAAGTGAAACCGTGCAGCGAGGGCATCATCGATCTGATACAGAGAACGCCACGTTCGCTGAAACAGAGGAAACTCCCGCCCACCACCAATCCAGAGAAGGTGCGCCTGAGGCAAAGAATCGCGAAGAGCCCTACCTAAAGCCACAAACAGATCAATCCCCTTTCGCCAGTCGACTGTGCCTGCCATCGCAATGACAAACGCATTAGATGGGATATCACTTTTCTGATCGGTCACGTGCGGATCGGCGACTGCCTCGGGAATGACATGGAGTCGGTCAGATGGAACACCATACACAGACGACAGATGAGCGGCGACGCATTGCGCGGGAACGACGATGGCCGCTGATGACGAGAGCATCGTCGCAAGATTGTCCGGATGACCGCTATGGAGCAGCCCCCAAGACAACTCGTGGATATGAGAAATGATAGGACAATCGAGACGTCGCATTTGATGAATGACCGACGAACTGACAGCACTATTCAAATACACCGCACGGATCTTTTTCGATTGTATGCGCTTCATAAACCGAGCAAGGCGGATCCGCCCGATGATACGACCGGGAATAGCGGATACTTCGCGAACGATCTTCAGTATCAAACGCAACAAAAAACGCTCTGTTGTAACCACAGGTGGAGGCGCCTTCCATACAACCGTCACTGGACAGACCGACGCGAATTCGGCAACCAATGGCCCATCACGAAGCACTAACACTTCACAGGACATACCTGATTGAGCGAGTTCACGGACAATCGCCAAGAGGGACGCAGGTGCGCCGGTTCGCGAGGCTTCGTGGCTGACAAACAGGATTGTATCCATCGGCCATATGATACAGTGCAGAGGTGAAATCGCTTGTATACCCCTTTTTACATACGTTCAAACGGCTCTGGAACCAAACCGGACTACCGATGCCATCGGTGTTACGGCACTTGCGCTATAGGGTGCTCGCACCGTTTGTTCCTGTGTTGCCGATAAAAGGAAGCAGGCGGCAAACACCATTGCATGAAATGCGCGGGGATGACGTTGCCGTCATCATCCCCTGCCATAACTACGCCCAGTATCTTGGAAAAGCGATTGAGAGTGTCCTCGATCAAACATTCGATATTCGTGAGATTGTCGTGGTTGATGACTGCTCATCGGACAATACGGCAGAGGTTGCGAAGCAGTATGCCCATAAAGGAGTCGTCTATCTCCGCGGTGAATGGGACAATATTTCGCTCGCACGCAATGCAGGCGCAGCTGCAACAACATCGCCATTTCTGATGTTCCTTGATGCAGATGATCGTCTGCATCCGCAGTATGTCGAGAAGTGTCTACACCAAATGCACGATCCGCGCGTGGGCATCGCCTATGGCGATGTGCAGTGCTTTGGCGAAGACTCAACACGAAGAGTAAGTCCCGCATTCGAACTGGAGCTGATTGGGAAGGCAAACTTCATTTCTTCCCATGCGCTCATGCGCCGGCAGGCGTTCGATATTGTGGGTGGATATCATGTTATTCCACATGCATATGAAGACTGGGATATCTATCAGCGCATTCTAAGCACTCCATACACGGCTGCGAAAGCAGACGCGACCGTTTACTACAACATTCACGGCGACAGTAGAATCAACCGCTTGCCTCCGGACTACTTCAACTCCGCGAACCTAAGGGGACGCGATATAACCATTTTCACCCCGTTTTGCGGACGTACAGAAGTATTTGAACGCTATCTTGCTGGTGTAAAAAACTTGGAATGTGACCGGTCAACCGTGCATCTGCACTGGTACAACAACAGCAATGATGCGGCATTTGATGCGCTACTACGTCGGACTATTGCCGATCTTCCATTCGCATCGGTGACCTATACCTATGACCCCTTGCCCGATTTCTGGCAGACATCATTCGACAAGCTGGTACGCGGACGAGTGCGCGATCGTCGGTCAGCCTATTTGTACGAGATGGCTGTTGTGCGTGCCTACAACGTTCTGCTGTCCACCTGCACGACATCGCTGGCCCTTACACTGGAAGATGACATCGTGCCCGAACCAGCGACATTGCAGATGATGTTGAAAGCGCTGGATGATCATACGGTGGCAGTCGTCGCACCGTATCGCTGCCCCATACAGGGTTACAGCATCGTCTGGGAAAAGCGCACCGATGGACAGATTGTGCACTTCAATGAATATCCAAAGGGCGTTAAAGAAGTGGGTGGATCGGGATTCGGCTGCTCATTGTTCCGTATGTACGCTTTAAG
>JBGAVO010000011.1:0-41975 GCA_044228075.1 Candidatus Peribacteraceae bacterium
AATAAGGAACATCCACAAATCATTGATCCGATCCGCGGTGAAATCACATTCGACCATGTGTCATTCGAGTATCCAAAGGAAAAACAATTCGATCGAAAAGCATACAAAAATGGCCCCATCAAAGAAGTGCCACCTGAGGAAATGATTCCTGAACAGACCGCCGATCATGTGGAACATGCGGATGGGGAATCGACGGTCACAGATGTCGTCGAAATGGAGCGTGGCGTGCTGCACGACATTAGTATGACCATTCGACCCGGCGAGCATGTGGCCATTGTCGGTCACTCAGGTGCCGGCAAGTCGACTATCGCGATGTTGTTGAACAGATTTTATGATGTATCGAACGGCAGTATCCAGGTCGATGGTATTGATATGCGCGACTTGGATGTCGCCTGGTGGCGATCACGCATCGGTTTGGTGCTCCAAGACAACCTGATGTTTAACGACAGCATCTTGGAAAATATTCGCTACGCGCGGCCAAAGGCTACAAAGGAAGAAGTAATGGAAGCTGCGGAGCGAGCGGCGGCATCGGAGTTCATTGCGGAACTCCCCCAAGGCTACGACACGCTGATTGGCGACCGGGGTATTCGATTGAGCGGAGGTCAGCGCCAACGAGTTGCCATCGCACGCGCTATATTAAAGAAGCCAGACATCGTGGTCCTGGACGAAGCGACAAGCGCCCTTGATTCGGTTACCGAGCGAGCAGTGCAGCAGGGCATCAGTGGCCTTATAGAAGGAAGAACGGCGGTGATTATCGCCCATCGCCTGTCGACTGTCCGTCGGGTTGACCGCATCGCTGTCCTGGAAAATGGCCGTATTACGGCATTTGCACCCCATGAAGAGCTAATGACGACGAGTCCAACGTATAGGCAGATGGTGGAATTACAGAGAGAGGGGATGTTGGCGGAATGACGAGTTTTTAGCTGATAGCTTTTAGCTTTCAGGTTAGTTTCTAAAAACTATCAGCTAACAGCTAGAAACTGGCCGTGTATTTGGTATTGACCCGTTCTCGCCGATTCCCTACACTTTCGCGGCATTTAGGGGGCACTTTCGCCCTCAAACGTGTCATTTTCTTCCTTTCTTCCCCTCTCATTATGGCTGATGCTAAGAAATACGAACGCACCAAGCCGCACGTCAACGTTGGAACCATTGGTCACGTCGACCACGGTAAGACGACTCTGACGGCCGCTCTTTCCATGAACTTCTCTCCCACAGGGGAAAAGAAGGACTATTCGCAGATCGACAACGCTCCAGAAGAGCGCGAGCGCGGTATTACCATTAACACCTCGCACGTTGAGTACGAGTCCGACAAGCGCCACTACGCACACGTCGACTGTCCTGGACACGCCGACTACGTCAAGAACATGATCACTGGTGCCGCTCAGATGGACGGTGCAATTCTCGTTTGCTCTGCTCCAGACGGCCCAATGCCACAGACTCGTGAGCACATCCTGCTTGCTGGTCAGGTTGGTGTGAAGTACATCGTTGTCTTCTTGAACAAGATCGACATGGTGAAGGACCCTGAGCTCGTTGAGCTCGTTGAGTCCGAAGTCCGCGAGCTTCTTACGAAGTACGGCTTCCCTGGCGACACAACTCCAATCATCCAGGGTTCAGCTCTTAAGGCTGTCGAAGGTGATGCTGAAGCTGTTGGTAAGCTCAAGGAACTGCTCGACACACTCGACTCCTACATTCCTGAGCCACAGCGCGCTCTTGATAAGCCTTTCTTGATGTCCATTGAGGACGTGTTCTCCATTAAGGGACGCGGTACTGTTGCTACAGGACGCATCGAGCAGGGTATCGTGAAGATCAACGAAGAATTGGAAATCGTTGGTATCCGCGAGACAAAGAAGACTGTTTGTACTGGTGTTGAAATGTTCCACAAGCTCCTCGACCAGGGTCAGGCCGGTGATAACGTCGGTCTCCTGCTCCGCGGTATTGAGCGCGAGGACATTGAGCGCGGTCAGGTTTTGGCCAAGCCAGGTTCTATCAAGCCTCACACGAAGTTCGACGCCGAGGTGTATATCCTTACAAAAGAGGAAGGTGGCCGTCACACGCCATTCTTCAAGGGATATAAGCCACAGTTCTACATCCGCACAACGGACGTAACTGGTGCCGTAACTCTTCCTGACAACGTCGAAATGGTGATGCCTGGTGACAACGTGAAGTTCGTTGTTGAACTCGTTGCTCCAGTTGCTATCGAAGAAGGTACACGCTTTGCTATCCGCGAAGGTGGACGCACAGTTGGTTCCGGTGTTGTTACCAAGATTCTGTAATACACGATCGGCTAGGGGCGCCCCGGCTTGCCGGGGTCCCCTACCCCCGATCTTTATTCTCCCCCCGCTCCTTCCCCCAAAGCTCATGACTGCTAAGAACGCTAAAGAAACGACAAAGAAGACATCTAAAAAGAAGTCTGCTGACGCGGCTGAGCCTGAAACCAAGTCAAAATCCAAAAAGACTGAGTCTGCTGTTCCGGGAATCCGGATCCGCTTGAGCGCGTTCGATCACCGCGTGCTTGATGAAGCCGCTGGAAAGATCATCGACACTGCAGAGCGCTCGGGTGCGATTGTCCACGGACCAATCCCATTGCCTACACGCATTCGCAAGTTCACAGTGAACAAGTCGACGTTCGTTCACAAGAACGCACGTGACCAGTACGAAATGCGCACGCACCGCCGCCTCATCGACCTCACGGAGACGACGTTCAAGACGGTCGAGTCATTGCAATCTCTGTCGTTGCCGTCCGGCGTCGACATCGAGATTAAAATGAAATGAAGCATTATGCCCTCCGTTTAGCGGCTGCAGCTCTGTGCTTGTGTATGCCACTGGCATACGCCGAAGCGTATCTAGTATATCCACCACATTTAAGTGGAGACCTTATCGCACCAAGACGCGGCGTGCGTCTGACTACGAAACCGGTCGTTTTTGCGAACTGGAAACTGGAAGCTATTGATGCATCAATAGATGTACCTGATATTGCTGTGGTTGTTGATTCCGGTCTGCCCCTCCCTTCCATCGACTGGACGTTGCGCAACGCGAAAACCGGACAGACATTCGATGGAACACCTGTGAAGTGGACCACTACAACAAGCATCGTATTATTTCATGATGTTCTAATAGAAGAGGGATTTGCGACCTTCAATATTCGCGGTGCAAAACCCATCGGCGCAGAAAAGGTCCTCAAGAGCAAAATACGATTCACTCTCTGCGCACCGCAATCGGCCATTCAGAATGTGTGCACTGATGCTCTCCGGATTGTGTATGCTCAGCATAATGAGGAGCTCGCGCTCCATCCTCAGAATCTGGAAACAGGAGAGGACGTTGACTATTCAACCGTTGCACCGACAACCCGGTGGGTATGGGTCCGATGACTCGGTGTGGATATTGAGCTCAACATGAAGTGAGCGTAGCCTCCGGCTATGAGCACCATCGATATCGACTGGTTTATCACGCGCCAAGAAGAAGTAACGGCGCTGAATAATAGGCTTCTTGATGCTCTTGAAGGGCAGGAGCTTTTCCGTAATAGAAAAGGTGAAGTGTTTGTGGGAATTGGAGAAACACGCAAACCACTCCAAGCGCTGTTAGAAGAGGTAGATCCACATTGTCGTCTCCACTATAACCTGATAGGACAGAGTGCTGATCCTTTTGAATATTCAGACGAGCTACGAGGAATGGCAGAAGAACTCGGCATAGATTTAACCCCGGTTATACCGACCCAGATATGGATTCAACTGAGAATTGGAGCAGTTGTAATGAAACCGTAATTATTTCCAACCTTTAGCCTTCAGTCCCGCTTTTGCAGCAGCTTGTTCGGCCTTCTGCTTTGAGTTACCTGAGCCTTCAGCCACTTTCTCTTCACCAATAAACACAGCACACGTGAATTTCTTGAGGTGATCGGGGCCAACTGCTTCCAATGCTTCGTAGTGCGGTGTAATGCCGTGCTTCTCCTGGGCAAATTCCTGGAAGACACTCTTTTCATCGCGGTGCTTTCCTTGGGCCAGAAGACCTTCAAGTTTGCGCAGAATGAACTGATAACAGAAGTGCTTTGCATCCTCGAATCCCCTATCCAAATAGATTGCACCAATCACCGCCTCAACAGCATTTGCCAATGTTGAATCACGATCGCGTCCACCGCTTGCCTCTTCACCGCGTGACAGAAGCAAATACTGGCCAAGCTGAATATCACGCGCAACCGACGCAAGGTGCTCACGCTGCACAAGAGCAGAGCGCCAGTTGGTCAGCTCTCCTTCCGGCTTCTCGGACAGATGGTAGAGATACTCCGTTGCAGCAAGTTCCAACACCGCATCACCCAAGAATTCCAGACGTTCGTTATGTCCGGTCCGCCTGCTTTCGCGCACGGAACTGCGATGCGTCAAAGCCTGTACAAGCAGATCTTTGTTGCGGAAGTGACAGCCAATAGTCTTCTCTAGGTTTACAAAGGATGCGGTCATCGGAAGTCAGTATAGAGAAAAATGCTCAAGAAAAATAACAAATATACACGTGTGTATGGTTCGTCCGGGCTCACCATGACACCCTACTTCTGCACCATCGCGTTCAAGACACCATTCACGAATTTGCCGGACTCTTCGGTACCGAACTCCTTGGCAATTTCGATGCACTCGTTCATGACCACAGCTGGAGGAGCGTCATTGCCGTGGATCAATTCCCATGCACCGATGTATAACGTGCAGCGAGAAACTGGATCCATGCGATCAAGCGTCCATCCTGGAGCATGCTCCTGAATCACTTTCGCAAGTTCATCCTTGTTGTCCAATACTCCTTTTAGCAGAAGATCTGCAAAATCTTTATCGAGCTCTCCCAACTCTTCTTCATTCATTTCCAGCGCCATGAGCGGCTCGGCCTTCATATGCTGCTCACATTCAAACAGAACCTGCATGACGGCGATGCGGGACTGGTGGCGTCGGCGAGCCATAGAAAAGCAAGAATGGAACTAAGGACCGTTACTTAAGCTTTGATGCGTGTGATTGCTTTCTCTACTTTGTTCTTTGGCTCAGCAGGACCAGCGTATGGCGAATTGCTGCGCTGGAGTAGGCGTTCAACCTCGAGACCCACGTAGTGTGAGTGCTGGAGTCTTGTTGCGCGCTTAGCGCGCTTCTTCTTCGGTGTAGGTCGCTTTCCCATAAGTACGCGGTAGAGTAGGGATCGTAATAGGCCTTGTAAAGGGGAAATCTGGCTCAGATATCCGATTTCAGATCTCAGATTTCCGTACGGATATCGGAGATCGGGTATCTGTCATCGCCGTTCTCCCGATAGCGCCACCATAAAGCGCAATACGGCTAGGAAGAGGTTGTAGATGTCCAAATACAAGCTGAGAGCGAGTAGGAATGGATTGGCTCCAATGGCACTCTGCTGCTGCAAACGCTGGATATCAAACGCAAGGAAAAGACCAAATAGGACCGATGCACCGCCTGAAATGATCAATTCCATGCCTTGTGTCCGAAGGGCGGGAATAAAGAGCTGAAAGAGTGTCACTCCAAGGAGGCCTAAAAGGGCGAAAAACAGGGCCTTTCCCCATGCGGAAAGGCCTGGAGCAATACGAGACAGGACCACTGCCGCCAAGCTGAGCCAAACGGTCGCTAAAACAGCATTCCAGAGGATTTCGGGGCCGTTCACATAGCCGGTAGCTACCATCAGCAGATAGGGAGTGATGGAGAGCCCTGACAGAAGCGGAAAAGCTGCAAAGAGGATGTAATTTAACGGGCTTGAACGAGACCACCATTGAGCCGTAAAAATCAGGGCTAATTCAGCAATCGCGAAGACGAGGTGCAGGCCAGAACTAAGCAGCAAACCGGCAAATTGCATGGCTATATAGATGCCAAGCATGGTTAGAGCCATTGCAAAGGCCAGAAGGCCATAGGCCTGAGAACGAGTGGATGCCGATAGAGGGGCGGTATACGCCGGAGAAGAGGTGTATTGCATGGGTTTATTGTATCGGGACAATGCAGTGTATCAATGAAAGAAACCGTGTTTTTGCCCGCTTGGGAAGGGGTATTTTGGAAGCCTCATTCTGCGATTTGATGGCAAAAAAGGCCCATTTTTGCTATAATAGAGAGATTTATGTCCTTCCTAGAAACCCTCTCCCTCATGGGCCAAAAGCTCGCTGCTGACGCAGTCTTTGGGATTCCCGTCCCAACGATTCCAACAGTGAGTAACCCCTGTGGCGTAGCGGACGGTCTGCCCTGTGGGTCGGGCGGTGCAGCGGGAGTCAGTGACTACGCTGTGTCGATGATTATTCCTGCGCTTGAATATATTTTTCTAGCGATCGCAATTTTGATGTTCTTCTACTACGGCGTCCGACTGATGCTTGAAAGTGAAGAGGACAGCACGATTAACGATACGAAGAGTGCGATTGCGTACGGAGTGAGCGGTGCAGTGGTGGTGAGCGTTGCAGGATTAATTGTCCAAGCAGTTGGCCCGGGTTTTGCGAGCGGAACGATTGTGAATGCCGCTCCGGTTGCAACTGCACTTGATTCGATTGTCTTCTTCATGCGCTTGATGGTCTCCGCTGCAGTGAGTGCCGTCATCGTCTACCAGGGATTCCGCCTCATTGTTCTTCAGGGAGAAGACAGTGAAACGGAGCAGACCAAGAAGCGCTTCTTCAACGGACTTATTGGTGTCGCGGTTGTAACACTCGCAAACTTTATTATTGAAGGATTCCTTCCTACCAATGGAACAGGCGTCCTCTCAACGCAGATTATTGGTATCGCCAACTACTTACTCGAAATTTTCGGTGCACTCTGCGTCCTTGCATTCCTTGCTGCAGGATTCATGCTCGTCATTTCCACCGATGAAGGATTGAAGGATCGCGCGAAGAAAGTCCTCTTCACGACGGCAATCGCAATTATCATCGTGCTCTGTTGCTTTGTGATTGTGAACTTTGTTATCGGTATCAGCAGTGTCGGCAGCTAATATGATGCACCTCCTCTCTCTCATTGGCGATCTGCTTACAACGAGTGCCCATGCGCAGATCAGCGGCCCCGCTGGTGCAGTATCCGATCCAAATAACCTTTTTGCCGTATTTGGCGGAGGAGGATACGTCGGTATTGCCGGCGCAATTCGCTCAGCGGTTCTTGGTGTTTTAACGCCAATCGGTATTTTCATTATTGTCCGCGCGGGCTTAAAGCTCATTAATAGTCAGGAAGATGACAAACTCTCCAAAGCTCGAACGACGATTGCATCAACCTGCGTCGGTCTCATGCTTGCGTATGTGTCGGACAGACTAGTCGCTGCTTTTTATCTTCCAGGAGGAACGTGGAACAACGGCTCAGCCCAGACCGGAGCCAATATTCTGACCCTCGAAATTGCCGGTATTCTCGATTTCTTCATGACCCTCGCGGTCGTCGTGTCGGTGTTCATCATTATCATCAGCGGTCTGCGCGCTGTGTCTTCGTTCGGAAAAGAGGATGGAACGGAGTTGCTGAAAAAGACCATTGCTGGAGTTGCAACAGGACTCTTCCTGATGCTCATTGCCGGAAGCATCAAACTGGCCCTCGGCTTGTCTGCAGATGTGATCGCCACAGTCCCAACTGGTTCGACTCCGGATCCAATTATTCAGCGTATTGCCGACGTCGTTGGCGCTGCGCTCGGATTCCTTGCATTGGTCGCCTTCGCGATTGTCGTCTATGCCGGCGTCATGATGGTCGTAAGCGCTGGAAGTGAGGATCAATATAAGAAGAGCAAAGACCTGATTATTCGGTCGATGATCGGTCTGGTGGTGATTCTGCTCGCTGGAGCTGCGGTTGTATTCATCCAGCAGTTGGTGGTTTAAGGAAGTAGGAGGTAGGAAGTAGCTGGTAGCTAATTTTTATATGTCTTGTATTTTCACGCGTGGCGATATCCCCTATTCTTCTACATATGTCTCACATTGATCCCCGCATTTTCCGTGCGTACGACATCCGCGGCCGCGCCCATGAGCAATTGAGTCCTGACGCATGCCGTCTCATTGGCCAAGCATTTGGAACCGAACTCCATGAACGCACAAAAGCCGATCATCCACGATTGTGTGTAGGACGTGATGCGCGAACACACGGACCCGAATTGGAGAAAGCCTTGGTAGAAGGATTAGTTGCAGCTGGGTGCGAGGTATTACTGATTGGAGCAACAGCGAGCCCGGTAAACTTTTTCACGATCTGTGAACTGGAACTGGATGGTGGCGTACAAGTCACCGCTAGTCACAACCCTGCGCATGACAACGGGCTAAAGCTGAGCATCCATGGTGCGGAGGCCTTCGCCGGCGATGATATTCAGGAATTAAAAAAGCGTATTGATCGCGGTGCATTACGAGAAGCAGAAGGATCAGTCCGCGCGATCGATGCAATCACGCCGTATATTGCACATCTCTCAAACTTGTTCGCCAATACAGCACATGGCATGCGCATTGCAGTTGATGGCGGAAACGGGATCGCAGGTCCTGTTGCGTGTGATGTCCTGCGCAAGTGCGGCGCCGAAGTGGTAGAGCTCTACACGGAGCCAGACGGCACGTTCCCCAATCACCCAGCGGATCCAAGCAAGCGCGATACATTGAAAGATTTGCAGAGCACGGTGCTTGAGCATCAGTTGATGGTTGGTATCGCCTTTGATGGTGATGGAGATCGTTTGGGATTGGTGGATGAAACAGGAACCATTCGATCGGCCGATGAGATTTTGCTGCTCCTCGCACAAGATCACTTATCTCGCTATCCCGGCGCACCGGTTGTCTTTACCGTCAGCAACTCCGGCATACTCCAAACAGAAATTAAGGCGTGGGGTGGAAAGCCGGTGATGTGCAAAGTGGGACATTCATTTGTCGAACATGCCATGCGCGAGGCAGGAAGCATGTTAGGCGGAGAACAGTCCGGACATTTCTTCTGCGGCGAAAATTATTATGCCTTTGATGATGCATTGGCCGCATGTCTCCGCGTCCTCTCGATTCTCCGAGCGAGCGGAAAAACATTGTCTTCTCTCTTCTCTGCATTCCCACAGGTTCATCAATCCGACGAACGTCGTCCAAAAGTTCCCGACGAGCACAAGTTCCGTATTGTCGATGACGTCGTGACTCACTTCCAACAGAACCACACAGTGCTCACGCTCGATGGCGCTCGTATCGAATTTGGCGAAGGAGCATGGGCAGGTATCCGCGCAAGCAACACATCACCATGTTTGAGCATCTGCATTGAAGCACGAGATGCTGCGACCCTGCGCGATATTGAAGAACGGATTTTGGGCCACCTGAAGGGCTATCCGGAAATTGAGTGGGATAGCGGGCATTAAAAAAAGAGCCTGACGGACGAACCGTCAGACTCTCTAGAATCGCCGAGCACTTTTACTTCCTTGTTGATGCCATCGTCACATTGCGCACAAAGCTCTCATAGCGTGCGCCAGCCACCAGCTCCGGACGGGAAATGGGCCTGTTTGTGATGGCAATCTTTCCTTTGGGAAAGTTTTTGACATCGATCTTGGTTTGGGTAACTGGCTTTTTCGGATTATAGCCATGACCCTTTGAAACAGGCTCTCCATCGGCCGGCATCATGAAGACTGAGATCATTCCATTCGCATCCTGGACTCGCACTTTTTGCCAATGGTCTGTGTCGACTGCATACTTATCACCATCCCGATAGGCAATCGTACCGGTTGCAAGCTCAGTGATCTTCTCAACTTCCTTGGCCTCATCACCTTCTTGAACTGTCTGACGTTCCTTCGTAGAGATGACGCACTTCCCTGTATCGGCATAGATCTGTACCAACACACTCTTGCCGTCCGTCTCACGCAGAACAATGGTCAAGATGTCGGCTTCGGCGGTGTGCTGGGCCCATGCCCAGTCCAAGTCCAAAGTAGCCTTGTTCACATCGCGCAGGGTGCGAATCACCCCGCTATTTTCAATCTTGAGTTCGGGAATCATCGCGTTCACATGGCCGTAGACTTTTTCGCGATCCTGAGCAGCTTGCGGTTGAACAACGCTCGACTCGTGAGGCAACTCCGTAGACCAGCCAAAGCCGGCCAAATTAACAGCCTCCGCGGCATAGACAGAGTGGATAGAGGCAACTCCGACAATCACAGCAGCACACAACACACGGAACATTTGGGCACTCCTCGCAATGTTACTCGACGATGGTCTTAATGACCGCGTGCATCCACCACGGATGCACAGATGTAAAGAATTCTAATCATAATTGGTCTATTTGTCAATAAAACAGAAAATCAATCAATTACAGGTTTTCCTATGATATACTGTCGTCTATGTGGCCATTCCGTCGCAAGAAGAAGATTTCCAAACCGGGTAAAATCGTAAAGCAGGTCGTAACCGGCGTTATTATTGGTGGTGCTATTGGATCCATTGTCGGCAAGAAGCTCATGGAACAACATGCAGCTGAAGACGACAAAGATACGGACGACAACGGATTTACGAAGAAAGACGTTTAAAAAACCCGCCCCTCCTCACACCCCTGTGCCCCGGAAGGGCGAAAGAGTAAAAGGAAGAGCGGGCTTGAGCCCAAGACACGCGTGTGCCTTGGAATGAGGAGACCATCCTCACTCCCTACCACGGTTGACGCGTTAACGGAGCGCGCCGCCCGTGTATGTTTGTTTTGTGTATGTTTGTCTCCTGTGTAGCCGGAGAATGCGTGTGTGTTGATGTTTGTGGTTGGATCCCTCTCTAGGAGGGAGCCTCGGCCGCGGCGCTCAGTGAGCGACGGGTCGCGCGGTGGTCAGCCGCGAGGCAGGGAGGGAAAATAGCTTCTGAGCTACTCAGCTTCATAGCTTCTAATTGGAGCTATTCTCTCTCCCTGCTGTGGTAGGTGATTGTTAATGAGCGAACCCTCTATTGTATCAAAAGATACGAATTTGGACAAGGGGAAATGATAGGGTAGAATCCACGTATGGAGCCCAAAAACATGACCAAAACGGCACATTCAGGAGATGGGAAATTGGTGCTATTAATTGGCCCCAGCGGCGTCGGAAAAAGCGTCATTCTCAAGCGCATTCGTGCCATGCATCCGGAATTCCACATCCCCCGCTCCGCAACCACACGAGCAAAGCGTGATGGTGAAACCGAAGAGCTCTATCATTTCGTCAGCGATGCGGAATTCGACTCATTGATTGCCGCTAACAAGACACTCGAATGGGCGATTGTTCATGGAGGTGCGCGCTACGGCACCATGGTCGATGAAATCGTTCCATTTATTGAACAAGGCAAGACGGTGATTCGTGAGGTAGATGTTCAGGGATTCGTCAGCATTCAAAACCATCCGATTTTTAAAGACGGAGAACATCGACTGCAGTCGATTTTTATTCTCCCAGAAAGTCAGACGCAGTTGATTGAACACATCACCAAGCGCTCGCCGATTTCCGACGATGAACTCGCACGCCGCATGGAGAGCATGGAGAAAGAACTCGCATACGCAAAGCACTGTTCCGCATCGGTTGTGAACAGAGAAGGAAAACTAGAAGAGACGATTGCGGAGGTGGAGAGGCTTATCCTCGAGAAATAAGGCTAGAATCCGGTATTGTGCCGGGACAAAGCCAATGGTAGCCTTTGCGGGCTCAAAATGAGCTAAAGCGTGCACCCGTAGTTCAGCCCGGATAGAACGCCAGATTGCGGATCTGGAAGTCGTAGGTTCAAATCCTGCCGGGTGCACCATCTTTTTAACACTCACCGATTGGGGCTGTAGCTCAGTTGGCTAGAGCGCTTCCATGGCATGGAAGAGGTCAGGGGTTCAAATCCCCTCAGCTCCACCATTTGTTTCAATCTGCAACTCATACGGACCACGCAGAATTTTCATGGTATCCTCTCTGCCGATGACTCCCCTGACTCTCGACGACGTAAAAGAAAAACTCTTTGCCTGGAAAGGTATTGAGATCGCAAAAACCGCAAATCCTGTGATGGGAAGTGGCAATCCAAAGAGTGAGATTGTGTTTGTAGGAGAAGCCCCCGGACAAAAAGAGGATGAGCAGGGAATTCCGTTTGTCGGACAGGCAGGAAAATTGTTGGATGAATTACTCGCATCAATTGGACTGAAGCGTGAGGATGTCTACATCACCAATGTCGTGAAGTTCCGTCCGCCGGAAAATAGGGATCCGACCCCGGAAGAGAAAGAAGCATGTCTCCCCTTCTTGCAAATGGAACTATCGATTATTAAACCGAAAGTGATTGCACCACTTGGTCGTCATGCACTGACGCAGTTCTTCACAAAGATGAGCATTACTGATGCTCATGGTAAGGCGCAGCTTCTTGGTGAGCAGACAATTTTTCCGATTTATCATCCTGCGGCTGCACTGCATAACCCCGGACTACGACAAGCGCTATTCGATGATTTTAAAGCGTTGGGTGAATTCTTAAACAATGCACAGCCAACATCTGCCCCTCAATCATGACCTCGCTCCTCTATTCCATCTCTGTCGCAGCTCTTCTTTCGATTACATCGTTGATTGCTGTTCTCTTGCGCGTCAGCCCTCTTCTCTCCCCTGCTCCCGCCCTTACTGCATTCTTCGCGTCGCTATTTTTGAGTGTGACATCAGTGATGACATTGCTACTCTACGCACTGTGGAAATGGTTCCCACTTAATGCATGGGACGATGGCAAAACAATCGGCATTGCGCTGCGCCAAGGTGTCTTTCTTGGCATCGCTGTCACCGTCATCACCCTCTTCCATCTCATCGGAATTTTAACATGGTGGATAGCCCTCCTCGTCGTCCTCGTCTTTATTCTAATTGAGGTCGCGTTGCAGAGTTAATACCTTTTTATTGTGATGGAGAACCGAGATCAACTTCAGGACCGACTGATCCAGTTTCAGCTGATATATCAGAGATCAGAATCTGTTCACCCTGGCCAAAACGCACAGTCATACCAGCGGGCAGACCTGTTGGAGCTGTTGGACTTTTTTGTGCAGCAAGCATCCAGTCAATTGTCTCAATGTTCAATCCATTCATCGGATCCGTTTTAATCGTTGCACCAATCGCCTTCTCTAACTGCTTTAGTGCGCCCTGAGGATTGCGACGATCTGCGGCTCCAATGGTATCGATTACCTCGGCAGCATCTCCAAACTGCTGTTCAAGCGGAGTTACTTCGGGATACGCTGTTCCAAAAGTATCGCGTGTTTCTCGTTTGCCTTTAGCATAACCCGCCATGTCGTCTTTTGTATTGAGTTTACCATCGGGTCCGGCGATTTTTGGCAGCAGCGCTTTCATAAGTATCAATGCTTCTATCTGTTTTGCTGTCAGTGGAAGGAACGGACGAAGTTTGGCATCTTCAGCAAACATTCGAGCGCGTTCGACATCGTTTTTTGCTGCCTTATATTCTTCGGCACGAGCTGCAATAAATTTCTCGGCGACAACGCTATTACCACTTGGCTTGAGTAAGTTATTGAATGAGAAGCTGTTGCCACTTGATGCTTCTGGAGCATTTGCAAATTGAGCACGAGCTTCGCGCCATTCTTTTACAACTTGATTTCTAACTTCTGTTTTTAGACTTTCAACATCACGTACCATCGCTGCACGCGCAGTAGGATCCATAACCTGATCTAAATACTGCTCTTCTTTGATTCGATAGTTAGGACTAAAAACTTTTTTATAAAGATCGCTATATGCCTTATCAATCACTGCAAAGCGCTCCTGTACATTCTTAGGTACATCGACCTTCTCGAGAAATTCTGAAGGAATAGTGCCATCAATCTGATTCTCTGTCGGCTTCACTCTTTCAATTTTTGATAAAGGAATTGATGGTGGTGCTGATGTGACAGAAGGCTTAGATACCGGTGCAGCAGGTGCTGAATCCGTTGCCTTCTTGATTGTCTGCTGTGGCTTAACAGAAGGAATTGATTCTGCATTCTCAGGCATATCGGACGGAGCACCAAGATCGATAGCCGGTGATCCAAGATCAACCGAAGGAGAGCCAAGATCGATGCTTGTGTCGGACTCTTCTGGAGAAGATGTTTTTTTGTTGTTTGCGACAGGTCCGGCTTTCGCACGGCGTTCTGCGGCGGTCGACACCGGTGCGCCTTCAATCCAGAAAGTGGATCCTGGAGGAGTTCCCTTGCGTCCGTCTGCACGTGTCTGCGCATCGAGCATCCAGTCGATGAATTCAACTGAGAGGCCATCCGGCAGATAGGTTTCAATTTTTGCTCCCGTGCGATCAACAACATCTTTCAAAGAACGCTTGCTTACCTCTTTAAGAACCGCAGCATGTTTTTCAAACGCCCGCATGTCCGCTTCGGTGACAGGTGCGTGACCACGATCTCTTGTCGATGCATGTGACGGCAGATGGGATTTCTCGACGAAATCTTTGAGCTGCTTATCAATATTTGCACGAACTTCTGATGGGATCTGCGCACGCACGGCATACAATTGACCAAGCTGTGCTTTGGCATTCTGTAGCTTGTTGTAATCTGCACCGCGGAATGTGCGGAAGAACCAACGTGTCAGTGGTCTACTTTCTGCATTCAAACCCTTGTTATACAGCTGTGACTCTTGTGCAGACATCACTTGTACGAGTCCGAGTGCTTTCTGCAAACCGACATCCTGATAACTTCCTGGCTGAATATTTTTCTCTCTCATGATCGTCTTATGAAGATCATACGGACGACTCATGACATCGCGATGAATGGAATCGACAACCGCAGCCAAATCGTTCGCATTTAACCTGCCATCCATACCGGCAAAATCCGGCAAGTGCGCCTTAATGTACAACAGTGATTCAACTTCCTGTTCACTGAGTTTTTGTAACGGCTTGAGGGTCGATCCGAGAATCAAGTTCTGGCGAATCTCGAAGCGCGGCTGTCCCGGCTTGAACATATTATCCATCACTGTTTTCTCGAGTGCAGCATTCGATGCGCCATTTTCGGTAACAGTTCCTGCCATTTCAGTCGCCTTGTTCAGCAGTCCACCAAAGAATCCTCCGTCTGCTTTTTTCTCTGCACTGACCGGCTGTACGGCAATAGCACCAATGTCGCGCAGTTTTGGCTCGTAGTAATGCAACACACGTTCCATCTGTTCCACTGTTGCGGCAATCTGCCGATCATCGCGATAGACGTTCGGCGCGGTTAGGCGCAGATAGATATTCGAATAAATCGCCATCGTCTTGCGGAACTCGTCATATACTTCTTTCATTTTCGGATTATCAACCGATTTAAATTCTGCCTTCAGTTTGTCATATGCAGCAGTCACCGCGGTCACACGCTTATCCCACGGCAATTTTTGCTTCTCCGCATCCTTCCATGGACCATCCTGTTTTTCATCAGGACTGTGTGGCAAGTTCGGGCGGTCCAACTTGTAATCGGCGATGACCTGTTCAAGTTCGCTGACAGCGGCTAGAAGCTCAATTCTCTTCGATTGTTCCGTTGGCCAGTTGCCATTAGAAAGTGATAGCAAATAGCGTGATAAAAGCTGTTGTGACTCCTGTGCGTAGGTTTTCCATTCAACACTACCGCCGTACTCTGCTTTATCTTTCAACATTTCAGAGCGACCGGCGAACATCGCTTCTACACGCTGTGTTAGACGATTGATGCCACCAGGTTGCTGGAAATATTCTACAACTGAGCCAGCAAATGTTTCACGTGCTTGGGCAGCTGGAATAGTCGGCTGAAAGGGAATCGATTTTTGGACGTTTGGTGTTACAGGCGTCTGTGTTTCAACAGTCGATCCGTTTACTCCGTATGCATACTTCTGCTCAACGCCGTTCTGCACAATGTTTACCGTGCCGCGGAAGTCCTGCGGAACACTGAGTGTCCACTGGTCTCTCGTACTGTTAATCTGCACCGGACCATGACGCGTTGCACTGGTATTCAACGCAACAGTGAATGGCAAGTGGCGTGTGCGACGTGCATCGTCTTTTACTTCAATTTGGAATGGCGCTGTGCGAGGAATGCTGAAAGTTCGTGAATCTTCAACTGTTTCAATAGCAGGAGATGCGGATTCAGTCGGAACTGTTGGCTGTTTCTCTATCTCTTTTTCATTGGAGATGTCTAATCCCCGAAGGAGAAGATCCTGCGCTCTTTGGGTAAGATTGGAACCTTTTTCAACCTTGGCATCTTCACCCGCTGGCACGTTGTCTGCTGGAGCATCTTTCTTACTCCATGCAAATTCAAACTCGGTTAGAGCCGCTTCAATATCAATTAATATCTGTTCGATTGCACGCATATCGGATGCCTGCGCCTCCTGTCCGGTTAGACGTGGAATAGCAGATTCAAGTTCCGCATAGCGCTTGAGCATCGGCGACAATTTTTCATACGTACTCACAATCAGTGCATTCTCTTTGTCATTGCGGCGGATTTCTCGAAATACTTTGTAGCGTGCGTTGATTGCATCAAAGAACGAGTTTTTTCCAGATTCAATCCACGTGTCTTCCCACTGCTGGAACGTATCGCTCGATGTCTGAATTGTCTTTGCATTCTGATCAATACGTTCAGGTATGCCTGTCGATTCTACCTTGTTTGTTTTTTCAGGCGTTTTGCGAGTCGCCTTTTTCTCGATTGTTTTTGGCTCATCCATTGTCTGTGGAACCTCTTCCGGTTTCGACTGCACTACAGCTTTTGACAAGGTTCCATCCATGTACTGCTTCACTGTTGGATTCTTTTCTGCATATCGCTTAAGTACATCAGCTGAACGTTCCATCCACGAAAGCGCATCTTCCACTTGAGAAAGTTCTGCAGGATCGGCACTGATAGAAGAGGTAACCTTCCCGTCACTTCCTTTCTTTTGTGTCAGCGACACGAAGCGCTGCATCTGCGTCATGAATCCTTCCGCAATTGCCATCGCACGAGGATCATCGGACAGATACTGGGACATCTCCACCATCTTCTTATCGATGGCAGGCTTATTTTCAGTACTAAACAGAGCAGCTGCGCGAGATGCCAAGCTATTAAATGTCGCATCAACAGCAGCTTCCGTTGTAAGAGTAGTAGCTAAAACATCCGGCGTTGTGCCGAGCGGAATGCGACGCTGTGCTTTCAGCAACATATTCTCGTTTGTCTTTATTCCTCGCTGTATTGCATTCAGACGATTGTGACCGAGTACCAACAGCTCTCGCATTGCGACTGCACTGGCGGCAACCATATGTCGCTGCTGCGGCGTCTTAGGAGGCCAGATTTTGATGCTGTCGTTATAGAGTTCCTTCACCGACTCATATGCATCCATAATCTGCGCAAGCGCAGTATCATTTTTTGCAGCATCGAGCAGAGGACGAACTTTTGGTACATTTTTTCCTTCTACCACTTCTTTTAATTGCTCAGCTTTGCCCATACGCAAATCGAGTTCAATTAACTTCTGCGTTGATTCATTCGACGCACGCTCGAGTTCATCTGCTTTCAATGTTTCTCGCCGCGACTCACGCTGAGCCTCGGTTAACGCCTCTTCTTCACGACGATATCGCTCACGTTCACGTTGCAATATTCGCTCTGCTTTCTGCAATTCAAATAATTGTAATTGCAGCTCAAACGCCCCTCCGTCGGATTCCGGTTGGCTGTTTTGACCCTCAGGGACGGGCAAACCGCGTTCGGGTGTTTGTTTTTCGGGCATCAGATAATTATAGCAGAAAACGCCTATATTTGAAAGAACCCCGATCTGTTGCCAGATCGGGGTAAAGGGGTCGTGGAGATGTCCATTTGCTACCTTATGGACGATCCATAAGGCTAAATGGGGTTGATCAGATTCAGAACAGTGGAGATGGGGGCCGGGATCCACGCCCGAGCCCGCATCTTGTCCATCATCTGATTTGCCTGGTTCAGCGAACCCATTGCACCCTGCAGCTGACCTTGGGTTGCCCCCAGGTGCTGCCGGGTAGTCATCAGTTCACCGCGCGTTGCCGCGAGGTTTTGCTCGGTGCGCAGGAGATTGTCCCGCGTCACCTGGTAATCGGCGTACATCTGCTGAAGGGCGGCATAGACCTCCTTGAGCTTCTGTACATCCAACTCGCGCTGGACGTTAGCCAACTGAATTTCCTGCGTGTTGGCCTCGATCTGTTCGCGCGCCACCACCACCAGATCTTTCGCATTCTTCACGTCTGCAGCGGCGGCCAGCTTGATTTCCGTCTGCTGACGAACATAGGCGGTCATCACCGCCGGATCGACTTTGAGCGACCCGTCGGGATTGACCTGGTAGCTGAACGGAATCGGCTGGCTCGGCAGACTCGCCGAGGGCGACGGCGATGCGATCACCGTCGGTTCCGATCGATCGCGCGCGAACGCGAGCATCGGACACGCTGCGATCAGCGTCATCAGAACAATCGATTTCAGATGCGAACGCATCATCAGATCATCTCCTTTGGTGCTGCCGCTTCATAGGCGGGCGCTGGTGGAAGGGAATTGTCGGGAATAGGTGAGAGGGGCTGATTAGGATCAACCTTCTCACCCTCACAGGCTTTGCACCCCTTCTTGGCCTGTTCGACGCAAGCGGGAGTGCCGTCACATTTCTTGGTCGCTTCTTCGACGCATTGTTGGCACACAGGGACACATGCAGCGCCGACGCATGTAGGTGCTACTGCAGGAACGCAGTTACCACCGACACAGCCGGCCGATCCTCCGCCCCCTAAACCGATGGGAATCGGCAAAGCGAGTAGACCGCTGAGACCGAGACCAGCAGTGGACGTGGTAACGGTCTTCGAGAAGAAGCCCGCAATCCACCCTCCGCCACCTCCCCAAGGACTGGGACTTGCACCCCATGCACTGGGACTGCCAAGACCCCACGGACTCGGGCTGCCACCACCTTTGACGAATCCGCCTTTGGTCGTGGTTGTGGTCGAAGAAGAAGCGCCAGCGGCCATGGCTTGAACGGCCATCCCTAAGCCGAAGCTGAGGAGCTTGCCGATTTCAAACGCCGTATTGAGCGCACGCAGCTGACCCGGAAGGGCTGCTGCAGCACAGTTCACCTGCGAAGCCGCCTGGAAGACGGCATACGCCTCTTGCGCGATTTGCGCTGCCAAGCAGCGCATTTCCTCGCTCTGCATCTTCAGCTCACCGCTCGCAGTGGCAATCTGATGATATGCCTGCTCGAGCTGTGGCGTTACTTCCGTGACCTTGTCGAGCAGTTCTTGATGCTCGACGTTGATGCGGCGGAAGTCTTCCATTGTTCCTCGATTCACAACTAGCGCCGATTGTAACTGAGCGGTTTCACTGCTCAGCTCGATCAGCCCACGCCGTAAATCACGGTACGCTGCAAAGTCATTTTGCAACGCGGCATCCAACGCCGGAACCCCTTGTGCCTCCGCAACGAGCGGAGGACCTGCTGCCAGTACGGCCAGCAGGCATACGAACCATTTCATCGAAGCCTCCTTTGTCCTAAAAGGATTGAACATTCATCTGTATCAACACACGTTGATAGTCATAGGTTTTTCTCTCCCCACGACGTCTTACAGGCGCTATAACATAAAATAGAACCGGCAAAACATCATGGGGATGCCGCTGTTGTTAAAGGACAAGTGTGCTATTCTCTACTTTTTTTTATAAAAGTCAATATTTTCTGTCAAAAACCCAGGAATAAGAGGGTTTTAGCTCCAATAGCTAGGAAATGTCTTGACTATATCGTCGAATGGTTATACATTGCCTTCCTTTTCGTCTTCCCACCTTTTTTATGACGCTGCGTCGCGGATTCTTCTCTCTAGCCACGCTTGGCATCCTGCTCTGCATCCAGAGCGCGGTACCATCTGGTGCCATAGCCGACGGACCAAATCCGTTCGGAGATCGCCCAGAAGAGGTTGATTTAACCAATACGTACCGACTACCGTCGGTTTTCGTCGATGAAATGCAGGTTTCACAGCAGGAAGACGCTGTGAGCGGCACATTCGGCGTTATCAACGAGAATTCGGAGATCGTGGGAAATCTCCGCTACCGCGTTGAAATCTACGGCGACATGCCAGGAGTTGATCCGACCGGCGATCCAGCGGTTCTCTACCGCGTCACAGAAGCAAAGGAGCTGCCAGCATTGGCACCAGGAGAGCGCATCACGGAAGACTTCAGCGCTTCATTGGCAGGTATTCCTGATGGAAGCTACCAGCTACGCGTTCAGTTGGTTCACGGCCGCGGCAGACTGCTGGGCTGGAACAATGAGATGATTGTCATTCGTAACGGCGCACCAGCATATGTTGGTGTGTACGGAGCTGGAATCACGCTGCCAGAATTTGGCGAGAGCGTTGCAGCACTGACCGGTCCAAACGTTGATCCAAAGGGATCATTCACCATCACTGCTCTCACAGAGAACACAGCGACATCTGCACGCACACTGACTCCTCGTCTCCGTTTGTATCCAATGGATTTCTCGGAGAAGGCAGTTGAAGATATGCGCTTTGCGCCAGTGCGCATCGCTCCAGGTGAATCCACATTTGATTTGACGCTGACCGCACCAGAGAAGTCCGGTGTGTACGCAGGAACACTCGAACTGATGGATGGCGACACAGTCGTCTCTAGCATTGGTGAGTACCGCATCGTCGTCCGCGGAATGGACGCCGATGTTCTTTCTTCCCGCCTCGCAAACAGCATCTCTAAGAAAGGAGACACTGCATTCGTTCGCATTGAACACGTTGGTCCATCTGACGCAGAGACACGCGGTACAGGTGTATTGAACATCGATATTAGTGACGCTAAGGGTGTGGCCGGTATGGTCACTATCCCCGGTGTTCCATTGACCGATGGTGTCGCACAGGGAACAGCAACTGTCACGTTGAATCGTGACATCGAAGGTGATGCACGCCTGACCGTTCGCATTCTGTCGAATGACGGTACAGTGCTTGGTCGACAGACAAGCGTTATCGGAAGTGCAACATTGCAGAACACACCATCCAGCACATCCATGCTATGGATGGAGTGGTACACAAAGCCAGGATCCGTTCTCTTCTTTGCTGGAGTGATCGGACTTCTTGCAGCACTTGTTCTTATTGGACGCTCATTCCGTGCTCGCTCGCAGAACAGCACGTTCCAGCGCTCAATCGCGGGATTCGCGGTATTCATGCTCCTTCTGGTGCAGATCCAGCCAGCACTTGCGCAGGACGATGATGAAAATGCAGCAACGATGGAAAACGGAGAAGAGATTTGGCGCGGCATTTCTGAAGATGTTGAAGCACAGCAGAGCCGCTTCGGTGGAAGCAATGGTATTGAAGTATGGTCTCCTATCACTGTTGGTGAAAACGCTGTCTTCGTGCCAAACCCTATTCATTACATGCTGTACTGGGGAAGCATTGCCGACAAGCCGATTGTTGAGTTGTTCGTGAACAAGCCTATCCACAACAGCACTATCCGCTGTGATCAGGATATCGACTTCGATGTCCGCGTGAACTACGCATCCTGCAACAACATTCTCTCCGCTGTTCGCGTTATTGCGCGCTTCGACAAGAACGGAGGAAAGCAGTCGACACTCGAAGGATCGAATGCAGACTGGAAGGAAGTATTTGATGAGTCCTACACTCAGCCAATCAGCTGTACAGGAAAAGCTTGTATCCACAGCCGAACGTTCTCGAGCACCATCAGACTTGATGGTCTTAAGAGTGGCGCAACGCAGACGACATTGCAGGTTGTTGCTAAGCACAACCCATTCTTCGACAGCGTGCACCAGGTTCCGAATGACACGATTGATCCGAACGATGAGTACTTCCGCCGTCACTTCGTTCAGGCCTTCAACATTTGGTTGATGTGTCAGGCACCAAACACGGATATCACCGTTCAGAAAAATGCTCCGTCTCAGGTTAATCAGGGAGACAAGATCTCGTACGACCTAACGGTCAGCAACATCGGACAATCCCCTGCTGCAAACGTCACCATCACAGATCCGATCCCAGCAGGACTGACATATATTGATAACGAGAGCGACAACCGTTGTAACCAGAGCGGAAACAACGTCGTCTGTCAGATTGGAACATTGCAGAATGGTGCAAACACGAACGTACGCATCACCATGCAGACAAGCGCACAGACGGTATGTGGAAACGTTCGCAACGTTGCATCTGTTGCAACAACGACAACGGAGACGAACAATAACAATAACCAGGATGATGCGAACACGAACGTTCTCTGCCCTGTACCAACCGCAGACGTACAAATTCAGAAGAGCGGACCAAGTTCAGTGAACCGCGGCAACACCGTTGGTTACTCGCTGATTGTGAAGAACAACGGTCCTAGTTCCGCACAAAACGTGACGGTGACAGACCCAGTTCCAGCAGGTGTGACCTACATCGACAGCCAGAGCGATTCTCGCTGTGACCTGAACGGTAACAACGTTGTCTGTCAGCTCGGCACAATGACAAACCAGCAGCAGACGAGCATTGGTCTAACATTCCAGACGTCGAACAACACGCCCTGCGGCCCGTTGAATAACATTGCAACTGTCGCAACGACAACGCAGGAAACGAACAACGGTAACAATCAGAGTTCATTCCAGACGAACGTTATCTGCGCAAGCAGCTCTTCGAGTTCATCTTCGAGTTCATCTTCGAGTTCTAGCACCCCAACAACTGATGTGCAGATTCAGAAAACTGGCCCTGCATCCGTTACACGCGGCGGCACGGTGAGCTACACACTGACAGCACGCAACAACGGACCTGCAGTTGCAGCCGGTGTTGTGGTGAGTGATCCAGTTCCAGTAGGAACGACATACATCGACAGCCAGAGCGACTCTCGCTGTGATTTGAACACGACGAACAACACGGTGTATTGCCACCTCAATACCTTGAACGTGAATCAGCAGACGTCTATTAACCTGACATTCCAGACGTCCAATGCAACGCCATGTGGGCCGTTGAATAACATCGCATACATCAGCACAGACACGCCAGAGACAAACTCAGGCAACAACCAGAGCTCGTTCATGACAAGCGTTCTCTGTCCAAGCAGCAGCTCTTCGAGCTCTTCTTCGACTCCTACTGGATGTATCGATATCTTGAAAGAAGCATTCAATCCATTCGGTACAAAGCTGTCTGTGGTTCCACAGTTCACCTTCGTTCTGGATGGTAACCGCACAGTCATGAATGACAGCAATGGTCGTGCAACATTCACGAACGTTACGCCTGGAACACACACGGTTGTGGAAATTGTTCCAACTGGATGGAATCTCTTCAACGTCACACCTGCAAACGGCACGGTGACAGTTGTGGGAGGATCCGCTTGTGCAGGTATCACCTTTAAGAACCAGCAGCTTCCTGCAAGTTCTAGCTCAAGCTCTTCAAGCTCAAGCACACCGTACACCGATGTGCAGATCGTCAAGAACGGAGCAACGAGCGTGAACCGTGGCAACACATTGGCATACACACTGCATGTCACGAACAACGGTCCATCATCTGCTGCAGGAGTTGTCGTCAGCGATCCAGTTCGTCCAGGACTGACCTACATCGACAGCCAGAGCGATACCCGCTGTGATTTGAACACCACCAACAACACGGTGTACTGCAACATTGGCAACATGACTGTTGGTCAGAGCGTTGTGCTGAACCTCACATTCCAGACATCTTCAACGATGGCCTGCGGACCGTTCACGAACACCGCATACGTCAGCACGGATACCTACGAGCCAAACAGGAATAACAACACGAGCGAACTCCAGACAACAGTCATCTGTCCAAACTCTTCGAGTTCTTCGACACCTCCAAGTTCTAGTAGCTCCAGCAGCTCACTGCCAGGAACTGGTTGTATTGAAATTTTGAAAGAAGCATTTGATCCGTTCGGTAACGAACTCAGCGTTGTACCGCAGTTCACCTTCACGCTCGACGGTAGCCGCACGGTTATGAACACAAGCAACGGTCGTGCAACATTCACGAACGTCACACCGGGAACACACGTTGTTGCCGAGACCGTTCCAGCTGGATGGTTCATGTTCAACGTCACACCGGCAAACGGCACGGTGACTGTTACATCCGGATCAAACTGCGCAGGTATCACCTTTAAGAACCAGCAATTGCCTGTAAGTTCCAGCTCATCGAGTTCTTCGACACCTCCAAGTTCTAGCAGCTCCAGCTCTTCATCGACTGGTTTGCCTGACGTGATTGTTGAGAAGAACGGACCAGCAACGGCTCAGCAGGGATCAGAAATGACCTACTCATTGACCGTCCGCAATACAGGAAGTGCAACAGCACAGAACGTCACGCTAAGCGACAACTTGCCATCGGGCACCACATACGTTTCATCGAGCGGAGCAAACTGCACCACGAACGGTCAAACGCTGACTTGTTCTATCGGCAATATGGTTGCCGGCGATTCCCGCACTATCAATGTAACTGTTCGCATTCAGAGCACGGTCGCTTGTGGCGGAACACTGACAAACATTGCAACAGTCTCCACGTCGTCTAACGAGAGCAACACCACGAACAACACGAGCAACCAGGTAAATACTCTTGTGCAGTGTCCTACGCAGTTCGGTTGTATCGAAATAACGAAAGAGATCTTCGATGCAAACGGCAATCAACTCTTCAACAGTCCTCCAATTTTACCCTTCACCTTCACACTCGACGGTAACCGCACAGTTGTGAATGATGGCAACGGAAAAGCTCGTTTCAACGATGTCCCCGTCGGCACACACACAGTCATTGAAAGCAATCTTCCGTCGGGCTGGACATTGCAATCTGTCTCTCCAAATAACGGTACCGTTCAGGTATCCGCTAATAACAGCTGCGCACAGGTGCTCTTCCGCAACCGCCAGACAACAACGACCAATGACTTCTCTATTGAGAAGACGGACGGCGAGAGCACGGTGGAGCCCGGTGACACACTGACGTACACCATTACGGTGAAGAACAATAAGAACGTCACTGTAAACAACGTGACTGTTACCGACACACTCCCAGACGAAGTGAACTTTGAAGACTGTTCCGATCACTGCTCACGCAGCGGACGCTTCATTACCTGGAGTAACCTGACATTCGGTCCAAACGAAGAGAAGGAATTTGAAGTCGAAGTCGAAGTTGATGAAGACGCTGATGGTGAGATCGAAAACGTCGCTCAGGTTTTCGACAAGACAGCGCGCGATCGCACTGACGTCGAGGAGGAAGATGATGACGATGAAGATATCGAGATCGATCTGACCAAGACGGCTAACACGTCCGAAGTCTTCCCAGGAGGAATCATCGAGTACACAGTTCGCATTGAGAACACCGGTGATGACACGATCGAAGATCTGACAGTCGAGGATACATTGCCAGCTGAAGTCATTGTCATTGATGACGGCGACGCTGATGATCACAACGGCAACCGTCTGACATGGGAAATTGATGAACTTGATGACGGCGACACATGGACCGCTACCTACCGTGTGAGCGTTAGCACCTCTGCATTCCCTGGACAGATTCTTCGCAACGAAGTCTGTGTCGAGAGCGAGGATGACGACGATATCGACGAGTGTGAAAGCGTCACTGTCGCAGTCATTGGTAACCTGCCTCAAACTGGTGTCATGGGTAGCATCCTCGGTGGTGGCTCATCTGCCATCAAGCTCCGCCCAATTCGCCTAAACGGTGGTGCATCCCCTCTCAGCAACGATCCGATTGCTCCGCTTGCCGCATGGCTCAGCGTTGCAGGACTTGGTATCGGTGCAGGTATGGGTGCAGCCCGCAAGCTCCTGATTGGATTCTAAATAACACTTCACAATCGGAAAACGTGTCAGGCTGAACTCAGCGACCTGGCACGTTTTTCGTAGGGGTCCCGCATATGCGGGACTACGCCCCTACCCGGTATGAAATGAACAAGGTATGATCCCACTATGTCCGGTATCGACTGGCAGCACTGGCTTTCGCAGATCGCGTCCGCAGACGCACAAGCTCTTGAACAGATTGAGCTGCAGCTGCTTGGCCGCAAACAAGGTCTGCTGACCGAGGAAATGAAGAAGCTCGGTGCTTTGTCACCCGATGAGCGCAAGGTACGTGGACAGGAACTGAACGCCCATAAGACAACAGTAGAGCAAGCTATCACCGCTCGCCGTGATGCATTGCAAGATCAATCGCTTTCATCGCTCGGTGAAACTGACGCACTCGATGTCACACTCGAAGTTCCGACACGGCAAACTGCCGGCCATCTGCATCTCATTCCTGAATTTATTCGCCAAGTGGAAGATGTGTTCGGACGCATGGGGTTTGATATCGCCACTGGAACGGAGATTGAGTCCGAGGAATATAATTTCACGAAGCTGAACATCCCCGCCGATCACCCGGCACGAGACATGCAGGATACATTCTTCTTGGATGATAAGCCGGGATACGTTCTTCGCACGCACACCTCCGGCGCACAATTGCGCTACATGGAAACGCACAAGCCGCCATTTCGGATGATTTGCCCGGGGCGCGTGTACCGCAAAGACAGTGATGCGACTCACTCACCGATGTTTCATCAGTTTGAAGGATTGATGGTCGACCGCGATATCTCCCTCGCACACATGAAAGCGGTGATGACGACGGGCTTCCGCGAGCTGATTGGACGCGATGTAGAGTTCCGCTTCCGCACCGGTTTCTTCCCGTTCGTTGAACCGGGACTGGAAGTGGACATGAAAGCGGGCGACAAGTGGCTCGAAGTAGTCGGCTGCGGCATGGTGCATCCCGAAGTACTGAAAAACGGTGGGGTTGATCCAACAGAATTCCGCGGCTTTGCCTTCGGCTTCGGTATCGAACGCCTCATTATGATTAAGCACGGCATTCGAGATTTGCGATCCTTCTATGAAGGAGATTTACGCTTCCTGAAGCAGTTTTAATTGAGTGGGATACCAATCGGAAGATCATCCGGATACTGCATTTCATCAAAGTGTTTTTCTCCGAGAACTGCTTGGATGACATCCGTGATTGAACGAATCGAACGCAACACTGTTATCTGCGATAATTCAATTCCAACATCGGATGGCCGCGTAAAATACGCAAGATGACGCTCACGACACACGATACGACTGTCGCAGGTAAGACTGTCATCCACGTGGTGATCTAATCGATTAAAGGCCATGCCAATGTTCAGGATCACGAACAAACTGATGTACCAGCTCAGCTTCTTCTTCCATCAGACGATCTTGATCCTGCGCAACATCGAGCAACGTGGCAATGTTCGCGAGTGGGTGGAAATGTAGTTTTGCCTCCAGCGCATGTTCGTGCGCAGTCGCCATATCGTACGTAAAGATTGCGACAACGTCGGTGACAATTGCCTTCGTTTCAGCACGCAGAGCTTCGGATGTTGAAACAGCGCTTCCGCCGGTGGAAATCAAATCTTCAATCACCACAACATGCTGGCCTTCTTTTAAATCTCCTTCTACGCGCTTCTTGGCACCGTGCTCTTTTGCCTTGGCGCGAACGTAGACAAACGGCAAATCCATCCGATCAGCAACCAATGCAGCCCAACCAATGGCAGCGGTCGCAGTTCCGGCAATCGCATCTGGTGGGATATGAAGCGCTTTCACCCGAGAAACAAGCGCGCTGACAATGTAGCTGCGAGCATCGGGATGGCTGTAGACCATGCGGTTATCACAATAGATCGGCGACTTGATGCCGCTGGTCCAGGTGAATGGATCGTGGACGGATAGGCGTACAGCACCAATATTTAGAAGGTATTCGGCAATGCGGGTGGATTCAGGCATGCCTCCATTTAATAGGGTATTTCATCCCTCGGCAAGCTCAGACCACAGGCTTGTCGAAGGGCTCATTTGCATCCATGCTATTGCCATGGTGAACCTGTCGAATCATCCCGATATTGAACGCCGGCTTCGCGCATTAATGACTGCGTTTCTCGACGAAAACACGCGCATCAACTTGTCAGCTCTTCGCACAGAAGATGCATGCTGGCATGGAAATATTCTCGATAGCCTTGCACTCGTTGATGCTGTTGATGAGAAGGTACTACCACCTCCGCATAAGCTGATTGATGTAGGGACAGGAGGAGGCTTTCCGCTTCTTCCTGTGGCGATTGTATATCCTGAAGCACAATGCACTGGACTCGATTCCATTGGCAAGAAGCTAAAAGCAATTGAACGCATCGCGCGTACATCGACTATTCCAAATATCACACTCATTGCTGAGCGCAGTGAGATCCTGGGCAAAGACAAAAAGCATCGAGAGTGTTATGACATTGTTACCGCCCGCGCCGTTGCTCCGCTCAATATTCTGCTGGAGTACACAACACCCTTTGCGCGTGTTGGTGGACACATTGTTCTTTGGAAAAGCATGACGATTGATCAAGAGCTACAAGAAGCCACAAACTCCGCGTCTACTCTTGGTTGCTCTCTTGTTCATCAATACACGTATGACCTCGGTGGTGATTGGGGAACACGACAGTTATTGATCTACAAAAAAGAATCGATGACCCCCAAAGAATATCCTCGCGCTATTGGCGAAGCGAAGATAAAGCCGCTGTGATGAAGATATCAGTAGAAATAAATTTAGCATGCATGTCAGCTTCGTTCTGACATCTGCTATCTGACATCTGTGGTACTATTTCACTCATGTTAGCGCTGAAAAATGTATCGCATTCATACGGACAAACTCGTGTGCTTTCGGGCGCGACGTTTGCCGTAAAACCGAAGGACTGCGTATGCATTATTGGAGATGGCGGCTCGGGAAAATCAACCATGATGCGATTGCTTGTGCGCGAAGAAGATCCAACACAAGGATCTGTAGAAGTTGATGGCATTAAACTCACCACTGTTCCACCAGCTGTTCTACAATTGTACCGACGACGAATTGGAATTATCTATCAGGAACCTGTGCTTCTGGAACATGCGACCGCTGCAGAAAATATCGCTCTTCCACTGGAACTCTTTGGTGCACCACAGCAAATTGTTGAGCGCCTCACCGCTGATCTTCTCAAGCGACTGGGTCTGACAAAAAACGCACATCTCCTCGCCGAACAATTGTCTTCGAGTGACCGAGCATTGGTTGCCATTGCACGTGCCGTCGCATTATCACCGATGATTGTGTTAGCCGATGAACCTCTTGAGCACTTGGATGCAAAACAACGTAAAGCTGTTGTCGAACTTCTGACAGCGATGCAGAAAAATGGTACGACACTGGTTCTCTTTTCGCGATCATCTGACACTGCGCGAGCTTTTGATGCGCGTACGGTGACACTCAAAAATGGCGCCATAACCGCCGAGGTAAAGGCTGCATCTGGCCCTGTGAACTCCGCCAATACGCATCGCATTTTGGAAGAAACAGAGGAAAAGCTGCAGCAGATTTTTGAAGCATCCGATGAACCTGCTCGGCCCAGACCTGGAACTCCAAAGAACGATAAGAAAATTAAAATTACATCGATTGGCTCAGGCTTGTGATTGTCCGCGCAACGTCGAATAAACTGTACTAGCAAGACGTAAAATCGAGGGTATCTTTTAGGCATGGCTGAACTGGTCGAGATTCGAGAAGAGCCTGACCCTACCCCAACATACCGGGACCAAGGGAGAGTGCTCGGCATTGCAGCTGGATGCCTGGCAACAATGGCAAGCGCCCTTGGGGTATCTACTAGGGATCGCGCCGATGTCTCGACACACACCATATCTGCAACTTCTACGATAAGTGTTGAACGAGAAAGATATGCAGTGCATAGCGGCCCGTTCTCCGTCGAAGGATTTCCGCATCAGATATGTTTTCTCACGGACGGCTTTACGATATGTTTTCATGATCGATCCTTCCGTATCGCCCGACTGAAAGCACTCTGGTCCGATCTCACTCTCTCCGATATTCGTCAAAAAATTGGTCGTACGGATGTTGAGCGTATTGAATGCGAACAAGATTTGATTATGCACGCGGGTCCCAATCGAGCATTGCGAATACCGCAGGCAGATTTTCTCCGCATTCTTCAAGCAATGGAACAGGAAAACACTGCATCAATTACTATTGAGAATGTTACCTATGAATTAACAGTTGAAAGAGCATGGTCAACACTGTTCATTCCTCGCAATGGAACAAGCGCACTTACATTTGATCGTGAGATTCCCCCACCAGTGTCTATCGCCTTTGGAAGTCATTGATCTTCTAACGTTTGCGGCTAAGATAAGCATTATCTTGGCTCAGAGAACATTCTTTACCGGCACCTTTGCATTCCTCTTTACGGAGGGGAAGGTGCTGTGTGTCTAAGCTGATCAATCAATAACTTCTGACACATTTCCTTCCCCCAGATGTGAAGGTTCTTTTTTGTATCCTCTTTTTCTTATCATGAAACTCCCAATTACCGTCTACGGCACCAACGCAGAGATCACTGAGAAAATTGTGTATCGTGAAAAGCACTTAAACGAAGAGATGATTCCGCATCACCAACGAGAATTTTACGCAAAGCTTGTATTGCTCTGTCATGCTCCACAAGGAATTCCTCACGGGTTGATTCAACGCTACGGAAGGCCGTACGAAACGTATATCAGTCCCACAACAACGGAAGATACGCGTATGGCTATGCGCAGAGCAGTCGAGTCACTTCTTGACCTCCTCTAATCCCCTCTTATAATTATCGCTACGACTTGTAGTGAGCTACGTCGAACTATGCAGCAGAGGAACATTCTCCTCGGCCTTCTCCTTACTCTCCTCCTTACGGCGGAAGGTGGACTGCGTGCGTAAGTAGAATTCTCTACACAATCCAAGCCTCCCTTCCCAGCTGGCGGTTTTTTTACTTACCCCTTCCACCTACTCATTATGAACACATTAGTTATTCAAGATTTTACTCCTACTGAAGTACAAATGATGCGAATGCAGCCGCAGTATGGAGTGCATTCTTTTGCCGAACGGACCGTCATGGTTAGGCGCAAAAAGACAGCACAGGATGTGGTGCGACAATTTCTGAATGATCATCCCAATGCCCGCATTCATCCAACTGAAACAGTAAGAGGTGTTCCACTTATCATCGATGAATCTCGGAAAAATCTGGACGACATCGTTGGCTTCACCGGCATCGCCTATCCAGTTTTTGCACATATGTACGACACCGTTCCGTCCGAATATGCATTTCACGCCGTTGATTCGTACACACAGACACGTGTTGTTGACGATGCAGCTGAGTGAGTGCATGCTTTGCTTGTGCCCCGCACCTCCGCAATCGCCGCCGCAGCAGCCGCCTCCCACATGGGAGAGGTGAAGCGATGACGAACGCATACGTCGCACTTCCACCCCTCCTACAAGAGGGGTTTTTGTTTTACTCCTTTCATTCAAGGTTATGAACTCACGGCCAATGCTCGTACACGAAGGAATTTATCAGGAAGAACCTCCAACATTAGATGCGTGGATTGGACGCAATAAAGTTGTGATTCAACACTTAATGACAACCACAAGAGATGCATGGATCCTGACTATTGGAGATCCATCACGTAACACTCTTCATTGGAGACGCGTCATCGTTTCGTCGGACGGAATACGTGATAACGCCACAGGTCAGGTACTTCGCACGGCCACAGAATTGAAACGAATGGGCATCAATTCTTCATCTCCGGAGGCCTAATCCCAGTTCTACGATAGTAGTGTTCGATTGCATAACGCGCTCCAACCAGTAGCACGAAGGCAAACGATCCCAGCGCAATATCAAGCGATGACATGTCTGGCTTCAACATCTTACGAGCAACGACAAATGCGAGGAGCTCCAAAATGGATACAAGGCTGCGTACAAGCAACATGCGTACAAACTCAAGCCCAATGACAATGAGCAATACGCGATCAATCATTTCATAAAACGTGCTCGTATTGTCCCAATTCATGTCTTTTAGCACCCCAAAGCTTCGGATGAATGCAAAGGCGGTGGCCGCAATGACGATGAGCGCCATAAGGAGCTCCATCCAGCGGATCAGCGTCGCGGCCCATTGTTTCGGGTCGTGGGTGATCACGAGGTCATTATACTAAGACGCTGAAAAATAGACAGAAAAATCAGCTGTTTGTCTGAAGGCGCGCAAGCCGAATGCGCCGAGCAATATCCTGAATCAGTGCGCCGAGAATGCCGTAGAAAATTCCAGTCAAAAGATAGAGCACCACAACAATCCCGCTTGATGCATGATCGGTTACCAAGAAGCTCGCGAAGAATCGCCCTGGAAGTAAAAAGGGCTGTAGCAGAAATTCAAGATCGGCAGATAACAGGCTAATCAGCGCAATCGCAAATAGACCGAGTGTGCCAAAGACACATCCGATGACAAAGCCGAGGGAATATCTGCGGGGATAAAAATGCACGAGTTTATTCTACGCTGCATGGGACACTGTTCAACAAATCCGCTATGATATCGCCATGACAATAACCGATTCTCGTGCACTGGCAACGTTCGGAGCAGGATGCTTCTGGGGCGTGGAAGATGTCTTCATGCAGGTGCCGGGCGTCCTTGAAACCGCTGTCGGGTACATGGGAGGCTCACTAGAAGAGCCAACATACGAAATGGTGTGCACGGACAGGACCGGTCATGCCGAAGTAGTGCAGGTCACGTACGATCCATCTATCGTATCATATGAGCAGTTACTGAATATTTTTTGGGAGAATCACAATCCGACAACCAAGAATCAGCAAGGACCAGATATTGGCTCACAATATCGATCGGTCATTTTTTATCATACGGATGAACAGAAACAGACCGCAGAACAATCACGCAACGATCTTGATGCATCCGGAACATGGAAGAGTCCTGTCGTGACAGTCATTGAACCCGCACAAACTTTTTGGCGAGCAGAGGAGTATCACCAGAAATATCATCAAAAGAACGGCGGCAGCTGCCATATCTAGCTAAAAAGGCAGAAAGAGATAGGCCTTGAAAACGTCTACTAGCTATATGGTTGGAGCAGTTTCTTCAACGGCTGTCCGTATCCGCGATAATCAGGTGATTGAAATTGGGGAGTTCGGCGATCCCACTGGTGAGCCATACTTTTTCTTCCCTGGATTTCTTGGATCCTATTATCAAGCAAGTTTGCTCGATGAGCATGCGCAAGAACTCGGCATGCGCATTATTGGTATTAATAAACCGGGCACTGGTGGGTCGACATTCCGAGAGTATGCGTCCATGAAAGAATATGGCAAAGATATTGCACTGCTTGCCGACAAACTCGGCATCCAACGCTATGGAACAATGGGCCTCTCGCTCGGATGTTCAATGGCCCTTGGTGCGGTTGCTGCTGCCCCTGATCGCATTATTCGTACATGTATTGCGGGTGCGCTGCCACCAATGAACGACGCTCATTTTTCCGGTGATCTTGATGCATGGCGTCATCAAACATTGCGACGAGCTGGCCAAGAAAAAAGGACAATGACGACGTACATTCATACGTTATCGATCATGACACGTCTGTTTCCACGGTTAATGATGCCGTTGCTGCTCGTGTATTACTCGCGCATGAACAGAGAAGAATTAAAGAGACCAAAAATTCAGCGGATGTTACAACGCGACATCGCCGATGTATTTCTGTCCCGTGAATGTGTCCGTGGACTCGCACAAGAAATGCATCTCGCATCGCACTGGGGATTCACCCTCGAAGAAATTCACACACCAGTTCTGCTGATGCATGGTGTTGATGATGACATTGCGCCGCTATCCGCGGCAAAACGAATGGCGGCGGCGATGGACTCTTGCCGATGCTATTTTGTGGAAGGAGATCACTACGCCATTATTCGCACTGCGCAGACTGCACTCGAAATTCTGCATGACCTTGATACAACGGACTACAGACAAGATGTGGAAGAGGTGCAGGAACGACTGAACGATCGTCTCCTGCCACTGTTAAGTGGCCTGAGAACTGTTTGATTTTCTTCTCATACAGCGCGATTGGTCACGCACAGTGGAACTGGTGCGCATTTTTTGTCCGTAAAACAAAACATTTCCGCAACATATGATTCGGAAGATTGCTACCATGTCGGAACCCAATGACCGCATCCGCACTTCCTACACAAGCAGACCTTACTGATTGCCAACAGAAAGCGTTGGATATTCTGCAGCGCGAGGGCAACGTGTTTTTAACGGGGGCGGCGGGAACAGGAAAGAGTTACTTACTCAACAAATACCTCGCCGATAAACCGTCGGATGCATTTCCAGTTGTCGCGAGTACCGGTGCAGCAGCGGTGTTAATTGGCGGAAGAACATTTCACAGCTTCTTTGGACTCGGCTTAATGGAGGGCGGACTCGCCGCAACCATCGATCGTGCGGCACGCAGCAAGAAACTGATTCTGCGCCTGCAGCGTGCATGTTGTGTCGTCATCGATGAAATATCGATGCTATCTGGCGCAACGCTCTACGCAGCCGAACAAATCGCTCGTAGACTGCGCAACTCTGACGCACCGTGGGGCGGACTACGTATTATTGCCGTCGGAGACTTCGCGCAACTTCCACCAGTTACGTCTGGCATGATGCAAAAAGACTGGGCGTTTCTGCACGATGTCTGGCGAGAAAGCGATTTTCAGCCGGCACTACTCTCCACGGTGATGCGCACCCAGGACACGGACTTTCTCGATATTCTTAACTTCGTCCGTGCGGGTGAAGTGAACGACACTGTCCGGAATTTCCTCAATGCACGAATGGACACTGCATCGCAGGAGACGGAAGGGACAAGACTCTATCCACACCGTGCAAAAGCAGATGAATACAACTTGCGCAGGCTTCATTCGATTCCTGGCACCATTCGTTCGTTTGAAACGCAGTACAAAGGCGATGCACGACTATTCGAGTCTGCAAAACGCTCCATGCCTATTCCGGACGTCCTGCAGATCAAAGAAGGAGCACTCATTATGATGCGTAAAAACGATATATCCGGCGAACGATTATTCGTCAACGGCACACTCGGTCATATCACCCATATTGGAGAAGACCTCCTGCAAATTAAATTATTAAGCGGCGATGTGATTGAAGTGGAACAGGAAAAGTTCTCGAGTCTCGACGGTGATGGCAAAGAGGTGATGTCTGCATGGAACTTCCCCGTCACTCTGGCATGGGCGACTACCATCCACAAAGCACAGGGTGCATCGCTCGACCGCATGATCGTGGATCTCGCATCGCTCTGGGAACCTGGACAGGCCTATGTTGCATTGAGTCGCGTAAGATCAACCGATGGTCTACATATCGAGCGCTGGACACCATCGTCGATTAAAGCTGAGCCACTTGTGACCGCGTTCTACGATGATATGGCACAACGGATGCAGACGTTTACACAACGTCCGCTGTACACGCCTCACATCGCTCACGCCAAACCGCGAAGGAAAGAACCAGAATCCGACGGCACTAAAGAGAAGCGCGCTCAGATGATTCGTGAGATGATTAGCAAGCAGCTGTCACTGGAACATATGAGCGAAGTAGTCGGCATCAAACAAGATCGTGTTCTTCTTTATATCGAAGATTTTCTTGCGCAGAGCATTCCGCTCGAACTTGGGTACCTCGTATCTGACATCCCCGAAGTCTTGCGTATCCGTGAAGCATTTGAAGAACAGGGAACTGCGTTTCTGAAACCGACGTTTCAAGCGCTCGATGAAGCAATCCCCTATACCACTCTTCGGCTTGTGCGCTGTGCGATCATGGCGGAAAGTGGGGCATGAGAATGATGTTGGTTGGGCTAGTGATGGATTGAGATGACCGCCAAATCTGTAGGAAAATTTTCAGGTATTTATGACCCCTATCCTTCTTAAAGTACTTTAAACTCAATATTTGACGAATATTATATATTGTTTATATTATATATAACTTATGGACATGTCGTTATTATCAAAGGCAGACGACTCCATAGATGACTTTAAAAGAAAACAGGTCACCATTATCGGTGGTGGCGTGGCAGGTATGTTATTGGCAAAGAAAATATCTGACATTGGGATCGACACTGCTGTAATCGAGAAATCTCCTGTATTTGGAAACGGCCCTTCTACTCGCAATGAAGGCTGGCTGCATCGAGGTACATATCACGCTACATCCATTTTTGATCGAAACATCGCTCTGCAAGTTGCACGGCGTTGCATTTATGGATACGAGCAAATCAAGCAATACGCACCTGAAGCAATCGAAGATATTGCCACCCCTTCATACTGTGTACTTACCAATAAAGAGCGCATCAACGAAGTAGAATCAAGATGGAAAGAGGCAGGAGTGCAGTTTGCCCATGTTTCACACCAAGAATTGTTGCGTTATGCCCCAACGATTCGGCACCTTGATATCGAAAGTGCCTATCGCGTTGCTGATATTGGTGTACATACAAGGATCCTATATCAGAAAATTCTCACAGACTGTCAACGAAATGACGTCGAACTTATTACAAATGCCAATTCACACTTTGAGGATCCAACTACACTTACTATTGAAACATCCGCCTCAAAGAGGCGTATAAAAAGCGATTTATTTGTTCATACCTCCGGGTATGAGATGGGAGATTTTTTCAAGAGAGAATTTGGTATAGATATAGGTCTCAGATACTGGAAAAGTCATTTATTAGTTACCCCTCGTCTGGCCGAGGCAAGTGTTTTTTCTCTAGAGCCCCTTGGGGCTGCAGCTATGAATCATGGTGGTATTAGTATCGTCGGCCTTAACGAAGACGCTCAAAGATGCGAGAGTCCAAGTTCTGAAATTGATAGAGAGCAGATAGAAAAACACATCTATACTGTTAGAAAATTCTTTCAGGAAAGCATTGAACAATATCTCCCTATTGCTTGTACAAAAGTAGACAGGCCTTTGACTGAGCAGGGTACGGATTTGTTACGAGAGCACTCAACGCCGCGTTCTTTGAACATTTGTCTTTTTGAACCAATAAAAAATCATATATGCGCACTTCCAGGAAAAATGACTGAAGCGCCATATTTAGTTGATGGATTACTGAAAATCATATTTGATAGAATCAGGTCTGACACTGTTGCCCTTCGCCCTTGTGATACATGGAGCACTTAGTTTCTTCCTTATAAAGTTATGAATTCTCCTTCTTTTCCCGAAAAAAACGAACTTGTTGCGCATCTTCTTACGAAGATGGATGATGCTAGGAAGTCCCGAGGCTTTATGACCCTGTCTGAGATTGCTAAGTTATTGGATACAAATACATTCTTAGATCCTCTAAATGTTCTGATCAGTAATAAAATCCGCATTGGAGTGGGCAACATCATTTATCCTCATGTAATATTGGAGGCTACTGAAAACGGAAGTATTTTAATAGGCAACAAAAATATTTTTTATCCCAATACATTCATTCTTGCAACCAACGGCGACGTTGTTATAGGTAATCAGAATGAATTTGGTGACGGAGGCGTCACCATCAAGGCTAATGCACCTGGTTCCGGCATTACCATTGATGATAATTGTAGACTCATGAATGGTGTTCAACTTCTAGGAAAAACTCATATGGGCAATGGCACTCAGATGCTTGGTCAAATAGTCGCTCAAAACTGCGAACTTGAAGGAGGAGTAGACTATAAAAACCCCGATGCCGCTCTTCGAGGAGGCCTTCTAAAGGGTTTTGGCACTGCTAGAAACTGCCAGGTTCCGCAGGGAAAAGTACTTGTAGGCGACGGATCATTTTCTCAGGACAAATTAATGGATCAAATTCATTTTCATCCTCCTAAGAAATGAATACTAATATGAAGTTGGGATGCGGACTAATCCGCATTGGTAGGAAATGGGGCAAAAAGGTACAAACAATTCCTTCTGAAGAGGAATCTCTTTCATTTTTACAATTTGCATTCGAACAAGGTGTTGAGGCATTTGATACCGCACCAGCTTATGGATTAAGCGAATATCGACTGGGTCAATTTCTTAAAAATCTGACTACTCAGCAGAGAAGGAAAATTTTGATTCTCACGAAATTTGGCGAAACGTTTGATATTGATACTAATATATCTACCGTTGATCACTCCTATAAAGCGCTTATATCGAGCTTGGATTCAAGCCTGGCACATCTTGGTGTCATTGATGTTCTTCAAATTCACAAGGCAAGTGTAGAGGTATTACAAAATGCTGAAGTCAATAATGCAATTGAGTATGCGCGCTCAAAAGACATCTCACTCTTTGGAGCAAGTATTAGCGATGTGAATACTGGGTTAGCAGCGTGTGAAAATTCAAATATTCACTTCATTCAATTGCCCTTTAATACTGAAAATAACACCTTTCTTCCTGTAATTGAACTAGCAAAAGCATATGGTAAAGAAGTGATTATTAATCGCCCTTTCAACATGGGTAGTCTTGCCCAGGAAAGTGACTCTCAGAGTAAAATTGAGGCTTTTTCACATATCCTTCAAACAAAAGCTACAGGTATTATCCTAACCGGCACAGCATCTATCCCTCACTTAAAGGAAAATCTCGATACTTTCCAATTTGCTGCAACTAACTAAAAATATAAATATTTTAATTTTGTGATGGCTGGGGCTGGTGGATGATTTAAGAAGAATAACTATTTTCGAATTGCCCGGCTTCGTTCGCGAACTACGCCGAGGCATCCTCTCAGCTGCTATAAGAAAGCCAATCTCGGCGTAGCTCCCGCAGGAGCGAAGACGGATGGCTGCAATTACTGGAAAAAATTCGAAAGGAATTCTGATTTTCGGGCGGCGGCCGCAAAAACGGAGGGGCCCGGCCGCCGCCCCACCTGCCAACCGTAGCCCCGCAGGGCGAAGGCTGGCCGCGACGGCTGATTGTTTCGAAGAACTGCCAAAGACTCCGGCGAACGAGCCGGTCGAACGTTTGGTTGCACCGAAAGCGCACGTTTTGCCCCATGAGGGCAAATGAAAATTGACTCCCATCCCCGCATGCATGCTATCATGCACTACATGCATGGCAGAACGACGGATGCGGGCTTAGGATTCTTTCGTTTTTCAACGAAGACTGGCATTGCGACGTGGATTGCGATTGTCATAGTGTGCGGTACGATAGGCATCGCCATTGCCGCCAGCGTCTCCGATTCATTCACGGATAGCAGCAAGATCGCATCGAGCACGAACCTGACCGTGGACACTGTCAACGGACAGGTGAAACTGGCGATCAGTTCTTCGTGGACATGCGGCGATGCATTGGTGGATACGCGTGACAGCAAATCCTACGACACGGTTCTCATCGGCACGCAGTGCTGGATGGCGGAAAACCTGAACGTTGGCACGCTGACGGCCGGCACAAACAATCAGGGTACGGATTGCCCATCAGCCGCCGCAATCGAAAAATACTGCTACAGCAACAGCGAAGCGAGCTGCACCACCTACGGCGCCTTCTACCAGTGGAATCAGGCGATGTGCGGTTCGACGACGGCGGGCTCTACGGGCATTTGCCCGACCGGCTGGCACGTTCCGACCGACACCGAGCAACACACGTTGGATGCCTATCTGGCGACCGGGACGTGTAACGCGGCCCGCAGCGGATCCTACGATTGTTCCCCCGCGGGAACCAGTCTCAAGTCCGGGGGCGCTTCCGGCTTTCAGGGGTTGCTTGCCGGCCACCGCGCTACGAATGGCACGTTCGCGGGTCAGGGGACGTTCGACTACTTCTGGTCGTCCACGGAGTCTTCGACCAATGCCTGGTACCGGAACCTGAATTCGGGACAGACGGGTGTGCCCCGGAACGCAGACACCAAGGCCTACGGCTTCTCCATTCGCTGTCTCAAGGACTGATCCGATTATTCGGTTCTTTGATTATTTTATCCCCGGAAAATTTTTTCCATGCCGAGTAATATTCTGTGGTATACTCACAGTATGTCACGGCTGCAACTCCTCAAAAAGAACCGGGAAAAAATTCTGAGCCTTGCAGACAGAAGAGGGGCATATAATGTCCGGGTGTTCGGTTCCGTTGTGCGCGGCGAGGAGAACGAAACGAGCGATGTCGATTTTCTGATGACATTCCGAAAGGGAACGACATTGTTTGACAGAGGCGGGCTTGTTTCTGACTTACGCGAGTTTCTGGGATGCGATGTTGACATTGTTTCCGATAAAACGATTCACCCTCTCATTCAGAATGAGGTCTACCATTCCGCCGTTGCTTTATGAAGAATGTACGGCTTCCGCTTGAACACATTCGGCAGGCGATGCGCTTCCTCCTTGAACATGTGCATGCGAAAGAGGACATGGAGAAAGACGATGTATTGCGCTATGCGGTCGAGAGAAATTTCACGGTGATCGGCGAAGCCGCAAAACGCGTACCAGAGTCAGTCCGGAAGGAAAACCCGCAGATTCCATGGAAGGAAATGGCGGGCATGAGAGACATCATCATTCATGAGTATGATGAAATCGATCTTGATGAAGTGTGGGGAACCATCGAGAAAGACATCCCGGAGGCATTGGAGAAAATCAATCGCCTGCTGGCAGACAAGCAACTCTGAGAGATGGAGCACGCCTAGGGAACATGATACTCTCGGAACGTGGCTCTCTACAGCGAACTGCCGGTGTACAAAGAAAGCTATGATTTGCTCACGGATCTCTTTCGCTTTGTCAAAGACTTTCACCGGGAATACAAGTACACCATTGGCGAGAGCATTAAAAAAGAGACCATCGACATGATGATGTGCGTGTACCGCGCGAACAGTACGCGATCCAAAGGGCCGCTCATCCAACAGGCGCGCGAGCACACGGAAGTGATCCGACTGCTCCTGCGGATATGCAAAGATCTGCGTCAGATCAGCCTTGAAAAATTCGTCACTCTCAACCAGAGAGTCGAATCGGTGTCCAAACAGCTTGCGGCGTGGCAGAAGTCTATGGGATAGTCTGGGCAGCCGGAGTTGTCCTTGTTACGGCAAGGACAAGCGCGCTCTTTTCAGTCCAATAGCCCTCTCGTTTCCTGAAAAAACGAGGAATGTATTCCAGCTTCTGCGTTTCGCCTTCAAGAGACGCACAAGCAGCCAAGCGGCTATCCTTCGCGGCGGGTTGCTTGCCGGCAACCGCGAAACGAATGGCACGTTCGCGAATCAGGGGACGAACGACAACTTCTGGTCGTCCACGGAGTCTTCGACCAATGCCTGGAACCGGAACCTGAATTCGGGACAGACGGGTGTGAACCGGAACGCAAACACCAAGGCCTACGGCTTCTCCATTCGCTGTCTCAAGGACTGGTATCATACGGCTTCGTACGCGGAACGTCTTCGCTGCGAAGCCGTATCACCGTGTATGCATTCTCCCTCTCAAAAACTTCTCTGCGATCTCTTTCAGGCGTATTACGATGCCCGGAGGAATAAACGCGCGAGTGGGAGCGCCATGGCATTCGAGATCGACTATGAGCGGAATCTTTTTGAGTTACATCGGGAAATCGTCGAACGGCGATACGATGTCCGCCCGTGCTTTTGCTTCGTGTCGAAAAAGCCCGTCCTGCGGGAGGTCTTTGCCGCCGATTTCCGCGATCGGGTCGTTCATCATCTGGTGTACAACTACGTCAGCCCGTTTTTCGAACGGCTGTTCATCCATGACAGTTACAGTTGCCGCACGGGAAAAGGCACGTCCTACGGCATCAAGCGCGTCGAGCATTTTCTTCGTTCGTGTTCGCATAACTATCAACAAGACTGTTACATACTCAAGCTCGATATCAGCGGATATTTCATGTCCATCGACCGGTCTTTGCTGTATGCCAAGGTGGAAAAGGATATTCTGCGTTACAAGGATGGGGCGACTTTCGATGTCGATCTTGTTCTGTATCTGATCCGGCAGATCGTTTTCCATGATCCGACGGCGGGTTGCACCGTCAAAGGAGACAGAAGAAACTGGATCGGTTTGCCGAAATCCAAGAGCCTGTTTTTTGCGGAGCCGAACAGGGGCCTGCCGATCGGCAATCTTACCTCACAGCTGTTCGGCAATGTCTATTTGAACGACTTCGATCACTTTATACAGTGTCGGCTCGGTTGCAGGTACTATGGACGGTATGTCGATGACATGGTCATCATCCATCCGGACAAAGAGCACTTGAAGGCCATGATTCCCGTGATCGCAGGATACCTGGAAGACAATCTTCATTTGCAGCTTCACCGCAAGAAAATCTATCTGCAACATATTTCGAAAGGGGTCTTGTGGCTGGGAGTTTTCATCAAACCGTACCGAACATATATTCGCGACCGCACGAAGGGGAATTTTTATGCCGCGATACGCCACTGGACCAGCGTGATCGAAAAAGCGGGGGGGGGGGGGGGGAAACGGCACGCGCCGTGCGGCAAATAAACCCCACCAATTATGCAATAGTGGGGGTGGGGGGGACAAGGCAAA
>JBGAVO010000012.1:0-38977 GCA_044228075.1 Candidatus Peribacteraceae bacterium
GTCTGATCTTTCGGACACCAGTTCACGTTCGCTTCTTTCTTGTACGCAAGATCATGCTTGTACATTTGCAGGAATAACCACTGCGTCCATTTGTAATATTCGGGCGTGCTGGTGTTTACCATCTTGCTCCAGTCGTACATCGTGCCAATGCGACTAAGCTGCGTAATCATCGTCTCGACGTTAGTTTTGATCGACTGTGCAGGAGGTACACCGGTTTTGATAGCGTAGTTTTCTGCAGGAAGTCCGAACGCATCGAACCCCATAGGTGTGAAGACCGTCTTTCCTTTCATCCGCATGTAACGCGCAAAGCTGTCCGCTGGTGCGAAGTTGTACCAGTGTCCAACGTGCAGTTTATCTCCACTTGGATACGGGAACATCACCATGCTGTAGTACTTGTCTTCAGCTTTGGTCTTTTTCAAATCAATTTCATACACCTTCGCATCAGCCCACTTCTGCTGCCACTTTGATTCGACCGATGAGGGATCATATGGTTTATTCACGGGCAGATAATAGAGGCAAACGCAGGTTAAAAAAAGCGTCCATCCCATGAGGGATGAACGCAAAGATCTTTCAGCTGTTCCTTAGGATTTGGAGCCGCTTCTTCGCAGCTCCTGCAGGGGACTTCGCTAGCCCTTTGGGTTGGCCCCTCAGGTGCATATTACGAGCCCACTCACCCCGATTACCTTTCGGCAGTCGGTTTTTCCTTGTCCCCGCACTAGCGCTCAGCGCCAAGCTTCGGCCCGGTCTTTCGACCTTTTGCCTTATCCCTAAGTTAGCTACAGTGCCTTCTCGGCAAATGCTGTAATCCTCCTATCGGGAAGGGAGTCGAGTTTTCTTTCCGAACAGCTCAAAGATCCGTAGTAATTATTACTCGGGTTGAATAGTGAAATCAAGTGATTACGAGTTTTCATCCGCTTGAGGACCCATTTCCGCCAAAAGCTCACGCACTTTTCCGCGAGTGATGTCCAGTTCGTCCGCAACAGCGGACTGATTGTTGCCAAAGCGGAACATGAGCTCGCGCACTATCGCTTTTTCAACTGTGCGCGTTACATCATCAAGATCAATTACTCCTTGGCTTAAACGCACTCTTACATCCAAATTATCGAGGGCAATACGTCGCTGTTCAAGTTCGTCATATCCTGGCTTTTGAATAAGCAATCGATCGTTGCAGGAAAGATCCCATTTTTTGGAAGGTGGCTCACTAAAGGTTGTATTCGCAGAAATTTTTGCCTCACGAATATGCTCAGGTTTTATAGTTACACACTCCTCTTCCTCATTATGTGCCAGAGAGTATGCACAGAGAATCAGGTCACGCATTTCACGAACGTTTCCTTCAAATTCAAGAGGTACGATCAAATCGATAGCCTCTTTTGTAATTGATGCGGGAAAAGGAACTCCCTGTAAATGTGTCGCAACATATTCAATGAGTACGCGCCGATGGCTTTCATTTCTATCGCGATAGGGAGGCAGATGAATTTGCGCCTGTTTAATACGCCGAAAAAACGCGTCAGAGAACCTATGGTCTTCGACCATAAATTCAAGAGGCTTATTCGTAGCTGTAATAACCTGTACATTACTCACATCCTTAAAGGAATTATCTCCAACTCTTTGCACTTTTTTTGTTTCAAAGACACGAAGGAGTTTTGACTGAAGGCCGAGGGAGATATCTCCAATTTCGTCGAGCATTAATGTGCCACCTCTCGCAAGTTCAAATCGCCCCTCTCTATCACAGTGGGCATTCGTGAATGATCCTTTAACGTGACCGAATAATTCTGACGCAGCCAAATTTTCATCTAACCCTGCAACGTTTACTTCAACAATAGGCGCATCTTTTTCCGGCAGAAAACTATGAATGGCCAAACTCAGAGGTTCCTTTCCCGTCCCTGACTCTCCGCGAATGAGAATGTGTAGTTTCATGCGGGCATACCTTCGTGCCTTTTCAAACGCGTCAGCTAACGCATCGTTGTGATCAATAATAAATCCTCGCTCTCTAGCATCACGAGCTAATTGTTTTGCTGCATCTCCAGGAAAACGGAGGATCGGGACGGAGGACATGAATTTCTTCGTGAAAAGGCCGATAGGCTAGCAACGCCATCTCAAATTTGCAATGTGACTGGAAATTTGGCCTAGAAGCATGATTAGGAACATTAACAATATGCTCTATACTGCTTAAACAACCCATTTCTCTATGGCCAGACTCCCTGTCGTTGCCATCATCGGCCGCCCCAATACGGGCAAGTCGACCCTCTTCAACCGCATTGTCGGAAAGAGACGCGCGATCGTGAGCGATATTGCCGGAACAACGCGCGATCACGTTGCCTACAAAGTGCAGCGAGATGATATGGATTATCTTCTGTTAGATACCGGTGGTATCGGCGGTGGATCAACCGATAAAGATTTTGAGGGTGACGTCTCGGCACAATCTCGCGTGGCCCTTGAGTCTGCGGATCTCATTATCTTCACCATGGATGGACGAGAAGAAATGACATCGAGTGATTATGCAGTGGTCGATATTTTGCGTAAGCATAAGAAGCGCCATGTGCCGGTTATTCTTGCGGCAACAAAGTGCGATAATTTTGATGACGCGGCTGTTCGCCTGCATGAGTATCACGAATTGGGAATTGCATCCCAAGTCATTCAAGTCAGTTCAATGCATCGAATTGGAACGGATGAACTCGATACAATGATTGTCGACGAATTGAAGTTGCTCCATTTTTCAAAGGAAACTCAGGAAGAGAAAGAAGCAAAGAGCAGACTTCCTCGTATCGCCCTTGTGGGAAAACCAAACGTTGGAAAAAGCTCGATTATCAATGCATTAATGAGTGATCCTCAGCGCGCTCTAAGCGCACGCATTGTTTCTGATATTCCGGGAACAACACGTGACTCATCGGATACGGTTATTAAGCACGACGACCAGGAGTTCGTATTTGTCGATACGGCCGGACTACGTCGCAAGTCTCGCGTGGATGAAGACCTGGAATCCATCAGCGTCATTAAAAGTCTTCAGGCTGTCGAAGATAGTGATATCACTGTTATCACCCTTGATGCACACGATGTGATTAGCAAACAGGACAAGCGTATTGCGAGTCTGGCGATTGAAGAAGGAAAAGGACTGATCATTCTTTTGAATAAAGCCGATCTATTGTCGCCAGAAGAGAAAAAGGAGAAAGAGGACGAAGTGCGTGCAGCACTGCGATTCTGCCGTTTTGCGCCTATCCTCTTTTGTTCTGCGATAAGCCGCGAAGGACTACTTAAGCTATTCCCGCTGATTGATACGGTTCATCGCAACCTACACCGTGCCATTGGAACCAAAGACCTGCTTCGCTGGTATGAGAGCGTTGTTCATAACATTCCAGCTCAGCAATTGAGTAAGAGTAAGTTCATCACGCAGGCAGAAGGAACCCCGCCGACATTTGTGGTGTTCGTCAAAAATCCAAAGAAAGTTGATGTGTCACAGTTACGATTCCTCGATAACAATCTCCGCAGCACGTTCTCGTTTGAGGGCGCACCCATTCGGTGGATAACGAAATAGCAAAACTAAATGTATGTCACCCTGAGGAGGAACGAAGTGACATCTCGAAGGGTGCATGCTTCGAGACGGCCTTTTGGGCCTCCTCAGCATGACACAGGATTACGCCGGCTTCTTCTGTTCACGCACGCGGTAATCCTTCACTAATGGAAGTGGGAATGCGCGGATCGCAATTTCCAACTTATCCATCAGCTTTGCCGCATCATCGTCGAAGACAATGTTTGGTGGAATTTCGCGCTGACACAGTTCTTCCACGATATGAGGAATGGCATTACTAATACCACCGGAGTTTGTCAGGATGCCGATAGGACGACCCTCGTCATACGCAATCGTAAACTCGTTCAACGTTCCAATACCACCACCAACAATCACCACACCATCCGAAGATCGAATGTTGATAATGTCGCGCTCCATGAATCCGAGACCCGTGTACATAATGAGATCGTGATCATGCGGAGAGAGATATTCATGAATGTGTTGATACTCAGAAAATGCTGGAGAGATACCAATGGTAAATCCTCCACCTTCTTGTGCAGCAAGTAGCGCGTCATTTGGAAGTCCTGGGCATGCGCCATTAATAAACACATGTCCACGTCGTGCAATCTCGGCACCAAGCTGCCGTGCTTTTTCACGAGCAACTGGATCTTGAATTTGTGGACCGCTTGCGGACCCCATCACACCAATTTTTAAACGGTGATAATGGGCGTTACCGTGGCCTGCAGGCTCTGGAATGGGGTTCATATGCGTACCCCTTCATTATAGCAGAAACAACGTTTTTAAGCCACTTTTACTCCTTGGAAGCAGCTAGATAAACCTGCTCTTAGAAGGAAATTGACGCGTCAACGCAGATACCGAGCCCTGTTGGCATTGTGCTCATCATTTGTGATGGCATATCTAATCACCCCATCACTTCCGTGCAGATAGTAGTAATACGGCGATGACTCAGGATTCAGTGCAGCTTCAATGCTATCAACTCCCGGATTCGCAATGGGCCCAGGCGGCAATCCGCGGTACTTTCGGAGATTGTACGGCGAATCCATATCTAAATCGGCAGCAGTAATAGTCGCTGTCGGCTTGTTGAGAATGTACCGATTTGATGCATCAACATAGAGACCAATCTGTTCATCGAATCGCTTCCATAAAATGCCGGATACAATCGTGCGTTCTTCTGCATGGCGTGTTTCTTCTTCGACCAGCGATGCCATCGTCACAATCTCGTGTAAGGATCGACCGGATGATCCGATGTCATCTCCAAATGCATCGATAACTTTTGTGCGAAATGTTCCAAGCATCCGTTCAAAGAAAAATTTCACGTTAAAGTTCGTCGTATCAATGAAGTAGGTATCTGGGTACAAATAGCCTTCGAGCACTCCCCCTCTCTCTGCTAAAGCACTTGATGATGGCAAAAAGGTAAAGCTCGCAAAGTCACAGTCATTCGCACAAGCTATCGCCTCTCCTGCTTTAATAAGACCCTTCTCCGTAAGCAACACATCAATATCTTTGACGGTGTAACCCTCAGGAATAGTAATCGACATTTCCTGTGTCTCACCCGATGAAAGTGCATTCACAATTTCTTCGACACTCATGGAAGGCATCAGGACAAACGTGCCCGCTTGAAGAGAAGCTGCCTTGTCGCTCTTTTTCGCAAACGACAAAAATGCGGATGATGATTTAATCAGACCTTTTTCCTCAAGCATTGTCGCAATCGTGGCGCTTGATGTGCCGGATGGAATGGTCACAGAAATACGCTGATCACTTGTAGCATCAACGGGTTCTAGAGCATTTGTGTACCACATACGCCAACCGATTAGGGCACAGACAATCAAGCCGACAATAATCAGTAATTTCTTCATGAAAGCAGATTACTCTTCTGGGAAACCGCCAGCGGGTAATCCCATCTGCTGCATGATTGATTGCATACGCTCAGCTGCAACAAGTTGTGCTTTCTTATTCGCACGATTCAATGCATCCATCGCGCGAGGTCCAATCTGATCACGAGGCACATCATCGGCAATGATGATGTCGACGATTTCTTGATCTGCGGATACAACCACCTTCACGCCTTCGGCTTCCGCTTCAACGTGAATGTTCTTGAGTTCCTTCTTTACGCGCTTTGCATCGCGCTGGATCTTGTAGAGATCCTTCATTTGTCCGAATGAGGGCATTGCCATACGAAAAATCGAAAAGAATCAGGCTGAAAGTATATCAGCGGATCACCTGCTGTCTATCAACTTACGCGACGTTTCCGGCGTTCTCTCCAGGTGTTTCATCTTCTGATGTACGAATTATACCGATTCTATCTTCGATCTCTTGATCGACGAAAATCTTCTTACGACCGTACTTCATACGACTATATTCTTTAATGAGTTGCGCACGTTTGTCGTTGCGCTGAGATTCATCCCAAATAGTGGCCATGCTGAACGGACGACTGGTCGTGCCTTTAATGTTCAGCTTCACGTAGCAGTTGTAGTTCGGGATACCGATCACATCCTGCTCACCAAGAACCGGCGCCATTTCCTTCGCCATATACTCGGCATCTTCTGCACCAATCTTAAAGCTGAGAATAGAACCGACGTTACCGAAGACAGCATCACGCACTTTGCTGTTTGCAGAGTCATAGGCAGAGGTCTTATCAACCAACTGACCGATATATTGGTGTGCCATAATCAAACCAAGTTCATACTTACGAGCTTCAGAGAGAATGGTTGCGAATGCATCGGTAATGAAGTTCTGGAACTCATCGACGTATAGGTAGAAGCGACGGCGCTGATCTTGTGGCACGGATGCACGAGAGAGCGCAGCCATGTTCACCTTGTTCACGAAGATAAGACCAAGCAGCTGAGCATTGATATCACCAATCTTTCCCTTCGATAGGTTTACCAAGAGAATCTTTCCATCGTCCATGATCTGGCGAATGTCGAATGCGCTCTTTGGCTGACCGATGATATTGCGCATAGTCGTGTTCGTCACGAACGGACCGAACTTCGCAGAGAAGTACGGAATCATTTCCTCTTTCTCGCGTGCACCGGTCTTCGCAATTTCATGCTCCCAGAAGTTACGCACCACAACGTTCTTACACTTGCTAACTTTGTAACGCTGGAATTCTTCGTCAACGAAGAGTCGTGGTACATCAATGAGCGTCGCCCCTTCATCTTCATCATCCATCAAGGTCAGACAACCGTTGCGGAAGTAGTGCTGAATGCGTGGTCCGAAAATTTCGTTACCGAAGAGCTTAATGAAGATCTGCATTGCATCCATCGATGCACGATCTTTCTCTTCGTCCGTCTTTGCCTCAAGCATGTTCAACCCAAGAGGACGATCAATATCCGACGGATCAAACAAGATCACGTCCTTCGCGCGCTCCTTTGGAACGTGTGCGAGGATGTCTTCAATCAAATCTCCGTGTGGATCAACCACACAGACACCGTGACCATTTGCAATGTCCTGACGTGCCTGCCAACTGAGCAGAGCAGATTTACCAGAACCGGATTTACCAATGATATACTGGTGACGCGTACGATCTTGTTCCAGGAAACGAATTTCCGTTTCCACACCACGATGTCGGTTGATACCAAGCAGCACTCCTTCTTTTGGCGCATCAGGAGGTGGTGGAAGAACCTTGTACGGAATCCACTGAAGAATCGGCATCTTGTTGTAGCGACTATCTGGGAAGTGGAAGAGGCCAGCCAATTCGCGTTCCACAAGTAGACACTCTTTGTTTCCGAATCCATTGAAGCGGTGTTTCCAGAGCCAACTCATCATTGGACCGTTCCATGCGAGTGGGAAGAAGTCGACGAACATGCGGCGGTTCACGAACGCATTGCCGTACAAGTGACGGAAGACGTTAAACGCAACCTGCAAGTTACTGGTGATATCCAGCGCGCGATTCCAACTCTTCGCAGCACCCATCACGCGGACGGTACAGTGGAACCAGCTCATGCCCGCTTTTTCACCCATCTGTTTGTACAGTTCTTCCTCTGGCTGAATCATACGGACGAACGAGTCGCCGGACTTTGCACCAGGAGCCATTGTTTCAGTGTCACCAATCGCGAATCCGAACAAGAAGGATAAGACTGATCCGACAAACGGAATTCTGCCGAACACGTTCTCTTTCTGTCCTTTGAATTTCGTGCTCGCATATTTCTGCGCTTTCTTACCCCACTTGTTACTGAATGATGGGCGGAATGTCAGCTGAATACCAGCCATCTCTGTCGGCTCCAATTTACTGAGAACGTTCGAAAGATCGTTCAACGGATCTTCCTGCATCTGTTCATAGCCACGAATCGGGAACATCCATTTCTTCTGCAACTCCATGTGGTAACCGACCAACTTCATTCCTTTACCACCAAACGTCGGCGTCTTTTGAGGAATCACTTCGGCATCCGAGTAGAACGCCGTGATTTGCTTTTCGACAATCGACACAAGATGCTTCTCGGTCACAACGTAGAATGTGAGCTCATTATTTTCTACATACATTTCAAAGCTCATCGTAATACTCCGGAAGATCCAGTAATGCAGGAACTGCCAGAACGTTAAGCTGCGAACTTCCCACAACGCGCGATACAACTGTTCCATAATCGCAACCTTTTCCTTCCAGTCCTTCTCGGTGCGCTTCTCTTGGTCTAACTTGCTTTCACTGCGTGGAAGCATCACTTTCAAATGTACTAAGTGAGCTGACTCCCACAGATCATTCGCAAAACGAACAACGTGGACCAACATACGCCATGCACAGTATCCTGTTACGATCCACAGCGACTTGTTAAGTGGATCTTCGCGGAACCATTCCCAGACGTTGGACCAGAGGGTTGGATCAAAAATGACACCAGCAACCCAGATAGTTGCCCATAGGACCGGCCAGAAGAAGAATCGGAGGAAGGTAACCAAGGTGTTTGTGTGATTCGGGCGGAATATCCCGATATCGTTTTATTATAGCAGAAAAGTGGGTGTTTGGGGAGGGGGAAGAATGCTTTAAATACCCTAATACTTGCTAATTTTTATTTACATTCTAAAATATACATTGTGAACTCTAAAAAGCCTGATGCGCTGCAATATTTGGCCGAGAATGATGCTGAACTTGCTGAGCAGGTAGATTTAGTCCTAATACAAAAGACTCCTGTTGAAGATATTGTTAATGAGGCGATATTTAGACTATCTGAAGCATTGCAAGGTAATGAAGTAAAAAGGATTAATTCAGCAATTAAGAGACTACGCAAAATTATCGCAGAGAATATGGATGAAAATGAAGAATGTGATAATTCCACAGAGAATGCAGAAAAAATTCCCTCAAGTGATTACTTCATTGCTTTTGAAAAGAAGGCAAAAAGAAGAATTGAAGACATGCCTATTGATGACAATGAATTTATAGATTTTACTTATAAAACGCAGAAGCTCAGGGTAAGTCCAAAGAATCTATTTAATAGAATATCAATTTGGGTTTTTGGAAAACCAGTACCAGCAAAAGGGAAAAAAATCTGTATTTCTATACGAGATGGTAATAATTTAGAAGAAGCAAAAATGCTTGTAGAAAAAATTGATAGTGCCTCTGAAATTAATCAGAGCTACATTCTAAAATTTGAAGAAGCTGCTGGTGTTACCGTAGAAGAAATGAATACAGGCGACAAGAACCGTGTTGCTTTTTATATAGATGATATAAAACAGGAGAGAAGTCCAAATGCACTTTTCACTTATGTTTCGAAAAAACAACTTGGATCTCCAGCGCCAGCCCAAGGAAAAAGATTTTGTATTCTTTTAAAAAATGGAAAGTCTATTATTGAAGCGAAGAAATTAATAGAAAAAGATAGTGTCGAAGAAATTTCCGAACTAACATTTGAATATATTTCTGCATTTGAGCAGGCATCTAAGATAAAGCTGGAAAATATGATTGCAATGGATAAAAGCAATATCACATTTTCAATACGAGGTATAAAAAAAATGCGTAGCCCGAATGCCCTTTTCACTTATGTCTCAAGGAAGCATCTTGGGGCACCTGCTCCTGCACAAGGAAAAAGATTATGCATCTTAATACGAGATGGATTTTCAATCGAGCAGGCAAAGGCTTCGATCGAAAAAGCTAATGAGTTTACCGAGCTCACACCTGAATATCTTCTAGGATTTGAAAAAGGTGCTGCAAAGAGATTAGAAGAAATGAATACAACTGATCATTCAAATGTCGTTTTCTACATCGAGTCTGTAAGACAAGAACGAAGCCCTGCGGCTTTATTTATCGCCACTTCAAGAAATATGTTCAATAATGCAACAGCTCCTGCATTAGGCAGGCAATTTTGTATATATATTCGAGAAGGCAAGACGCTTGAAGAAGCTAAATCGCTAGTTGAGCAGGGAGAAGAAGGGGAAATTGATAGGGAACTCGAGAAAATTTCTACATTAAGATTGGAAGAACTGTTCTCTATTTTTGCGGATCGTCCTGGTCAAATGAAATTATATCTTCAGGCAAACTATCCTCATTTAACTGAGCAAGAAATTGATAAACTAATCTTGCGAGGATTTAAATCATTTTTTGGTGGCAGTGAGAGAAAGCCAGAATATCTCGATTACGACTTCTCATTGCCATCAATTCATATTGATGAATTACCATTTGTGACAAAAGAAAATACTCTTCATATTTCAGGAACAGCAAAGGGTGCACACTACGTATATGTATCCGGTACTGGAAGTCGAAAAATAAAAGTAGATGATCAAGGGTATTTTGAAATAATAATCCCATTGCGCATTGGTAAAATGAACGTTATTTCCCTAACTGCAGTAAATGTAGATAAAGAGGCTCGCAGTGAAACTGCTGTGATTGAAATTGAGCAAATAGGCACGATTGATGATATTGAGGAATTAATAAGACTTCTTTCAGGAATGGGAAAGGATGCAATCGAGAGCATAAAAATTGATCCGGGAAGATATAATCATATTAAATCTCGTCTCAAACATGTTCTTATTCGAAAGTTTAGTAAAAGTTTTGATGCTGGTGAAAGATATATTCGCGAAATGATAGATGGTAATCACAGCGCTGTTATTAAAAAAATGCTAAAAGAAATCCTCTCGGAATTCCGAAAAATCGATAAGGCAACATTTCCAAATATCAGACCTGAGGAGCAGCTGTATCTTTTCCAAAAATACTGCGCACTTCTTATTCAGCAGCACATCGAACAAGGTCGGCCAGGAGTTATTTTGGCGAACGATCCCGGTCTTGGAAAAACTCGCACTGCGCTCGCTGCTATCAATGGCGACGACGCTGTCATTATTGCTCCAAACAGTGTCGTAAGCGGCTGGAGTGAAGAGGCAGCAAAAACAATGAAGGATCCTGACATTTTAGTCATGCAGGATATGCCAACTTCGAAGCGAAAAGAGGTCTTGCGAGCAACTACTGCACGGCATCGTATTACAAATATTCAGTTTATTCAGCAACACGAAGATGATGAAAGAATTGAATTACTTGCGAATGAAAACTCGATTATTGTCCAAGATGAAGCCCACTCACGTGCAAATCTTCAGTCTCAGCAAACAAAGGGGATGAGAAAACTTTCGAAAATTGGAAAATTCCAGCTTCTTCTTTCTGCGACACCATTTAAGAATAGCAAAACAACACGACGAGTTTTGCATACATTGCATCCAGATCGACCAGAATTCAAAAGTGATGTTGCTTTTGAAAAAGCTTTTCCAAGTAAGGATCCAAAGGCTCTTCAAACTGTAAATTTGCTATTAGAAGAAGACATGATTCGCTTTACAAAGAGAGACGCCCTTGAAGAAATGGATCCTAAGGTTCCTGTTTCAAAACAACTTCATAAACTTCCACGAAAGGAACAAGTTCCACCTGAGACTATGGGTGGCTTTGAAATGTCCAATGAGCAAGCTCAAGTTATTTATGAAATGTTCTTAAACTGGTCTGAATGGACTCTGAAATATGGTCAGTACGTTCCAAATGATAAAGCTGCAAAACTTGATCGTATTTATAATGGTGATTCTTTAAGCAAGCGTCACGCTTATCGCCAGGTAATTAATAATCCCGATTTCGTTGGACTCGATGGTGTAAGTAACAAGAAAGCACGTACGCTTCAAGCAATCGTTGCAAAATCTCTTAAGGAAAAACGAAAAGTTGAAATATTCTGTGCATATAACGCGCAAGCAAATCTTTACGCAGAAATTCTTAAGAAGTTTAAGCCAGCTCTTTACACGGGTGTAACAAGTAAAGAGGGTTGGAAAAAAGAAAATGGTAAACCTCAATTTTTTGCAAAAGATAAAAAGGGAAATTGGTTATTTGATAAAAATGGATATCCAATTCCTGATGTGAATGGAGAGCCAATGCTTGCCATGGACTATGAACGTTTGAGTTTCCAAAATGCACCGGATCGCCAAGTTATTATTGCTACATACGCCGCAGGCGCGGTCGGTACGACATTCACTGCTGCTAAAACAGTAATCAAAGATGATTTACCACGAGACTGTATTGAAGATGAACAATCGGATGACCGTACTCACCGTATCGACCACGAGCATCAGACACACCATACGATCAATCACTATCATCTCATTAGTAGTTATCCTAAAAAGTTTTTGAACGACATGAAAAAGCGATGGGTTGTTAAGCAACCTGACAAAACCTATAACGAATATCTAAGTGCAGAAGAAGCAATGGTAGATGGAGAAAAATTAGATGTTGATGCTCAAACAGCTTATGAAGCATTTTTTGAGCAAGGAACCTGGGATGAAGTACATTTCGAAAACCTCAAAACTCAGCGTCATATGATGCACCTCATTCTCGATGGAATTGCTGATGAATCGATTCTAAATGAGGATCAAATTAAGGTTAAAGGTATTGATGATTAGTAATCTCACCCACACCCCTCCACCTCCATCTTCATTTCCCGGGTCTTCCCCTCCTTCGTCCCCACTTTAAAGGAATAGACACCTTCTACGGATGGCTTGAACACATACTGCTCCCCTTTCAAAATAAAATCCTGCATCGTTGTGCTGTTGCCATCCGGATACGTCACCCCACGTATAACAAACGATGAATCGGATTCCAGGGTCATCACTTCGCCAAGTTTTAAGTAGTGAGGAACTCCTCGTGTAAGAATCACATTCTTTGCCAGGCGCTGCTGCTGTGGGCTATCCATACCACAGTGACTGACAAGACGTACATCACCAAGGCGTTGGAATGTTGCGCGGAAATGTCCTTTCGATCGCTCTTCGATAGTGGTGAATGCACCGAGACTTAAATCCATATCGCGTCCTTCTACGTATGGACCGCGATCATTAATACGCACGACGACTGATTTCCCGTTATTAATGTTCGTCACTTTCACCAAGGTATTATGCGGAAAACTGCGATGTGCAGCGGTCATCGCATACATATCAAACTGCTCTCCGAATGCCCCGCCTTTACCGTGGAACTTTTCACTGTAGAGACTCACTTCATGATCTTCCTCTGCCAATTGCGTATCCAGCTGACGCATCAGTTCCAACAGATCTTCTTCCGACACCGCATCATCTGCATTTTCTTCGGTTAAAAAGGCAACAGGATAACGAGCAAGCAAACCAGTCATTGTATCGGGGTTTGTATCATCGGGATCATCAGTCACGTTGCGCGTACGGAATAACCAAATCAGTGCTTGCTGGAGCCTAAGTGGCTCATCGGGATAGAAATTATCATCCTCGGTATCAATGATGCCACGACCTGCGGCGAAATCGATTTCCAATGAACCCTTTGCGGGCTCAGGCACATCATTAAACTGCGTCTTAAATGGCTCTGCAGGGCGCTTAATACTCTGCCACAGCACTAAAAATCCGTCACGACGTGTTATTGCCGGTTCAGCGGCAAATGTGATGACAGGGAAGAGGGTGAGAAACAGCGCAGCGGCAATCCGTTTCATAGGAAAAGAGACTGCATGAAGTCCATTGAAGATGCAATACATATGTTACACAAATGTCATGCTGAGGAGGCCTGAGAAGGCCGTCTCGAAGCATGTTGCACTTTGTAAGACATCCTTCGAGACGCGCTTTGCGCTCCTCAGGATGACACATACTTTTACAGCGCGCTCCATCCAAATCCTCGCACAACCGTGTACGCCTTCTTCACCTGCTCACCCTGCATCATTTTCAAAGTGATAGGTCCAACTGTTCCTGCACCTTTTTCCTGATCGGACTTCAGCAGCTCGCGTTTAATTTGGTATGCGGCAACAGCTTGCGCTGTCAGATCTCCAAAGTTTCCGTTAATTTTTTCCTGTGGGAAAAATCCTTTGTCTGCAAGAAATTCCTGCAACGCGCGAACATCCGGACCATTTGATCCTTTGGACATCGTACTACCAATCAATCGATCCTTCTCATTGAGAAGTTTTTGCACGTCGTTGTAGGCAAGAAGTCGTGCAGCAATACGCGCGATGCGACGACGATAGACTTCCTGATCGAGTTTACTCTTTGTGAGGGGTCCAATGCGCCCTGCTCCCGGTGACGTTGCATCACCGACAAGCTGCTGTTCACGCTGATACGCAAGAATTGCATCAAACAGAACGGAGGAATACTGACCGTCAGTTCTTCCTTTATAGAAGCCAAGATAACGAAGAAGACGCTGCGTCTTTTTTACATCAGACGGAGAAGATTCCTTACCAACGAACACAACAGGCGATGCTGTTTTATTCGCATTCAACGCAGCTTGTAGATATGCAGCAGTTTTTTCTGTCAGCTGATCGAATGGCTCAGTCAGATTCATCGCGATATTAAATGTTTTCACGGCAGCTGCTGTCACATCGCCATAGAGACCAGTTGCTTCGTGATTGAAGTATCCGAGCGCTGCAAGGTTTTCCTGCAGAAGCTTTACGGAGTATCCGCGTGTGCCAACTTCTGGCTTCACCTCAACAAGTGCAGCACCTTCTGTCACATACGGCTTTAAGCGATCTAATGGCGCAGGAAGTGTTGCAAGCGATGCATTTTCGGCAGGTTTTTCCATTTGTGGAAGATAGACCGTTCCACGAATTTCCTGCACGCCGAATGCTAGTGCACGAGCGAGCCCTTCTTCGCCATGACCGGCCCATACGTCGAGACGATGCGAATCGTCCCATTCCTGAATAGCACCACCACGATCGTGCACGGTGAATGTACCAAGGCCAGGCAACACAATACGCGTTCCAAACGGATAACTTGGAGGAGCGGCAATCATTCCTTCATACACAGCTGTACCGTCCGCACCATGCGTTCCTTCACCGTTCAAAATTTTATCTGCTTCGTAGCTTCCTTTTACATAGCAACACTGATCGGGCAACGGAGAGTAATACGCCGTCAGTACGAAATCCTGTTCGTAGGGTCCTGTCGGAGTGACAGCTGGCGTCGGTGCTTCCTGAGCAAATGCAGGCACAACCGGCATCTGTGACAAGAGCAGTGTTACGGCAATAAATGAACGTAGATACATGTAGATATTGGTGTGTATGAAATCTAGCTATTCTACCAAAAATGAGCGGAATTGTCCCGCAGCATTCCATGACAAAAACCACGTTTTACAGTCTCGCTATCATGTTAAATTTATTGCACAATCACCATATCTTCGAGTCGCATTCCCCATTTGCCTGGGAAATACACTCCAGGTTCCACCGTAACCACTTCGTATTCGAGCAATGTTTGCTTTGATCGCTTGGATAATGTGACACCTTCATGGATAGCCAGACCTACGCCATGACCCAATGAATGGATGAAATACTTTTCGAGCTTATGGGTGCGTAAAACTTTGCGAACGGCGATGTCCGGCTCACTGCATGCAACGCCTGAAGCAATTGCATCGATACCCACGTTTTTGGCTTCTTCTAGTGCAGAAAGGACTTTCTTCTGTCTATCCGTCGGTTTTCCTTTAAAGAACACCGCACTGCGATCACTCGTGTATCCAGAAACAACCACTCCCATATCAATCTGAATAATATCTCGTTTTTTGAGCCTCCGATTTGTCGGACGATGATGCGGACGACTGGTGTTAGATCCAAAAGCGACAATTGTTTCGAATCCCATTTTTTCTCCGCCCATGTCACGTGCGAGCGATTCAATCGACCATGAAACCTGCAACTCCGTCACACCAACTTTCAACATCGATGGAATCTGCGACAAAATATCTTCGGTGATCGTGTTTGCTTTCAGTATCGCCTTCAATTCTTCAGCATCTTTTGTACGGCGAAATGATTCGACTGTTTCGGGCAGAGCTTTCCAGACTGTCTTTGGGAATAACTTCTTCCAACGCTTTAAGCGAGCAACGGTGACATGTTGCTCTTCAAATCCGCATAGGCGTACTTTTTTCATCATCTCTTCAAGAGAGGCGAGATCGCGTACCAGCACAGAACGTGGCTTTCGCGCTTTGGTTGCTTCCAATTCAAGAACGTTCACAAAGAGAATTAATCCTTTTTTGATCACCAATAACACACCGTGTTCCGCAGGAATTCCTGTGAGATACCGGATATTCAGCGGGTCTGTAAGAAGAAGAGCTGGAAGTCGTGTTTTAGCCAATAATTCTTGAGCTGTTGGGCGCATAGGATCAACCGCGATACTAGCAAAAAACGCTGATACATGCTATAATAAGACGATATGGTTTCTCTCCTAGCACAAGTCTATAACGGCGGTGGAATTGAGGACGGCATCGACCAGGCATCGGGAATTACCGGTGTCGCTACGGCCGATCCGCGAGAAGTGGCGATTAACATTATTGAAGCAGTGTTGAACTTTCTTGCACTCATTGCGACGATCATGGTGATTGCTGCTGGTATTTATATGATTGTGAGCTTGGGTAATGATGATAATAAGGAGAAAGCAAAGAAGATTATCTACTACACGATTATTGGATTGGTTGTTGTGCTCTTCGCACGCGTCATTGTGTCGATCTTTACCGAGTGGCTCCCCTCTCAAGTCTAATGAATACTGCACGCACACTATCATCGATTGTTCTGAGTTGTTTGATGCTGAGTCAGACTGCTATTGCGCAAGATGATGTGATGCATGGTGCAGGTTCAGAATCAGTCACGTTAAAAGTGGGTGATATTTTTGAAATTCTACCGGTACATGATTTACCAACCGATAGTGCTTACACATGGATTCTGACGCAGGATCGCACGTTCTTAGAAGCAACACGTGCGCCGCTCTTCCGTAAACGATTCATTCAGCCGGGAACATACACATTGTTCGCCGATATTGTTTCGCCGGATGGAAGTCGTCGACTCACACGAACATTTACGATTGATTATCAGGCACGTCAGCCTGGTGAAACAATGACACAAACTGGTGTAGGTGGAAGTGGGATGCTTGTGACGACCACGCCGGCAATGGATTCGATGGGCCGCACGGCACTCTCTGCAGGCACACAGTTGATTCGGTTGAATCCGGTCAATCCAGACATTACACCACTCGCACTCGACCTCGATTTGAACCGTGATGCAAACAATGACGGTTCCAACGACAATGATATTCAGGGTAATGAAACATTCTTCGCTTCTGATGCAACACCACTCTATTTGTGGATTGCTGATGAACCACTCACACGTCATCCGATTTCTGTGACTGCTTCTCTTCCAGATGGTGCGCGTGTGCAGAATATTGAAATTCTAGAAGAGTCGCTCGCACGCTCCGAAGGAGTGGTGCAGGGGCCAGTGATGATTTCTGCTGAAAAGACATCGAATCGAACATATCAGTTCACTGCCGTATTCCAGGGAGAAGCTCCTGCGGGCGGACAGTTGCTGTATCAGTGGCAGTTCGGTGACGGACAGCAAAGTCTCGTGAATGCTCCATCTCATGACTACGCAGATGATGGTGATTACACGGTGCAACTTCTTATTCGTAATTTGAGGGATGGAAAGGAAATGGCAAACACCAGCACGACCGTGAATGTCTCCGGCACTGGTGAAACACCTTCTTCTGAACCATCTCAGGCATCATCAAAAAATAACGAAGAACCAAATGATTCAGCAGGATCTACATCGAGTCTCCGATCGATTCTTCTTTTCGTTGGCATTTTCATTGGATCACTCGTGATTGGTGCGATTGTGATGACACTATTCTCGTTCATGCGTCGGAACAAAGGGTCGATCGCGCAGAAAATCGAAGCATTGGAACAAGCTGTTGTAAAACCAGTGGAGAGCACGCCTGCGTTGACCATCACCCCTCCGGCTTCGGCTCCATCTGCCAGTAAGCCACCTGTGCAACCTCAGCAGCCTAAACCTGCTCCAACACCAGCACCGCAAACTCCTCCTCCAGAAGTCGCAAAACGTGAAGAGGAACGAGCAACATCAAACCCTGTCACACAACCTGCGCAGACGGTGAATGCAAAGGCCTCTCCAGCATGGCTCCAGCCCGCGCCGAAGCCCGCAACTCCTGCTCCGGTTCAGCCTGCAGCTCAACCTGTTGTTCCTCCAGCGCCAAAACCAGCGCCAGTTCCAGCTCCTCAACAGCCTAAGCCTCAACCAACTCCTCAGGCACCAAAACAACCAACGCCTGCTCCATCCGTTCCACAGCAACCTAAACCTCAGGTGCCTTCAACGCCACAGCAGCAGAATCGTCCTCAGGCAACTCCCGCATGGCTTCAGCAACCACCTGCAACGCCTGCCCCTGCAGTAGAAGCTCCTCGACCAGTAGTACCACAGCAGCCTCAAACACCACCGACTCCGAAGCCAGTTGTTCCACCCGCTGCTCTTCCTCAAACGCCGAAGCCTACACCGGCACCTGTAGTGCCCCCTATTGCCTCTGCGCCTGTTGCCACTCCAGCGCCTGCCCCAGTTCAACCTACATCACCTATTACTCCTCCAGCACCAAAGCCAGTTGAGGCTGTCGTTCCGGTTACTCCTGTAGTACCTCCTGTTGCACAGCAGCCTCAAAAACCTGTAGATCTGCCAATTCCTCAGGAAATTCCATCAACAGGTGACCAGCCAATTGCAATTATTAGGGCAGAAAGCCTGAATAAGGAGAATCAGCAAAACGGTTGAGCGCGCACAAAAAACGGCTACAATGCCCGCACCGCGGCGGTCCCTTCTCTGCTTCGCAGAATCAGGACAGGCTCCGCTCAGTTGGCTTCATTTCTCATCATCGAATTATACATGGCGGTCGTAGCTCAGTTGGTTAGAGCATCAGGTTGTGGTCCTGAGGGTCGTGGGTTCGAGCCCCATCGACCGCCCCATTCTTCAACTGTATTAGATAGGAGCTCAGTTGGCTCCGTTTCGTTTACGAAACGGTTTTAAAGACCGCATCAGGTTTGCGCAGCCGTCCTGAGGGTCGTGGGTTCGAGCCCCATCGACCGCCCCATGCGACTCACTCTACACATAAAGGATTTATAAAAATGCGACAGTCCATGATGGGACTGCCGCGAGAGTTCAATTACACCGCTTCCACGCAGCGACTGCTGCTTGGATAACCGCGCGCTGATGCTCGATGAAGTTTTCGGGCAACGCGTCTACTGAATAGAAAGTTCCATATGTCGGATTGCCAATGACATCTGCAAAATGCACAAGTGCGATTTCACAACCACGTGCGACTTGCTGAAACTGGACAGTGACGAGCGTGGGATATCCCAGAAATTTTACACCAATCTCGGCTTGAATTCGCCTAATTACTGAATTGAACGTACCGAGTCCTGGGACTGGTGGAGCATCGCTGCTTCGAACAAGAGATCCGGGGCTATGCCACATGCCGGGCCAGTGTGGATCATCAGTAGGCCGCTGTGTTAGTAGCACGTGAATGACTCCACCAATCTTTCGAATGATGACCATCTCAACTGCAACCTGTGGGAACCGCGCAGCGAAAACTGCGAAAAGATCTGGCGGAATCGGCGATGGAAGTCGCCCCATCAAAGAAATGAGAAGTTCAATTTCACTAGAATCCAGCGGATGAGTTTCATCGGACATCGAAGGACCTTTCAGTGAATTGGAAAAGGGTGTGAAAGAACGCTAGTTGAATTATAGAATATTTTTTTATATTATCAATTACTGGTCCTTAATGTTTCAAACAGCACCTTTTCCTCAAATTTACGCAATCGTACTGCCATCGCAGTTTGAGTAGCCACTTCATCGAACTGATCGAAGATGAAATTCCCGACGCCACGAAAGATTGGTTTTTCTTTGTAGATTTCCATGTCACCAATGACATGCGTATGTGCTGCAATCACCGCATCGGCACCTGCATCAATGAAACTGCGAAGATAGTGATTGTAAGTATCTGATCCAAGTGCGGCATATTCCTTCCCTGCATGAACAAGCACAACTGTCATTTGATCTGACGCATTGTTCTGCAATTGATCGATCACATGACGATAGGATGCGGGAATATTGAGTGTGTCTGCATCCGCAACAGGATTCATAAGCGCGGTTGTCGAAATAAACCGAACATCTCCGGCTTCAAGCAGTGAATCCCCTACCCATGTCTCCCCTGCTGCGTCGATAATACGTTTGGTTTCTGTTAATCCCTCTGCGTATTGATCGAACGTGTGATTGTTTAACACGGCCCAATGCGTCGCAAGACCAAGCATGCCTTTCCAAAGATGTTCCGCATTACAAAAATCAAACATCGTGCGATCTGGTGCGCATGCAGATTGAATCGGCCCTTCAAGATTCACTAATCGTAATCCCCCACCATTCCAAAATTGTTGCATCACCGGTTTCAGTTTCGGCGTCGTGATACGACGCGTCATCGTGACATCCCCCGCTACAGCAAGGTCATCTCCCGAGAGGTCATCGTTTTTGTACCAAGCCATGGAAAAATGACTCGTAGTTTCTGGGATGGATTCCTCTTTAAGGATGCGCGCGGAATTTGTGTGCGTGAGAACCGACGGATTGTAGAAATCATTGTTTCTTGCAAGGTGTGCAAATGCCCACAGACAGACTGGACAATCGCTCTGTTGAGGATTCTTCAATGCAGCAATCCCATCCATGTCACCGGCGAATAATGCTTCTGCCGTGACTTCATCCATTTCATCGGCTTTTCGGAGAGGCAAGTAATGAGAGAAATCACTACTGACAACAATGACACCTGTCTTATCGAAGATACCCTGAAGCAATTTCAATAATTCTTCTTTGCGCTCGAACCATCCATCAGAAATGACAACAGGAACAATGGTTGTCTCGGGCAAATCATATTTGATAAACGGCAGAAGAGCAGCAATTCCATGTTCGGCTTTAAACAATGAGGAATCGACTGTCACCAACGGTGACGCAGTGATTGCATCGATGAGACTATGATTCGTTTCTACCTCGCCAAGAACAGTGGTGAATATTCCTTTTGTTGTACAAACAGGAGTGGGACAGGCATTGAAGTGATCGGGTGATACAAGGAGAACGGTCTGCGGCTTCGTAGTTGTAAGCATATGAATGCCCGCAGCAATACCGGCGGATGCTGTCAGATGATGCGGCACGATGACCCCCGGAATAGAGCGATCGGGAACATCCATCGATTGTGCAGCATAGATACCTTCCATCACTTGCTGTAATGACGACGGAGGAAGTGCATCTGTTATGATGGGAAGATTTTTCTGAGGAATGAGAAACGGAGTCGTGATGACCACGACTCCGATCACTATCCACCATAATTTGCTATATCGTTTCATCGCGTGAAGAGCGGCTCAAACCATGACGGGATGGCTGGCCACGAGGAGCGAGGCGTATATTCAAACGCATTGTACTGATCATCGCCGGTATAGAAGCGACTCTGCCACTGTTCATCGGTGAGGCGCTGCCCACCGTACGCTTCGGTAAATTCGTACTGTGAGTAGGTGAATCCAACCGTAAGACGCGGGCCGTTTACATCTTTCACCGCGACGAGAATAAGATGTGGTACACCCGTCGCTTCATACAGAATGCGCGTCGGGTTGGCGGAATCTCCACCCGTGTGCACATCGGCAATTAATGCTGCGCGCTTATCTTTCGCAGGAAGAACAGCGCCTTCAACTGGCACAGGCAAGCTTTGTTCCAGCCCATTCACAATCTGCAAACGGATTTCTTCCCAGTCACTTCCTGGTTCAATGTTATGGACGGTACATGTTGTACCAAAATCGTCGGTTTCCTCTCCAGACGTTACTGTTTCGTTGAATTGGGTATTCGCAAGTTGCTTCTGCGTGTAAGACTTCACCTGTTCGAGCAACTCAACATAACTATTCAGCTGTGGCATATTTCGCAAGTCATCAAATCCAAGTTCACTCAGACCTGCTTTGGTACGCTGCGCAAGATACGAGAGACGATCATATGCCTGCATCTGCGGTTCAATGTAGCCCTTTGGCGCTGGGGGAACTGTTCGCGGGTCACATTCTCCTCCTCCGCCACCAAGTTCTGCAAAGGACTGCTTGGCATAGAGCAACGTCGCATGACGCAATTCTGTCCAGAACCCAGCAGCTGTCATTAACGTTTTCGCAGGCCACAAATCACTCTGCATAAAGCGTGGTAATGCTGTTTTATTTTCATCCTGCCAACTAAAGAGAGACTGGATGGTCCACAGCCATCCGTTATAAATGTTGCTCGTCCAGAATGCACGATCAAACGTCGCATTCTCGGCCATCAGCTCATTCATCGCTTGATCAATTGCTTCCTTCGTTTCCGCTTTATAGAAGTCGAGTGTTGGAATCTTGCTCTTCGCATAGTCGGATCCAAGCAGCGCCATCACTTCAAGAGACGATGCCATTGGGGGCAACTTCTGTGTGTATCCTGGTTTCACCGCTTCATCACCCTGTGTGAGTTGCCCCGTCCAGTACGAATCGATGATGAATTTTCCACTGAAGAAGCGCATGCCCTTTGTGAGCAACAACACATCCGATGTCTGTACATCTCCCACTGTTGGATACGCAGCAGGAATATTTTTGATCTTCGGCGGACGAGCCGCTGCCAAGTATTCCATGATTGCCTTTTCTTGATCGGTCTTTCCTTCAGCTTGCTGTAACGCTTCCATGTAATCAGCAGGCATTAAATCGTCGCTTGTACCCACAAGGAAATTTACCGTCGATTCAAGCTTTGCGTAGTCCGTCAGTTGCTGCTGATTTTCAGCAAGCAATTGCGTCGCTTTGAATGCGTAATCTGTTAGCGGTGCACTCTTCACAAAAAATGGTAGTTGTGAGAACCACATCATGCTGCGGAAGTACTGCCGACGAAGCGAACTGCCGGTGTAATGACTACGTGGTGTAAATTGCGAAAAATCGACCATGAATGCGACACCACTATCCTCTGCATACTGTTTATATTCCTGCTCAAAGATTGTTGGCACACCTTTGCCCTCTGCTTTATAGACCAATTGAAGATCTGCTAACACTTCCTGCTTGCTCGTAGCATCTAAATTAAGACCATTAAGAAATGTCGTTGCCGTTGCAATCGTATCAGCATTTTTATCCTCTTCGCCAAACAAAGCCTGAAGTGCAGCAGGATCCTGCACACCATTGCCGTTCATATAGTCATCAGGCGTCAGGGGTTGCTTGGCTGTCGAAAGCAATGTGTAAGGCACGGCAAAGTAGTTACGCACTTTTCGCCATCCTTCCTTTTCATCGCCAGATGCCTGCTCATATTTTGCAGATGCTTTTTGGAAGAATGTCTGACTGAGCGTTTTCATGGATGGAGCAAACTTTGTATTTTCCATTTCCTTCAGCAATTCGGTATAGAGAAGATTGTACGAGTGAAAGAAAATATCTGATGAAAAGAATAGTGCGTTTGCTTGCGTGCGCTTCTTGTAATCCCACTCGCCACGCGCTGTGTTATACAGACCAATAAATTCTCGATACCATTCACTCATTGCACCGCCTCCTACCTTGGGTCGGATAGATGTCTCGGTTAACGGCAGCATCAGAAACTTATTCCGCTCAAGTACTTGTCGCTCTGCAGCTGTCAGTGTGAATCCATACGCTTGCTGCATATCATCAAGATTCTCAATATCGCTGAGACTAAAATCTGCATTGAGTGTCGGAGATATCTGCACCGTGGTTTCGGTGTACGGAATACTTACTCCGAACGAGACGAGATCAAACTGGCCCGATGGAACGGACATTGCAGATCCGTCAGTATCAGTTCCCGCACTCGGCATACAACCAGCGAGAAGAGAACAAAGAAGAATGGCAGAGAGGCGTTTCATAGCGAAATATGAAAAGAAACAATTGAACGTATGCTATCAGAAAGCATCATAAAAAGCCCCGTTTTCACGGGGCTTCTGTATTATTATTCGATGATAGTTCTTCTTACCAGGAAGAGCTGGATGAGTAGTAGCTACTGGATGAAGAAGAGCCGCCGCCGTACGACGAAGATGAGGAAGAGTACGACGATGAGGAGGATGAAGACGATTCCGACGACGAACTGGATGAAGGCAAGCATACGGGATCGCTGGTACACATCGAGTCATCACAGTCGATGTATCCATTACCATCGTTATCAATGTTGTCACTACAGTCGTATTCCGTTCCAGTAGAAGAGCTGGAAGAAGGCATACAGGAAGGATGTGATGAACAAACGGAATCTGCACAGTCCATGAAACCGTTGTCATCATTGTCTATGCCATCGTCACATTGTGATTCCGAGCTGGAACTGGAGCTAGAGCTCTGCGGACAAATAGACGTTGCATCGACATCGACAATTTCATTTAAATCTTGATTTGCAGCTCCGCCAGATGAGCGGACAAACTTGATCTGTGTTTTACCCTTATCAATATCTGCACAAGCAATGATTGCAACACCCATGAAATCGAGTGCCTCTCCTCTCAAGCATTGCACAGCCCCTCCTGTGCTAAGGCCAACCCAACTACCAGCTTTATTCTTAAAGTAGAATGCAAAACCGTACGTAGTTCCGGTTGCGCGGCTATCTTTCACGACGGCCGTAATCGGAATCACGATCTTATCATTGCGTGGATCTGCATCATCATCGTTGGTTTTTGATGCATGAACCTGGCCAACACCGAAAGATGTTTCAAGTCCCCCCGTTGTTCCAAACGCAATACTCTGTGAAACCATGGCTGCCGAGGAGCTACCACTCCCCTGTGCCTGCACACTCTGAACGTTGCCGCTCACCGTAGCGGAGAAAAACACTCTGGACATGTTCTCATTCGGATTAGCAGGGATAGTTTGGGTGCCTTGTGGGAAACTTACAAAGTTCTGCATTGTGTCCGTTTTATACTGGCCTGGAATTTGCACAGCGGACGGATAGTTGAACGACCCAGGTCGGAACTCAATAACGGTCTGGTTATTGGCAGCATTCTTTTTCAACTTGAGCCATGTACCAAATACTCCGCTAAGCTCAGGCCCCGCAGCAAAAGCGCTGGATGTGTTAAGCAACAGCAGTAATACAAGCGCCAGCGACGCATAGGATTTTAAACGAATAATAACCCTCGTGGTTCTATTGGATGAAACCATAAACAGTGTAGGTTAGAAGAAATAAATCTTTTCCGATCATAATTGTTGCTTCAAGTAGTAGCAATATTTTGACACGCTCAATGCCATTTTTTCAGCTTACTTAGGGCAAAAAGACAAATGGTACGCGCAATTTCTTCACATCCTCCAAATGGTAATCAAGCATTTTAAAGCCGACGAATACAATCGACACATCTTCCTGCTCAACAAAACGTTCCATGTTGTCCTGCAACAATCCTGGCTGACCAAGAAATTCAAACGTGATTGCCTTCTTATCATCTGGACGATTTTTTGTAACTTCCTTAAAGCGAGCCTCCGCACGAGCACGAATTACTTTTACGGATTCTTCGGACCACTCATCTTCTGCGCAATGTAGGAGGGTGATGTTGGAAATTCCATGCTGATCGGCCCACTCCACCACAGCAGCGATGCGCCGCTCGAATGAATTTCTTCTGGAGCAGAGCACAGCAGTTGGGCCTTTATGCTTTCTAAGTGGCAACGCAGGTGTGCTCTCGGCAATTTTTAACAGACGCGCTATAAGCGGTGTTAGCGGCGGTTGAACAACAAGAGTCAGAAGAATAACCCACAGGCCGATAGGCACGGCGATCTCCGTGCCAGGAATTCCGGACACACTTAATCCCATAAGAAGTACTGCAGGAATGACACCGGTTTCTCGGACAAATGAGAGAAAGAGAAGCTCTCGCAGTGTCATTTTTACCTTTGTCTTCATAAACGGCGCAAGTGTGACAAAGACAGCAATGGGCCTGACAACAAACATGAATACGAGACCGGCAATAATACCGAAGATTGCCGTATCCATCAGTTGCGATAGATCGACGCTCGCCCCTAAGAGCATAAAGATAAGAGGCTTCATGAAACCTTCAATGGTGTGGACAAAATAATGCTCAACATGAGAGACGTGCTCTTCGATCTTAAAGAGCAGACCTGCAATAAAGACCGCTAGAAAACCGTTTCCATGCAAGAATACCGCAAGTGCAAAACAAACCATCGGTACGGCTAAGAACAATGCAGCATCTGCTTCTCCCCCTTCGCCATGCTTTGATTTCCAGCGACTCCACAAATGTAAGATTAAAAATCCAAACACACCCACACCACAACCAACTATTAGCTCTTTCAGCACTTCGATTCCTGTTTCAGCAGTTAAAAGCTGACTGTAGATACTTAAGATGGATGATGAATCAGCGACTGTTAGTGTAGAAACAATTATTAAAAGCACACCTGTTAGCACCGCACCTACCACATCATTAATAGCACTTTCGCTGATTGCGATATCTTTTACTCGTGGATTGGGGAAAAACAGAGATTTTAAACTCGGGATAATCGCTGCAGGATCAGTTGATGCAAGTGCTGCACCTAGTACCACTATCGTTCCAACAGAAAGCGGAAAGCCAAATGCCGCAGCGCTAGATTGAACGAAAAATGAGAATAGGATGGCGGTGATTATTGTGCCAAGGAATGCAATGGAAAGAATCGGCAGGAATAATTTTCGAAAACGATTAAACGGTGTATCAAGTCCCCCACCAAACAAAATTAAAGACGCACCGATAATTGTAAGAATTCCCAATGTTGCTGAATCGGATGTAAGACGAGTTAGCGATGTTCGTTCTAGCATGCCTATAAAAATGGCAAGAACAAAGGATGGAATCACTGTTGGCTTTGCTAACTCATACGCAAAAAATCCGAATACAAGAATCACAATTACTTCAAAAAATACGAGCAATGTCGTTCCTCCATGATTGGTGAACCCATCATGAACCAATGAACCGGTAAAACGAGAAAAGAGCCACCCTGCTATGAGCAACCCTGCAATCATAAGGTAGTTCTGCGTAAATGTTCGAATTGATTTCAATGATTCAGGAGTCATAAAAGTAGACGGGAAGAAGCGTCTATGGGCGCAGGATTGTTTCACTAGATGCTCAATCACTCAATAGATTCGAAAAGAGCGTTAAGCCCCCTTTTCATTTAGGGTACATTCTGATACCGTCAATTCATTGCAATTTCCCGGTTTTCCGTATGTCTCAGCCCCTTTTTCGCACTCCCCGCGGCACCAATGACCTCCTTCCCGAGGATCATCAATATCACACGTATATAAAGAAGGCCGTGCGTCATCGTGCGCGCCAAGCGGGTTTTAAGCGTATTGACCCACCGGTCTACGAAAACCGTGCGATTTTTGAGCGCGGCATTGGAGAGCACACGGATATTGTTGAGAAGGAATTATTCCTCGTAACCTCGAAACAGAAGAGTGATGATTCGGCTGAACTCGCTCTTCGTCCCGAATTTACCGCTGGTATTTGTCGTGCCTATGTTGAACATGGCATGCAGCAGCTTCCTCAGCCTGTGCAGTTGTACTCCATTGGTCCGTGCTTCCGTCACGATCGTCCACAGAAAGGACGCTATCGTCAGTTTCACCAGTTCGACTTCGAGATGATCGGTTTGAAAGATGCATCTCTGGATGCACAGTTGATTCAGGTGATGGTGAAGATTCTCGATGATCTGCGCATCATGGATAGGCTAACGCTTCAGATTAACAACGTTGGTAACGCAGAGAATCGCAAAGAGTTTTGCCAGGCTTTGAAAGATTTCTTTATTGGCAAAGAACGCAATCTTCCTGAACTTGATCAGAAACGTCTGCAGCACAACCCTCTCCGCCTGCTCGATTCCAAAGAAGAGGATACACAGATCCTGCTAAAAAATGCGCCAAAGCTCGTGCAATTCGTTGATGACGAATCGCGCGCATATCACGAGACCGTTCTGGAATATCTTGAAGCTCTGAATATCTCATACATCAGTAATGAAAACCTTGTTCGTGGTCTCGATTACTACAACCAGACCGTCTTTGAATTGTGGGATAGTTCGACCGGCGCACAGAACGCGGTAGGCGGAGGTGGTCGATACGATAGTCTTATTGAGCTATTTGGCGGACATTCCACCCCAGGCCTTGGAGCGGCATGTGGTATGGAACGCATTATTTGGCACATGAAAGAGGCTGGTATTCAGGCACCAAATAAAGACCAGGTCGATGTCTTTGTGGCACAGCTGGGCCCAGAGGCAAAAAAGACCTGCCTAAAGCTCATTACGGATCTGCGCGAAATGGGTGTACACACCGTCGGTGCACTTGGCGAAGCAAGTTTGAAGAGTCAGATGCGCCTCGCCGATAAGTTTGAAGCGCGCTACACACTGCTACTTGGTAAAATGGAAGTGAAAGAGTCCACCATTATTCTGCGCGATATGAAGGCCGGTAAGCAGAAGCAGATTGCGTTCAAGGACACGGTCAAGACTATTAAGAAGCTACTCGGCGAAAATAATCTTGATACGTATTCGCTGACCGATCATCTCGGCAACATCATCGACAAGGGCGAGTAATCTGCCCAGCCTTACGCTGCAGCTTGATGCATAACATGTAGACGGAAGAACACACGCATGCACTGCAAGAACATGTCGACGTGCGCAATGAGTCCGGCAATGAGGCCGCGCTTCTGTTCTTTTGAAACCTGTAATAATCCAGGTACGCGCTCGTATCCCATCCTCAGCCCGCTACGGTAGGCGTAATAGTTGAGCGCAAGTTCGACCTCAAATCCTTTACGATCTTCAGCTGGTACCATATTCCATAAAGATCTCCTAAGGAGACGCTCGCCGCCAACGGAATAATGAGCGGGAAAGTAGAGCTGAAATGATTCCGTGATGCGATCACGAATAAGGGAATACATATCGTATCCATCTTCTTCCACGCGTTTTATGAGAAGCGAAATCATATCCTGATTAAGACCAATAAGATCGGCGTCGGAGAATAAGAGAAGATCGTCTTTTGCGCGCTCTACTCCTGCTGCCATTGCATCGCCTTTTCCTTTATTCTCGGCAAATTCGATAATGATTGCTCCAGCATCTCGTGCACGTCGCACTGTATCGTCTGTCGATCCATCGCTGACCACAATGACTTCGCTTACTCGTGGATGCTTTCTATATTCTCGTACAACCGTAGCAACGGTATCCTGTTCATTATAGGCCGCAATAATGACCGAGATGTTCTTTTTGGCTGATTGCTGCATAAAAGAGAAGGGGTAATGATTCCCCTTCTATGACGACTGGGTTACACCCTTCTTACGGATATAAGCGTTTCTTTTGCTTACGCTGCTACAGATTCAAAGAAAGAACCCGAATCCGTCTTGAGACACTGTAATATCTTTTCCTGGCACATCACCAAATCACGCTTAATAACAATCAGCGTTGTCGCAGTTTCCACATCAACAGCACACAACTCGGAATGACGATCGATTGCACTCAGCGTGCTTCCAATCGAAGACATTACACGCACAGCCTGTGTCATAGTCAGAATAGTGCCGCTTTGCAACATTTGAATTGTTGCATCGGTATCAAGGATGTTTACGAATGTGATTGCATGATCTTCTTTTCTTATTTCAGCAATTCGATGATCGACAAGTGGATCACCGAAGAGCCATTCATCGTCATCAATAATGTGCATGCTAGATATCTAGATCCTTCATCCTTCGACTCATCCCGCAGAAGCGGGACTCGCTCAGGACAGGCTCCCATATAGGAAGAATTGCTTGTTTAAATGTCGAGATCTTTGACATTTTTAGCATGGGTCTGAATAAACTTGCGACGTGGAGCAACTTCCGATCCCATCAATGTGGTAAAGACCGCATCAGCGCGCTCTGCGTCATCTACGGTTACCTGCAACATCAAACGATTTTCAGGATCAAGGGTTGTTTCCCACAGCTGTTCGGGGTTCATTTCTCCAAGACCCTTGTAGCGCTGGATAGAGACGCGTGACGTTTTTTTCGCTGCCTTCTTCGGATCTTCCTCCTCAGCTTCCACTTCTACTTCATCAACTGGTGCTTCGTCCCCTTCTTGCTCCTGTACGTCGGCAGTGACACCCCACTCGCGCAATGCTTCATCACGCTGCTTGTCGCTGAAGGCATAACGAATTTCTTTTCCTCGCTGCAACTTAAAGAGCGGTGGCTGAGCAATGTAAATGTGACCTTTTTCAAGCAACTCTGGGAAGTAACGGAAGAACAATGTTAGCAACAATGTTCGAATGTGCGCGCCGTCGACGTCGGCATCGGTCATGAGCACAATGCGGTGATAGCGTAGTTTTGTAAGATCCTTCACTTCGCCCACTCCAATACCAAGAGCAATAATAAGCGCTTTGATTTCGTTGTTGCCAAGCATCTTATCGAGACGCGCTTGTTCAACGTTCAGAATTTTACCCTTGAGCGGAAGAATTGCCTGGAACTCACGGTTGCGTCCTTGCTTGGCAGATCCACCTGCAGAGTCTCCCTCAACGATGTAAATTTCACTCTGGCTAGGATCGCGACTGGAACAGTCGGCAAGTTTTCCTGGCAGGGTCATTCCTTCGAGTGCACCTTTGCGGATGACGCTGTCGCGTGCGGCACGAGCAGCCATACGCGCACGAGCAGCAAGAAGACATTTATTGACGATGTCTTTTGCCTCACTTGGATGCTCTTCCATATACAGAGACAGTCTTTCATTCACCACCGTTTCAACTGCTGCTTTCATCTCGGCATTTCCAAGCTTGCCCTTCGTCTGTCCTTCGAATTGTGGCTCACTGAGGCGAACGGAAATAACTGCGGTCAAACCTTCGCGCACGTCATCGGCCGTCAGGTTCTCTTCTTTCTCCTTCAAGATTTCATACTTACGCGCATAGGCGTTGATGGTACGAGTAAGCGCAGCCTTGAAACCCGTGAGGTGATGACCACCTTCAGACGTGTGAATGTTGTTCGCAAAGCTGAGCACATGCTCTTGGAATGCCTGCGTGTACTGCAATGCAACTTCCACCTGACCATCTGGGGTGTCTTTCTCAAACGAGATAGGTGTTCCGATCTTCTCTTTGGATTCGTTCAGATGTGAAACGTATGCACCGATTCCTCCTTCAAAAGAGAAACGATACAAGCGTGGATGGACCAGATCGGCTTCTGGGCGAACTGTGCGTGCATCCATCACGCCGATGGTAATGCCACGTGTCAGATACGCCTGCTGACGGAAACGTGTCAGCAATGTCTCGAGGCTGAATTCAAGCGTATCGAAAATCGTATCATCGGGCATGAAGGTGATGATGGTTCCACGCTTGGTTGTCTTTCCGATTTCTTTCACATCGTACTGTGGCTTACCACACTTATATTCCTGCACGTAGATTTTTCCCTTTAGGTGCACTTCGGCTTTCATGTTAATGGACAGCGCGTTCACAACAGATGATCCCACACCGTGCAATCCTCCGGACACTTTATAACCGCTTCCCTCTCCACCGAATTTTCCTCCGGCGTGCAGTGTTGTAAGAACAACTTCGAGTGCAGATTTTTTTGCAGTTGGATGCATGTCGACCGGAATACCACGACCGTTATCTTCAACCGTCACCGATCCGTTATCATTCAATGTTACGAGAATGGTGTTCGCATGACCCGCCATCGCTTCGTCGATGGAGTTGTCGACAATTTCCCACACCAAGTGATGGAGTCCGCGGACATCGGTAGAACCGATGTACATACCTGGGCGTTTGCGGACCGGCTCGAGACCTTCAAGAACTTGAATTTGCGCGGCGCCGTAGTTTTGTTCAGCCATAGTGGAAAGAGTCAAACCTCCTTTTCAGAGGTGAAAATACGGGAGAATTCTAGCAAAAAAGCATCATTACTCCAAGCTCGAGATATATTGATTTCACAATATTTCAGCATACGATACTAGTGTGTATCGAATCTGATCTTTCACCCCGAAAGGAGCTGCGATGGCACTATCGTCCCCGCCCCGAGCAACTGCAGACAGTCGCCTGACAACACAGGTCGATGGGTATCGCTATGGAACACTTCACGTCCGAGCTCCATTGTTGATGCTCAACCTGTATCACATCATGAAGCGACAGCAGCCATACGTCACTCATGTTCAGCAGGGAGGAACGTACAGCGGCAATATTCGCCAAGATCCGAATAATACATTCTTGACGACTGGCCCACACAGTTACTGTTTCCCAACGGAACTCGTCCGTGTTACCTACGATGATTGATCCTATCGGTACACCAAACCCCCCAGAATTGCGATTCTGGGGATTTTTTTGAATTTGACAAACAGATAAGCAGGAGGAGACTGATATAAGTGTGCACCGGGTTCGGTGCGATCAGTTTCCCGTTCTTTCAAAGGATTGGACATCATGGCTGAATGCGCTTTTCAAGCCAAATTTACATTGGCCTACATTGTCCGTGTGGGATTCCGTCTTCCGAGCTCGATTTATGGGTTTGACTGCGAGGTACTCCCTGGACAACTGCTCCAGGTGGATGAACGGATGCCGATGCGAGAAGACCACGTTCCGATGGTAGCGCTTATGGACGACCGACGCGCCATTCCTATCGGGACGATGTTCTCAACCATCAACGAGTTTCAGCAGCACATGCTGGGGCCGTATTCCCTGGAATCGATCCACAGTCGCCTGTGGTTCACTCGTGTGGATGCACAGCCCGCACTGAGCACTATCGACCTCTTCCACAAGAACCGAAAGATTTGCGTTCCGCAGGACAAATGCCCTTCCACCATCGCCGATGTTTTGTGCGGACGCGCTGCAGTGTGCATCGAAGAACAGGGAACCTTGGCCGTTGTGTACCCTCTTCCATCAACGCAATGCATGAGGCGGGCACAACAGCCAGTACCGCCCCCTCGCAAAGCTGCATAAACTGATCCCTGACACTTTTCCCCCTTCGCCACGCGGAGGGGATTTTTTTAGTACAAAAAAGACCCATTGCTGGGTCTTGGATTGCAGGATAGGAAGAACCTTACATGTTGCTATAAAACTTCTTCTTGCGGTTCTCGGCGCGGTACGCCTCACGCTTAAGAGCGCGTAGACGCTGTAGACGCTTGCTAGGTGTGCGCTGTAGAATATTACGAGCACGCAGACGCTTCATCAGACCTGATTTCTGCCACTGCTGCTTGAATCGCTGCTGAAGGCGGTCGTTGCTCTCTTCGCCGTGTTTGTGGGCATGGATTGCCATAAGTGCGGGGACTTTACGGGATCAAATTAGGGTTTGCAAGCGGATTTTAAGCCTACTGGCGCAAAATTGCCGCAATAACTGCTCCTTCTGGGAGTTTTCCTGGTTCTACCAGGGCAACGCGGCCTCGGTGCGCAACGGCATGAGCCATCGCATCCTGAACCTTCGAATCCTCTTTTTCGGTGCCATCTGTTACTAGGAGAAGATCGATTTTGCCCAGTTCGCCTGCAGCGAGAATTGCATCAATGTCATTGCTGGTACGTCCGGTTCCAAGCAGGTTGCCGTACTCTTCAATAAGCACTTCATCTTGTTTGATCTGGTGAGCTTTGACGATGGCATCTGCTTTTTCTTTGAGTTCTTCCATCGGCATCTGCTGCGCGCTTCCTTTAATGTAGTCCTCTACCAGCATGCCGGACTGATCGAACTTCTTGAACATACCGTACTGCTCGGCCACACCAGCAAAGACCAATGGGAAACGTGCGGTGTGTACAACTGAGTGAATACTCTTTGCGACTTTGTGCATGTATTCATCCTCTTCCTGCTCCTCGACGTCTTTCGCGCCGCCTTGTCCGTGGAATACTCCGGCTCCTTCACCACTTGAATGTGACTGAATAGATTGGTCATGTCGCTCCATTCCTGACCATGCTTCACTCATGCTTGCAGGCATTCCTTCGACAGCAAGCGGTGCGATTCCATCGCTACTTACTTGGAAGAGTTGTGCGTGATTTTTGCTGACCGCGAGAATGAAGTACTGCATAACAGAGGGAGAAGAACTGAAATAGTAGACGGGACCGAGTGTAGGGCTCTTACCGAAGAAGGTCGAGCGCCTTCAATAGTTCCATATCGCGCGTCCCGTCGCCGGCAGCAACAGGGACATCGGGCTCAAGACCATTCTTGTTGATGGCACGTCCTTTCGGCGTTAACCACTCGGCGATTGTCATCTTCATGCTGGATCCATCGCTGAATTCAACAATCTGCTGCACTGTTCCTTTTCCGAAGGTCTTTTCACCAATGATCATCGCTCGTTTGTAGTCCTGCAATGCACCCGCAACAATTTCCGATGCGCTCGCAGATCCTTTGTTCACCAGAACGGCCATCGGCAGATCTTCATTAATAGTCGGCTTGTCTGATGTCACCTCGGTAAATTCCTCACTGGCAGATTTGATGACAGCAACGCTGCTTCCTTCAGGCAAGAAGTTACTGAGCGTAATTTCCGCTGCATGAAGAAGTCCGCCTGGGTTGTTGCGCAAATCAAGAATCAGGCCTTTTGGATTCTTACTCTGCACATCGGCCATCAGCGATCGAAGCTGTGTATCGGTTGTCTGACCAAACTGAACAATACGCACAATCGCAATGCCATCCTGAGTGGAAATATCAATTTCTGGAAGTCGGACCGTGTCGCGCGTGACATCGATATCCATTTCATAGCCATCGCGCATGATGGTCAGTTTGACCGATGTTCCTTTGGGACCGCGGATTTTATCGACTGCCTGAACAAGGTTCATGTTGGCAAGTGTCTCTCCATTTACTTTAATGATCCGATCTCCGGCTTTGATACCGGCCTTCTGTGCAGGTGAGCCATTGATGGGAGCCACAACGGTGAGAGCATTATCGGAATATTCCACCTGTGCACCAATTCCCGATACTTCACCTTGGAATTGTTCCTGGAAATTTTTCGCATCAGCCGGACGCATGAACACCGTGTATGGATCGTTCAAACTATTCACAAGCGCTTCGGCAGCTTTGTACCCTGCTTCCTTTGGATCAATCTTCGTGTTGTACAAATACTGCTGATTGAGCAGCTGCCAAACAGTTCGAAGAAGATCTGTCTGTGGTAACTCAACCTGCTTCTTTGGCTTGTAATTCACTTTGATACTCGTTGCATTCGTCTTTGCTGCTGATGACGCTTGTCCCGACAACTTCTGTAGCATGAGCTTTGCCTCACGTCCTGTTAAGTTGCGCGACGCTCCAAACAACGTTGAGCGAACAGGCTTCATCCACTCCTGCTCAACAGCTAGCTGAGCCGCTTCTTCAATTCCTTTTACATCGGTGAACGAGAGTTTGGATCCCGATGGCTGCATGTTGCGAATTTTCATCGCAATCACCGCTGCTTCACCGCGGGTAATTGGCTTACGCAGAGAGACATCGGATGAGAAAGCCGCCATCGCTCCATAGGTCTCGGCAATGCGTACATACGGTTTATAGGCTTGAGGGATGGAAGGTTTGTACGTTTCCGTTGGTACGGCTTTTATATCTACCGGAAGACCTAACTCAACAATCACTGCGCGCAAAAAGTCTCCACGAGAGACTAACGCGTTATCTTTTACCGTCAGTGACTGAGCACCGAACGTTGAGAGCGGAAGAGTAATCGACAGGAAAAAGAGACCTAGTCGTTGGGCGTTACGTGAAATGTGCATGAAGCGACGGGAATTCTCCGCAGGAAGGAGAAAATAAAGCGAACGCATTCTACGCGGCTCCGCTCTCCCTCCACAACAAATCCGACGATATTTCTTCAATAAAGGAAGGTCATTCAGAAGTTGCCTCCTGCATCAATTCTTCCTTTGTAACCACGTGACCACGCTCAACAATGTTCTCCTTACGCATGAACAGCGATGTCAGTAACCAGAATCCACCAACGACGTACAATAGAGCAGGGATAAGAAGAAGCGGAACATTGCCGAGGAACCCCGGAGCACCATCGCCAAGAAGATCGGCAACAGACTGGGGGTTACCCGGAAGAATATCAGGGAGAGTAACCAAGAAGTTAAAGGCGCCGTGCAACACAATGGCAGAAAGGAGTCCGGTTGTGAGCATCTGCACACGGAAGACTGACACCTCGCGTAAGCGCAGCATAGATCCGAATGCATGAAGCAGATGATGAATGCGGCCCTTTGCATGCGCCTCTGCAAGAACAGGTGATGCGAAAATCGCCAGCCCCAAGAAGTACCCCATCACACCTGTTGAAAGAATATGAACCATGCTTGTAAGGACTGATCGTCCAAGAATATTTCCGAGGAATCCACCAATATCCGGTGCAGCACCATGGAATAAGTACTCACGAACGAAGGCGGTAAAGTAGACCGGGTTGATAATGTTTTCGGCAAACGCGAATCCAATAGCTGCCATAATCGACAACTGCATTACATCATCAATGCTGGTGAACACGGACTTCGCGCTGCGGCTTAATACCCAGTATTTGCTTACTTCTTCAATGAGACCAACGAAGACGAATGAGAGCAGCGTTGTAAGAAGAACAACCGTTGTTTGACTCATGTTTGATGCATAGCCAGAAACAAACAATTCGGATGCACGGTTAAAGCTCTCTGGCTTAATGGTAAACAGAAAGAACTTCAGCTCAATTCCTCTGCGGACAAGAGAGTCGTAAAAGAGGATCGGCACTGTTGAAAGAACTCCTGCAAGGAAGAGAAGTACAACAGTACTAAGTCGCTCACGGTGATACTTAAGGAAGAGACGACACCAGATGACAGCAGGAATAAGGGCAATTGCCGCGGCAATCATGCGAATGCGAAAATCCGATGCTGAATCATCACCGAACATGCGCAGGGAAATCCAAAATAAGAATGTCAGCAGCAGCACTAATTTTGTCTGCACATCCCATGGGCCAAAGAGCGATCGCCATCCAATCGCAAGGAGTAGAATGGCAAGCGCAGCGGCATAGGGATTGGCGTCACCCGAAGGCTGTAAAAAGAGATCCGTTGCACGAATAAGACCGATTGATAGAAACGTTCCGAGTGCGGCAGCAAAAAACAAATGTGATGTCCGATGCTGAATACGACGGGCAATATCGACCGTCGCAAGCGCGCCAATTGCACAGAGCACGGCGAGGGATTTCCCGGTGAATAGTGAGAACTCAGCCAAAAGAGACATATCTGGTTATTATAGCATTTTTCCCAGATTTTTTCAATGTAAGGATCCCGTTAAAACCGCTTAAACAGGCCCTATACGGCATATTTTACGATTCGTACATTGCTGTTTTAGCTGGCTGGAAGGTACACTCCGCACCATGCGTTTTCCGACACTAAAGACTGCTGGCTCACAGCCAATGCGACTATCAATTCTCTTTCTGCTAGCCCTGTCGTACTTCACGTACGTCCACGGATTCTGGAATCCGCAAGCATTGTTCTGGGATGAAAACTACCACATTGCCTCCGCACAGAAGTATTTGAACGGTGTGTATTTTATGGAGCCGCATCCCCCACTCGGAAAACTGATGATTGCCGCTGGTGAGCTGCTCATTAATGCAAACCCTCAAGATAACCAGTTTATTGGAACAGACTACGCCACTAATCCACCAGAGGGTTTCTCTTTTACGGGCTACCGTTTGGTGCCCACAATGCTGGCCTGGCTTACAACGCCGATTATCTTTGGCATCTTCTTCCTTCTAACGCGCAAGCATCTGTGGTCAGTCCTACTTAGTTTCCTCTATGTGTTTGATAATGCACTGATTGTCCATAGTCGCTCCGCAATGCTGGAATCAACGCTGATGTTTTTTGGAGCGCTCACCATTCTCGCATTCTTACTCCTCATCAATTGGAAAGAAGATACGAAAAAATTCGGGTTAGCTGCACTACTCTTTGGCGCATCGTTTGGCGCTGCATTGGCAACAAAAGTTTTCGCGCTGCTCTTTATATTGCTCGTTCCGGCCCTGCTGCTTTTTGTGTGGCCTAATATTCGACGCTGGTGGACGTTTGTATGGAAGGCCCTTCTCGCATTTGCAGTCGTCTACATTGGCGTGTGGCACGTGCACTTTGCTTCCGGCAGTACGGTCAATCCATCACTTCCTGATGCCGGTTACTACCAGGCATCTGACCAGTACAAAGCCATTTTAACGAATCATCAGAATAAGTCTGTGTTCGCGATTCCGTACATGCTGCGCGACTCGCTGAAGTTCGTCTCACATTATCAGGCTGGTGTTCCGCGTCTTGATCTGTGTAAAGCAGATGAAAACGGAAGTCCGTGGTTCCTGTGGCCATTCGGTGGACGCACCATCAGTTACCGCTGGGAAACCCCTGACAGCAACGCGTACCGCTATCTCTATCTCGTCCCGAACCCCGCAGTGTGGTTCTTGGGATTAGTCGGCATTGGGCTGAGTGCCGTTCTACTTCTCGCATCGGTGCTATACCCCGGAGCAGTACATCTTCGTCGAGCAATGTTGATATCGGTCTTCTTGGGATTATATGTCAGCTACATGGCAGCCGTGTCGACCATTGATCGTGTGATGTATTTGTATCACTACTTCTTGCCGCTCCTCTTCAGCTTTATTCTCTTCGGATTAGTGTTTGATGAACTACAGCAATTCTCTCGTTGGAAGCTAACCGAGACGCGTAAGACATCGATACTATTGGCTCTGGGCGTTCTGATTTTTATCACATTCGAATTCTTCCATCCGTTCTCCTATTACGGAGCGCTTACCACTGAGCAATTCCAGCAACGAAACTGGATGCAGATTTGGGATATGCGTTGTGTGAACTGTGATCGAAGTAGTCCATTCGTGGTAGACACTCGATAGGCAGCTCGTCAACATGTAACTGCTTCAATGCTTTAGAGCACTAAAGCGCTTGCTGATTGATTTTCAGGATCAACGTTCTATAGTCGACCTCTATGACCGACGACGGAACAATCACCAATAAAATGTTGCTTGAACACATGCAGGCAAATTTTAATCGGATCGATCGAAGATTCGAGAATATCGATCGTCGATTTGAAACACTAGAAAGTCGTGTTGAAAAAGGATTTCGATTGATCCATCAAGAACTTGATGATGCTCGTACACATCGTGAAGCAATCCAGATTGATCTTGATGCAACAATCCGTATGCAATTTACGCATCAGAAGCAACTTGCGGTATTAACAGGATCAGCTCTCCCAGAAGAAGACGAGTATTAATCGATCACATCTTCGCCGTCCTTAATCCCCAAAGCTCCTTGAACATCCGAATAATCACTTTAACCGATCCTCCTGTCGGCGTTCCTGCTGTGCGCGGGTAGTGGGGAACATCAACGGTGTACCACACAATCCCCTTTCGCTTGAGGCGCAAAAACATTTCCGCATTGAAGAGTTTTTCAACACCGTGCGTCG
>JBGAVO010000013.1:0-27613 GCA_044228075.1 Candidatus Peribacteraceae bacterium
CGAGAATGTCGCCGTCCTGAAGAATGCCTGTTTTGTTGAGCAATCCAGCAACATCGTCACCTGCTCGGATTAACGGTGTTGGAAGCGCGATCAGTTCCATAGAACGATGTTATCGGAAATCGACATCGATCGATTCATCGATCAAATAACTCTCTATCTCCGTCGTTTGCTGTTCCAGGTTCACCGTAACAATGGCGATGCGCATAGTCTGCTCCGATATGTTGCGCACATTGAGTGTGTTCCACTGCTCAGTCGTTCGAAAACTCACTGTTGCTCCCGCCGGAATGACCCAGCGCTTAAATCCGAGACTTGCTTCAGTGGAAGTCACGGCAGCAAGAGGAACGCCACGTACTTCATCGCGCAGCCATTCTTCAGGAATGCTGACGTACAATGTTTCGGGTGCATCGTTGCGGATGTCCGTTATACCAATTCCATCAAGTGTTCGCGTCAGCGTCAGCGCAGCAGGGGATTGATGCTCGATGGCAATATCTACTTTAGAAATGGCCCCATTTCCGGGTGCGGTTTGCAGGACCGTAACACCCCACAAGACAAGGAGTATGAGGGTCAAGCCGGCAATGCGCAGATGCAGAGAGGACACAGGAGTAACATGATACCCGATTCTGCCGTTTAGACACGTCTGATGCGGAGAGTAGGCCAACTTGACATTGATTTTCTCTGAACCGGAATACCCATTTGTCTAGGGAAAAAGGGGTTCAAAAAGTCATTATTCTTTGTTACCTTTTGCGGTTTTTGCTATACTATTCGTGTCCATGGAGTTCGACCCACACACCCTCCACCAGATCATTCAGCGCATTCGACAGCAGATGCGCTGTCCTCAGTGCGGCGAGAAAGTTCCCGTCGAATTTCCTAGTGTTCGCCTAACCGGTGACGACTTCGTGTTGCTCCAGCTTAAGTGCGACTGTTGCGATGCCTATATTGTGCTGCACGCATCCCTTCAGGGCCTTAAGAGCATGGCAGTCTCCGCTTCGCCAGAAAAAGATACAGTGATGAATGCCTCCTCTACGTTATGCGAGAAAGACAGTGAATTGGCTGTTTTGCGCGATGTTCTTCAGAGTGCAGGAGGATCGTTCAGCACTCTCTTTATTGAAGAAAAAACTCAGGACTGATGCGCAAGCGTTATTTCTGTATTGCGCTTCTTCTAACCTCATGCGCACCGCAGGCTCGTTTGAACGAATTGGTCGAAACGGCGAGTGGGGCTATTAACACGGTGCAGGATTCAGTTGACGATATTCAAGATCGATGGGAAAAGGTACAAAGTGGAGCGATCTTATTGAAGAATGGTGTAAATCAGCTGAGAGAGGCTGCGGAATAATGATCGTCTGAGACCATAGAAATGCTCTAAAATTGCAAATTGAGCCGTTTTTTGCTATACTAGAGAGATTTATGGATACCAATACAAACCCATCCATTGACCCTCCAACTCCTCCAGCTGTGCTCGGAGGTGCTGAATTGTACGACACGATTATGGCTCAGATTGAGCCGGAACTTTTGTCGGATAAATTGCCGATTAGTCGCGCAGCATTAGAGAGTGATGATGCGGCCGAACGTGCAGCTCGCGCCGCGCGCTACCAGGCAGCATTTGAAGAATATGATCGTCGTTTTGCGCAGTACTGTGATAAGTGGAATGAAGAGCTTCATTCGTACAAGCGACAGGCGGTCGCGTACATCGAAGCCGCTGCACAGGCAACTGATGACGCGGAATTATCGTCTATCGAATCTTCTCTTGCTTCCGATTTATGAGACCTATGCATCGCCAGTATCGGCAGCAAAAATCTGTCGAACGAGAATCGCATCTTCTCTTCTTTCAGAATCCTGAATCGTCGGACAATCGTGAACAGGTGAAACCACCTGAAAAAGAAAAGCAGAAAGATGCGCCGCTTAATGCTGACAAGTTGGAGGAGGGCGTGAATGAAGGCACAAAGAAGCGTCTTGATGCTGCAACAAATGAGAGTGACCGAGAGACGAAGACACTTGAGCAGGTGAACGGCGATTTGCGAAAGATTGATCCCCGGCCAAAAGTTGATACACCGACACCTGTTGGCAATTTGCTGAACGTCGATAAAAATTCACGCCAGCTCGATATGATCGGTGTGAGCGGGGAGTTTGCAGAGCAGTATGCTGTTCATAAAACGGCAACAGACAGAGCGTATCGCGTCTTTAAGCAGCGCCCTGATTCTCAGACAAAACAGGTGCTGGACACAGCGATAACTGCTGAGCGATCGGTGATCGAGGCGCATCAGTCGGAGTGGAAGACGGGTGATGATTCACTGAAAGAGCGAGATTTCCAAAATAGATTGTTACAGCTCGAACAAGCACAGAACAGTACCCCAGAGCAGGTAACCGGCAAGCGCGAATTCCAAGAGCGTGAGAAGAACAAGATCGAAACGCAGGAGACCGAGTACGAACAGAAAATTCGGACTGCATTACAGAACGAGGATCCCCGATATCCTCTACCAGCTACATTGAAAACGTTTGCGCAGAATTCGCTCGATCGTTTACATACCTTACAAAAGGCTCGCAGTGATTCGGAAACATGGCAGGCGAAACAGTCGCCGGATGTAGAAGAAACATATCGTGCAGCAGTTGGGTCGTCTGCTGATCTTGAGCGTACACAACTTAAAACCGGCTACGGTATTTGGCAGGGGACTGCCCTTGAGTCTGTCTTTCGCGACCGCTACGCGCAGATTGCAAACGACGATCAGTTTGCTCGTGAATCGACACTGGTGAAGTCCGATCTCACGGAAGAGAAGCAACTGGGTGACTGGCTTGATTCTCAGGATAAGCGGGGCAATCGTGCGCCGGGTTCCACTCAGGCGCGTTTACGTAAGAATGATCCGCAAGGTCGTTTGCTGTTCAGTAACTTGAACGATTTCGATCGGCAGAAGTTCACGCGCGAAAAAGGATACGGCAGTCTGCCGTCACTGACGCAGGCACAGTTCGATAAGAAATATTTCAATGCGGATCTCTTTCGCTCAAGTGTGAACGATAAGGGGGAATTTGTTCCAACACGACAAGAACCTGGACCAGCTCAACCAGAGCAACTTGCCAACACTCCTGAGGAAGCTGAAGAAGTAGATCTATTTGCAGGCAAAAAAGGAGGTGTTAATTTGCCCAAAGCAAAGATTGATACGCCGCAAATATTGGCGCGACCAACAAACCGATTCTTCAATCGCAATCAGCCACAGCAAGCTCCACAGCCAGCGGATATTAAAACAGATGCCGAAGCAGAACTGCAGGCACCGACGGATGATGGACGTGGATGGGATGAATTTGATGATGTCGAGAAACAGCAACGCGCTGCATCAGTAAAAAATAAGTACGGCGTGTCGGTTGATATGGATACAGGAGCTGCCACCGTGCCGGATTTCAACAAGCACGAAGGTCAGAAAGAGATGCAGAAAAATCGTTTTGATGGATATGCATTGAACAATCAATTGGAAGCACAGAAGAAAATCGACGGTGCTGGTTGGGATACGCTTTCCGATAAACAGAAAGAAGAGCTAACAACAAAGCTCCAAATTGAACACGGCGTGTCTATCAATGACGCCGGAAAAGCCGAGAAGGCAGATGGACGCTTTAGCGATGCTATCAACAGATTAAGTGGTCATCTTTCCGTAATTATGAAGTGGTTCGAGAAAATTGGAACGGCACTTGGAAAAGCGTTCGGCATAAAGAACAAACCGAAAAATGCTCCCGCACTGACACCTCAACAGAAAGACTTACAGGAACTTGTCGGATCAATCGCCAATGACAAGCTGTGGCATCCAGCCGCACAATTAAAGAAGGCAGAGGCTGGATATAATTATCGTATTGGCAAAGACGGCCGTGCTTATAAGAAGAAAGGTGACGAAGTGAAAGTGGCCGATCCTGATGGAACGTGGAAGGACATTGCAGCGGATATGAAGATCACAGACCCTGTAAGATCCAAAATGGTACGTGCTACTGTTGCAAATAACGGTGATGTCGCTTACGTCGATATTGGTGGACTCGGGGAACCTGGATGGAAATTTACCGTCGATGGAACACGCTTTATTACAAAGAACGGTGACGTATATAAGGAGTTTAATACCGCAAACAATAAGTGGGATATAATTGGGGAATTCAAGCACACCTAAAAAGACAAAATCCTCTTGCATCAAAACAAGCCGTTTCATACAATACGGCTACATTTCCGGCGTCCCACGCGCGTTTCAGACGAACGACTGCGGAGGGCGACGGAATTTCGTGCGTGGATTTTCCGCACGAAATAGCCATTTCCTCCTCTTTTCCATGGCTCACCAGCAGACCTCCGCAACCGATTCCTTCGACGCTGTCGCACTGAGCGTCGCCAGCCCCGACGATATCCTTACTTGGTCCCGGGGAGAGGTGACGAAAGCTGAAACCGTCAACTACCGCACCCAGCGCGCGGAGCCAGATGGTCTCTTCTGTGAGCGTATCTTCGGACCAACGAAGAACTTCCAGTGTTTCTGCGGCAAATATAAGGGAATTCGTTATAAAGGAGTGATCTGTGAAAAGTGTGGTGTGGAGGTGACACGCAGTATTGTTCGCCGCGAGCGCATGGGCCACATCAACCTGGCTGTGCCAATTGCGCACATCTGGTTCCTTCGTTCCAGTCCATCCCGCATTGGCCTGCTGTTGGATCTTCCTATTAAGACACTCGAACAGATCGTCTACTTCGCTGCATACATCGTTATTGCAGTGAATGATGATGCAAAAAATGAGGCGGAGAAAGAATTGAGCGGATCGATGGATAACCGCAAGAAGCAGGTGCAGCGCGAGTATGAGGATGCGAAGAAACAGCTGACAGAGAGCGACGCAACACGCGCACAGCTTGATGCTCTTGATAAGGAAGTAGCCGAGCGTCTCGAAAACTTGAAGGCTAACCACAAAGAAGCTCTCGATGACTTGAAAAACCTTCACTCCGGATCGGTGCTCTCTGAGCTCAAGTTCCGCGAAATGAACATGAAATTCGGACACGTGTTCCGCGCAGGAACCGGTGCTGAGTCACTCCGCGAAGTGATGATGAACATTGACCTGGAGCAGTTGGCGAAGGATTTGCAGACAGAGCGCGAGAACTCATCCGGTCAGAAATTGAAGAAGATTGTGAAGCGCATGAAGTTCGTGAACTCCATTATGCAGGCTGGTATTGACCCAACCTGGATGATTCCAACGCGCCTGCCTGTTCTGCCACCAGATTTGCGCCCAATGGTGCAGCTCGATGGAGGACGCTTTGCTGCGTCGGACTTGAACGACTTGTATCGCCGCGTTATCAACCGTAACTCCCGCTTGAAAAAGCTGATGAGCATCGGTGCGCCAGAAGTTATTAACCGTAACGAGAAGCGCATGCTTCAGGAAGCGGTCGACACATTGCTGAACAACTCCGCACGCGGAGGAAAGACACTCTTTACTGCTGGTGATCGTCGCAAGCTGCGCTCGCTCTCCGATATGTTGAAGGGTAAGCAGGGTCGTTTCCGTCAGAACCTTCTTGGTAAGCGCGTCGACTACTCCGGTCGCTCTGTGATCGTTGCTGGTCCTCACCTCAAACTGAACCAGTGTGGTCTTCCAAAAGAAATGGCGATGAAGCTCTTCAAGCCATTCGTGATTGGAACCATTATTCGCCGCGAGCTTGCACACAACGTGAAGGCTGCTGAGCGTCTCATTCAAGATGGCTCAAAGGAAGTGTGGGACATTCTCGAAGAAGTAATCAAAGACAAGCACGTGCTGCTCAACCGCGCACCGACGCTGCACCGCCTTGGTATTCAGGCATTCAAGCCGACACTGATTGAAGGTCTCGCTATCCAGTTGCATCCACTTGCTTGTACCGCGTTCAACGCCGACTTCGACGGAGACCAGATGGCCGTTCACGTGCCACTCTCCGAAAAAGCTCAGGAGGAAGCCAAAAACTTGATGGCTGCAAACCGCAACGTGCTGAAGCCATCTGCGGGTGAGCCAATCATCAACCCGGTTCAGGACATGGTGCTTGGTTGTTACTTCGTGTCTCAGGTGCACGATGGCAAAAAGGGAGAGGGGATGATCTTCGCCAATGCTGACGAGGCATTCATTGCATTCGATTCCGGCATTGTTGACCTTCAGGCAAAGATCAAAGTTCGTGTTCCAGTCTTCGGACAGGAAGGACAGACCGAGATCATCGACACATCCGTTGGTCGTCTCAAATTTGAAGAGGTGATGCCGAAGGAACTTGGTCACGTCACGCAGGCTCTCACAAAGAAAGTGCTCTCCATTCTCGTTGCAAAGGCGCTGGAAGTTGTCGGTGAAGATGAGACGGTGAAATTCGCCGATCGTATCAAAGATATCGGATTCAAGTTCGCAACAATGTCCGGTGTGTCCATTGCATCGAGCGACATTCTTGTACCAAAGGAATATGACGAACTTGTCGCGGAGGCCGATGAAAAGATTCGCCAGATCAACAACTTCTACTGGAAGGGCTTCATCACTGCTGATGAGCGCTACGTGCACTCCATCCGCATTTGGTCCGAGACGAAGAACGTTGTCTCGAACGCGATGATCAAATCATTCCTTGCCTTCCCAGAGAACGACATTACCTACGTGATCGACTCCGGAGCTCGTGGTAACTGGGGACAGGTCACGCAGCTCGGTGGTATGAAGGGACTCGTTGCCAACCCATCCGGCCGCACGATCGAACTTCCAATTAAGTCCAACCTGAAGCAAGGATTCTCCGTTCTTGAGTACTTCATCGCAACGCACGGAGGACGCAAGGGTAAGTCCGACACCGCTCTTAAGACCGCTGAAGCGGGATACCTCACACGTCGCCTTGTCGACGCTGTGCAGGACATCATCATTCGTGAGGAAGACTGTGGTTCTAAGGATATTCACATTATCACCAGAGAAGACAGTGAGAAGATCGGAGAGAAGTTTGAAAGCCGCATCTTCGGACGCACCATCGGTCAGGATCTTAAGGGAGCAGATGGTTCAATTATCGCGAAGCGCGATATTGAAATCGACGCCGATCTCATTGATGTGATGCACGCGCACAAAATTCAGGAGGTTGCAGTGCGCTCCATTATGACCTGTAAGACCAAGCAGGGAATTTGTGTGAAGTGTTACGGACGTGACCTTGGTAACAACAAGACAGTCAAAATTGGAACGCCGGTTGGAATCATCGCCGCGCAGTCCATTGGAGAGCCGGGAACACAGCTCACCATGCGTACCTTCCACATGGGAGGAGTCGCAGAAGGAGCCGACATCACGCAGGGTCTTACCCGCGTGGAGGAATTGTTCGAAGCACGTAACCCACGTACAAGCGCTCAGCTCGTCGAAATCTCCGGTGTTGTCAAAGTCAGCCATCAGGGTGGAAAGACATCGGTGCTTGTCCACGAAGAAACTCCTGGCGATGACCACTACCACCTCCAGGCTGGATTTGAACCAAGCATTAAAGAAGGCGACAAGGTTGCAGAGCGTGAGGTTCTCGCAAAGTCGAAGTACGACAAGTCTGTTGTCCGCGCCCTTAGCGCTGGTGTTGTATCAAGGGTCGAAGGCGGCATCATTATTGTGAAGCACGAAGAGCTCCAGGATCGCTCCTACCAGTTCGGTCCACGTGAGTCGCTCATTGTGAAGACCGGTAACCACGTCACGGTCGGTGATGCGTTGAACATGGGTCACTTCAACCTCCAGGATCTTCTGGAGAAGAAGGGTGTGTACGCAGTGCAGAACTACGTCGTTCACGAGGTTCAGCACATCTACGCTTCCCAGGGTCAGACCATCAACGATAAGCACCTCGAAATCATCGTCCGCAAGATGTTCAGCAAAGTCCGCATCTCCGACGCTGGTGACACCAAGTTCCTGTCCGGTGAAGTCGCCGACAAGGGCGAAGTCGACTACGAGAACGAGCGTATGATGAAAGCAAAGTCCGGCAAAATTGCTACCTATGAGCAGTTGCTCCTTGGTATCACCCGCGTGGCTCTTGCAACCGATAGCTGGCTCTCCGGAGCATCCTTCCAGGAAACCATCCGCGTGCTCGTCGACGCTGCAACAACGCGTAAAATCGACATGCTCGCTGGTTTGAAGGAGAACGTGATCATCGGTCGCCTTATCCCAACTGGTGAAATCTACCGTCTCCGCCATGCAGAACTGCAGGCCGAGGCAGAGGCCGAAGCCGCAAAAAACGAGGCTGAATAAGCCTAAATGCCCTTTACTCCGTCAATTTGCTCCATTAAGATCCGCCCACTCTTATGCCAACCATCAACCAGTTAATCCGCCGTCCACGCAAAAGCAAGCGCGTTAAAAGCAAGGCTCCTGCCCTGCAATACACGTGGAATGCGCTCAAAATGCGTCCAGTAGCCCTCGAGAAGGGTTCGCCATTCAAGCGCGGAGTGTGTCTGAAAGTAACGACCATGACCCCAAAGAAGCCAAACTCCGCTCTTCGCAAGATTGCCCGCGTGCGTCTGGTGAACGGTCACGAAGTAAAGGCGTATATCATGGGTGAAGGCCACAACCTCCAGGAACACTCAGTGGTATTGGTCCGCGGTGGACGTGTAAAAGACCTTCCTGGTGTGCGTTACCACATCGTCCGCGGTGTGCTCGATACCGAAGGTGTGCGCAACCGCAAGCAGGGTCGTTCCCGCTACGGTGCACGCAGAGCTAAGCCAGCCGCTAAGTAATCAATTCGTTCCTACTTCCTAGATCCTACTTCCTCGTCATGTCTACCAAGGTTAAGTCCTACATCCCAGAAGGCTCCAACCCGAACATTGAAAAGTTCGTGTGCTGCATCATGCAGCGTGGAAAGAAGTCGACTGCACGTCGTATTTTCAGCGATGCGCTCGACATCATCAAGACACGCACCAAGGAAGATCCAATGGAGGTATTCAACAAAGCTATCTTGAACGCAACACCGCTCGTTGAGGTTCGTCCTAAGCGCGTTGCTGGTTCTGTGTACCAGGTTCCAGTTGAAGTAACACCTCGCCGTCAGCAGGCTCTCAGCATCCGTTGGATTCTGACAGCAGCACGCGATCGCAAGGGTATGCCAATGGCACAGAAGCTCGCACTCGAACTGCTCGATGCATCCTCCGAACAGGGTGGTGCTATTAAGAAGAAGCAGGATGTCGTGAAGATGGCCCAAGCCAATAAGGCTTTTGCTCATTTAGCTAAATAAGCCAGAGCCTGTCCTGAGCTTGTCGAAGGACACACTTGGCCAAGTAATTCATGTGCTATGAACATTACTGGTATCGTCCCGAACGAGCTTTCTGTTGCTGATTGGTCTGATTTTAAAGACATGCACACACTCTTTGTCGCTGCAGAACAAAGAGGGAAGCTTCTCGAGTTGGTTCAAGGAATAAGCATGCAACATCTCATTCTTCATGGTGAGTTCACAGAAGTGGAGGCTCAACAGTACATTTTGGAAACGATGAACACAGATATTAATGCTGTGAGGGCAGCGGCATTGCAGGTTCTCCTACAAGGATTTCAGTATTTTGTGAATAAACATGACGGAGAAGTGGTTTTCGCCATGAATGGTTCAGATGTTGGATGCACTTTGAGCTCTATCCATTTCAGATGCATTACACTACTAGGATAGTGCGACAACATTTTTCAATCATTTGATAAGATCCTCTGTAGATATGGCGTCTGCCGTTTCTCCATCTTTTATACAATATATTGTGGAATGTTAACTATACTTTTCCTCTTATCTTAGCCAAAATCTCGATACTTGACCATTGACAAAATTGATCTGATGAGTATAATGGGTACCTCACATTTCTTCATACACAAACACACTGTACATGCTGACCTCTCCGCATCCGCCCGGATCCAACGCCGAATGGTTTGATACCGCATTGCTTCAGCAAATTATCGAGACAGAGATCGATATTGCGATCCATGCGGCATGGCGCGAACGCGGAATCCGGATTGATGATACGGTGCGACATGTATGGTCTGAGGATGTACGTGCTGGCCTTATAGAGAAGATAAAGACGCGCTCTCTCTTGCCAGAAGATATTGATGGGGCCATTGGGCAGCACATACACCAGCTTATTGAAGAGTATCCAGAACAGAAGATTGTCCAAGATTGCGGATCGATGGTGGTTCCGATGCACGGACTGTTCCCGCTTCGCCGTCACGCTCTTGTGCTCTGTCGAAAGTTCTTCGAAAAACGCCTTGAATAAGGGCATAACGGCCAAAAATACGTTGCATTCACGTCTGTGGATCCGTATAGTCCTCGGGCTTATGCGCGGACACCCGTCCACGCTATTGATTTCCTCCATCCCCGAACCATGGACCTGAAACATGTACGCAATATTGGAATTATCGCCCACATCGACGCGGGTAAAACCACGACGTCTGAGCGCATTCTGTTCTACACCGGTAAGAACTATAAGATCGGTGAAGTGCACGAAGGCGAGGCGACCATGGACTGGATGGAACAGGAGCAGGAGCGCGGAATTACCATTACTGCTGCGGCAACGCAGTGTCACTGGAAGGGGATTGTCCCGGGAGAAGTCGGTGAACAGGACATCACTATCAACCTTATCGACACTCCAGGACACGTGGACTTTACAGCCGAGGTGGAGCGCTCGCTGCGCGTGCTCGATGGAGGTGTTGCGGTATTCGATGCATCCCAGGGTGTGGAGCCGCAGTCCGAAACAGTGTGGCGCCAGGCCGACAAGTACCATGTTCCACGCGTTGCGTTCATCAACAAGATGGACAAGATCGGTGGAGATTTCTACATGTCGCTCGCATCGATCCACGACCGTCTGAGCAAAATGGCCGTTGCAATTCAGCTGCCGATTGGCGCCGAGAGCGAGTTCTCCGGCATCGTCGACTTGGTTGCAAAGAAGGCATACAAGTTTGAAGGTCAGCATGGTGAGAACATTGTCGAGATTCCGATTCCGGAGGACATGAATGATGAAGTCAGTGAATACCGTGCCGTGTTGATGGAGAAAGTCGCGGAAGCAAACGATGATCTTATTGATCACTTCCTCGAGAACGGTGCACTGACAGATGAGCAGTTGTTCAAGGGTATCCGTGCCGCAACCGTTCACAGCAAAATTTACCCCGTACTCTGTGGATCCAGTCTGCAGAACATCGGTGTGCAGTTGGTGCTCAATGCAGTTACTGCCTATCTGCCAAACCCGATCGACGTTCCGTCCATCAAGGGTACGCACCCCGATACTGGCGAGCCGATTGAGCGCAAGCCATCCAATGATGAGCCATTCTCTGCCATCGCATTCAAGATCGCGACAGACCCGTTCGTTGGTCGTCTCACCTTCGTTCGCGTGTACTCCGGAGTCCTCAAGACAGGAACACAGGTGTACAACGCACGCACAGGAAACAAAGAGCGCATTGGACGCCTTGTTCGCTTGCATGCAAACTCCCGCGAGGAAATTCAGGAGATTCAGGCAGGAGACATTGGAGCAGTGATCGGTCTAAAGGAAGCACGCACCGGAGATACATTGTGCGATGAGGCTAAGCCGGTATTGCTCGAATCCATCACGTTCGCCGAGCCGGTGATCTCGATTGCTATTGAACCAAAGACGAAGGCGGATCAGGAAAAGATGGGTCTCGCGCTGCAGAAGCTTTCTGAAGAAGATCCAACATTCCGTGTTCGCACCGATGATGAAACCAACCAGACTATCATCTCGGGAATGGGAGAACTTCACCTCGATATCCTTGTCGACCGTATGCGTCGCGAGTTCAAAGTGGAGACGACGGTTGGTAAGCCACAAGTTGCCTACCGCGAAACAATCAGCAAAGAGATTGAAGGTGAGAGCAAGTACATCAAGCAGTCCGGAGGTCGCGGTCAGTACGGACACGTGGTCTTTAAGCTGACGCCACAGGAGCCAGGAAAGGGATACGAATTCGTCAACTCTGTGGTTGGAGGACGCATTCCTCGCGAATTCATTTCTCCATCCGACAAGGGATTCCAGGAAGGTATGTCCCGCGGTATCCAAGCAGGATTCCCCGTGGTGGATATCAAAGTCGAACTGCTCGACGGTTCGTACCACGATGTGGACTCGTCCGAAATGGCCTTCAAATTCGCTGCATCGATTGGATTCCAGGAAGAGGCAAAGAAAGCTGATCCAGTCATTCTTGAACCGATCATGAAAGTGGAAGTAACAACTCCAGAAAACTTCCTTGGAGACGTGATGGGTGACTTGAACTCCCGCCGCGGTGTCATCCTTGGTCAGAGCGATCGTGGTATGGCGAAGGTTGTGACGGCCGAAGTGCCACTTGCAGCCATGTTCGGTTACGCAACGGACATCCGCTCCATGACACAGGGTCGCGCAAGCTACTCCATGGAACCAAGCCATTACTTCAAAGTGCCGAAGAACGTTGCCGATGAAATCATCGCTTCCCGCGCTGGTTCCACCGCAATCTCCCGAAGCAACGGTTAATCTGGATAATCAAAATCGTATTCAAAGAGACGCCGAAAGGCGTCTTTTTTGTGGTTATTGTGGTTAAAATAGATTGTGGTGTGATGTATAATTTGGTATACAATCCGCATGCTGCTGTTGGAACAGTGGCCTGATCCTTCCCTCGTCTCAGCGGAGTCGCGCGAATGAAGCCTGATAAGAAGAGTTGTGCGTTCGTTGCAATCCCCGTTTTTATGCCTGTGCTGGGTGTTTTTCTGCCACCGACCGGCGGTCATCACAAAAAGAATTCGACTGGGCCGGCAACGCAGGAATATCGCAGTAACTGGGCGCGTATCTTCGGTAACGAAAAGCCGATGTACCAAGGTTGAAATGACGTCGATGGGAGCTCTGCCCAGTGCATGACCGCACTGGGCTTTTTTTCTTGCAAAACAATAAGCTTCACCACGACGCATCCGTTCGCATCGCAGTTTTTCTGAATGAAAAACATCTGTATAGTGCTGGCCTCCTACCTTGTCTATGTTCGACTCTGTCACACAATCACTTCTTACCTGGGCACAGAATGTGCCGCTCGAAATTTTCGCATTCGTTGCTTCCTTTATAGAGGAGGTACTTGCTCCCATTCCATCGCCAGTGGTGATGACGGTCACAGGGTCTATCGCATCCGCGCAGGAGAAGGCGATGTGGTACTTGTTGATTCTCTCATGCATTGCAGCCGCAGGAAAAACCGTTGGAGCAGTGCTTGTCTACTACGTTGCAGCCAAGGCGGAGGATATTCTGATCCCACGCTTCGGCCGGTTTATTGGAGTGACGCATGAGGAAGTCGAATCACTCGGTAAGCGATTGAACGGCGGATGGAAAGACCTTTGGGTGCTCTTATTCCTTCGGGCATTGCCGATCATGTCGAGTATGGTAGTGTCCGTTTGCTGCGGATTTGTGAAAATTCCACTACGGGTCTACCTGGTTTCCACGTTCTTCGGCACCATCATCCGCGATTTCTTCTATTTATACGTCGGATTTACCGGTATTCAGGCGCTTCATAACTTGGTCGAAGGCTTCGATAGTGTCGAATCGGTTATCCAGGCACTTGTAGCACTAGCGATTGTTGTCTTGATCTGCTGGACCTACTGGAAGCGAAAAGTGAAGAAAAGCTGACAATACAGCGTCAAAAGATGATCACATTTTATGATCGGCTTTTTGTCGAGCCACTGTGTCAAGTCCGAGAATTAGCGCGGGGAGGCTGTTTCATAGAGAATATGGTTGCTTCGAAATTTTGAAGCGATATAGTATTGTCTTTTGTTACCTCCTACCTTCCCACCCTTATGCTGCAGAGCATTACTGCCGCGCGCAAGAGATCAGCACGATTCTCTCTCGCGGTTATTTCGTCGAACATCGTACTTCATTCTCTCGTCGCGGGAGTTGTTGCATTCGCTCCGATCTCGGCAGCTGCAGCGACGACACTCTTGTCTGATGACTTCGGAACAGGATCAAGCGTCAATGATATTCCCTCATGGGAAGAAGAAGGAAACGACAACAATGCTGACGCGCTTGCTCAGGCTGCAGGTGCCGGCAATGACAGTGCCAGCCCAGATGGAGACAGATTTGCAAAAATCGGAGAAGATGAGTGGATTTGTCAGAGTGTAAATGCAGTGGGGTATGAGACTCTCTTCCTCTCGTATCATTGGCGAGGAGATAGCGATGCCGAAGCAGCCGATGATGGAATCGTGGAGTATCGAATTGGTGGAAGCTGCGGTAGCGGAGCAGGATGGAATCAGCTTCAAAATCATGATCTGCAGATTGATAATGCATGGTCGACACAGTCCGCATTCGCCCTACCTGGCGCTCTGGATGACACTTCTTTTTTCCTCCGCTACCGCACCGTTTCTAGTAGCAGTGATGAATACTTCCGTGTTGATGCGGTAGAGCTAACCGGTGAGGCAATTCCGACAATCGAAGCTTGTAACGGTTCGAGTTTTGATGGTGTTGCCACAGGTACAGTGAATGGAAAAGAAGGATGGAGTGTGACTGGTCCGTACGATCAAGCGGTTGTCGATAACACGTACGGTTATCCGACAATGGGTTGTAAGGCATTCCGTATTTCGAACGCTGTGACATCTGGATCCTTCGGTGACCAGGTCTTCACATTCTCCAATGCAAATGAGGCAGGTGAGACCGATGCAACCGCCAATGGATTATCCGGTGGCACACGCCAGGATCACTACGAAGCTCAATTTGATATTGCGACAACGCAGTCCACACAGCAGGCAGGACTTGTTATGACTGTTTCACCAGATCGCGGTGACGGCTCACGCATGAGCTTCCTCCGTTTCACTGATACGTCGACAGGCATTCTCGTTACGTTCTTCGATGTTTCTGGCACGACCGATCCGTCAATTAGCTTTGATGCAACAGACATCGGTTATCTGACCCGCGGTACGCCTCACACGGTGAAGTTCGATATGGATTTCATTGATGGTCCTTCCAACGACGTTGTGAAAATCTACCTCGATGGTGCCTTGGCTCACACCGGTACGTCGTGGGAGAACTACTATCGTTACGACAATGAGGCAATCGCAGAGCAGACGCCTCGAACAACAGACTCCCTGCTCTTCCGCTCCAGCGGAACAGCTGCTCCAGCAAACAGCGGTAACGGCTTCCTTTTCGATAACTTCTCTCTGACATCCTCACAGATTGTTGTACCTGCAGCTGCATGTACACCGAGTGATGCAGAGGTTGCGGTCTACCTCCCAATGGATGAGCTCCATGGGCCAGCTGCCGATCTCTCTGGTAACGGAAACGACGGTGCACACATGAATAGCCCATCTGTTTCAAATGATGTAGCAGCACTTGCACATCCGAACTACCAAAGCTTGAACCTTAACGGTTCCAGTTACCTTGATCTGGGCGATGTCGCCGATATGGGCACATCCGATTACTCAGTATCCTTGTGGTTCAAGACGACAGACACGAATTACTCGCTCTTCTCTAAGAGCTTCTACGGCGGTGCAAACTCCCGCTTCTTCCTTATTGATGAAGGAGCAGGTTTGTATGCAGGCTTCCATGGAACATCAATCATCGAGACAGCACGTGTCCCAGGCTACAACAACGGTAGCTGGCACAACGCGGTCGTTGTCTTTGATCGCGATGGTGCTATGACCCTCTACGTTGATGGCACACCAGTCGCTTCTGCTGATATTTCCGCTCAGGCTGCACACGACATGCAGAGCGCATTCAGCTTGCTCCTTGGCCGATACAACAATGCAACGGATGGCATGGGTCCACACCCAAGCACTCTTGCTCTCGATGGCAACATCGATGACTTCCGTATCTTTGAGCGTGCTTTGACTGCAAACGAGATCACCGACCTGTTCGCAGGTGCATGTGATGTCGCTCCAGTCGTTATCCCACCAACATGTGGTGACTCTGTGATCGAAGGAGGCGAAACATGTGACGACGGAAACACCGACAGCGGCGACGGTTGTGACATGATGTGCCAAGTTGAGCCAGCTCCAATGTGTAATGGTCAGACTGCAACAATCTACGTCCTTGGAAACAACACCATCGAAGGTGGTCCAAATGACGGAGCTGCTTACGCCGGTACTCTAAGCGGTACATCCGGTAACGATGTGATTGTTGGTACATCCGGTAACGATACGATTAACGGTCTGAATGGTGCAGATACAATCTGTGCTGGTGCAGGTCATGACGTCGTTGACGGTGGTTTCGGAAATGACGATATCTTTGGTGAAGATGGCAACGACAGCCTCCGCGGCGGTGTTGCACTGAGCGACGATCTTGATGGTGGAGACGGCTTCGACTATTGCCGTTCGACCATCGGTGGTTCCGATAACGAAGTGAACTGTGAAGAGAATGGCGCATTGAAGGGCATGATTGTCATTCAGAAGGACACCGCTCCAGACAATGCACAGGACTTCGTCTTCACTGGATACAACAATATCGCCCCAGGTCTTACTCAGGTCTTCACCCTGGATGACGACGCTGACGGCACGTACTCGAACATCCAGTCCGGTGGATACTTCGGCGGTAATTACACCGTCATCGAGTCCGCAACCTCCGGTTGGGAGCTGACAGGTTTGACCTGTTTCGATGCAGACGGCGGTTCATCGACGAACGTTGGAACGTCTACCGCTTCCATCGATCTCGATATTGGTGAAGTGGTCACCTGCACGTTCACGAACGAAGAGGTGATTGCAATGTGTGGAAACGGTGTAATCGAGGGTGGCGAGCAGTGTGATGACAGCAACACGGACAACGGAGACGGCTGTTCCGATATGTGTCAGAACCAGGCTCTTGCTTGCACACCGGTCGATTCCGATCTGATTGCAAACTGGAAGCTCGACGAAACCGCTCCTGCAACAGTTGCAGATGACGCTACAACGAACGGTAATGACGGAAGTGTCACAGATGCAACAGCCGGTGTAACTGGCGCCCCTGCTCTTCCGTTCTACAACCCAAGCGCATACGACTTCGACGGTACGGATGACAGCGTCGCAATGGCGTCGAACGTCGGTAACTTCTCCCTCGCAGATGACTTCACTATCTCTGCATGGATTAACCCCGAACTCGATTTCTCCAACCAGGCAATCTACGGAAACACTTGGAGCAACGCCGGATACCTCCTGCGTGTGAATGCCGAGAATAAAGTCCGCTTCATTCTTGTCGAGAACGGCAGCGTCTATAACGGTATGGATTCCGATGTACTTACTCCCGGCTGGCACCATGTCGTCGGTTCGTGGGATGGTACGGATGTGAAGGTCTTCGTTGACGGAGTTGATCAGTCCGTAACGCCTATCACCAACGGCACTGTTACAACTATTACAACGTCCAACCCGACGCACATCGGTCAGACCGGTCAGGCCGGTTCTGAACAGTTCTTCGATGGAAGCATCGACGATGTTCGCGTCTACGACCGTGCATTGACCGATATGGAAGTAAGCGACCTCTACGCCGGAAGCTGTGATGTTTCTCCTGTTATTTCCTGCACACCGACCGACGATTATCTGGTCGCGTACTGGAACCTTGATGAAGGAGTAGGCTCAACGCTTACCGATATGTCCACGTACGACAACGGCGGAAGCGTGAACGGTGCAGCATGGACTATGAGTGGTCCGACTCTTGCTTTCACTACTCCCTACGCATTGTCATTTGACGGTGTGGATGACCGTGTCACTGTCGCCGACGACACCGATCTGGATTTCGGCACCAATGATGCCTTCTCGGCAGCCGCATGGATGAATGCTGGTCCGCTCACGGGTAATTTCCAGACAATCGTGCATAAGATCGACGACACGACCAGTGACCGTAACGGATATTTGCTTACCTATAACGAAGGCACACTCGAAGTGTGGATCATTGCCGATGCCGACGTGAACAATCTGATTCGCGTTCCTGCATCAGCCCCTGTCGCCATCGATGAATGGCACCATGTTGGATTCACCTATGATGGTTCGTCTACAGCAGCCGGTGTTCGCATCTATATCGACGGTGTCGATATGACCGGTGCACCGCTCATCGACGCACTTTCCGGATCCATCCTCAATGCGAAGCCGTTTGAAATGGGTTATCGCTCCGATGCATTCGCTCAGCCCTTCAGCGGCATGCTGGACGATGTTCGCGTCTATTCCACCGACTTGTCTTCATCTGAGATGGCCGAATTGTCCGCAGGACAGTGTGATGCAGGTGTCACAATTCCAGTGGTCGTCGTCGTTGATACCGATACCGATGGTATCGAAGATGGATCTGATAACTGTCCTCTCACGCCGAACGCCGATCAGTTGAACACGGATCTCGACAGCGACGGTGATGCTTGTGACCCCGATGATGACAACGATACCATTCTGGACAACGTCGATAACTGCTCACTCATTGCCAACGCCGATCAGACTGACAATGACAGCGATGGCGAGGGTAACGTCTGTGATGCGACTCCCGGTGATGCTCCCACATTTAGCGGTCTGTCCGCTCCGGATACTGAGGGTTCCAATAGCGCACGCCGCGGAAGCGGTACGCAGAAGTTTGGTACCGTCGTAAAATTCATCTTCCGCAATATCTTTGGAGGAAATGATTCCATCGCTCCAGGAGCATTCGGAGGTAGCGCCGCTACTCCGTTGACCGATGGTGAAATCGACACGATCTGCAGCATCCGCAAGGCTCTGCCGACTCAGACATCATCATCAATGCTTGAATGGATTGCTGAACAGCTTGCGACAGATATGAATCGCGACGTGGATCTCATTATTGAAGCACTCAAGGATTCATCTCTTTGTCAGCCTGCTGCTCAGCAGGCAAAGGTGTCCCAGTCTATTGCATTCAACGTAAACAGCGCTGGATTCCCTGTTTCCAGCAACCAGACGTGGAACAAGTGTATTAGCGGAAAAGTAACACTCGCTGACATCCGTGCAAACCCAGATAAGAATGAAGACGGACTTGCACGTGACTGTAGCGACTACCACACTGGTGGACTCTGGTATCACCCAGATCTCAAGGTGTACTTCAACTTCGATCGTAAGAAGAAGACCGTTGAGCTTCCAAAGGGATACGTTGTCCAGAAAGAACAGTCAGTCACGCTGAAATAATCGACTTCACTCCTCGACTATGAATCGGCCCCTTCGGGGGCCGTTTTCATTGTGCGGCAGATCCGTACATCCGGATAAACTGAACCGGATTGATTGCGTGGATAGAAGCTACTTCTTCCGATGGGATATGCGTTGGCCAATATACCGTGTGATAGACCTCATCAGCTTCACCTTTATCGATCTGTAGATGCAAATGGGGGCCGGAAGTATTGCCAGTCATGCCGACGATACCAATAGTTGTACCTGGCTCAACGGCATCACCTTTTTCTACCCAGCTTTCATCAAGGTGACCATAAATCGAATAGTATGTCTGGCCGTCTGGAGCGCGGTGCTCAATCAGTACATGTAGACCAAGAGATCGTTCATCGCGACGTACGTCATGTACGCGTCCACCGGCAACTGCCCCGACAGGCGTTTCGTCTGCAAGCTTCAAATCGATACCAGGGTGAATAGCGCTAAACTCATCTGCATCCAAATCGTAGGCGCCAAAATACCGTGTTGAGTAATAGAGCTTTGCTGTAATCATTCGGATGGTCTCCGCTTTGTTGCGCGTCTTCGCAAGTACCTGCAATGGCGTCATTAATATGCGTAAATCGTAAGCTGGAACTTGGACAAAATCATCCGCATCCATTTGCTCGTAGGAGCGGTTCCACTCAGCTGGTGATGTCATCGCGCCCCAGTTAGGGACATGACTAACCGGAGATACTGCATGATCAAACGCAGGAAATACGTCAGCTTCAACAGGAGATGCTACTGGTGCAGCTCCGTGGAAAAACGGTCTACGACTGATAACGGAAGAGGAGGCAGCTTCTGCGGACGATGAAGCAGAGGCAGAGAGGGCTTGTTCTGAGGATGATTCCTCCAAATACAGCGAAGCTTCAGAGGAAGATGAAACAACTTCGATGTCACTTGGTCCTTCGGCAACAATCAAACGTGTCTCTTGAACGATGCGTGTGTCAGCGGGAGTACGTCCAATCAGGTATGCCTCTTGATGTGATGGCAGCGATCCAGCTTGTACCGCAAGCAACACTCCAAGGGCCAGGTTAACTCCACACAGTTTGAGGATGTGTGCAGCACGAGCAGCATGTTGCTTATATATTTGTTTGATGTTCATTTGATATTATTATACATTATTTCACATGATTTAGCAATAAACTGAGAAATGATAAAAGAGTCAATGCTATCAAAATTATAAAGAGAATCGACAAAATAGACTGTTTTATTGAATGAACACAGACGGGTCGTATACTCAGGCTATGAAACGTCGATTTACCGAAGATAGCTGGCGCCGAGAACCTTGGTTTAAGAGCCTTATTTCTGCATTTCGCTCATGTCGAACAGACGAAGATTTAGAGAACTTTGTTCGCGACATTGCCACTCTCAGTGAAATGCAGGCACTTAGTGAGCGCCTGGAAGTTGCACGTCTGCTCGCAAAAGGTCTCAGTTATCGCCAAGTGGCACAGGAGACTGGTGCAAGTACCACAACGGTAACACGTGTCGCCAAGTTTATTGAGAATGGGGAGGGTGGTTATCGCAAGGTGCTCAATACACATCGCCACCATCGAATGAAGATTGATAAAAAGCCCATCGGCGATCGGACATCGGACATCGGAGATCGAGAATTGCCTATTGATCAATCGATATCAATTGAGTCACCACCACCATCTGCATCCATTTCTCCGCTGCAGAAGTATTTGGATAGGAGATAACCGTGTCATGCTGAGGAGGCCTGATAAGGCCGTCTCGAAGCATACTCAACTCACCCTTCGAGATGTCGCTTCGCTCCTCCTCAGGGTGACACGATCATTATTCTCGGATTTTCTTCAACTCCGCCAATGAATGCAGCACCGCGCGTGCAGCTTCTTTTCCTTTATTCAAATCACCCTGTGTTCGTTCGACTGCTTGCTCCAGCGTGTTGACGTAAAGAATTTCAAATGCGAAGGGAAGTACATGCTCTACCTGAATATCCATCATCGCTTTTGTGACAGAGTCTGCCAACAAACGTGCGTGATGTGTTGCGCCTTCGATAATAATTCCGAAGCCGATCATCGCATCGACATCTCCTTTTTTTGCGAGTGCCGATCCTATCAACGGAATTTCGAATGAACCTGGTGCGCGGTGAATCACAATATTCTCGGCAGGAATTCCTGCCGAAACAAACAGATCAACTGCGCCCTGAACCATGTTATCGATATGCTCTTTGTGGTACGTAGAAGCCACAATTCCAATGGTCCACGATGGATCAATATTTGCCGGAAGATCGGTTGGTGTCAGGCCTTTCATGCGCGCTTAGCAAGAATGGATTCAATGTATCGTGCGAGGACATCGGTCTCGATGTTCACGCGATCGCCGATCTTTAATGTTCCGAGGTTGGTAATCTCAAGCGTGTGAGGAATAAGTGCAATTGTGCACGATGTTCCATCAATCGCTGCGACAGTGAGTGACACGCCGTTGATTGCGATTGATCCTTTGTAGACAACGTAGCGCGCAAGGTCGGACGACAACTCGATTACAAGTGTTGCCCATGGACTGTCTGTTGGTTTCTCAAAATTTTTGATCGTTCCTGTTCCTTCCACATGACCTTGCACAATGTGTCCTTCAAATCTGCTTTGAGCTCCCATTGATCGTTCAAGATTGACGTGATCACCAGTGGTCAGATCACCAAGGTTCGTCTTCGCCCATGTTTCGGGAACGACGTCGAATGTCATCGAATGATCATCAAAGGCAACGACTGTCAGGCATGCACCATTCACCGTGATGCTTCCGCCGATAGAGATATCAGCAAAAATTGTCGGTCGTTCAACTGTTAGGCCAGTAGGCGTTTTTTCAAGGACGGGGGCCGATACTTCGACGATTCCGGTGAACATGGGAGGCGACACTATAGCACGGGTATAAAAAAACCGGAGGATTTCCCTCCGGTCTCATTGAACCTTACGCAGCTGGTGTTTCTGGTGTTTCAGGCTCTGTAGCAGGTGCTTCAGGAGCATCCACTGGTGTTGTTTCTTCTTCACCTTCAAATGTACGCATAGTGAAATAGGGGAATGAGTAGAACTTGACCATAGGTGGCATTTCATTTTATAGCAAACATTTCCCAACCTTTATTGCATCGTGCTAATGGGATACATAATCCGGTTGCCGACGCGGTAGAGGAATTCGAACCATTTGCTCCAGAGTGTCCTGCCGAGTGGCAGAGTCCCATTCTCAGCATAGTGCTTCGCAATCTTACCGAATGTTTCGCCGTCACTCCTCATCTTCTCAAGCGTTCGTGGGCGCTGATCCACCACTAATCCGAATTTGCCTCTGCCGACAACGCTCTTCGGTTCAAAATGTCGGAGCACAATTGATCCGCCGTAATACTTCATTGCTTCTGCGACGTGCAATGTTGTCAGGTACATCAGCGCCTTCCAGGCAATCATCGGTGCACCGCCGGTGTAAATGAGTCCAAATGGCTTGCGTTTGAATTGTCCTTTGCTGTGCGTTTCTTTGTCGAGTCCGAATGCGCCCATGCGATCAATTAAATTCTTTAACTGTGCAGGCACAGAAAAATTCCAGATAGGCGTGGCGAACACGACGCCAGCTGAATCTTGAATTAATGTTTTTAGACGCAAGTAATCGGGCTCGCACGACTCTTCATCGTAATCACTGAGCGTGAAGTGATGCAGGGATAATTCATTCAGGCGAATCTTCTCGAACGTGACACCCTCAACTTTTTTCAATCCTTCAATGAACTGATCGGCGAGGTAGTTACTGTTGCTCGGTTCATTGGTACCGGCAACGATGATGGTAATGAGTGCGTTAGGCATAGGAAGAGTGTAGTTCGGTCGGTTGCAGTTTTCCACTCTTCTGAGAAGATTTCAGATCTCAGATTTCAGCAAATGGATGCCATAATTATGCCGTACGGATATCTGACATCTGATATCTGCCATCTGAATCACTCTTTCCCCTTTTCACCAGTCACCGAACATGGTGTAGCGATGTAATTTTTCTGCACATTTTTCATCGTTTTTGTTCTCGGTGAGCCCTCGTTGACACCCTGCCCGTTCGCTGCTGATCATTTCTTGATGGTATCTCCGTACTCCAATATCTTGGGGTTTGTTTCGACACCGGACACTAGATCGTGTATTTTTCTTGTCATTTCCCGCTTCCACTCCTATGAACCCGACAGCATCCGCCTCCGACCTTTCTTCTCACCAGGAGTCTCTCTTGGACGTTCCTGGTTCCGCCCCTGTTGGTCGCGGGTTATCGGTGCGTCGCATGTTCACGACCCCTGGAAGTGATCCATTGGAAGAAGTGACCTATGAACTGCGCACGAGTCGTATCAAAAATACGGATGGCTCAGTCGTGTTCGAAATGGAGAACGCGGAAATCCCCGCAGAGTGGAGTCAGGTCGCAACCGATATTGTCGTGAGCAAATATTTCCGCAAGGCCGGTGTGCCACAGCGCGATGCGAGCGGGAATCTTGTCAAAGATGCAAACGGTGAAACGGTCACTGGTCCTGAGCGATCGGTGAAGCAGGTGGTGCGTCGCTTGGCAGGATGTTGGCGTTTCTGGGGAGAGAAGCATGGATACTTTGCCACGACACAAGATGCACAGGCCTTTGAAGATGAACTCAGTTATATGCTTGTGCACCAGATGGCTGCACCGAACAGCCCACAGTGGTTTAACACCGGTATCAACTACGCCTACGATATTACGGGTCCGGCCCAAGGTCACTATTACTGCGACCCGGTCACGGGCGAAGTGAAGAAGAGCGAAGATGCCTATACGCATCCACAGCCACACGCGTGTTTCATTCAGTCTGTTGATGACGACATGGTGAACGAAGGAGGCATCATGGATCTGTGGATTCGCGAGGCACGTCTCTTTAAGTATGGCTCTGGTACAGGTACCAACTTCAGTAACATCCGCGGTGATGGCGAGCCACTCAGCCACGGTGGAAAGAGTTCAGGCCTCATGAGCTTCCTCAAAATTGGTGATCGCGCAGCAGGCGCTATTAAGTCTGGTGGTACAACACGTCGTGCAGCAAAAATGGTCTGTCTCGATCTCGACCATCCAGATATCGAAGAGTTCATTAACTGGAAAGTAAAAGAAGAGAAGAAAGTCGCAGCACTCGTAAAAGCGGGCTACAGTTCGGACTTCAACGGCGATGCGTACAGCACTGTTTCCGGTCAGAACTCCAACAACTCCGTTCGTGTACCACATGCATTCTTCGAGGCGGTTGAGCGTGACACCGATTGGAACCTTGTCTGGCGCACAGAGCGCAAGAAGGCAAAGTCGGAAGGTCGCACTCCTACACCATGCAAGACGCTCAAGGCTCGCGAACTCTGGGATCAGATTGGCTATGCCGCATGGGCATGTGCTGACCCTGGTCTGCAGTACGACACGACCATTAACGACTGGCACACGTGTCCAGAAGACGGTCGCATCAATGCATCAAACCCTTGCAGCGAGTACATGTTCCTCGATAACACTGCTTGCAACCTTGCGTCACTCAACCTGCTTAAGTTCTATGATGAAGAGCACGGCACATTCCAAGTGGAGGAATACCTGCATGCAACGCGCCTCTGGACCATCGTTCTAGAAATTTCTGTCCTCATGGCTCAATTCCCAAGCAAAGAGATTGCGCAGCTGAGCTACACCTTCCGCACACTTGGACTTGGCTATGCGAACTCCGGTGCCATGTTGATGCGTATGGGTATCCCGTACGATTCCGAACAGGGCCGTGCTATCTGTGGAGCGCTGACATCCATGCTGACCGGTGAGTCCTATGCGACGTCCGGTGAAATGGCTCGTGCTCTGGGTGCGTTCTCTGGTTATGCCAAGAACAGCCGCCACATGCTGCGCGTCATGCGCAACCACCGTCGTGCTGCGTACGATGCGCCAGTGAAAGAGTATGAAGAGTTGCATGTACCACCAGTCGGATTGGATCAAACTGTGACGCCAAGTTATCTCCTTGAAGCCGCAAAAGAATGTTGGGATCGCGCTCTGCTTATTGGTGAAGAGCATGGATACCGCAATGCGCAGGTCACGGTGATTGCACCAACCGGAACCATCGGTTTGTTGATGGACTGCGACACAACGGGTATTGAGCCGGACTTCGCACTCGTGAAGTTTAAGAAGCTCGCTGGCGGTGGATACATGAAGATTGCAAACCAGTCCGTTGAGCCAGCGTTGCATGCACTGCGTTACAAGGACACCGAGGTCCGCGATATCATGCGCTATGTGATGGGCACACTCAGCTTGGAAGGTGTTCCGCACATCAACCGTAAGGGTCTACGCGACAAGGGCTTTACCGACGAAGATATCGCCAAAATCGAGAAGCAACTTCCAGCAGTGTTCGAACTTGGATTCGCGTTCAACCAGTGGGTTCTTGGTGATGAAACGATGCAGCGTCTCGGATTCACGAGCGAGCAGATCAATGATCCGAACTTTAACCTCCTCAGAGCTCTTGGCTTTACGAAGGAGCAAATCGAAGAAGCAAACGTCACTGTCTGTGGTCACATGACTGTCGAAGGTGCGCCACATCTCAAGCCCGAACACTTGGCTGTTTTCGACTGTGCGAACAAGTGCGGCAAGATCGGTCAGCGATTTATTGCTGCCGAAGGCCATATCCGCATGATGGCTGCAGCTCAGCCGTTTATCTCCGGTGCTATCAGCAAGACCATCAACCTGCCACACGAGGCAACTGTTGAGGATATCAAGAATGCATATTTCCTCAGCTGGAAGCTGGGACTCAAAGCAAATGCACTCTATCGCGACGGATCCAAAATGAGTCAGGCTCTCAGCAATAAGTCCGATACGAAAGAGGAAAAAGAGGAATCTGCGAAAGAGGTGATTGAAAAGATTGTCGAGAAGATTGTGATTAAAGAACTTCCACGTCGTCGCAAACTGCCAGCTGAGCGCATGGCTATTGCCCACAAGTTCAGTATTGCCGGACACGAAGGCTACATTCACGTCGGTATGTACGAAGACGGTGCACCAGGGGAGATCTTCATTAAGATGAACAAAGAAGGTTCAACACTCTCTGGTGTCATGGACACGCTTGCTCTCTCGCTCTCGATGAACCTGCAGTATGGTGTGCCACTCGAAATCCTCTGCGAAAAACTTGTCGGTGCACGCTTTGAGCCAATGGGTATGACGAGCAACAAAGAGATTCCGATGGTGAAGTCGCTGATGGACTATATGGGACGCTGGCTCGCGCTGAAGTTCCTGACAAAAGAGAATGCGATGCGTTATCACAATCATGATCTTGTTGAGAAGGCGTACCGCGAAGGGTCCAAGAGCAAAGATGCGTTCGCGATGCGCTTGCCGGTTGTCGACGAAGGCGCAGCAGCTGACCAGACATTGTTCTCTACCATCGAAGAAACGGCTTCTCTTCAGAAGCAGGAAGAAACCACGGACGCTGAAAGTGCCCCAAGCAAGCTAGAGATTGCTAAGCAGCAAGGATTCACCGGATCGATGTGTGGTGGCTGTGGTAGTGTCAAAATGAAGCGCAATGGAAGCTGTGAAGTCTGTCTGGATTGTGGTGCTACCTCTGGATGTAGTTAAGCACCACCCTGAGCGCAGTCGAAGTGCGGCGCAACGAGCGGTTGTAGCTAATGACAATGTATCATTGATAAAGAAAGAGCCGCTTAGAGTATAAGCGGCTCTTTTGGTCTTTAAGGGGCAATTGTTTAGCCAATATTACAACAGTTGACCTCTTCCGCATGTGCTGCTGTTGGTTCTGTTTTTTCTGGAGGAAGATCAGGGAGGTGATGAAGATATCGACCGGCAATCATCTGGCAATCTTCACAATATTTCTTCGTATGCAAGATATGTGTGTGCCACACTTCGTCTACATCCCTTTCGGGACGATGTTTGGAGCGAGCGCCAGCAGTGATGATGACGTAGAGAAACTGCTTGTACTGTGCGATCGCTGCAGCAGTACGTTGGGTAGTCCATGCTTGCTTGCGATGTAGATATGTAGCGATTGCTTCCAGATCAAGTGATTCAATTGCTTCGTAAATTTGCGCATTCCCCTTTTTTCGATCAGCCTTCTTTTTCGTTCCAGAGATATTGGTCATTGCCACTCCTGTAAAAGACCACGAATCCATTTGCTCCATTGCAAATAGACAAACGTATACTTTAATAAAATGATATTTATTAGTCAATTTATAGGAGAAGAATATTAAGAGCGTGTAGGTAAATGGTGTCTTTTGATATACTTCACGTATTACATCTTTCATTTCATCTATGAAAAAAGACTCTTGGCTCTATTCCGATAAGTTTCTGAAGCGTGCATTCGCGATCTACGGCTACAACTTGGTAGCGAGCATGATCATCGGCATTCCATTGTGGATCATCGGCATGCTGATCGCATTCACATTTGCAGCAAACATGCAGACTGCGCCATGATGAAACATGGCAAGAAAATACGGACCGGTAACGATCCGTATTTCCCGCGTTAAAGACGATATTTATTGTCCGTGTTCTCGGTCACATACCTCTTTGCCAAGCGTGAACTGCGCATTGAGTGCGGCGGTTCGTGCGGGAGATAGTACGCAGTTAGGGTTTATTTCCTCATAGCCGCCGAACTGCGCCTGACAATAGGTTTCACCCTTTTCCTGTTGAATGCAGGCCAAATAGGCGCTTTCCTGCGTCTCGCGTAGC
>JBGAVO010000014.1:0-23620 GCA_044228075.1 Candidatus Peribacteraceae bacterium
GGATGTTCCTTATTATGGACGTCGATGGGAATGGCGAGAAGATCCTCAGCCAGGCGAACGCGCCCTACTTGCTTGTTCCATTGCGGCAACATCGACCCAAGCATTTCGAATGGCGTCAGAACGCGGAAGAACGATGCTTGGAAAAAGTACACCAGTCCAAGTGATAGAACGCCTTGCGCATACAACCAGATGCCAATGGCTGTAAGCAGAATACGCGTCAGCATAAAAAAGTTCACAGCTTCTACAAGTGCCCACATGCGGTTCACCTGCTGCTGCTTTTCATAGGTTTCCGTATGAATATCTTTCATACGCCCAAGTTCCGCTTGCTCTTGCGACCCCGACTTCACCGAAAACACATTGGTGACAGCGTCGTATGCACGACCGATCGATTTTACCCACAGATCGTTCACTTCACTTTGGAGTAACACTGTTCGTCGTGTTCCAAATATCGCAATGCATAAATAGAGGATAATACTGCACACCAGGACCATGCTCAGTAATGGGCTAAATGTGAAGCCAATCGCCAGGAACACAGCTGCCGATAAAAATGATGGAACCAATTGAATTAATAACTGACGTTGGAGATCGGCCAGAGTATCTGCCGCACTATCGAGAATTTTCACCACTTCACCGGCTTTTTGACGCGTATGAAACGCAATGCCAAGTCTCAGCACATGATCATAGATATGTTCGCGATATCCAAGAATAAGCCACTCCGTCAGTTTCCATCCGACAAATTTTTGAATTGCTTGAACGGTAGAGACCAAAATGAACAGGCCAATCCAGAGTCCGAACAACAGTGGATAGTTAACAACTGTTCCATCCTGTACACGGAGCATCTGGTTAATTGCATACGTCGCAAACAGCGGCTCGGCAATCCAGAGGGCGGATGTGAAGAAAATCAACACACCAAGAACGGCGTACCAGCCTGGACGTTCAGCTATATGCCGACGAAAAACGGAGAAGAGGGTGCTCATGAATGAAAATGAAGAGAAAGAGTACGCTCACGTACAGCGGCCTGCTACCATTTTATGGTGAAAATGGATGAACAGATCAGTGGCTTTACCGAGGCAATCTGGGAATGGTATGCGACACATAAACGCAGCCTTCCGTGGCGTGATATGCCCATAGAAGATGATACCGAACGGGCGTATCGAGTCCTTGTATCAGAAGTGATGTTACAGCAAACACAGGTAAGTAGAGTAATAATTGTATTCAGAAATTTCCTTGATAGATTCGGCTCTATTAAAAATCTTGCCGATGCATCGAATGCCGATGTAATCATGGCGTGGAGGGGGATGGGCTATAACTCGCGCGCCCTTCGCCTTCGTGATGCAGCCCGGTCAGTTGTCATCAATTACAATGGAGTCTTCCCATCGGACTACGATCAATTATTGTCTATTAAAGGACTCGGCCCCTATACCGCATCGGCGATTCGTAATTTTGCATTTAACCTTCCAACGCCGTGCATTGATACCAACATCCGGCGCATTCTTCATCGAACTTTCGTTGGACCAGAAGAAGCAGATGGAAGCTACCACATGGCGGATAAGGATCTTCTTAAGATTGCCGAGCAAGTTCTGCAGGTTGCAATACAATCGTGTCATCCTGAGCCCGGTCGAAGGATGTCACAGTTCGAGCGGCCTCACTGTGACACTGCAAATTGGCACGCCGCTCTCATGGATTATGGTTCCCTCGTGCAAACAAAGACCTCCCCGAAATGGGATCAATGCATTCTGACAGAACGACGATTAATGAAAACGACGCCTAATAACTGGACTCCACCGGTTCGTGGAGCTGCCAAAGAGAAGCTCAAGAAAGAACCTGGTCGCCTTGTTGGCTCTGTGTATATTCCCAATCGTATCTTCCGAGGAAAGATCGTGGAGGCCCTGCGCGATTCATCTGATGGTCTGTCCGAGGAAGAAATCGGGCGACAAATCTGCATCGATTGGAACCCAGATCTTCGCCCCTGGCTCAATAAATTGGTCAAAAAATTAGTTCAAGATAAATTGCTAAAGGAAGGGCTGGATAGATATTCATTATCACAATAAAAATCCCTCCGAAGAGGGATCTTTACCTGAAATTAATGGTTATTTAGTTCTGGTAGAGGGTGGACCAGATAATAGTCTCTGGGCTATCAATCCATGTGAAGCTTGTAGATGAAACTACATCTTTTTCGAGCCATTCAATGCTACTGCCTGCGAAGCCGAATGCTCCACGAGTGATGTCAAAATGGTCGAATTGGACCTGTAGTGAACTTGGAGCAGTTGGGGAAATGCTCTTATTCAAGATGCTTCCCTCAAGAGCTAGTGTCATGCTTTGTCCCGGATCAATCTGCGTCTCGACTGCAGAGCTAGTTATGTCCGTAAAACGAACCATATAGAAGCCAGTCACAGTTGAGGTTGTTACAGGATTACCGTCAAGATCAATAACAGTTCCGTTCAACTTCGTCGTTGCATCAGCTTTGTTGTAGAGCTTAAAGGCGTTTGTATCCATACTCACGTTCTGTGCGTTCACCACAAGAATGAGATTCTTAACCTGCACCTTGTTTTGGCCGTTCTTCGTGTTCATGTTCGTTGCCGCATCGAAGCGGAACTGCCCGATAGCGCGCGTACCGACTGGAACTGCCGAGCCATTGGCATCGGGGTTGGCATTGGTGATGGATGTGATCTTGCTGAGGACAACCATGTTCGGGTTCCCGACAATATCAGCATTTGTTGTAGCAGGAGCTGTGCGGCCGATGAAGACTTCGCCTTCAGCTACAGTGTCACCATCATTGGCAGCGAGATTATTACTGGAGACAAATCCACGTGCGCGAACAGATTCTGCACGACTCGGAATCCACAGCTTGATGCTTTCACCACTGATTGCACCGCTTTCATCCGTCTTCAGACGAGGGCGAATAAAGATGTCCATATCGGTATCACGATCGATAACCAACTGGCTGCTCTGCATCCATGCACAGAAGGTTTTGATTGCCTGTCCGTTTGCAGGGTTTGTTGTAAGAACGCTCTCGCTTCCACAGTTTGCCACTGTCGCAGTTGCGAACGGAGTCGTCTCACCGGCCTTATATAATTCCAAATGTTGGACGGATGTTCCGAGTGAATCCCACGTGCTGATCTGGAGATGGAAGAGGTCAATAGCTTCGCTGTCTGCACGAAGATTCAAGCGAAGTACGGAATCGCCAAGTGTGCCGCCCAACAGCTGACGGGAACGAACGGCCTCAGTGTCTTTTGATGCAAAGAGGTTACCCTGGCTTGCAAGGATCCATACTTTTGATTCGACAGTCGAAACACGGATCTGACAGGTTGATGCACAGACACCGTTGGTGGAAATACCTGCGAGCGGCGCACCGTCATCAACAGTTTCTGCCTCGATGTAGGTCGCAACCGGCGATGCATCGAAAGCAAGTTGGAGATAGTTGCTTACGAGGCTGGATGCAATATCGGCACGCACTTCAAAGACAACCTCTTCATTTTTCGGAATTATGTATCCTCCACCGACGATGTTATCAAATACAACCTGACCATTCTGTGGGAACACGTTATTCTCGATGATTGTATCGACAATATTGTCTCCCGTTGTATCGGCCCATAATGCATAGTTCTGAGCGTTCAACAGGGATCCCGTTGCTGCCTTGAAGATAGACGAAGTAAGAAGAATGTCTTCAACTTCACTGGCAATCGCCTCAAAGCGCAGAAGTGAAACCTGCTTCTGATTCTTCACCGCAACATCAGAGGTTCCGTTATTCATCACGACGATGTTCAACTGGGCACTCTTGGCACTGCTTGAAGAACTGGAACTCGAACTTGGGATAGAACTTGAACTCGATGAACTCGAACTACTACTTGATGAAGAGCTGCTGGCCGTCGGACAGTGGATCGCCGTCTGAACGAAGGCACTGTTGTTGAGCATGTTGAGGTCTAGTACCTGTGCAGACCATGCCAGTGCAAAATGCGCGACGTTCATTTTCTTGCACTGGGTTGTTGCAGGAAGATCGTAGGTGATGGTGACGGTCTTGGTCTTCTTTGAATCGATCGACCCAACATCACAAGTATTGTTGGCATCCAACGGTGTGCAGCCGGAAATCCTTCTATTCTGATAGACGCCTCCGGTTGTCGGTCCAGCGTTCAAGCGGACAGACTTGGCTGTCGCCGGTCCGTTATTTTTGATAACAGCGGTAAAGGATACTGAGACCACACCTGACGAAGGGCGGGTAATAGTCGTTGGGCCTGTTTCCGTGACTGAAATATCGGAAACGGCGATTCGGCCAGCTTGTGCATTGGCAGAGGTTACGACGGTAAACGACCCTAGAATAGCAATAAAACAGAGAAGAAGCTGTTTTCGCATGAAGGTGTAGGGGGAAATTAGGGGCAATCTACACACATTTTATAAATATGTCAAATTTATGTTTAAAAAGCATGATTAGCCCTATTTAGGAGGCTATAGGACGTCAAAACAGGTGAAGCATCAACGATTAACTATGGATTAGATCCACGCAAGGAAAAACAGAGCGACTTGGACCAAGAGAGACGGTTTTTTGTCGTTATTACCGGGAATATCGATCGGCGAGATGCTATCCAGTACGCTGGCAGAAAGTGATGCCGGCGAGGTCGAGGCACTGCAGTAGAAGCTGCAGAGCGTGTTCGCTCTATCATTGCCAAATGGGCAGAATGAACGGAGGCACATGCCGCAGAGGAAGCTGGCGTCATCTGTGTTGCCGCAGGAGGGACCGACTGGGACAAAGGGTTCATCAAATTCGACCTCGATGTTAATAACCTCCGGTTCTTCTGGCGCATCTGCAGGTACATATTCTTCGATGGGTGCCTCTTCTATCTCGACAGGTGGAGCGATGGTGCGCTCAGTACGCGTATCCATTGATTGTCCCGAGGGGGTCTGCTTGCAAACTCCGTTCAGGCATCCATGCGGACAATCAACAGTGTAGAAGAACGAAAGCGCCAGTGCCCCGTTTTTGTACGGGTCAGTTACGCACGCGGCTTCGGCAACAGCAGAGGTTCCAATGCAAAAGTCTCGCAATGGCGCCGCACCGGTATTGTTGCTGTAGGTAGTGACTCCCGAGGTATAGGGCTGCATGCCGCAATCGGAATCGTTGCAGGTAGATCCGAACTTATCCGTTAACGAACAGCCAGGTGTAATGATACCCGGACAATCGACGACGCAGAGCAGGCCGCCCTCCATCGCGAAGCGGAAAGCATCGCGTTCATCGGCTGTGCAGATGCCGTCGCCGCAAATATTTGGAGGTGGTTTGCTGCTAGAACTCTTGCTACTTGCTTTTGATGAAGAACTCTTGATGCCGCAGTCGACCGCACAGTTCGTTGCGTTTTCATTTGACTGTGTATTGCAGATTCCGTCGCCGCAGTAAGACCCGCAATCTTTAGGGCAATTCACATATGTTTCACCTTGGTTTTTATCGCACACATAGTTTCCACATGTGGGAATTGTGCTGCCACAATCTTCCGGACAGTTTTCTTCTGTTTCCTTTCGGTCTTTGTCGCAAATGCCATTTCCACAAGCTGCACCTCCGCCACAGTCCTTTGGGCAGTTGGTTGTTGTTTCACCTTTATCATATTCACAGAGTCCGTTACCACACTGTGCAGCTGCTACTGAGCTTTTACTGGAAGAAGATCGCTTGCAATCGCCGGGGCAGGTGTTAGTCGTTTCGCCTTCTTCGCATTGTCCGTTTCCACAGTCGAGACCATCTCCGCCTGTCTCACCTCCGCTGCCACTGGTATCCCCGCCATCATCGCCACTGACATCGCCACTTCCATCACCGCCTGTTGTCCCTACCATTGTTTGGCAATCGCTGCGACAGTTGCTGATGTTCTCTCCTACAGCGGGCTCGCAGCGGAGGTTTCCACAGACACCCGGAGCGCCGCAGTCCTGCACGCATAGTTGCAGTGTTTCACCGAGGTTCACATCGCAGTAGCCATTGCCACATTGATTGACGCCACCACAGTCGATGGGGCAGCTGTCACGCTCGGTTTCATGACATTTGCCATCACCGCAGGTAATACCCGGTGTCTTGTAGTAGATACGGACATCACCGGCGGCAACCCATCCGTCCGAAGCTTTCTTCGTCGCGTCGCTTGCCCTGCCTGTCGGCAAGGTGAGAAGCATTGTTTGTGGTGTTTCAAATCCGTTCTGTTTGATGGCACTGAAATTCCCAATCCGATACCAGTTGTGAGCAACGGTCTCCGGTCCTGATCCGCCTATTATTTTCGCGAAGGCAGGCACATTCGTTCGTTGATTCAGCGTAATCGGATAGTTAGCTGAATTCAGTGTAAGGAACATTGGCACCGTATCCATCAGGTATCGCTCAGACGCGTTACGGTCGTGTGGCCAGTACATGAAGATCTCATATGTCCCGAACGGGAGTTGCGCCTGCCAGGTCGCAGTTGCTTGTGCGTCGCTGGGATGAATGGTGTTCAGGTGCATCTGTGTGATGCCGTACGAAATCCATCCTTCGCCATTCACCTGAAACTGTTGGGGGTTCGCTGTTCTTAGTTCAATGAAAGAGCCCGCAGGTTCGCCTTGTATCGACGAAGAGGATCGCCCAAGACTGCTAGATCGGATGCTGCTCACGCTCCTGCTACTCATACTTGCGTAAAACTGACAAGTCGACGTGCAGATCGTAATCATTTCTTCTTCTGTGCGGACGGGACAGATGTATTTAATGCACGTAGAGCAGGGGTCGGTTCCTGTCGGAAGCGGGAGATTGCAGGAAAGGTTGAGGGGGTTTTTAAAGGGGGCTGACGAGGATTGCAGGGACGAAGGAATGCGCGAGGAAGATCGTATGCTTGAAGACGAACGGAATACCGCAGGACGCGAAGAAAAAGAGGGTAGAATGATCGATTGCGATGTTGTCTGTCGTCCGCAGAAAGAAGAGCAGAGTTGAGCCACACGGTCGGCTAGTACCGATGGGCAAAACGATGCATAGCAGCGCTTGCATACGTCGCTCGCCCCTGTCGGAGCGCTACAGATAGCAGAATTCGTCCATGGCAACAGCTGACTTTCCAGTGATGATGAACGCAGTAATTCAAGTCCTGTCAGCGATGCTGCAACAAGGACAACTGCGCCAATGACACGGAGAGAGTTCGGCATGACGTTCTGCGTAAATTATACCAGTGAAACAGTCGTTCATTCCAAAAGCCAGCACAGGATAGGCTGGACAGTTGGATACGATAGCAGCTGTGATAGGCGATTACTTCGCTAGCTCTTCAATACGTCGCTCTCTGATGACGTTCACTTTAATGACACCCGGATAGCTCAATTCCTTCTCAATCTTCTGCGCAATGTTCTTTGCGAGCTTTTCCTGATCCAAGTCGTTCACATGCTGAGTATCAACGTAGACGCGAATCTCACGACCGGCCGAGATAGCGAAGGCACGGGATACTCCCTCAAAGCTCTTTGCGACTTCTTCGAGTTCGCGGAGACGCTTGAAGTACTCTTCGATTGATTCACGGCGGGCGCCGGGACGAGCGCCGGAAATTGCGTCCGCAGCAGCAACAATGAAGGCCTCAGGAGTTTCCATCGGGATATCTTCGTGGTGAGCGGCAACACAGTGCACAACCTCGGGGCGGATCTTAAAGCGCTTACAGATCTCTACACCGATTTCGACGTGTGTTCCTGCAACCTCATGGTCGAGAGCTTTGCCGATATCGTGCAACAGACATCCTTCCACCACCGTGCGCACATCTGCGCCAATCTCTTCGGCGAGCATGCGTCCCAGGTGGGCCATTTCAACGGAGTGCTTCAAGACGTTCTGACCGTAGCTGGTGCGGAAACGGAGACGACCGATAATCTTCAAGAGATCCTGTGGATATCCGGCGATGCCAAGCTCCTCAGTGGCACGCTTTCCGAACTCCAGCATCATCTTGCCGACCTCTTCTTTCATCTTCTGGACAATTTCCTCAATGCGAGCTGGCTGGATGCGACCATCTTTTACCAACTTCTCCATCGCGAGCTTGGCGACATAGCGGCGAGCCAAGTCGTAGCCGGAGATCACAATGACACCCGGTGTATCGTCGATAATCACATCGACACCGGTTGCTGTTTCAAAGGCATTAATGTTGCGACCCTCCTTTCCGATGATCTTTCCTTTCACGTCATCGCTCGGCAGCTGCACTACGGTCGCAGTTGATTCCGTTGCGACTTCGGAGGCATAGCGCTGCATCGCCTGAGACATCAGATCCTTTGCGCGCTCTTCGGCTTCTTCCTCCATATGTTCGCGCTTAAATTTCACCTGCTCTGCAAAGTAGGTCGAGAACTCGTCCTCTAATTCTTTCTTAAGTTCTTCTTTTGCCTGCTCCTGATCGAGCTTGGCGACCTGCTCAAGTGCTTCACGGTGCTTCTTCTGTGCATCCTTGAGCTCTGTTTTTAATTCAACGACCTCTTCTTCATTGCGCTTGAGGGCATCGCGCTGACGCTCGACCTCTTTTACTTTCTCATCGAGGCCTTTTTCCTTCTCTTCCAAGCGAGCTGCTTCCTTCTCGATTTTTGTCTCGAGTTCAGTCGCATGAAGACGTGCTTCTGTCACAATTTCCTTCGCGGATGCCTTTGCTTCGGCTTCGGCAGCTTTAATCTGCGCCTTGGCATCGGAAACCTGACGTATGACATCGTTCAATTCGTCCTTCTTCTTATCGATATCGGCCTGAAGGGCCCGACTGATGCTTTTACCGGAGCTGAAGACCGCGCGTCCGATCAGCAGACCAGCGATTGCCGCGGCTATAATCCAAAGAATCTGTGTGGGATCCATGTGAGTAAGGGGGAGTGACTGAGAGTGCACTCCGGCGATGCGAAACGATGCTGACGGGGACCTCAACGGTACGAGTAATAAATGGCGTTATCAGCGCATTCACGACTGTTTCCCGGAGATGCTGGAAGAGAGAAAGCATACGTTGGGTGCGGTTTCCCGCAGAGTGGATCGCGGAGTTCAGGTCGAGTATAGGATGACTGACAAGTATTGGCGAGGGAGATTCTTGGGCTTTCTGAAGCCACTGTCGCTCGCAGAAGCTAAAAACTCCACTTGCCCGAGCTTCCTGCTGATGTTCCATGGAATAGAAGAACCTTAAAATCATCAGTACTGACGCACTTTCGGACAAGCTGCTTTGTCTCGCTAAAGCACATAGATGACAACTGATCTGCGTTCCATCCTGTTTCATAACGGGCATGCATTATCTAGCGTCCACTTTATTGATCATATTTATTGTTCAAACTTTTCTCCAGCCAGTTCTGATGTTTGCGGAAGATCCGATCGATCCTCCTGCTCAGGTTTCTTCTCCACTGTCAGTTCGTATCAACGAAGTCGCATGGATGGGAAGCGACCTTAGTACCGCTGATGAATGGATTGAGCTGACTGCTATTCCGGCAATGACTGGCTCAGTAGTCACCGAATCACTGAATCTGATTGGATGGACACTCTCGATTCAGAAAGACACCGGAGAATCGGTGATTGCCTCTGTCACATCGGATCTATTCATAGGCTCCGGTCAGTATCTCGTTATCAGCAATAGTCCGGCGGCATCGTCACGGCTAAAAAGCGAGCCTGTCCTTCTTTCATCGGCGATGAGTGTGCCGAATACAAAACTCAAACTGTTTCTTCGGGATGCGACCGGTCAGTTGATCGATGAAGTCGATGATTTTGTCGGCGTACCGTTTGCCGGCAGTAATCCGTCTGCATCGACTGGTTTACCGAAGGCAACGATGGAGCGTATTGATCCACGATTAGTCGGTACAGTAAAAGAGAGTTGGAGAACTGCAGATACCAAAAGGGGATTCGATGCTGCGTCATCGATATTGGGAACACCGGGATTCCTCAATGGATCCGTTGAACCGCCTGATACCACCGCACCGACGGACCTTCTACAAGCGATTGTCTATAGCTTTAGTGGGACATTGCTCACAACTTGGAGTCCTTGCACTGATGCAGACTGTGCAACGATCGAGCTATCAGCTAATTCTCAGATGTGGTCGATGCCTGCTTCTTCGACAGGAACGCGGTTACCTATGTCGTCGATTCCTAGCGATGTCCTTGTCCGTACGGCCGACGAGCAGGGTAATCGATCAACTGGTCTATTAATTCGCGTTCAGCCCTTACAGAAGCCAATAATCTCAGAATTTCTATCTGACGCTGTCGGATCCGATGATGGGGAGTGGATCGAGCTTCAGAATACGCATGATACGCCATTGGATCTTTCTGGATGGACGCTCCGAAGTGGATCAAAGCGATGGACCATCCCATCAGGCACTATCATCAGCTCACAATCGGTGCTGCTCCTGCCAGCATTGCTGACGGGACTCCAGGTTGCCAATGCCGGTGGATCAGTCACCCTCAGTCTGCATGGAATGATGATCGATCAGTTATCACATGCGGGACTCCCTGAGGGGGTCAGTGTGGGCAGGACGGATCCTGAGGAGAAAGAGGGGCGATCGTTCTGTGTGCCGACTCCTGGTTTATTGAATGTGCTTCGATCACCTGTCATCGACCTGGTCGGAATCGAAGACGGTCAGACGTATGCATCGTCGATCAATGTAGATGTTCGAGCGCTGAGTGGATCGATTGCTGGCGCTTCCTGCTCCGTTGATTTTGGTGATGGCTTTATCAGCAACAGTTGTAATCCTCCATCTCATGCAATGAAGAAAATCGGTAATTTGCCTATTACTGCGACGGTCCATGACTACTGTGGCAATACAGTAATACACCAAGAGACCATCACTATTCTGGGGTCAGGCAAGTCATCAACGACCCTGAAGCAGCTCCAGACATCTGTGATTCCATCGTGCACACCAGCATCGATTGATGGACTGGTCGTCAGTGAAATCTATCCTGCTCCCGTACCCGGAGAGGAGGAGTGGGTTGAGCTTCACAACACGACCGACATGCCGATGGATCTCTGTGGTTGGGCACTCGATGATGTCGATGGAGGAAGTAAACCCTACAAACTCGATGGCCGATCGATTGCACCGGGTGGGTATTTCGCGCTGACATCCAAGGACACGGGTATCGCCTGGAACAATGACGTCGACACTATTCGAATGATCGGGCCATTGCCCGATGGCGGCACCGGCGCTGTGCTCGCCTTCCCTTATACTGATAGCATCAAGCAGCAGTCGTTCGCCCGGCGAAGTGATGATGTCTACATCTGGACGCCCTATCCCTCTGTCGGGATGGCAAACCAATTTGTCGTGCCAGATACCGAACCCGGATTCAGTCCGGTTATTCTCTCTGCAGCGCTGCCAAACCCGAGTGGCGCCGACACCTTTGATGAATGGATTGAGCTAGAGAACATTACCGGTCGACCTCAATGGCTGAATGGGTGGTACCTTCAATCGAATGATGGAAAGAAGATTGTCTTCGACAAACGTGTACTAGCGAAGCGCGAACTGCAGAAGGTACTGCTGTATAAAACAGGAATAACGCTGCGAAACAGCGATGGGGCTCTGCGATTGTATGATGATGACCATATTCTTCGGTCGGTCCTCGCATGGGATACAACGAAGGATGGGCATGTGCATCGACCAGATAGAACCTGCGAGGAAACACCCATTGCGCAGATTCGCGTGATGGGACCACTGAGTTTTCGTGCACGGACAAGTAGCGAGCCGGGAACACCCTACTTCGATTTCACCTTGAGTGGCGTTCTTCTTCCAAGTCCATCGATTGATATGTCTTTTACTGACTATAAATTTTTAATAGAAAATTACGTTTCAACCCTATTAAATAACAAAAAATTAGTATACAAAAAATGTTCAATAGAAGGGCATTCGACACTCACAATCGACAATGCCGATCTTCGTTTACTGCTTCTAACTCAGGGGTATGTGATGGTTGATACAGCTCTGGATAGTGAGTACGAACGCGAGCTCTTGGCCTATGAGCAGGAGTCACGCGAACAACGACAAGGCCTCTGGTCAGATGTTGATCAGTTAGTCCTGGTTAATGCGTGGAGGCGCAATGCGGAGATGGATGCACTGGTCGTAAGAGATGGTCTTCAAGTCGACATCACCGAAGAGCCGGGTCTGGTGATGCCGGGAACGATCGTCAGTGTGTCGGCAAATGCGCCGGTGCGGTGGGAGGTGAAGAGGGGAACCGGTGCCTATATTCCATTTGCCGGCTCAGTCTCTATTACCGGTCATGAACTTGTTACATTTCGTGCATTGTATGAATTCCTGACTACATCGGGGTCGGAGGTGCGTACGTCTGTGGTAACACAGGAATACGATGTTCTTCGTGAGTCCTATCCAGAGTGTATTCGGCTAAGCGAGGTCTATCCCTCACCCGCAAAAGGAGAAAAAGAATGGATCGAACTCCAGAATGTCTGTGACGAACCTGTCTCGCTGCTTGGTTGGCAGATAGATGATGTATCTGATGGAGGAAGTCGACCGTTTACGATCAAATCGAGTCGGGTCGTTCCTCCGGGGGGATTGGTTGTCTTATCGGGATCTCACCTGCCAATTGCGCTAAACAACGGTGGTGACAGTGTATTGGTCTACAGCCCCGATAAGCGGGTGCAGGATGCTATGAGCTACCTTAAAACCGGCTCAAAGCAGGCAATTGCCCTTTCTCAGGATAGTTACTGTACGACCATTGTTGCGTCGCCTGGAGCGTTTAATACTTGTGTGAAGCCAATCCCAAAACATCCAAAAGCACAAAAAAGTACCGTAAAACCACTCCAAATTGGCATAAAGACCCTTTATTCGTCTCTTCTTCAAGATTCATCTTTGTTAATGTATAAAAATAGTGATCAACATAATCGTTTTATGGAAGGGCTAAATATGAATATTACTATAAAAAATAGTGAACATGGATGGTCTGTTGTATTAGCTCTGTTGCTGTGTCTTGGGTTCAGTTCAGTAAGCGGCGCAATTTGGCTTAAAGTACGTAGCTATGGATCGCTGAGCTGATTTCTGGTAGAATAAGGAGATGGCATCGAGCCCAGACTCTACAAGCGGCACAAGAGAAGAAACTACTGATGAGGGTTTTCAGCGGTTTAATAGTTTATCGGAGAATGCTGAAAATATTCGCGATATTACGGATTCTGTTCGATCCGCTATAAATGCTGTTCTACAAGAAGATAAGATTAATCTTTTTTCGCGGTCCGGTGTCCCTCGTGCGATTGGCTCGAGCGCAACTATGGATTATTCATATATTAATAGCCACACCAACCTTGCAGAAACAAAAGAGGCAATTAACTACTTAGTAGCAAATACTCAAGAAAGTACTGCTCTAAAGATTAAAAAAGTAGTTACTGGTTCATTACCCAAAAAGATGCTTCCTGTAGAGACGGAGAAAAAAGATGATGAACGAAAAAATATTCCAGACCCAGATGGATCGACAGTAAATAAGAGTAATGATGAAAAAAAGAAAAAGACTAGCTGGGCTTTTGCGGCCCTAAAGAACACCGCCTCTTTTTTATGGGGAGCGTTGGATTATGTTGATATTACCGGTGATAAATATGTTCTTAATTACACGCATAAAAAAATAACAAAATGACCCGTTTTGACAGCTATAAACGGCCACTCTTCACGGCGGAGAATCGATTCTGTTATTTTTCGATCAATAACATCCCCAATCATCCACCGGTTCAAATTAGTGAGTATCAGAACTGGATTAGTCAAACGGATGGTGCACAAGAATTTTTAGATTCATTCAGAGATGGACCAGTCGATGTTGATGTGATTAAGGGGTATTTTGAAGAAAAAGCCGCCGCAGATACCCCCTTAACTGCATTGGATAGAGAAATAGAAACGGCGCTTACGGATCTTAAATCATCAGATCCAGCCGTTCGTGATCAAGCCAATAACTCCTTGGAACGATTGGTTCGCTATGCAAATGCACGAAATACGTTTTTTGATGAAGCTCAATATAACCGAACACAATTTGCCACCGAGCGTGTTAGTACGCCGTTTATTGATAATACTATTGGAGCAGTGAAAGCAATTACTGTTCCTGTTATTGAAGGGTTCAAGCAGGCAGATGGCAAAGAAAAAATGCTTATGCTTGCTGGTGCTGCTGTTGCTGTAATGCTGATGCGTTCAGTCTATGCCATGTTGCCTGGAAAAGGGCAGGGGGGTCTTAAGAAAGTTGCTGGTGCGATAGTCGGAACTGGAGTGCTAATTATGGCTTTTGAAGCGTTAAATAAGTCTATGGAAAAAACGAGAGGTACTCCATTAATCAGCAAAAAACTAAACGGAAGCTTGTTCCCAGAATTCTCTGCGTGGGATAAAGATACATTGGAAAATGATAAAGCGATTGAAGAAGCAGTCGAGCGCCTAAAAGGTGCTCAGGTTCCTCAGTCATTTATTGATGAAATGGGTATTCCCGACGTAGAAAAAAAGACTGTTATTGCGATTGATGCATTAGGAGACATGAATGTTGAAAGTTTCGTTAACATGTATGAACAAGCACGAGATGATGGAAAGAGAATTCCTGATCATAGTGCGCTCTATTCACCAATAGTTCCTGATCAACTGAATCCCACTGAGCGTTTTGCATTAGTTGAAGATATGGCTAAGACTATAGGTCTTGTTGATTCCAATGGCGATGTTATTGAAGATGTCGTAGAAAAATCAAAAGGAGAAGCAATGCTCTATATGATGTTGCACTGGGAACGTTAAAAAAGACCTCCGCGCGGACGCGGAGGTCTTAATCGAACATTCCTTTCTCGTTTAAGGTGAGGGAGTGACTGGCGGTGTAGCTGGAGTACCAGCCTTCGAACCATTGAAGAGTTGTGGGAAAATCTGCTTCAGTGCCGCAATGATCGCAGTGATTGGTTGTGCATCAAGGAGATTTCCCCCGAGATTCACCAGAGTTTCAGGCGGACGCCCGATTGCCTGTCCAATCGCTTGCATCATCGCTGCCAGATCGGCCCCACTCAACTGGTCGAGCTTTGAGAGGATCGAGTTCACTGCCATGGCGTCGCCCTTTTCGGCGGCAATGGCAATCCGTGCGAGTAATGGCTGCAGAGTGATTTTCGCTTCCTGCTCTGCTGCCAGAACTTGCTGCTGCAGTGTCATAACGCGTTGCTGAGCCACTTGCCTATCAGTATTGGCACGCGCAATTTCTGTGGCCTGGAACGCTGAGATTTGCTCCAGATCAGCAGTTTGTTTCGCGTGTGTCTTACGGACGTTTGCCGCTTCTTCCTGCTCACGGCGTGTGGCGCTGCTGTTGCTGGAGATCCACCCATTTGGGTGTACATCCTTGATATCGGGAATTGCAGCGCGGATCAGCTCCACGCCCAGTTCTTCCAACGGACTGATAGGATCTTCCGAAGGTTGGCCAGGGGCATCTTTTGGAGTTGCTGGCTCATGCTTGAGATGCTTTGTCAGGGCATCATTCACATCTTGCCGTTGCAACATCATGTCGCTGAGTTCGCGTGTGGACAGCACTTCATCGCAGCGGCCAGCAACAACATCGATGATCTGACTGACGACTCCTGCATTTCCCCTTTTCTTGCACTCGCGGACGCGCTCTCCCCATGATCCCCGCAGTCGTTCGAGCGAATGGGGGGCATAGTTCTCGTAGAACGCATCCACAACAAGCTGGGGGCTTGTCAGGAGTCCGAGACGATAGAAAATCTGAATCACGAAGAGTTGCTCATCGAATCCTTCGACTTCTACAGTGTCATCCTTGTATTGCGCTGGTGTCGTTGGTGTTGCAGGGACAGTTTCTGTTCGAATAACCTTCGTTGTCTTCTGCTTCACCATGCTAGTAATGGCGATTGATTTCTCCGGATGGAGAAGGTCGACCGATTCACCTGGTTCCGGCTTATGATCCGCGGTTTGGATGACATCCTTGTCACCAGGAAACACAACAGTCTTCGTGTGGATCCATCCGAGCACAAAGACGCGACACTCCATGAAGTACCGTCGCTGTCCGAAGATTTGCCGTACCGCCATGTCTGGAGGAGGGATCAACGGGAAGCAGCACAAGAACATCATCAGGGCAAAGAGCCACAGCCATAGACTGGCGAACAGCCCTACCGGCCCCAGAAACGCTGAGATGACGCCTACCCAGAAGGGAATTGTCACGAACAGCACGAACAGCGGATCTCGATGGTAGATAAGACTACCATCTCCAGCTTTCCTCGGTTTTCCGAGGAACCAGTACAAGAAGTTAGTCACAATAGTTCTCCTTCAAGTAGCTTGTTGAATGCAACATGTTTCAGCCATTTCCATTGAAAGGAATTGTTCGATGCTTTGAAGGATCAAAGAACACTTTGACCTATTGTATAAAATATACGAATTCATAAATTTGTCAATATTATTGGCTTAAACAGCCAATTCAGGCATTTGCAGGGCACCTATTGTAAAAAAAGCGATTTTAAGGTATAATTTTAAGAAATGCCCACACAAACACAGGATCCGGCATCATCGATGTTCAATGAGGATCTCTACAACATTCTCATGGGAGCGATTGAACCCGATTTAACAACGGAGATGATTCCCGTGCTCGATGAAATGTACTTTGGTGAAACACAGGAAGAGAACGCTGCACGCATGAAACGATATGCACAGGCGATCGAATTGTTCCGCGCACGTGCAGCAGAATTTGCCGATAATTTTAAGAGTGCGATTTGGCAGATTGGCGAGCATGCAATGAATCTTGCAAAAGATGCACAGGAAAAAGCAGATGCAGATTCGCTTACACAAACAGAATCCGATCTTAACAACGCATGACACACATTCCACACAATGACGGCTTCACATTCTCCGCATTCCGCGAGCATCGTTTGATGCGTTTTGCGATGAACGGACCAGAGAAGAATGAGAAATTAGTTGGGCCGTTGTCATTGAATGCGCAGAGATTGATTGATGGATTGATGAATGAGGGTACAAATAAAGAGGAGATCGCGGCAGAAATTCAGAAAACGTTAATGAAGGATGGAAAGATTGATAATGATGATCTTCAGCGCCATACAGAAGTAATGGAAAAAAGACTGAAGAGTTTGCCATCAATCAATAGCGCTTCTGCAAACGATCTTATTGAGGCAATGAGTGCTCTTCCAAAGACTTCTGTCGATACATGGAATTTTATTATTGAACATAGACTTCTGACGGGAGATCAAATTGACTCTGGTCTGAGACGGGGCATTCTTCGCGATCAGCGCACGTCTTCTGCTCCTAGAGCAACTATTGGTCGCAATAGCCCTGGTAACACTGAAAAAACTCAGCCTCGTTCGCGCATGAGTTACGATAAGAATACAAAGACTATTACGTGGCCCGATGGAACGACGATGAGCATGCAAGAGTATCGCGAATTCTCGCAGGCAAAATTCCGCATGCAGGATGAGATGAACCGTCCTGTAGGACTAGATAAGAATGCGCAGATTATGAAGAAGTTTAATAGTATGCGCGGTGGTGGTGGAGATATGGCGCATGATTACTTTGATCGCAAGGCAAATATGGAACGTTACGCCGGTGTACCGCTTGGATATGTTCCTCGTTCAGGAAACGACGATCTGTTTGATGCACATATCGCACGCAATGCACAGCAGGGTGGTATTAACTTTAAGAGAGGGAATTCTGTGTATAGTGACATGCCGATTGCGCGCACTGCTACCAATAAGAATGGTGACGTCATCAATCGTGCGAATGAGTACGATTCATTTATGGCGCAGGGAAACAACTCTTCGATCTTCGGAGAGCGCCTAAAGTCCGACGCTATTGATCCTGCATTGCAGACAAATGCAGATGCGTTTGGTTCTGCTCGTCGCAGACGCACAAGTGATGCGCAGTTTAATGCACAGAAAAACAACTCATTTAATAAAATTGATACAAACGGACCAGAGGCACAGCGACAGATTAATGAGTTCTACAAAGAGAAAAACACACAGGCTATTTTGAACGATTACGCTGATCTGGAGAATCATTCACAGAAGTGGGTCAGAGATACCTATGCAGATGTTCTTTCTCGTTTAAATGATAGCGTGAAGAAACTTGGATTCACTGAGCCGTCATTAGTGACACGTGCACGTGATCGTCTGGATAAGCTCCGTTTGCGTGCGGAAGAAAGAGGAAGAAATGACGCTGAATTTGTAAAAAATGGAAAGGTTCTTCATTCCGAATTTATTCCGGTGAAGAAGTTTGTCGGAGATGCGCAGTTTACAATTGTTGTTCCGGAAGAATATCGACTCGATCCTCGTGAAGATGGAAAAGTGGTCTATAACGACTCACGTGGCTGGGGTGATGGAATCACGTTCTCTCCTCAGTCAGAAACATTCGCTCTTGATGCCGGTCTACATGCAGTTCGCGTATTCGAACGCGATGGTAAGACGATTCGCGGCATGAAGATTGAGTTTACGAAGCCTGGATTATTCCAGATGGGTAGCAGAGACAAATTCGAAGAGATTGATGTTCGTGGCTCATACGATGCACAGAATGTGACTCAGCCGAACGAGGCTCCAATGATGGATTTGCCGCCGGTTACTCCGAAGCGAACACCAGCTCCAACTCCTCCAGAAATTCGGGAATCTCCTTTGCCAGAAGCACCAAAGCCAGCACCTGCATCAGAGCCAACATCCGAACCTACTCCAACATCTTCAAGTTTTGGAGAAGAGTATCGCAAGGCGGCTGATGATATTAAAAATATCGGAAGCACTCCGGAAGAAACGAAAATAGATGAACCGAAGAACTCGCCACGTCGTCGTAGAACTCGTACTTCTTCATCTGAAAAGAAACCGGATTCTTCATCCGATTCTGATAAAGAAACAAATAACGATGCAGAGAAAAATAAAGATTATAAGCAACTCTTTCAACAGGCACGCATCTTTATTACTGGTACACCTCAACCTGAATATCGATGGGGTAGAGAAAGACTAAATGAAGCTGTGAATGAAGCGCAGAAGGCAATCGATACTGGCGATAAAGAAGCAGTTTGGGAACTTGCTCAATTCTATATCCAAATGGGGAATAATGTTCCTACAGCAGGTGGTACAGCCGATTACCGATATTTTGATGAAGGCGCAAAGCCATTATTGGAAAAAATTGTTGATGAGAATGGTGAGCATGCAGGCCAGGCCGCTACCCTCCTTCTTGTGATGAATATGGGTAAGCAAGAAGATATGCCTCTTGCTCGTTTTAATGCTTCTGAAGCTAGGAAGTGGATGAATAAATTGCGTTCGATTCCAGGTCCTGAAAAAATCACAGATGAACAGCTCGATGCTTTCACAAGGTTAATTGAAGCAGGGGAATCGGCGCAGAAAGTTGCGCCTGAAGCACCTGCTGATAAAGAGACGCGCAAGCGCTCGACGTTTGAGATAGACGAGGAATAAAAAAATCCCCTGACTTGCGTCAGGGGACTAGAGGTTAAAGGATGGTGAAACTCAGTTTTGCCGCACGTATCCAAATGGATTCTGGGACTGCGGATTTGGACACGTCCAACCTTGCGGACAGTTGGGAGCATATGCTCCCTGGATCATTGCCGGTGCCTGGATAGGCATCGACTTTTGCACCGGTGTCGACTTTGAAGGAGTCGGCTTCACTTCAGCCTGCGGGATTGGCGTTGGCTTAGAAAGCTTTTCGGCCATGTCCTGCAAGCGAACTTCAATCGCTGCGATCTTCGAGGGGCTATCTTTATGCTTAGCCACCTCTTTCTTCACGTCTTCAATCAGCTTCGCGAGGTCCTTCAGGTCTTCCGCTGTTTGGCCGGGGATTGATGCAATCGTTGAGAGAATCTTTGTTAGATTCGCTCCGATCGATTTCTCCAGTGCAGCGATCTTCTCGAGGACTTCGGTCTTCATGTTGTTGACGGTTTCCTTGACCTCCTTCATCTCGCTTTTCAGCTCAGTGGACAGTGTATTCTGCTTCGCTTCCATGCGAGTTTCGAATGCAGCCATCCGTTTTTGGAGAGTTGTATCGATCCCATTGATCATGCTGACCGTGATGACCGCCGTACCGCCGTTCGCCAGTTGGTCCTGGAGAACGTAGATGTGGTTGGTCAATCCGTTCATTGTCTTAGTTGCCTCATCGGCTTTAGCCTTTGCTTCCACCAATTGAGCCTCGTTGCACCAATCTTTGCCCAGTTCCACTTTCATGGCGCTGAGCCGATTGAACTTGGCAGTTGCTGCATTGAACTCGGCTTCCGCCGCATCATACAGTTGCGTCGCCTCGTTCAGTGCTTGCTGAGCTTTCGCGCGAACATCGGCTTTCACCGTTTTCACGATACTTGCAACCGGCCGTGCCGGCTTCATTGTGACTTCGACTTTCGTCTCCGTCGGTGGTTCAGTGGTGATTTCGGCCTTCACCTTTGCAGGTTCAGTACCGGGAGTCACAGCAACTTCGACTTTCGGTGGATCGGTCTTTGGCGTCGCATCGACAGTGACGTCGACTTCGGTCGGTTCGGCGTTGTTCCAGAAGTAGGTGACTGGATACGAAACATATGACCAGGTCGTTTCGAGGCTGGGGAACCACGGGAGATACCCCAGATTGCGGCCTGTGATGCCCAAGCCGAGAGCTACCAGAAGGGCGATGACAGTAACTGTTGCCCGTGCACCATTGCCCCAGTTCTGATAGTCCCGGACACCTTTCCAGTTGACGACCTCCTGCTTCTTGTGAATTTTGAGAGTGTTACCAACCAGCGCAAAGCGGTGTTTAATTGGCACCGTTCGACCAAGAAACTTGATGTTCCACACGGTAGTGCGGACTTCGTCATCACCTTCTTTCGTCCAGCCGGTGTCACTGATGGGATTGCCCAGTTTGGCGGTTTCCTGCTGAATCATGTTTTCAGCGTTCTGCTTGTTCTCTTCGCGTGTGGCCATGATCGTCGTTCCTTGAGATAGGGGTCCAGAATTTCTTCAGGCACACGTTGTGCCTGTGTTGAGTTTCATCCATCCCGTCACCGGGATCCTAAAGACACACGTCTATCAGGTGAGAGACGTCATAAACGTCTTCAGGATACGGGAACGGGGTTTATTGCTGCCTATAGCATGCAATAAGGCGATGATGCCAAGGAACCTCCGATAAGGATTATATATTATAACTTTATAGAGTTTTGTCAATATCCTCGCTATCCCTAAAAACCTCCTGTATCCTCTCGCGGACATGCGAACGGTTTTACCACTTTCTGCCCCGAATACGGCCTTAAACGGCTGATCGGCCTGTTTTTCTATGGCAACTCTTATTCTTTCGGACGGAACCACCTTTACGGGCCAATCCTTTGGCGCCAATGTCGATTCGGACGGCGAAGTAGTCTTTTCCACTGCCATGGTGGGGTATCCGGAAAGCATGACAGACCCCAGTTTTAAGGGGCAAATTCTCGTGACGACCTATCCGCTTATCGGTAACTACGGGGTGCCTTCCGAGGAGTTGAATGAGTGGGGTTTTTCCAAAAATTTGGAAAGCGAAAACATCCAAGTTAGCGGATTAATTGTCACGCAAGTGAGCGACAACTTCAGTCATCAGGCAGCGGTAAAAAGTTTGCAGCAGTGGATGGAGGAACATGGTGTCCCAGGAATTACGGGCATCGACACGCGCATGTTGACCAAGAAGCTCCGTGAAAAAGGAGTGATGCTTGGCAAAATTATTCAGAATGATGAAGCGGTAAAAAACTTTCATCTGCCACTTTCTAGTTTTGATGATCCAAATATTCGCAACCTTGTCGCAGAAGTCTGCATCGAAAAACCAGTGACCTATCAACCAACCGAAGTCGGCACATCACAGTTCACCGTGCTCGCCTATGACTGCGGTATGAAGCGCAACATCATCCGTAGTTTTCTGAAGAGGGGAGTGACCGTTGTGCGTGTGCCGTGGGATTATGATCTTTCATCACATCAAGGTCATATCGATGGAGTATTTATCAGCAATGGTCCGGGCGATCCAAAAATGTGCGATAAGACAATCGAGCAAATCAAAATCGCTATTGCGAAAGACATTCCTACATTCGGTATCTGTCTCGGCAATCAGTTACTCGCACTCTCCATCGGTGGCGACACGTTCAAGTTGCCGTACGGACACCGTGGTATGAATCAGCCATGTGTCGAAGAAGGATCTGAGCGCTGTCTCATCACCTCACAAAATCACGGCTACGCGGTGGATGAGAAGCTTCCAACAGGATGGAACGTTTGGTTCCGCAATGGGAATGATGGAACAGTCGAAGGCATCCGCCATGAGTCCGGTCGCTTCTTCTCGGTGCAGTTTCACCCCGAAGCAACGCCTGGCCCAGAAGATGCGGACTATCTGTTCGATGAGTTCTTAGCGGTGATGAAGAAACAGCTAGTGGCTGCTTAAATGTAGCCCTCTACATGCAAATCTTTCTTCTCAACATGCCATTGATTCAGGCATAACTCCTTCACCTCTTTTGTCATATTCGGACTCCCACAAACATAGACGGATCGATTGGCAATATCCGGCGCAACAAGCTCCACTAATGTTTGCACGCGACCGCGGTGACCATCCCATGCCTCGCTTCCACCGCTCAGCGCGATGTGTAGGAAGAAGTTGTTGTGCTGCTGTGCTATTGCGCGTAGCTCATCTTTCCAAAATAAATCTTCTTCATTGCGCACGCCGAAAATTAAATCCATTTTTCGCGTAACGCCTCTCTCCAACATGCTCAGAATCTGCGAACGGAACGGTGCGACTCCGGTGCTTGTCGCAATGAAGAGCAATGGTTTATCGGACGCTTCATCCATCAAGAAATTTCCGAACGGGCCCTGCGTTCGCACCTCCATACCAGGCTTCAATGTTTGCTGAATCCATGTGCTGGCACGCCCTCCCTCTTTCTGTTTATTGACGAAGATTAATTCTTTCTCGTGTGGGGATGATCCTATCGATAATGCACGAGTCTGAATATCAACTGGGTTATCAATCAACGGAACATCAAACAGAACAAATTGTCCGGCTTTGAATGAAAATTCAGCCGGCTTTTCAAAGCGGAATTCATAGACGCCATTTGCGATGCGCTCGTTCTTAATGCATCGAAGCTGGTGAGACGGGACAGGCATGAGCTGACAGTTTACAGGATACTGCGGAACAAATCTTCTTCAGGCTCTATGCCATTCACCCAACCAACGTACTCAGAAAAGGGGATTCCGTGATGACGCACGATTGCTGCGGGTGTCGATTGCGCGGCGTTGCCCATCAGCATGTTCGCTGCAGTCGTCAGTTGGTCAGCAATTGCTTCAGACGTAATGGTCAATTTGTGGCCAAATAAATCTGCCGATCCAACCTCGCTTTTAATCGGATCAATACCAGCAACAGCAAGTGCAAACGCCGATACGCCAAGGCGTCGCAGATGACAGCAGGAGTCTCCGATAATAACGGCGCATTCTCCATTCAGCTGTTCCTGTAGATGCTTTGCAGATGCGACTGGGTCGACTGGCCATCCGACCGCCCAACCATCGTCAATATTCGACTGATCCATCCCTGCATTCGGTGCGACGATTGTTCCTACTCCGAGTCCTGCGGGTCGTAATTCTGTCAGAAGTGCACCGGGACAATGTCCAATAATACTGCCGTTCAACCTGGTTGTTTCGTTCATCACCGCTTGCATAAACCCGACATCCCTCTTGGTCTTCTCACTCCATGTATGTGCCTCATCGCTGATGTGCAGATCAGCAAAGCAGACCGCTGCTCCTTCTGCTGTCGCTAGGACCTTAGATGAGAT
>JBGAVO010000015.1:0-19196 GCA_044228075.1 Candidatus Peribacteraceae bacterium
GTAGCTGTAGACAGGCTGCAGCCCAGCGCTGAGTGTGGGCTTCCGTTGCAGCGTTGATGCATCCGTCATAAGCGGCTTGATTAAAGACGCTGGATGGCGCTGCACTGGCAGGCGCAGCACTTTGAGCCGATCGTGACATTATGGACGATGTACTGGACGCGGATGCATCAATATCGATTGATGCATTGCTGTTGGGTAGTACGGCAACCATGTAATAGGCAGCGGCAATGGCGAAAATCAGTACTGCCGTAGATAAGATGATGGCCGGTACGTTGGCTTCACCGGCATGTCGAGAAGAAAACATAGAACGATGAACGGAAAGAAATACAGCAGTATAGTATACTCCCTAGGTACTTCTGTTTGTCCAGTACTATGTCTTCCTATCTTGACCATTTGCCGTCGCGCGAACGCGAGAAAATCCGCAAAAAACTTCGTAGTCCGGAAGCGTATGAGCGTTTGCGCGAGTCTGTCAAAGGGCCGGAGGATCTGGAGCGCGAAATGGAGAAGAGTGAACGCATGGCCGAGGTGCATCTTGTAATAGAGTCCGATCCGGCGATGAAAGAATCATTGAAGTCGAATATCGAGAACGATATTCGCGAAAAGGGAATTGATCAGATACTTGAGAAAAATGACCTCACACCGGAGCAGAAACAATTCATCGAGTCGGGAAAATTTTCTGTCAGTGTCGAAAGTCATCCGCAGACACACGAGGATGCAATGATGATTATTCCCGAAGGAAATGTGCAGGAAAAAATTCCAGTGCAGCAATCACTTGGAGAAACATACGCGTCACAATTACTTTCGCGATGAGCCTGTGGTGATGTGTGTCCGGGAATTGCTGACCGACAATGATTACATCGTCACAAACAAGACGCCGAAGCCACAAACGAAAAGGAAGAACTTCATGAGGACCAGACAATAGATGATCACCTAATTTGTTCGCAATAGCCCCCTCCCTATAACCGCTTGCCGAAGGGGTGAAACATGAACACATTTATATATCACATGCCTGGTTGACGGTGTCTTATCATCTGACGACATTTGGTGTTCACTCAAAAAAACAGGCGTGAAAGATGCTGTCAGTGCATGGTTGTACACCATCTCTGCGAAGACGCACGTTCACCCGTTTCGGCTGTTCTTGCGCTCCATAAATTCGATGATCTGATCATCATCTGCTGCCTTGTTCGGAATCGTCTTTCCACATGTCTCGCATATATGGACGATCATCCAACCGCGTTTAGTGTCCTGATCCAGATGATCGGGCCGCATGGGGCCCTGACAAGGAGAAAGGCGATCGCCTGGACCATCACGGTCCACGTGCTTTGAATAGAGGCATATAGGGCAGTGATTACGGTAGGAGCCATGCTCTAGTGGTTCAATAGATGCACCACAGTGAATGCAGATAAATGGCTCCTGGCGGGCAATAAATGTCATACGTTAAATCTAAACAACAACACATCTCCATCCTGCACGATGTACGTCTTTCCTTCCGCGCGCATCTTACCGGCTTCTTTCGCTTTCACTTCACCGCCGAGCGTGACGTAATCGTTGTAGGCAATGGTCTCCGCACGAATAAATCCTTTTTCAAAATCGGTGTGAATGACTCCTGCTGCTTGTGGCGCCGTGGAACCTTTAGGAATATTCCATGCACGCACTTCTTGAACGCCTGCAGTGAAGTACGAAATGTATCCGAGTGCTTCGTACGCAGCACGAATTAAGCGATCAAGACCGGATGATGTGACGCCAAGCGAGGAAAGGAATTCTTTGGCTTCCTCTGGCGGCAAATCTTGTAAGTCTTCTTCAATCTTTGCGCTGATGAGTGCCAACTGCGCGGAGGAGGGGAGTCCAAGCTGTACCTTGAGATCATCAATTTTCAATGATCCGAGATCTTCTTCTGCGACGTTTGCAGCGTAGACAACAGGTTTGTAGGTAAGTAGTTGCAGCATCTTTGCGACCGGAATTTCTTCTGGAAGCAGTTCGGTCTGATGCGCCATGCGTCCTTCTTGCAGCACTGGGAGAATTTTTTGCAGCACCTGGAATTCCAGCTTTTTTTCTTTATCACCAATCTCTGCGGCCTTGCGTGTCTTTTCCATGCGCTTCTCGATGCTCTGCATATCGGCAAGAACCAGTTCCATTTCGATAATTTCACGATCGCGCTTAGGATCAATCGATCCTTCAACGTGAATAATATCTCCACCGGTAAACACGCGGACAACATGGCAGATGGCATCAACTTCGCGGATATGACTGAGGAACGCGTTGCCTAGACCTTCACCCTTACTGGCTCCTTTCACCAAGCCAGCAATATCGACGAACTCAATAGCGGCTGGGACAATCTTGTCTGGATGGACGATATCAGCCAATTTCTGTAGACGATCGTCTGGCACCTCGACAATACCCACGTTTGGCTCAATGGTGCAGAAGGGGTAGTTTGCAGCCTGAGCGCCCTTTGTACGGGTCAGAGCGTTAAATAGAGTCGATTTGCCGACATTGGGGAGACCGACGATTCCGATTTTAAGTGCCATAGAACGCGCATCCTACCTGAAATTCCCTATCATCCCAATATGGGAAACTCTTTTAAGCCATTTGTTGACAAAATTAACAATTGTGATACCCTAATCTCCCTTTCTATGGAAAAGCGGTTCTTCCTCCTCACCGCGCTTGTTCTGCTGGTTGGGTTCGTCACCCGGGCGTTCGCTGCAGAATTACCATCCAATGAGCCGATTTCGCGTGCCGGAGCCGTCGCGCTTGTTGTTGAAGCAGATCCGCTTTTAAAGGAACGTCTGCAGCACTACATCAAGAATCCACCGCCAATGCCGCTGTTCGATGATATGGATTACAGCCAGTGGTATGCCCCATATATTGAAACAGCGTTTGAGGCAGGAATCGTCACAGGTAATGCAAATCGTCGTTTCCGCCCTGGAGACGTGCTTGCAGAAGAGGAGGCGATTGTCCTGATGGCTCGTACCAACGCTCGCAAGCGCCCTGATACGATCGCCGATTTGAACACAACTGGAGGAGATTGGTTTAGCGGCGCGCTCAATGCAGCAGTAAAAGGAGGAGTGCAATTGCCATCACCTATTCGCCTCGGCATGCCTATCAGCAAAAACGGCTTTTTTAGCATGATGTCTTCTACCGGCGTGCAGAATCCACAGCAGATCGCACTTAGTCATCAGCCAAAACCAGCACCCGTAATCATTCGTCCTGTTGTCGCGCAAGCTACAACGCCTCGTGCTCCTGCTACGAATCGTCCAGTGCAGCCACGCCCGGTTGTGCAACAGCCTGCAGCTCGTCCAACGTATGTAGCACAGGCAGCACCAACCCCTGCTCGTACCACAACGACAACAACTGCACCTCAAGCTTCTGCCAAATCATTCGCCATTTCGTTGCCCTCACTCGGTATTAAAGATCTGACGATTACCCATCCATCAAACCCGACAACCTCTGAGGGCTTACTTGCTCCGCTGAAGTACGGCGTTGGTCATCTCTTTAGTTATCCGGGCAAAGGAGGAACGATTCTCGTCTACGGGCACAGCTCCAGCTACGGATGGGATGTTTCCAACTACACGAAGATCTTCCGTCAGATCAATAAACTCTCCGTCGGCGATAAAATTTATGTCACGTACGGAGGCAAAGTTCACACGTATCAGGTCACGCACAAGCGTGCAGTTGATGATAAAGACTTCTCTGCATACCAAGGAGGTCGCGGTGAAGAGTTGATCCTCTATACCTGTTGGCCACCAGATTCGATCGATCAGCGCTACTTGGTGCATGCAGCACCGGTTAGTGAAGTGGCGGCGCGGTAATTACGCCCCAATACGTCTCAAAATTTCCCGATTCACGAACTCCTTCGGACGTCCGTACTTCAATCGACTCAGCTGCTTAAATGCTTCTGCAGCTTGATCATCTTTTGCATAGGATTTTTCGAGCCAGGGGCGTGGAACTTCAATGCTGAATGGACGACTTGGCTGACCGTTCACACAGAGCTTCATTGCACCCTTGAACGCATCCATATTCACCAAGTCTTGTTCGCTAAAGACCGGAGCCATTTCTTTCACGGCAACTTCGGCATCCTGCGGACCAATCTTATACATCATCATGGTTCCGACGTTACCGAAGATTGCGCCCTTCAAGCTCACAGATCCTGCAAGCTTGCTCTCTTTTTCCAGCTGATCGATGTACTGGTGAGCAAGGATCAGACCAAGGCGATACTTACGAGCTTCGGAGAGAATCGATTCAATGCTTGGCGTCACGAAGTTCTGGAATTCATCGATGTACAGGAAAAAGTCTTTGCGTGCCTCTTTGTCCATTCGCTGACGGCGCATGGCTGCAACTTGAATCTTATTCACGACAATCATTCCAAGCAGCGTAGAGTTGATATCACCGATGAGACCCTTTGAGAGGTTCATAAGGATAATCTTATTGCTGTTCATACACTCCGCCACATCGAACGAACTCTTTGTTTGTCCGACGATATTGCGGATGAGTGTGTTGGTCACGAATTGTCCGAACTTAGCAGCAAAGTACGGGATCATTTCTTGCTTCTCGCGTTGACCTGTTTTGGCCATCTGATTTTCCCAGAAAGATCGCACGATTGGGTTCTTTACCTTTGCGACTTTGTATTTCTGCCATTCGTCATCGGTGAATAGACGCACGAGGTCAGTGATTGCACCGCCTTCCTCCTCATCTTCCATTAGTGTCAGACAACCGTTGCGGAAGTAATCCTGAATGCGTGGTCCGAAAATTTCTTCTCCGAACATCTTCACCATCATGTTCATTGCATCAAGCGCAATGAGGTCGCGCTCTTCTTCAGACTTTCCTTCGAGCAAGTTGAGTCCCATTGGACGCTCGGTATCAGCTGGGTTAAAGAAGATCACATCGTCTGCGCGTTCGCGCGGAATGTATGGAAGCAAGTCATCAATAAGTGAACCGTGTGGATCCACAACACACATGCCTTTTCCGTTATGGAGATCTTGGCGAGCCATCAGCTGAATAATTGATGACTTACCCGTACCGGTTTGACCAATGATATAGAAGTGACGGAAGCGATCTTCATCGTTCATGAAGATCTTCTTCTTCTCACCACGGTAGGTGTTGGTTCCTAGGTACAATCCTTCCTCCGGTATATTTTTTGGAGCAGCAGCAACTTTAAAATTCTGCCATTTGATTGTTTCAACTTTATTATATTTGGTGTGTGGCAGATGAAAGAGTGAAGCAAGTTCTGTGGTTCCAAGAAGCATTTCTGGGGCTTGCAGAGATTCACGCAATAGGCGGCGAGGGGATCGACGAATGAATCGCTGAATCGTCTTCTGCTTTGAATCGAACATTACCGTGGAGAATTTGTTTCCACGAACGTCGTTGAACTGGCTGAACCCACCGCGCACGGTACTAAGAATCATCTCCGCGCGTGCAGGAGTCTTTGCCGAAGCGACAACACGAATCATGGCTGTGAAGCCGGGGTTCCCGGCTTTCTCATCAATAGCTTTACTGTATTCCTCAACCATTTGTGACACACGTTCGCCTTTCGGAGACTCTGCGCTCGATCCACTCGAAGTGAAGAGATCAACGATCATGCGAACCCATGTGAGTGGATTTAACCATGAAGGTCCACCACCGCTTGATTTTCCATTTAACAAATTTTTAGCTTCCTTCTGCAGTTTGCTCTGCCATCCAGATTTTGCCGGTTGCAGAACAATCTGCACAGCTGCTCCTTCGTCACTCTGCAATTTTGAGAAGGCGTTCGTGATTGCATTGAGTGGGTCGCTCTTCAGCTGCTGATATGTTTTGAATACTGCGGTATACGGCTTACTCGGAAACAGATGCTTTGCTGCAACAACTGAATCAGGAGTAAAGATATTGTAATCTTCCACTTCATCGATCACCGTGTCGGGATAGAACGATGTGATTTGCTTTTCAATAAGTGGAGCAATGGAGCGAGGGCAGACGACAAAGAACAGAATTTCATCAGCGAGCGCTGCGTACTCAAGCGAGAAAAAGTCCTGTCCTGTCCAACGTCTCTTCATCGATCCCTTGTAAAGGCCGTGCAGTGACTGATACAGGTGATCCATCACGCCAATAACTTCTTTGTAATCTTTTCCAAATTGATCGCTATCCGCTTCTTTTTCTTCGCGTGTTTCCTTCTTTGGAACTAGCAACTGAAGGAACACTAAATCTTCCTCACGCTTTTGGTCAGCGCGCCATCGAATAACCGCTGCAAGCGCATAGAACGCTGCAATTGCGCTAAGAGCGACGCCGAGGAGAGACAGGAATGTCGACATGAAAGTATCGTACCAGTATAGCAGATTTCATGCAGAAAATCATGTGGAATGGCTCATATTTAGAGCCCTAACCAGGCCAACCAACGCGATATCCAGAGGAATGGTGGGGGGCTGTTGAGTGGTCGTGAAACGAAGACTGTTTGGCGTAGGGATTCACGCAGTTTCCATAGAACACGATGATGCTTACGAATGATCACGTTTACTTCACCCATTTCATCGATCGATGCCTTAAAGAGGTTCATCGAACCAATAAATGCTGTCGTATAATCAATCAGCATGACCTTGGCATGGAATTTTCCAGGATATAAGTGAACCGTCACCATACCGTTATGCCCGTAGGTAATCAGTCGTCCAATGGCGACCATGTTTGCGTGGTGATGGAATTCGACCCAGTCAGGAAGCAGAACGGTGACGCGGATTCCCTTTTTACTTGCAGCAATCAGGGCATCAATAACTTCGCCATCGGATATGTAACAGTGCTCAATAACAATCTGCTCTTTTGCTTCTTGTAAGAGGGACTTCAGGACCGGGCGCAGATCTTGATGATCCTCCGTATTCATCACCAATTGCACGGCACCGCTATGTGCATCCATCGACTGACGTGTTAAAAACCGCTCCACGAAGCGCTCTCCGCGTAGTTCCACCATGTAATCATGGAAGGTGTAACGGTACTCATCGGCAATATTCATGCCGGTTAGCAGCAATGTGTGGTTGTCGATAATAAACACTTTCGCATGGTCATTATTCACGGCATGACGGATGCGAATATTCGGGTGTGACCAGAAGGCAGGCCACGGTGCAGATTGATCATCTTTTGTACCGAGAAAATCTCCATGAAACTCGAAGAAATCGCCAACCGCTTCCTTGGTGATATCCACTCTCACGCCGCGCTCGGCGGCTTCGAGCAATAGCTTCGCAATCCATCGGCCAGTGGTATCGTTTTTCCAGATGAACGTTTGTATCACAATCTGCTGTCGCGCCTGACGAATCAGTACTTCCAGACGTCGGAATGACTCTGGTCCATCTACCCATAATTTCACGTCGCGACGTCGGGCAATTTTTGCAATCTGATCGGTCGTTTCCAAGATAACCAGCAAACGCAGTCGATAATACGTGCGCAACCAGTACACCAAGCGATGGCCGCGTTTTCCCAGAAGATACCGTAAAGCCGCCTTAATCGACGTCCGGAATCCTCTGCCGTTAAACAGGTCCCGCCAAGATGTAGGACGGATCATACGGGGAGGGTAGCGTGAAACACGCTCGACGGAAATTATGGATGCTTGGCTTTCCACTCAGCCTGAACGCGCTCAACCATTTCGAGCAGGCTCTTAATAGTCATGTCTTTCTTAATGAAGTAGTCGTCTGCACCCAATTCGCGGCCACGCTCTTTTGAACGTTCGTCAGCGAAGTTTGTAAGCATGATAACCGGAAACTTACGGATTGCTGGAGGATACTTTTCCAATACCTGAAAACCGTCCATTTTTGGCATGTGGATGTCCAAAACGAGCACATCTGGGAAGCGAACCTCTAGCTCTTTGAGAGCCTGTTCACCGTCTTCAACGGCACGAATAGGAAAGCCCGCAACGGAGAACTTCTTGATGTAGAGGTTCCGCAGAACGGCGTCATCTTCGGCGATCAGGATGTCTGGTTTCATCACACTTAGTATAGCATAAGTGACATAGAGGTACCAGAGGAATATTCCGTCTGAAAAACGCCCTAGTCTCCGGATGCAAAATCTGCTATACTAAATAGAACATTTATGAACAAACACACACCCTCCTACTCGACTCTGTCTGTTCTTGGCTTCGCGGCTATCACAGCAGTTGTTGCGCTCTCAAGCGGAGCATTCAGTGCGGATCTCATTTCCGACTGTGTCGGGAAGCCGTACGGAACATCAGGTTGTCCGGTCAAAGCCGCATCAAGCAGCAGCCGTTCATTGATGTGTGGTAACGGTGTGATTGATACTGGAGAAGAGTGTGATTTAGGAAGTACCAAAAATGGATTTAGTAACTGTACGAAGGATTGTGTTCTCCTGTTCTGTGGTGACGGTCTGATTTCTCCTGCGCTTAAAGAGGAATGTGAACCCGAGTCCGAAGAGGTGTATGCGCTTGATCCTGCAACAGGCGAGCTCGTTATTGAAACGCGATATCTTGCCCCATCGTGTGGAGCTATTTGTACGGTTCCTACCTGTGATAAAGATGGAACATGTTCCGGTGGTTGTAAGCGGAATTTCCTTCCTGCATGTACCGCATCATCTGCGCAAAGCAATCCGCAGCTAGTGCAGCTATCAAAATCGTCTACTGCATCTTCCGTGACATCGGTTGCTGCGGTTCCTGCAGCTGGTCAATCTCTGTGCGGAAACGGTGTTATTGATTCAGGTGAGCAGTGTGATGACATGAATAAGGTGGATACCGACGCATGTACAAATGCCTGCCGTATTGCTCAGTGTGGCGACGCGCTTGTAGCTATTTGGGAACAGTGTGACGACGGTAATCGTGTTGATGCAGATGCCTGTAGCAATACGTGTAAGTCTCCTGCTTGTGGAGATGGAAGCGTGCAGAGCGGCGAGGAATGTGATGATGGGAATCAGCTGAATAACGATTCATGTACAAATGCATGTAAGAATTCCCGCTGTGGTGATCAGATTGTGCAGATTTCCTTGGGAGAACAGTGTGATGACGGAAACCTGGTGGGAGGTGACACATGTACAAATGCCTGTTCGCTACCAGCATGTGGCGATGGTGTCGTTCAGCTTGGTGAGGAATGCGACGATGCAAACAAGGTTGATGCCGACTCATGTACAAACCAGTGTATCTCCGCTCGCTGTGGTGACAGTGTGCTGCAAATTGCGGCCGGTGAAGAGTGTGACGACGGAAACCGCCTAAATACAGATGGATGTAACAACCTCTGCAAGCAGCCACTATGTGGCAACGGAGTTCGTGAAGGACAGGAGGAATGTGACGACGGAAATCAAAATAACAACGATTCATGTTCTGTTGAATGTAAGAAGCCAAGCTGTGGCGACGGTCTGCTGCAGCCTGGTGAATACTGTGATGACGGAAATGATAATAATGACGACAACTGTACGACGCTCTGTAAGGTTCCTACCTGTGGAGATGGCCTGCTTAGTTCCAAGGAAGAATGTGACAACGGTCGTGAAAATTCCGACAGTAAAGCAAATTCCTGTCGTATGGATTGCCGCGCATCTCGCTGTGGTGATCGCGTGATCGACGAGGGTGAGCAGTGTGACGGTGGTGAAGATTGTGGCCCTGATTGTACGGAATTGAAGCGAGCTGCACCTCAAACCATAATCGATTCATTCCCATTTGTGACTATTAGTGTCATGGCAGGACTCTTCGGACTTGCTGCCGTCATGGCGTTCGTCTTCCGCAAAAATTTGCACACGCTCGTAGCAAAAGTCGCCGGTGAAAAAATTGCTGAGTCTCTCGATGACATCCCGCTCGATCAGATCGAGATGCCATGGCAGAAATGGTAAGAGGAAGATCCAAGATCCAAATTGCAAGAACCAAAACAAGCACCTGACCCTCATTGGATCTTGGTGCTTGTTTCTTGGATCTTGTCGCGCCTACGCGACTGATACACGCACGTATGTCGTGATCTTGCCGCCATCCAAGTGCTGCTCGACAGTCTTGCTTGGATCTTTAACGAATGACTGCTTAGTGATGGCGTTCTCTTCGCGGAACTTCTTCTCTTTGCCCATCATAATCTTGTCCCACATAGCCTCTGGCTTACCCTCCTTCTTCATCTGCTCCTGCCAGATTTCCTTCTCTTTTGTGAGTACATCTTCACCAACTTCTTCTGGGTGAACGTAGCGTGGACTGAGAGCGGCAGCGTGCATCGCAATGTCGCGAGCGGTCTCTTTGGTGGAACCTTCCAGTCCAATGATGACACCGATCTTGCGGTTGCTGTGGAGGTAGCTTCCAATAACCGGAGCTTCAATGGCGTGCATGTCATCGGCAGTGATGTTCTCACCAAGTTTCTGGACGAGATCCGGAACCAATTCCGCGGCCTTTGCCTTTGCTGCATCGAGACCGTCTGCAAAGAGAGCGGTAACAATGGCTTCACCGGTCTTGGCAAAGTTTTCGTCGCGTGCAACGAAGTCTGTCTCACAACGGAGAATGCACATAACGGAGCGGCTACCTTCTTCCTTCAGGAAGACAAGGCCTTCACCCTGTTCGCGGTCAGCCTTTTTAGCTGCCTGAGCAATACCGCGCTTGCGGAGAAGCTCAATTGCCTTTTCTTCGTCACCGCCTGCTTCAACAAGCGCGTCTTTAACAGCGGAGATGGAAACGCCTGTGCGGGCGCGAAGGGATTGGATGGATGCTGCAGAGATGTCCATAGTGTCTAGGAGGTAGGAGCTAGGATGTAAGGATATTCTAGATTAATACGAGCCGCCGATCACTGTGCGCTCTTCAGGCTCTTCTTCTTTGTTCACAACTTCTTCCTGCTTCTTAGTACGAACAGCCTGCAATTCATGAAGAATGGTGTCGAGGAGAATCTGAATGGAGCGGACGGCGTCATCGTTGGCAGGAATGCAGGCAGTCAGCTCATCCGGATCAGCATTAGAATCGCAGATACCGTAGACGGGAATGCTAAGCTTCTTTGCTTCAAGTACTGCGACGTGGTCGCGCACTGCATCTACAACGAAGAGTGCATCTGGAAGGCCGTGCATGGCAGCAACACCAGAGAGGGCGGCATCAAGCTTTGTCAGCTCTTTGCGCAACTCGGTCTGCTCTTTCTTTGTGTACTTCTCCACTTCACCCGTCTGGAAGCTGCGGCGAAGGTCGAGGTAGTACTGCAAGCGACGCTTAATCGTTGGCCAGTTTGTAAGAAGTCCTGGAATCCATTTCTTCGTAACGATTGGTTGGTTCAACTTGTGACCAAGATCTTCAATAAGAGGAATGCTCTGCTGCTTCGTAGAGACGAACAATACTGTCTTACCAGCGGCTTGCAGTGCCTTGAGCGCTTCGACAACCTCAATGAGTCCCTGACGGGTCTGAGCAAGATCGAAGATGTGGATACCCTTGCGCGTGCCATACAGATACGGCGCAATCTTAGGATTCCATTTAGCCCGGGGATGACCGAAGTGGCAGGCGTGCTCCAGCAGTTCGGATTCGGATGGGATAGGCATAACGATAGGATGTAGGAAGTAGGAGCTAGGAAGTAGGATCATCACTCACAACTCATGACTGAAGACTCATGACTGGGTGGTAAAGCGGTGGGGAGGATCCTTGGGGGCTGCCCGAATGCGTCTTTTCGCCTAATGCGGAGGATATTCCGTGAGAGATGAGACTCTCTTGGATCAGGACCGCAGCGATCGGCATTCGGTGATGCGGGTTTTATACAGATGTCTATTTGGCTTTGCAAGCGAATTTTGCCAAATCTACCCCTTTTTAACGGCTTCAACGTCAATAACATCGCCATATTTCTGCTTTTCTCTCTGAGCAGGTGTTTGTTCAAAAATCCGCATGGCCATGTTCAAGAGAATCAGAATAATGCCGATATCGTCGAGCTGCCCAAGGATCAGGAAAAAATCTGGAATGAGATCAATGGGGACAATGAGGTACAGAATCGCAAGTAAGGGTAAATACTTCGCTTTTGCTGGGACCTGAGGGTCGGCGATGAGTTTGGGATATGCGCGAATGAAAGAGAGAATGCGAGTGAACATGTGCTGATCATAAATCAATCGAGCAAGTTGCTCTATCAAACACATGAAAAAATCCGGTATCCACAATGTAGATACCGGAAAGGATGGTCCTTTTTCGCTAGATCACTCCCGCAATTGCGACTTGCCGCAGTGTGATGCACCGTTCGAACGTGTCATCGAAAAACCGATAAACTTCCTGAGTGATATTTTCCCTGTCCCGACGTCCCGTGCGCTTGCAGATATGAGTGACGATAAATGTCACCAATGACGACGGTACATTTCCGTTTTTCCAATGCTCGTTGAGCAGTACCCAGTGACCGGCTGTCACCGCTGCATTTTTCTTCTTGCCGCTTTTTGTAAGAACGGCCACCTGTTCCAAATCTGGTTGAGCATTGCGACGGAGACGCTTTTGGTTGTTATACTCCCGCCAGAGTGCCGCTTTCCATGCGCTGTGCATTGGCGATTCGCTACAGCCGAACAGTGGAATGAGACCCTGGTTGCTCGGATGAGGTTGATCGTGATGACGGCGAATCTTCTTTCTGAAGAACCTGACAGACATGAGCTATCTCCTCGACTTGCGGTGATTGAGAAAGGACGACATCTGCATCGATGATGCAGGTCACATATAAAACACCTTTTTTAGTATATAGTCAACTTAGTGTAACTCTGCAACCAATTCGCCAATTGAAACACGTTTCTGCTCCAGTGTATCGCGATCACGAATCGTTACAGTGTCCGGAGCTCCTTGTTCCGCATCTTCACCAATCGTGCCGAAGTCGACTGTGACACATGATGGAGTACCGGTTTCATCTTGGCGACGGTAGCGCTTACCAATGGATCCGGTGACATCGAAGTCGATGTTCCCGTCGAACTTGTCGATGAGCATGTTGCGAATTTCCTGGGCTTTGGAAATGAGGTGTTCTTTTTTGCTGAGTGGGAGGACGGCAACTTTGACCGGTGCAATCGATTTATGGAAGCGCATGACCGTGCGAACATCGCCACCTTCCAGTTCTTCTTCGGTGTAGGCATCAATCAGCAATGTGAGAACGGTGCGATCACAACCGAAGCTTGGTTCCACCACATAGGGGAGGAATTTCTTCGTCGGCTCATCGGGGTCGGTGTACTTCAAATCTTCGCCGCTGAACTTCTCGTGCTGTGTTAAGTCGAAGTCTGCGCGATTCGCGAGACCGAAGAGCTCTCCCCAACCCCATGGGAAGTCGTATTCAATATCAACAGTGCGGGAGCTGTAGTGTGAAAGTTCGTCTTTTGCATGCTCACGAATGCGGAGTTTGGACGCATCGATACCAAGGCCTGTGTACCAGCTCCAGACAGAATCTTTCCACTCTTCAAATACGGGGCCGTCTGTTCCTGGTTCGACGAAGTACTCAATTTCCATCTGCTCGAATTCGCGCGTGCGGAAGGTGAAGTTGCCCGGTGTGATTTCGTTACGGAATGCTTTACCAATCTGAGCGACACCGAACGGGAGGCGCATGCGTGTTGTCTGTGCGACGTTCTTGAAGTTTACAAAAATTCCCTGCGCTGTTTCTGGCCGCAAATAAATATCGGTACCTTCTCCTTCAATGACACCCTGTTGCGTCTTGAACATCAGGTTGAATTTCTTGGCAGGGGTCCAATTGCATTCGCCACAGTTCGGACAAGTAATTTTTTCGGCAGTGAGCATTGGCTGCAGCTGATCGAGTGTAATAACCGCTGCTGCTTCCACTCCGAGTTTTTCTTCCAATAGCTTGTCTCCGCGGAAACGCTGGTTACAGCTTTTACAGTCGATGAGAGGATCGTTGAAGTTGCTGACATGTCCCGAAGCCTCCCATGCGCGCGGGTTCATTAAAATAGCTGCATCGAGACCGACCATGTCTGTGCGCTTATGAACGAATGTCTTCCACCAATGGCGCTTCACGTTGTTCTTTAGTTCTACACCAAGTGGACCGTAGTCCCATGTATTTGCCAGGCCTCCGTAAATATCAGACCCCGGGAAGATAAATCCGCGGCGCTTACATAAGGAAACAATCTGATCGAGAGATGTGGCAGGCATAGGACCGGATCCTAGCGGAGAAACGGCCAGCGCAAAAGGTTCCATCTGGTTGCCCCATGGCGGAATCGCGGAAGGAGAGCCTTCCAGCCACCTGGGCCCTTTATGGTCGATTTTTGGTATGCATGGGCAAATACCCAGATACAGACAAAGGTAATCATGTTTGCCGTTGCAATGGCGACCGGATGTGCCTCTTTAAATGTCTCTTGGAGAATCATGCGATCGACGTCCGAGAATGCAACCAGAGAGATGAGGTTTAGGGTAAAGAGGACGGATGCGCTGATGTACAACGTGATCCCTTTGCGACCCAAGAGAAGAAGGGGGATGCCCAGTGCCATGAATGGGAAAAGATACCGCTCATGCATCTCGGCATTAAAAAGGAAGAATGCGTACGCAATTAATGCTGCCGAGAGAAGTGTGACGCCCGTTTTTCCCTTCGATTTAATATCTTGCTGAATGGCGGGGAACCATAGAACTGTCACACAGACGATAACGGTGAACCATGCGATGAGGCCGAACATGCGATGAGACAACGGACCAAGGAATAAATCCGTCGCCGATTTTCCGGTCTCGCGCGTGTAGAGCATGACCCAGAAGTTATAGGCGTTGTAGCTGAGCGTGTTATAGAAACCGACGGAGCCCGTGTACACGCTCAATAATCTATCGAACGCGCCATACACCGTGAATGGAATGGCTGTGATAAGAGCAATAGTTGTTCCTCCAAGAACTAGTCGCATCCATCGTCGAATATCAAACCCTGCTGCAACAACAACCACTGGAACAAGAAGTAGTGCCTGCATTTTTATAAGAAGCGCAGATGCCATCAGTACACCGGCACATATCCAGCGGTGTCGCTGCATACTCAAAATAGTGAGACACATGAATAGCGTGAAGACACTATCAATTTGCCCCCACACTGCAGAGTCATGGATAACCGCGGGATGAACGGCGTAAAGCGCGGCAGCAATGAGCGACTGTCGTCGTCCTCCAATGGGAACAAGAAGGAGGTAGAGAACAATCACGGTAATGAGATCGGCGATGATGGCAGGGAGTTTGATGATGACGCGATAGATTGGTGCCTCTTCATCGAAGTCCGGTGACACAAACGTCTGATACGCGTATCCGGTTATGGCAAACATACCGATCGATAGCGGGGGATAGTTCGGCAACATCGCATCGCTTTCTACCTGCTCATTATAAGATTGAATCAATCCCAGTTTTACCGCGCTCTCGGACCAGTCTTGGTTCAGACTGATGTCACCGCCGAAGCCCCCGTGCCACGACAGGCCAAGACGAATAGCGAAGGCGACAGCGAGAATGGCAGGAAGCCAGGCGATTTCTTTTGAGCGTGAAAGCAGCAACATCAGCCGTGCGCCAACCCAGCTGAACATCAACAATGTCAGAATAAGGAAGGTGAGCCAGAGCGGATCGGTCCACGACGTGCGAAGCATTAGACCTCCTTGTCCGCCCGTGTCATGTAAGCGAATCGAAAGAGTATTTTCTCCTTGCTGCAATGCAGGAAGCGACACAACAAATCCAGGATGCATGTTGCAACGTCCGTTAAGTCCGTGCACAGATTCTCCGTTGACGATGACTTCTTCGATGCAATCATCGGGACCAATAACAAAGCGATTCGCATGAAGCGTGTTCAATGTGAATTGAATATTCACCGAAAGATATTCACCTTCCTGATCTACCAGAAAGGGAATAGATGTCTCGTGACGATCCATGCCGTCATACTGATAGCTTGCAGTGACATCGTGCATGCCAAGCGACAGAAGCGCTGCAATGCCGCCAACCATCAGACCAATGCCGATGCACAACTCCGCTATAAACGCCGCGTTCCACGTAGGCTTCGAAATGAAAGAGGAAAATCGCATGATCAGAGTGGGATGGCAGTAGCGTAGTGATCGAATACATGGATATCGTAGCCTCCATCATCAAATTCATCGAGCTCGTCTCGATGGACTACATATGCAGCGTATGATCTCCCATAACAACGGTGTCGGCCGAAGGTGAATCGATCAAAGAGTATGGCCCACTGAAACTCCGCACCGGGATTATCGTATACAACAGTGTCAGCAAATAATCGCGGATCAGTTTGTTCGTAAAACAGGGCGAAGATGTAGGGCATGTTCACGCGGTCAGTCACACAAATATGTCCGCCTGTTGCATTCACTGCTTCAGTAATGGCAGGACCAAGACCGGTAAAGAAATCATCCGATGCCTCTGCGCGATAGTCGGTAAAATATGCGTGGGTGAAGAAGCTGAAGAGCACAACGAAGATGCTAAGGATGCCCGTGCGGATGAATCTGTTTCCTGCCGATGCCGTCTGCACTCCAACAGCGCAGAAGAAGATGAGTGCTATATACAGAACGTTTATTCTATTTACATTCACCGATTGAAGAGCGGCAAGAACAACACCAGCTATGAGCCATGCAAGAAGGAAGATGGTCGGATCTTTTCCGCGCGCATTCCATACACGCACGCATGCAGCAAGAATGCCGATCATCACGAATGGCAATCCAATTAAATACAGCTGGCCGTATCCTGGTAAACCATTCCAAATAAGGCCGTCATTTTGATAGACCAGCAATCGCCAGAATTCACCGAGGTTGTGCAGAATGCTTCCCCAGTCACCACTGAACACGCTCGAGACAGTCTGGAAACGAGGTGTTCCTGTTAATCGGGGAATACTCATAAATGGCAGGACAATTGAGTCCCATTTGAATTGATTGATCAACACATACAGTGCGATAGGTAATCCCGTAACGCATGCAACAACAGCGGATAATCCCAGTGCACTCCATCGTGTCTTCCAAAGTAGCTTGAGTGCAACTGCAGCAATCAGTGTAAAGATCGGCACCACAACATAGGCGGTTCCATAAAGGTAGAGACACAGTCCCAGAACAAATGCTGACCAAGGCAGGTATTTTTTATTCTTTAACGAGAGAACCAGAAGAAACACGGCGATCAAAAACATTCCCGGAAGAATATTGGAATCGAGTCCCCATCGCGAAATCATGATGTGCCAGGGGTTAATCACTAGCAGCAGTAGTGCAGTAATCGCTGTTGGCCGATCGGTGATGCGACGTGTGAGAGAAAAGAACAGCACCAGAGATGCGATCCCGAGGACAAGATGGGGCATGCGAATGGATGTTTCACTCAACCCAAATAGCAACATGAACGGCCATGCGAGATACCCGTTCAATGCATACATGCCCGACCCCCACGATACGAACATCACCGGAAAGGGGAAGCCATTTCTATCCACTCCATAGTTCAGAACCGACCACGCATCATATCCTGTTGCGGCTTCGTCCTGATTTAATCCTGGTGGAATATCGCCGAAGTCCCACACACGAACAAGAATGCCAAGCAGCAGCAAAAGAACGACATCATAATTCGTCTGCACGTATTGCAGAATGTTTGAGCCGATAGCACGCATCGTGCGAGAGGTCATAAGAGATACTATATGCTACCATTACTCTATGCGGAAGAATTCCAACTTCGTCTTCGTCTGTATTGTTTTCTGCATCGCAGTCGCGTTGCGACTTTCATATCTGTTTATTACGCCATACGAAGAGCGCGGACATGATGTATTTGGTCATGTTGATTACATCAACTACCTCCTCGATCATCATGCATTGCCGGATCGCCATGATGGATGGCAGTTCTATCAGCCACCATTGTATTACGTTGCGGGTGCGTTGATCGTTGCGGCAACCGAAGCAGTGGGATTCTCGCGTGAGGCAGGATTCACTATGGTCCAACTCCTATCCTTTCTAGTATCAGTCGGTGTCTTTGGGGTGTGTATCGGCTGTGCGTACCATCTCTTTTCTCATAAGAAAGAACTGATCGATCGGCTTTTGTTTCTTAGTTTTCTCGCTGCTGTTCCATCATTCGTCTACTTCGCCGCGCGACTAAACAATGACGTCTTTGCACAGGCTACAGCCTTCATCTCGGTATTGCTGTTACTGCGATGGTGGAAGAAGCCTGATTTGCGTTTGTGGATCCTATTATCCATCACCATTAGCGTTGGACTTCTATCCAAAATGAACATGGTTCTGTTTCTTCCGATTGCAGGAATTGTTGCGATAGCGCAGCCGGTTATGCGCTGGTCTCAAAAAGGATTGATGCTGGTCATTCTTGGAATCACGACCGTGATTATTGCGGGTTGGTACAACATTCCACCTTTCTTTGAAGAGGAGAAGGCGCGGTCCGCTATTATTGGAAATGCCGAACACATGACCGGACCCATTCCTAATACACCCGATCGTCTGTTGGTGTTTAATCCGGCAGAAGTGCTGCGTCATCCGTTTAATCAGATTGATGGCGAAGGCGCACGCCGTCACTATCTGTGGGAGTATCTATTCCGCTCGATGTTCTTCGGCGAGTTTACCTATCATCCTGCGGCAACACCGGTTGCTCTCATTGTTCTCTTTACGGGTCTTATTGCTCTGGTTGCAGCTGCATGGTCTTTTATTCTTGATCTGCTGAAAGGGATTCGGTCGCCAACATTCCCACTCGTTATCACAACAATTGTCTTAATGGCCGGCGCATTGGCGGTTCGCATTGCTATGCCGTTTAGTAGTTCTCAAGATTTTCGCTACTCATCCGCACTGTTAATTCCCTACGCGTATTACGCGCTTCGTGGTGCATCTGAACATTCGACAATTTTCCGGCATATTACCGTTGGACTGCTTTCGATGGCATGCGTCGTATTTCTTGTCATTCTCTTTTATACCGATTCCGTCTAGCAAATCGTGTCACGTAGGAGATTTGCATCCGTCTTGATTTCTGACATGTCGAATTTCCGCTATTATTGTGTTTGTATATATCCGCTATGCCCCCTTCTCCATTCATCATGACACTGTCTGTCATCCTTCCTTGTTACAACGAAGAAGAAAATATTGCCGCTGCAGTACGCGATGTTGCGTCATGGATAAAGAAGGCATCGATCGATGGAACAATTATTGTGGTGAATGATGGATCGAAAGATGGCTCAGCCAAGATTTTGGAAGATCTCTCCAAAGAACATTCGAATCTAAAAATTGTCACCCATAAGACAAATGGTGGTTACGGAATTGCTGTTCGTTCAGGATGTGATGCTGCAACAACAGATCTCATTTCGTTCATGGATAGCGACGGCCAATTTCGCGCAGCTGATTTATCGCTTCTCCTTGCGCACATCGACAAATAC
>JBGAVO010000016.1:0-17899 GCA_044228075.1 Candidatus Peribacteraceae bacterium
TGGAACTCCTGTTGTGCAGAAGTCGTTGAATCAATGGTTCTGGAAAACGACAAAATATGCGCAAAAATTAATCGATAATCTAGAAGATTTGAATTGGCCAGAGAAGACGAAGACGATGCAAAAAAACTGGATCGGCCGATCGGAAGGTGTGAAGTTCAAAGAGAAAGTGAAAGATTTACATATCGACGTGGAAGTGTTTGATTCCGTGCCACAAACATTCCTCGCACAGACGTTTACAGTTATTGCCCCTGAACATCCTTTAGTAGCCAAGCTTGTTGAGGCGACATCGTTTGAGAAGCCGGTGATGGAATTTGTTGAGTATATTAAAAAGAAAAAAGCGGGAAATCGTTTTGATATTGATAAAGACATGGAAGGCATCTTCACCGGTCGATACATCGATAATCCGTTTGGCACAGGGGATCTTCCTATCTGGATTGCATCGTATGTCGTCGCCGATTATGGCACAGGCATTGTGAACTGTTCCGCGCACGACGAACGCGATTTCGCATTTGCGAAGAAATACGATATTCCGCTAAAGCTTGCGATGATTCCACTTGATCCTGATTTGCGCGAGAAAGTGGCAAACTTCGAAGTAGCGTATTGCCATGACCCAGAAGGAATCATTGTTGCTCCAGAAGAACTAGGAGGAAAAACATGGCAGCACGTTCGTGGCGAAATTATTGATTACATTGAGGAGCAGGGGTTCGGAACGCGCACAGTGAATTACCGCCTGCGCGATTGGACTATTTCTCGTCAGCGATACTGGGGTGCACCTATTCCCGTTGTGTATGACCCAGAAGGCAACGCACATCCAGTTCCCGAAGAGCACCTGCCATGGATGTTGCCGACTGACGTCGAATTTACACCGACCGGCGAATCACCATTGAGAAAATCAAAAGAGTTTATTGAGCGCACAGAAAAGATTTTTGGGAAAGGATGGACACCAGAGTTCGATACGATGGATACATTCGTCTGCTCGAGTTTCTATTATTTGATGTATCTGCAATCCGACGGATTCGGTGTGCGCAGCAAGGGTGGCAAAGCAAAAGAGTGGCATATCATTGATCCGACCATTGATCATCATTGGATGCCGGTCGACATGTATATCGGTGGCCCCGAGCACGCAACAATGCACCTTATCTATGCGCGATTTGTCACGATGGCGTTGAAAGATATGGGATTCATCGCCCACGACGAACCGTTCCAAGGCCTCGTACATCAAGGTCTTATTACGAACCAAGGAGCCAAGATGAGTAAGAGCAAAGGAAACGTGGTCAGCCCCGATGGATTCGTCGATCGCTACGGCTCCGATGTGTTCCGTATGTACTTGATGTTCATGGGGCCGTTCACCGATGGCGGTGACTGGAGCGATACGGGTATCAAAGGAATCGATCGCTTTGTGCAGAAGGTCTATAAAACATTCTCCGAAAAACCTAGTGCAACAGATACAGCTGAGACTACTCGTGCCATCCATTCTGCAATTAAACGCGTAACCGATTCGTTGGAAAAAATGCAGTTCAATACTGCTATTAGTGCGCTCATGGAATGCTTGAATACGATTGAGTCCGCAGGAGGATGTTCTGTTGAAACAGCTAAAATCTACGCAACGCTTCTTTCTCCACTTGCTCCTCACTTAGCTGAGGAACTATGGGAAATGCTTGGAGCCAAGCCATTTGTTATCGATCAAAAATGGCCATCATATGATCCAAAATTGCTCGTACGCGATACGTTAACGATTGCCGTTCAGGTGAATGGAAAACTACGTGGAACAATCGACGTGCCTGCGGACATGTCAAAAGAAGACATCATCGCGATGGCAAAGCAGGAAGTGAATGTGCAGAAGCATCTCGAAGGCACGACTATCAAAAAGGAGATTTATATCGCAGGGAAAATGGTGAGTTTCGTGGTGTGAGTTTATGCATATGCAACTGGCTCTTCCAGAAGCATACGATCACTTTCAGATGCCGTAAAAATCCTTTCATGAAGCCAAGAGCGAATTATTTCTGAAACATGACGAGGCTTACTAGATTGTGGATAGTGGCCGAAGTCAGCTCCAAGGTCTACTTCTGTGATTTTTGGCCTCTTTGGGAGCTCGCCGACATCCCACTGATCGCCGCTAGAGCGAATAATAAGAACTTCCTTTGTCTCAGGAATTTCAGACATGCGATCGATGAATGGAACGCCTCTCTTCAGGTAGCCACCCTGTCTTCCAATTTCTTTAGATTCCTTTTCATATGCACGACGTTGTCTTTCAATAAACAGTCGGTAGACATTATCTGACATATCAAATGTTATTTCATGGAAGAGGGTATTCATAAAAATATCATCCGGAACATCTTGTCTATGTTGATGTCTTTCCTTTGCAGCCATTTTATTTAGAGGAGGATTCATTAAAATTGCTCCATATAAATCGGGGCACTGCTGCATAATTCTCCCTGCTCTATGTGTGCCATAGGAGTGTGCAATTAAAATATTATGCGCACTATTTCGAATAAGTTCACTTTCATATTTCACAACCGCATCTTCCCATATTGAAAATTCCAAGTTTCTTTCACTAAAAAATCGTCGCTGTGCATGCTCGATCGATAAACTATGAGCTAGTTCATTTTCTAATTCTTCCCAATCTCCAACAGTACTTTGGATACCGTGAATGCACAGGGCTTTTAACTGCAGATCTTCTTCCATGCCAATATATTCGCCCTTATTAAAATAATGTCAAGTAAGGTGTTCTTTTGCTTTAGGATAGGCAATTTAAAGTGCTTTATGATACTGTTCTGTTGTGTTTGCCGCATTCGACCGATACGCCGGCTTTACCGATCTTGCTGCACTAAATGAGTGGAGCAGCAAGCCGCTGCGTAAAAGCATGCGCGTAAATACTCTCAAATCATCTGTTGATGATTTTAAGAAGTGGGCAGCAGAAAAAAAATGGCAACTGACGCCAGTGCCTTGGTGCCCGGAAGCATTTTATATTGATCGTGAAAATCGGGAGGAAGCACTTGGAAAAGATATGTTGCACTTGCTGGGCCATACGTACATGCAAGAAGCAGCGTCGATGTTGCCACCTGCATTATTGGATGCTCAACCTGGTGATCATGTGCTTGATATGAGCGCAGCTCCTGGAAGTAAAACAACACAGATGGGAGCGCGCATGTTGGGTAGGGGAGTGATTGTTGCAAATGATGTCCAAGAGAAACGTTTGTGGACACTCAAGTCGTCGCTGCATCGCTGTGGTGTTCATAACAATCTTGTCACAAAAAAAGTCGGACAGTGGTTCGCGCGTCACATGACGGAACGGTTCGATAAAGTATTGTGTGATGCGCCGTGCTCCGCCCAAGGAACAGCACGTAAAGATAGTGATGCGCTTACGTATTGCTCCATGGAGAACATCGAGAAGATGGCGCGTTTGCAGTTCCAGCTTTTGGAATCCGCTATTCACAGCGCAAAAGTCGGTGGTCGCATTGTCTATTCCACGTGCACGCTTACACCAGAAGAGAATGAAGGAACGGTCATGCAGATTCTCGAACGCTTTAAGGATCAGATTGAGCTTGTTGACCCTCGAACATTACAGATTGCCCCCGATGGATTTTGGGATATCGCAATTAATGATTCCATCAAAGTGCAGCAATCACTTACCGAAGGCAGTGCACTACCACTATTGCGTCTGTGGCCACAAACCTATGATACTGAAGGATTTTTCTGTGCTGTCATTCAAAAGAAAGCTCCAACACGACCTGTCGATCCAATCGAATGGAAACATTTTCAGGAAAAGCCAGTTTCTAAAAAAAGTCTCCCTGAGTTTTTGAATCAGTTGGAAGATCGTTACGGTACCAGTTTTTTTGATGAAACTGATACGTTGTTCGAGCGGGGAGGGGAGTCGGTGATTCTTGCGACGCGTGAAGTGTTGGAATTCGGTCTCGCGGTAGAAGATTATGCGCTTGGCATTCCCTTTGCGAAGAAACTAAAAGACGGAAGGCTTATTCTCGATCATGAAATGGCAACACTGCGTGGTCATCGAGCAACGAAGAATGTATGGGAGGTCGATGATGAGTCACTCAAATTACTTCTTGATGCAAAAGACTGTAGTTGCCCGAAGGATCTCCACGGCCACACATTGCTGCTGTATCGCGGGTTCTGTATTGGTCAGGGATTAGCAAAAGAGGGGCATTTGAAGAATAACCTGCCGCGATGGATGGTTAGGTTTGGCTGATGTAAAACAAAATGTACTCCTGTCATAGCAGATATTGACACTTAAAAATTTGCGAGTAAATTTCCCGCATTCCCGCCGGAGCGGGTATGAAAGGAGGCCTGCATGATCAGGAATTGGATGACGATCGTGCTGGTACTGCTCATCATGGGATTCCTCCCAATCGGACTTCCCCTTGAAGGAAGCGAATGGCGAATCTCGCACAATGATGAACAGGACAAAGGGTCTCCCTGGATTCGCGGACTTGAATGTCCGCAGCGAAATACGAGCTTTGCTCGCATTGCTGTTCGAATCCGGGGTCCGCCCCTCCAGTCAACTCGAGCTGATGAGTAATCAGCACACACTTCGGTGCACGGCCCCCTCCCGCGAAAGCGAGAGAGGGCCATTTTTTATACAGCAACTTAACAGTCAGCTATACTGACTCTCCCATGGACTCCGTCTCCGAGATCAAAGCGCGTATTTCCATTGAACAGCTGGTTGGACAGTATGTGCAGCTGCAAAAGAAAGGACGCAACTTCGTCGGGCTCTGTCCGTTTCACCACGATTCAAAACCAAGCTTTCTTGTTTCGCCGGACAAAGGAATTTGTTACTGCTTTCCGTGCCAAAAAGGCGGTGATATTTTCAGTTTCTATCAGCAAATTGAAGGTGTTGATTTTCGAGAGGCCTTAAAAGATCTTGCGGAACAGGCAGGCGTCACGCTGCCAGATGTTCCCAAAGACGTGATTACGAAAGATGAGAAAGAACGTGCACGCGATTGTCTTGCTGCTGCTGAGGTCTTTTACGCACATCGATTGAAAGAATCCGCAGCGACACTGGAGTATCTGAAAAAGCGCGGATTATCCGATGCGGAAATAGCAGAGTTTGGATTGGGATTTGCACCTGACTCATTCACCGATACATACGATCATCTGTTAAAGTCGAATTTTAGCCGTAGCGAAATTGTTTCATCGGGCATGGGTGTTCAAAACGATTTAAAAGAGGGGAGAGTGCATGACCGGTTTCGCAACCGTCTCATGTTTCCCATTCACGATCAGCAAGGCCGCATTATTGGCTTTGGTGGCCGTACCATGGGCAATGATGACGCAAAGTATCTGAATACCCCGGATAGCCCGCTCTATCGAAAATCATCGATTTTGTACGGATTACATCGCGCGCTCAAGCCTATGCGCGACAAGAAACGCGTCATCCTTGTAGAAGGATATTTCGATGTACTTGCCTGTCATCGTGCGGGAATGACAGAGACGGTGGCTACCTGCGGAACAGCGCTGACAGACGAACACGTCAAACTTCTGAAACGCAGTGTGGACACGGTTGTCCTGTGTCTCGATTCCGATCGTGCTGGACGTGATGCGGCAGATAGGGGATTCATGCTCTGCGCCCGTGAAGGATTGCGTGTTGAAGGCGTGCGACTTGGCCAGAAAGATCCGGCCGATGCAGCGGTCGATTCGCTCGACCTTCTGCGATCCATGCTCACGCAATCTCATCCATATTTAGATCTTGTGTTGGCCGACATTCGAACGACGGAACTGTCCTCACCTGCAGTGCGTCAGGCTGCGCTTGAGCGCCTTCTGCCATTGCTTCAGGCATTGTCTTCATCAACTGAACGCACGCATGCTCTTCGTCAGTGTGCTGCCGCTCTTGGTGTGACAGAAATTGCATTGAGTGACGACTTGCACAAATTCGAACAGGGACAATCACTGAAGCCACGACAGCAAACAGATATTCGTCTGCATACTGCGGCAATGTATTCAGCCTCCGAAATCACACTCACACTGTTCTTATTGTATCCGCGCATGTTGTCACTCATCGATGAGCTAGTACCACCAGAAGAGGAATTTGCTCTACGTCTCTATAACGCATTAACTCCTTTAAAGTCGAAATCAACATTTGAAATGCTGGATGTCGAACTCGATGAACTCGATCGAGAGCGTTGCAGAGTCCTCATGCTCTACTGTGAAGAAAATGGATTTGCGGATTGGAATGACTCGATTGCCGTCCGAGAAATTCGGAATAACTGTCGAACTGCAAACCGCGATTATCTCCAGCGACATCTGAAAGATATTACACAGAGCCTGCTGCAAGCTCGCTCTACAGGCGATAAAGATGCTGAAAACGAATTATCGGCGCGGTATGCAAAGCTGATCCAAATGGAAAGACTGGCTCGCTAAACCGGCAAATTCTAAAGAATATCCGTGACGAAGCGGCTGAAAAGGGGTATAAAAAGAAGTGACAGACGGAATTCCTCCGCACTATCCGTTTTTCCCTTTCCGTTCCGGCCGTCTTTGAGTACCCTTCCTTCTGAACCCCGCTACCGGGCGGGATCCCGTTTTTGCTTCTATGGCATCACATCCGCGAAAATTCATTGCTCAACCCACCGACGAAGACCTGAACAAATTTCCCGAGGCTATCCGCCATCTGGTGAAAAAAGGTCGTGAGCAGCGATACGTAACCCATCAGGAAATTATCGCCGCCCTTCCGAACGCCGAAGAAAACGTCGATCTTCTTGATGAGATCTACATGCTCTTCGTTGATCTTGGTATCGAAGTGATCGACGTGAAAGATGCGCTGATTTGGGAGAAGAAAGGCAAGCAGGGAACAATGATGGAAGCATCAGCAGAAGATCTGGCCGAATTGGTAACGGATGATGTGACTGTTGAAGGAGATGACGATGATGATTCAGATGATGCGAGCGTTGCTGAAAAACTCGATGACGATGACGACGGCGAGGTGATGCAAATGGTTGCAACGGCCGGTATCGCTATCAACGATAAAGAGGCGACGGAAGAAGAGAAGAAAAAGCGTCGTAAGGAGCGCGAAGTCGATCTGCTCGAAATTTCAAACGACTCCGTTCGTATGTACTTGTCCGAAATCGGACGCGTGCCGCTTATCGACGGAAAGAAAGAAGTGGAATTAGCACGTCGTATCCGCAAGGGCGATGCTGGAGCTAAGCAGCAGCTAGCCGAAGCCAACCTTCGCCTTGTTGTTTCCATCGCTAAAAAATACATCGGACGCGGACTGAGCTTCCTCGATCTCATTCAAGAAGGAAACATCGGTCTGTTCCGCGCCGTGGAAAAATTCGATCCAGAGCGTGGATTCAAGTTCTCGACATATGCAACATGGTGGATTCGTCAGGCAATCACGCGCGCCATTGCCGACCAAGCCCGCACCATTCGTATTCCAGTACACATGGTTGAGACTATCAACAAGCTGACGCACACACAGCGTCGTCTTGTGCAGGAACTCGGTCGCGAGCCAACACTGGAAGAACTCGCAGTCGAAATGGAAATGGACATCAAGAAGGTTCAGCACATTCAGAAAATCAGTCAGGATATCGTCTCATTGGAAGCGCCAGTTGGTTCCGAAGAAGATTCGAAGCTTGGCGACTTTATTGAAGATGAGGAGGCGATTAACCCATTCGAGGCAACAAACCGTCAGCTGAAGAAGGAGAACGTCCACGCGATGCTCGACTTCCTTACGCCCCGTGAGCGCAAAATTATTGAAATGCGCTTCGGACTGCAGGATGGCATTGGCCACACGCTGGAAGAAGTGGGACAGGAGTTCGGTGTTACTCGTGAGCGTATTCGCCAAATTGAAGCCAAGGTTCTACAGAAAATGCGCGATCATCCACGCTCATTGACCATTCGTGAGCATGGTTTGCCACCAAAGCGCGTTGGATTTGCACCGGTTGTTCCAAGCTTCGCTCAGACGCTGATGTGTCCAAAGTGTCATCAGGGAATCCTGACGCCACTGAAGAAGAACGGAAAGCCGATCCAGAAGTGCGATCACTGCGCGTACGAGCAAGACGACGACGAGATTTAGAGCAATCCTCCGTCCTCGCTAGTCTATCAAGTTCCGAAGCGTGATAGCCCGCGCTCGGATCGAAGGATTGCTCATTTAAAAAACCCGGCTTTCACCGGGCTTTATTTCAGACAGATATCGCGGCGTAGCCTAAGCGAAGCCGGATTATTTCTTCATGTTCACTAGCTTCAGAACGCCAGCGATACCAACAAGAATGTAGACAACCCACTCAACCATTGGCCACGCGCCAAGGAGGAGGTTGACGACGTTGAGGTTTGTACCAGCGAAGCCACCGATACCAACAAGACCCCAGTTAAGAGCTCCGACAATAACCAGAATGTTTACGAGCATGTTCATAAAGAGAAGGGAAGAAGGATAAGACAAGCGAACCGTACACCCGACATTGGCGAACTCGTAGTGCAGACTGTCAAAGATATTGTGCACTGAATAAATTGACACCAAATAAAGTGGCCGTCTGTACACCGAATGTGTCTGCCGTTACGATGCATTCATGCTCTCGTTTAACGATGAGTACGCGCGACTCAATGCGGCCCAAAAACAAGCTGTCGATACCATCGAAGGGCCGGTCATGGTTGTAGCTGGACCTGGTACCGGAAAGACGCAAGTCCTGAGTCTGCGCGTTGCGAATATTCTGCGAAAGACACAGGCTCGTCCGGGTAATATTCTTTGTCTTACTTTTTCGAGTGCGGGTGCCACTGCAATGCGCGAACGTCTGCGTCGATTGATTGGAGGAGATGCCTATGCGGTGACTGTTAGTACGATCCACGGCTTCTGCGACAAAATTATTACGCAAAATCCTGCAGTCTTTTCCGAATGGCAAAATCAGAAAGCGATTTCAGAAATAGAGCGCTACAAGGCCATGCAAACATTGATAGATGCGGTGAGCAATGCATCGGCGCTCATTAACCCGAAAAATCCGTACGAACGTATTCCCGCAATTCTTGGTCGCATCAGTGATTGTAAGCGCGAAGGAAAATCCCTCGAAGATCTGCAAAAAGTCGCAAGTGAATACGATGTACAAATGGCCGGTAAAAGCAAAGAGGGGACAAAGCAGCATGAGAAAAACCTTCTCCAAGCTCGAAAGTTTCGCGATTTTATCGATCTCTTTGAACGATATGGTGAGTACCTGCAGGAGAAAGGGCTCTATGACTACGATGACATGATCCTGACGGTTATTAAGGCTCTTAACGAAGAAGAATGGCTTCTGGCAGGGCTCCAAGAGCGGTATCAATATATCTTGGTTGATGAGGCACAAGACTTAAACGGCGCTCAGTGGAAGGTAATTGAACGTCTGACGACCTATGATATCTCTCCGAACGAGCCAAACTTCTTTTTGGTAGGAGATGACGACCAGGCAATCTATCGATTCCAAGGTGCCAACGTTGAGCACATGATGGCCTTTCGCGAACGATTCCCCGCTGCGCCCATCATTGTGCTGACGGTGAATTATCGTTCAACACAGAAGATTCTCGATGCAGCAGGTCGACTGATCACTCGCAATGATGAACGATTAATTGGTCGGATACCCGGTCTCGTAAAAAATCTGACAGCGTTTGCAGAAGAAGACGGTCTGGAGCCGATTCTCCTGCGTCCTCCTTCTGATGCAGCGGAGCCATGGGTGATCGCCGATCTCATCGAAGAGAGAATTGCTAACGGCATCCAGCCCGAGGATATTGCCGTGCTTGTACAGACAAATGGTGAACTTCGCCCCATCTACGACGTCCTTCGCGCTCGAAATATTCCTGTGGTCCTTGAAGGCAAAGCGGACTTACTTGCTCATACAATTGTTCGACAGGCCGTGCTCATTCTTCGTAGTCTCGCGAAACTCGATGACGATGCCTTTCAGCATGCACTCGCATGCCCGTGCTTTGGTTGTCACCCCGCCGATCTTGCTCGTATCGTGATGGTCGCACGTGCTGATAAAAAGAAAGTGCATGAGGTGCTGCTTGGTCTTGAGCAATCAGATCTAGTGCTATCGAATTGTGAAGCACTTCTACATGCGCGGGATGTATTAACAGAGCTGCGATTACAACAAGATTCCTTCTCAGTCCTGGAAACCGTGGAGCATGTTCTTCGCCGATCGGGCATTTCTGCAGCAGCGGAAACAATGGACCCTCTAGACCTCGCAGTCGTCGAAGCGTTCTTTCAGTACGTAAAGCAGCGATGCCTCGACCATCCATCGTTGTCACTTCGGGAATTTCTACACGACCTCAATTACTACGCAGATGAGGAATATGGACAAATCCGCCTGACGTATCAGTTGCCTCATTTGGTGACCTCGGGCGTCCGTTTGCTGACAGCACACCAAAGTAAGGGTCTAGAGTGGCATACGGTGATTCTCAGTGCCTTCCGCGAAGGGCATTGGGACGAGCGTCGAAACCCCTCGCAGTTGGCGTTACCCGAAGATCTTCTCTTTGGATGGGAAAGCGATCAGAAGAAGTTTGAGAAGCATCAAGATGAACGTCGTGTCGCGTTTGTCGCTATGACTAGGGCTGAACGCGAATTGATTATGATGTGTCCTAAAGAATTTTCAGTAGGAGAACGGGCGCGAGCAGTCTCGCCATCGGCATTCTTTGCCGAAGCTGGCCCGTTGCCAGAAGAAAATAGATCGCCTAAGCATCCAGAGAAATGTTCGTTGCTTCTCTATACACCTCAGCGTGAACTCGATAGTGAATTAGAGGCATATCTTCGAGAACGACTCGAAACCTTTGCCTTGTCTCCTAGTGCTCTTTCCCGATTCCTAGATGACCCGAAAGAGTTTATGCGGGTGCAATTGCTTGGACAGCCAGAGGAGCTCAGTGAGAACTCTCTTCGCGCACTGGGATACGGAAGCGCTGTGCACTGGGCACTACGAAAATGGGCAGAGGCTATTCAGCTCAAGCAGCACATCGGCTTTGACGAGTTCATGGCCGCGTTTGAATGGCACCTGAACGAGAAGAATATTCTTACCGAGAAGCAACGTTTCGATCTTATTGCACATGCGAATAGCGCTCTTCCCCCCTACTTTCTAGCACGTCTGGAAGGCCATCAGCCATTTATTCATGCCGTGGAGCGTGATTACCGCGGCATGCTCGGTGACATTCCTCTAAAAGGAAAGATCGATCGCATCGACTTGCTCTCTGCTACTTCGGGTGATGCAGTGGTGATCGATTATAAAACAGGAAGGCCAAAGGCTCCTGGGGAAATTCGTGGCGGGTTAGAGCCAGGTGTCATCTCTCGAACGTCAGATGGAGACTATTTCCGCCAACTCGTCTTCTATTCAATTTTGTTAGAACAAGCAGAGCCGTTGTTGGTTCCACAATCATTCGCCCTCGAATTTATTGGCGAAAGAGGAGAGGAAGGAATTCGACGTGATTTTCAGGTTACAGACGCAGAAAAAGATCATCTTCGAGCGCTTATTAAAGAGGTTTGGGCCAAGATACAGAACCTGGACTTCACGCCACTCTAGCACTATATGATCAAAAAAAGTGTTCAAGAAGGGAAACAAGAAATAGGGCTAAATGACAATAGAGATATATACCATCAAGCTCTCAGTATTATAACGCCCATTCGTGCAACCCTGAGTGGAGTTTGTCTTTCTGCTGCACTAGCAACCCACGCCATTGAGTATGAAAACAATGGCACAGCTGCGTTGGCCGTAGCCACGCTTATGGCAACAACGGCTTATGCGTTAAAAAGTGTTACAGAGTCTTTCGGAGATGATCCACAAATGCATGTAGAGCCTTTCCACGATGACTGATTGCATTCTTTTCCTCAATTTTGAGCGCTGAATAAACGTGGTCGAATCCGTCTGGCCGAAAACAGGCGGAGATTGGTAGGCCTGGAAGATAGTCTGCTTCTGTGTCATCGGTAATCACTCCATCACACGTGCTCTCAAAAAGATGCTCCGTTCCCGTTGCATCAATAAAGCACAGACTACAAACAAATTGGGCTCTGCGATTTTCCTCATTCCTCATGCGATCGAGAAAAAAGGTGATCCAATGATGATCGGATGCGTCTGGGCCTGCGCCCCATCGTCGTGTGTGAACTCCTAACTCATTTTGAAGTGCTTCGACAAGTATTCCTGAATCATCCGCTAATGTTGGCAGGCCTGAACGCTGATGATAATATCGAGCTTTTACACGTGCATTTTCGGCAAACGTCGAACCATCCTCTGGGGGGCTATCCGTAATCCCTCGCTCCGCTGGGGTAATAATGTGCAGATTGAGACCGGTGAATACTTCACCCATCTCGATTATTTTTCCTTTGTTGCTGGTTCCAATCAGAATGTTCATGATCAGAGTATATACTGTGTGTATGCTTTCTGCGCTTAAACGTGATTTAGAGGCGCTCTCGAATGCCGAAAAGGCGGCGTTCTTTCCTCGATTCTTTAAAGCGGGGCCAGGTGAATATGCCGAAGGTGATGTGTTTATTGGTGTCACGGTGCCCGATCAGCGAACCATTGCAAAACGCTATCGAGACCTTCCGTTACTCGATGTAGAAAATTTGCTGCACAGCCCTATTCACGAGCACCGACTGACGGCCTTGCTGATCCTTGCTGATCAATTCAAGCGTGGTGATGAGATCATCAAAAAGAAGATTGTTGATCTGTATCTCAACAATACAAAGTTTGTGAATAACTGGGATCTGGTTGATGCATCTTGTTACAAGATTATTGGACCGTGGATCGATCAAACGCAGAACCAGGAATTATTTGATTCGCTCGCAACGTCGAAGAGTTTGTGGGAGCAGCGGATCGCGATGGTTTCGACCTATCACTTTATCCGCAATGGCGACCTGAAACCAACGTTGCGCATTGCCGAGATGCTTTTAGATCATAAACATGACCTCATTCATAAAGCTGTAGGATGGATGCTGCGTGAAGCTGGCAAACGCAATGAAGCCGTGCTGATCGCGTTCCTCAAAAAGCATTATCACCAGATGCCTCGCACAGCATTGCGCTATGCCATCGAACGGTTTGATGAAACAAAGAGAAAACAGTACTTAGCAGGAACAGGTTTCTGATTTCCTAGTAATGATGCTCGTCAGTCTGGCTTGGGCTTCCCGCCATCTGCTCAATGTAGACCTTGCGTGGTTTTGCGCCATCTGGAGGGCCGACGATTCCTTTCTCTTCCATGATGTCGAGCAAACGAGCAGCGCGTGCGTAACCCACCTTCAACTGTCGCTGTAAGAGACTGGCTGATGCCTTACCGGATGTCTGAACAACACGGACAGCATCAAAGAACAAATCATCTCCGCCATTGTCATCCGCATCCAAATCAATTTGATGACTTCCCATACCGTTCTCTTCGCCATCTTCGCCTTCTTCCTCTGCAAGTCCAATCTGCTCGGTAATGCGGCCGCCACCGGCAATCTTCACCGCATTCATTACACGCTCAATTTCTTTTGTTGAAATGTAAATTCCCTGAACGCGAACAGGTTTGGCAGTCTGCGCAGTCATGTACAACATATCTCCTTTTCCAAGAAGATCTTCAGAGCCGATCGAATCGAGAATAGTGCGGCTATCGACAGAGCTGACCACGCGGAAGGCAATGCGTGTTGGGATGTTCGCTTTAATAAGACCGGTAATGACGTCCACGCTTGGACGCTGCGTCGCGATAATCAAATGCATACCGACGGCGCGAGCCATCTGTGCAATACGGACGATCATTGTTTCTGTATCACGCTTGAACTGACGCATCATAAGGTCGGCAAGCTCATCGATGACAATGACAATACGTGGAAGCAAGTTAGCCTCATCGGTCTGCTTCTCATTGTATTCGGCAATGTTACGTGCGCCCTGTTCCGAGAAGCGATGCAGACGACGGCCCATTTCCGCAACAGCCCAGCGCAGAGCCTGCAGGGCTTTGTCGGACTCTGTGATTACAGGCGTCAGCAAATGAGGAATGCCGTTATACGGCATAAGCTCAACGCGCTTGGGGTCGACCAGAATAAACTTCAGCTCATGTGGGGCGTTCTGATACAGCAGAGACGTCAGAATAACGTTCATACAGACCGACTTACCCGATCCGGTCGCACCGGCAATAAGAAGGTGCGGCATGTCTTCAAGGCTCGCCACAACGGCTTCACCGGACACATCGCGACCAAGAGGAAGAGCAAGTGCCGATTCACTTTGATGGAACGGAGAGCTTTCGAGAATTTCACGAAGATGCACCACTGAGCGCTCGCTATTTGGCATTTCAATACCGACGAGGGACTTTCCTGGAATTGGCGCTTCAATACGCAAACTCTGTGCTGCCAAAGCAAGAGCGAGGTCATCTTTCAAGTTAGCGATCGAGCTCAGCTTTACACCTTCCGCTGGCTGCAGCGTGAACTGTGTCACAGTTGGACCTGGACGAGCATCACGAACTTTTACTTCAATGCCGAATTCCCCAAGTTTCTCTTCAATGCGGCGGGCTTGGCGCTTCAACTCTTCGTCGTTCACAGTCAGCTTGCTCTGAGCATCTTCAAGGAGCTCGAGTGATGGGAAGGTCCACTCTTCAAAGCGCGTATCTTTCATTTCCAAAATATCACCGCGGCGCTTGAGTTTCTCTTTAATTAGTTTCTCAGCTTTGTTTTTAACAACGCTCTGTGCAAATTGAGGACGGACAATATTCAGTTCTGGCTCATCCGTATCATCTTCAACAAGATCGGCTGCTTCCTCAATATCTTCGAGTTCATCCTCTTCTTCATCGTCGTTCTCAACAGCCTTCACTGTGCGTCGGCGCTCTTCGCGAACAGGAACAGCGGATGTCGTAAAGAGAGAGGCAACCCACGAGAGATCTGGTTCAAAGGCAAGAAAGAGGCCAATCAAAAATACGGTGCTGAGAACGGTGTATCCCACAGCGGTGCTCAAAAACAGCTTAAATGGCAGAACGACCATAAATCCAATTGCTCCAGCCAGTTCCTCCTGCCTCGGACCAATATCTTCGAGTGAGGCTCCCATATGCATCACCCCTAAGAAAGCCAGCAAACTCACCATCAATCCGACCGATCGCTTGAGTTCCAACTTTCCGGCACCGAATGTATGGAGCACGCCCGATGCAAGAAGGAAGAATGGGAACAGCATGCCCCATGATCCGAAGAAAAACCGCAGGACATCGTGCATGCGTTCGCCGAGCGTGCCTGCGTTATCCTGTAGCACCAGGAATAATAAAATCGCTCCGCTAATCTGAACAAGGCCACTAATGAGTCGCTTTGTTTCAGGGCTTAAGCCGAGATCAAGAACGGCCTCTTCGGCCGCCTTTCTACGGGCTGAACGCTTCTTTCGTCGTTTGCGTGGCATCGGCAGTCAGTATACCGGACTAATTGTATGATTGCACTTTTTGTTTGCACTGGTGAAGCAGCACCTCTAGATGATTGAGATGTTCAATCCTTCTGAGGAGATCATCCTCATTGGCGTGATTATATAATTTCTTCAGTGCAATAAGTGGATGTCTTAATGAGGCGGCAATGTCTTTGAATGTTACCGGTCGGTGAAGATCATTGACGTCTGCTACTGTCTTAAAAACCGCAGAGCGAATTTGCTGCTCAATCATCATGAGTCCCTGCAGTGTAAACGTTCCCAGAAGATTATCGACTGCTCTATCATCCGCGCTGGGCATTAAAAATGATTCGGCGACAATACGCCTATTGGTTATAGGGTGAGTGTGGATCATCACATGAACGGCAGACTGAGTGAGTGATATTGCTTCTTCTAAATATGTTGCAGGATTTTCCGGTCGCTTTTCTCCTATGAAATTGAAAATTCTATTTACGGACATGGATTTCATTATAGTCTCTTTTATACCAATACAAGCCACTTTGTTCCTGTTACACTTATTGTATGAAAGTCACAATTTTCGGTGCCCGCGGGTACCTTGGCGAGCATTTCCAGTCGCTGTACCCCCATGCATCGTGTCCATCAGTCGATATTGCCGATGCACAGGCTGTTGCAGCGGTGCTCGACGCAGATACGCCCGATATTGTGATTAATGCTGCAGGCAAAACCGGTCGCCCAAACGTCGACTGGTGCGAAGATCATAAAGAAGAGACGCTGAGTGCGAACGTGACTGGTCCGCTGGTCCTACTCCAAGAATGTCGCAAGCGCGGTATTTACTGGGTGCATTTGAGTTCCGGGTGTATTTATACCGGTGATAATGGAGGAAACGGATACACCGAAGACGACATCCCCAATTTTGATGGAAGCTTTTACTCCCGCACCAAGACGTGGTCCGAGCAGATTCTCAAAGAGTTTCCGGATGTGCTGATTTTGCGCATTCGTATGCCATTTGATGACAGCATCAATGATCGAAGCCTCTTAATGAAGGTTCGCAAGTTCACTCGCGTGAATGACATTAAGAATTCCCTCACGTATCTGCCCGATTTCTTGAACGCAGCAAAAATCCTTATAGAAAAGCGCAAAAGTGGAATCTATAACATCGTGAACCCAGGTGTGCTTTCGCCGTATGACATTATCGAGCTCTATAAGGAGATTGTGGATCCAGCGCATGTAGCAGAGCCTCTCACCGCAGCTGAATTGCCATCCGTCAGTAAAGCAGGGCGCAGCAATTGTTTGTTAAGCACGGCAAAACTTGAGCAAGAAGGAATTATTCTTAAGCCAACAGCCGAAGCAGTGCGACATGTGTGGACTGTGTTGCGCGATGAATTGAAGAATATTTAATGAAGCAATACGTTGACAAATCATTTGAGCGTCTTATACTTAGACACTCTAAATATTCGATATGCCTGTACTTGATGTGACTACCGGCGAAGTCGTGAAGCTTTGGATGCAAACTGCCAAATTGCTGGGAAAGCGCGTGTTCTTAAGTGCGGGCAAAGCAAAGGTAAATCCACAGCAGCAGTTTGCGATGCTCATTATTAGTGACCGCGATGGTATTACGATGAATGAACTTGCCCGAGAACTTGGCATCACCGGTCCATCCGCAACATCCTTGGTGAACCGCCTTGTATTAATGAAGTGGGTATCTCGTGTTGCCGACCCTGATAATCGCAGATTGGTCCGCCTGAAGATGGCAGAAGCGGGTCATCTCATTATGGAAACGGTATTAAAGGAGCGCGCGAAGGCGATGCATGATGTTCTTTCCCTCCTGTCACCGCGTGACAGATCTGATTTTGCCCGTATTCTTTCCAATCTCCACCACGTGCTTCATGACGGAGCAGTGAAGAGATAATATCCTTCTCAGCCTTTTCCTTTCATTTGTATGTCTATTCTCAAGCGTATCGGTCACTTTCTTCTCCGCTATAAATGGAGAGTATTGATTGCCGCAGTCATTCTTATCCCATTGGGTGCAATCGTTTCGTTTGCGCTTAGCCCAACGCAGCCGGTCTATCTTACCGAAGCCGCAGTCCGTGGTGATGTAGAGCAAACCGTTGAAGCCGTTGGAACGGTTATTTCCGAGCGTGATCTCGCGTTGCAATTCCCAACATCGGGCATTGTATCTCAAGTGCTTGTAAAAGAAGGAGATACTGTTCGAGCGGGTCAGCGTTTGGCTGTTCTTCGTGCTGGAAATTTGGCTGCTGATGTTGCTGCCGCCTCTGCGCGTCTACAACAGGCCGAAGCAGACTTGCGTGCAATGAAAGAAGGATCACGCCCAGAGGACATCGCCGTGACGGAAGCTGATGTTGCAAGCAAGCGTGCTGCGCTTGAGACAGCGAAGACAACTCTGCAAACAGCGACAATATCGTACGAGAAAGCTCAGGCAAACCTCAATTTGTTGCTCGACCAAGCAAACATCAACTTAGCCGGTGATGTTACAAGTGCCGCATCTGCTGTATCCCGCGAGCTTGTTGTTGCGCAGCAACGGCTCACGCACCGGTGCTGGTTTTGCGGCAGGCACGGGTTCAGCACGGGCAACCAGCACCAGCGGCTCTGGCCACAACAGCGCCAGCAAGGAT
>JBGAVO010000017.1:0-13984 GCA_044228075.1 Candidatus Peribacteraceae bacterium
ACGACTGGTGTTTCTACCGGTGCCTCGGCAGCGGGTGCTTCTGGTGCAGCCTCAGCTACAGGAGCAGCGGCAGGAGTTGGTGCAGCAGCTGGCTCTTCGGCAGGAGCATTCTTGGAGCGGCGCTTTGCGTACTTCTGAATAAACTTCTCCATGTCCTTCAAGCCATTGTTCTTAAAGAGTCGTGCAGTTGTATCGCTTGGGATAGCTCCCTGCTTTACCCAGTGCTCAACGCGATCGGCCTCAACGGTAAAGACTGGATCTTTGCGAGCAGGCAGATAGTGCCCGATAATCTCGTGGAACTGACCTTTTGCAGCACGAGCTTTCTCTGCAACAACGATACGATAGGTTGCAAGATTCTTACGGCCGGTGCGCTGGAGACGAATAACTAGCATGCGGGGCGGCAGTCTAGGGAAGGAATAGACCCTATGCAAGCATTTTTCATGTTCTGACTATTCTCGGATGGTCCGAACCGAGGAAATTCGAATAGATGGCTCATTTCGCGCTAAATCGGCAATCAATTCGGCTGATGCCGTCTGGCACTCCTGCTGGGCAATAGAGTGCGAACAGGCAATTATGAGAGTTCCATCTTGAATAGAACGGACTTTCACAAAAGGGGAGATATCCGGCATATGTTCTTTAATCCATTGTTCGCACCTATATACGATCAACGCACCTCCCGCATGATTCGCCAGACCTCGTCTATTAAGAACCGCCGTCAGCAGAGATGACACTTTATCCACGTCTTCCATTCTCGTCGTTCATGGGAATACCGCAAGGTGTTCGCAGCATAGACTGTGTATTCCGTCTATTGCATTGATGGAGAGTAGTTTTCAGACTGTCAGTGTATTTTCCGCTTCCTCCCTTTATGAAACATCGCTTTTCTACGATTGTTGCTACCGGAGGCTTCATTGCTGGCTCGGTCTTCGGATCAGCTGCAGGTGCCCTGGGTGCAACTGTTCTTGGTTCTACGTATTTCGATGACGTCTCACGCGGCTCCTACTACGACGCGGCAGTTGGCGAGCTGTATGCCGATGGAGTCATCAAAGGAAATCCCGATGGAACATTCCGTCCTGCCGATTTCGTCACACGCGCAGATGTCGCCGTGATGCTTTCACGTTTCCGCGACGCTCTTGGTGAAACGCCAGTAACACGTTCCAGTTCTTCAAGAAGTTCCACATCAAACGAATCATCCTCATCTTCATCATCATCGTCTTATTCCTACAATCCGAAAGGAGCTGTTCGTTTTACCACAAACGCCTTCTCTGCGAACGAAAATATTGGCAACTACACCGTCACAGTTGTGCGCACTGGTGGAAGTGATGGATCGACCACAGTGAACTACGCCGTTACAGCAAACTCTGCAACGGTAGGTTCAGACTTTGAGGCAGTGAGCGGCACATTGAACTTTGCAAACAAAGAGACGAGCAAAACATTCACTGTCAAAATTCTTGATGACTCAACAGCAGAAGGAAGTGAAACTGCAACCATCACTCTTAGTAACGTGACAAATGGCGTCAGCCTTGGAAGCCCATCAACGGCCACACTGACGATTGTCGACAATGAATCGTCATCCGCTTCGTCTAACTCTTCTTCTGCAGGCGGAGTTGCAAGCAGCTCTTCTTCAAATCCGAACGGCACATTCTCGTTTGCAGCATCGGGTTACGGTGTACGAGAGAATGCAGGCAATGCCACCATCACGGTGAACCGCACTGCCGGAACAAACGGTACGGTTAGTGTGAACTATGCAACTGCGAACGGAACCGGTACTGCCGGAAATGATTATTCCGCAACGAGTGGAACTCTGACGTTTAGCCCCGGTGAAACCAGCAAGACATTCACTGTTGGTATTATGGATGATGGATCGGTGGATGGAGCCAAGAGCTTCAACGTATCACTGAGTGGCCAGACCGGTGGCGCAAACATCGGCAATGGAAGTGCAACCGTCACGGTCTATGACAATGAAGACACATCTACCTTCGGAAGCGGCGCAATCAAATTGGCAAAAGCGACGTACACCGTTTTGGAGAGTGATAAGAAAGTTGATATCACTGTTCAGCGCACAAGCGGCACACAGGGAACTGTGACCGTTGAATATCGAACGACGAATGGATCGGCAGTGAGCGGTGGTGACTACACGCACACAACCGGCGTCCTCACATTCCTCAATGGCGAATCTTCAAAGATCATCAGCATTCCCGTTGTCGATGATTCATCCATCGAAGGAGAGGACACGTTCAACTTCGATCTGTTCAATCAATCATCCTCAGCAACATTGATCACTCCAATGTCGGCAGTAATTACGATCGTCGACTAACATCCAGAATATCGTTGCGAAAAGGGTCTCATATCGAGGCCCTTTTTGTATGCACAACATCCAACAGTATCTGCTCTGTTGTTGCTGCAGCTGCTTCCCACGTTCCAACAATGACAGACTCTCGTTTAGTGGGTGGGGTCTGAAATGCAGCTGCAAAATGATCGACAGTGGGCTCCACTAAGACGCCGCCATGCTGGAGAATTTCCGGGATAGCAGTGCGATTAGTGGCAATAACAGGGCAACCACATGCCTGCGCCTCAGCAACAGGCAAGCAGTATCCTTCGTACAACGACGCAGTGACACAGGCCACTGCGCCTGAATAAAGAACAGGAAGATCCGCATCGGATATGTTCTGTAATTGTCGAACAGAGGAGGGAAGTGGTTTCAATTGCTCAAACTCGGGGCCGCCGCTTACCAGTACAAGTTCCGTATCAATCGGATGCGCTTTTTTAAATGCATCAATAAGCATCCGCACATTTTTATGTTGCTTCGCATTTCCGACATATAAAAAATACGGCTTTGTCAGATTGTAAGCTGATCGAACACGCGCGATATCAGTAGGCGAAGCTGGAATATAGGATGGATCAACTCCTTCTTTAATCACTATTGTTTTTTGCTTGATCGCTTTTCCATAGACGTCAGCAACTTCTGCGGCAGTAAAAGAACTCACTGCAATTACAGACTCTGCACGATGTACTGCGCGTCCAATTTGAATGCGATACGCGAGCTGCTTCAGAAGTGATGCATTATTTGGATAGCGATGCAGAATTAGATCATGAATGGTCACCACAAACGGAACCGGGCAAAAGAACGGCACATTAAAGTGTGGAGAAAACAGAAGATCGCACTTCGTATCTCTGATGATGCGAGGTAACGCTGTTTGTTCTGGAAAGGAGTAATGGGGGATATCAGCCTCAACAATAGTCGCGCCGTCTGGAATCCAGGTTTCGGCAGCAGAGCGAACAATTAATACATATTCAATAGAATGAGCATGTGCGAGCATTGCACGCACCAATTCACGCGTATAACGCCCAAGACCTGCATGTATTCCTGCAAACCGGCAATCTATCGCAATACGAGGCATGCAGGCATGATAGCAGCATGACTATCGCGGAAACACTGCGCAAAGCGGGAATTAACAAAGTCGATGCGGAAATTTTGCTTGCACGGGTATTACAAAAAGATCGAACATGGCTACTGGCGCACGATGATGCAGAGGTTCATCCGAAGCAGGCATCGCTATTTGAAGAAATGACTGAACGACGAAAGACAGGGGAGCCCGTCGCATACATTGCCGGAGAGAAAGAATTTTTCGGTCGTATGTTTACAGTGAACACCGCAACACTTATTCCGCGACCAGCGACGGAGTTACTCACTGAACAAGCCATACATGTCATTTGTGGGGATCAGGTGGGGCGCATCAAAAAAATTGATACGGGTATCGTCGCCTGGACTGAAATCTGGGGCGATATTTCTGCCATTAAACTGATTGCAGATGTTGGCACTGGAAGCGGTTGTATTGGCATTACACTTGCATGCGAGCTTCCGGATATTTCCGTGATCGCAACGGACACATCAGAACAGGCGTTAGGCATCGCTCGCAAGAATGCACGAACACTCGATGTTCATACGCGAATGACTTTTGTCGTGGGAGATGCAGTGAGACCTCTTGCAGATATCACTACTCCGTTTTTAATTGTCAGTAATCCCCCGTACATTCCTGTCGGACTAAAACTCGATCACGATGTAGCGGCATTCGAACCATCATCCGCGCTGTTTGCCGGGCCAGATGGAACAGACGTCATCCGCAAAATTGTGACTGAAGCGAAAGAGCATCCATTCTGTCGAGGATTTATGATTGAGTGCAGAGAAGAACAAGTTGCTGCCGTCTCCTAACTTACATCCACTCACCCCAACGCAACTTTGTGCGGAGAGCGTGAAAAAAACGTTCGTGGTGACGACGCAGGAAGCGAATGGGTTCCTGTCGAAGAGTTGCAACAACGCGATCATCACTCATTAATTGAAAATACACCTGGCCATCAAGAGTGAGACTTGGTTGTGTATTGCCATACTGGTTACTCGACTGAAGAACGTCGATGTGCACACTCCGATCACCAGGAATGACCACAGGTTTTTGCGTCAAACTATGTGGATTGATAGGTGTGAGAATGAGCGCAGAAATAGATGGATGAACAACCGGTCCGCCCGCAGCGAGCGAGTAGGCAGTTGACCCTGTCGGTGTTGCGACAATTAATCCATCAGCGTGGAACGTCGCCAATGTCTCGCCAGAAATATGTGTACGAAGATCAAGAAGACGAGCAATCGCGCCCTGAGAAATTGCTGCTTCATTTAATGCGATACCAGAAAACACATCGACATCATTTCTAAGAACATGAATCTCGAGAGCCTTACGCTCTTCTAATGATCCGTTTCCCGACAATAATTCTGGAAGTACCGTCTGTATTTCATCAACCGATACTTCCGCTAAAAATCCGAGCACACCACGGTTAATACCCAGGACTGGAACATTGTGCTCATGAAATTCACGCACAGCACGAAGAATGGTTCCATCTCCGCCAATAACAAGAAGAAGATCTATGTTTGATGTTGATGTAAGTGATTCGAACGTGCGAGCACACGAAACATCTGCAAGTGCAGTAGAATCAATAAAAATCTCCGCACCCGAAACACGCAAAATATCTAACACCTGACGCACTGCATCTTCTTTTGAGGTGAGATTGGGCTTCACTGTTAAGCCAATGCGCTTGTACAGAGGCATAGAGCACTATAATCCTTCTTTTTAGGCTACGCTGTCAATGCGGGAAAGCGCGTTCTGAAAGAGATCGATGGTCTTTTTCCAGGTAAAATCATGCGCACGCTTAAGACCTTTTGATGCGAATGTCTGTCGAAGGTCGGCATCGAGCAATAGTTGTTCCAACCCTCTTGCGATAGAAGAAGGCTCGAGTGGATTGACCGTGAGCGCTGCATCTGCAGCAATTTCTTTTAAACTTCCTTTGTCGGATGTGAGAACAGGAACACCCATACAGAACGCTTCAAGAACTGGTAATCCAAATCCTTCGTAGAGCGATGGAAGAGCGAACACAACAGCGTCGCGAAGAAGTGCATCGCGTTCATCATCAGATACATACTTCTTCCATTGAACATGATCTGTCGTTGCTGCGGCATCAACAATATCTTGATCGTCCCAACCTCTTCCCCCAACAAGTACGAGTGGATGGTTCTTTCTTAATTCTTGTGGCAAGAGAGCATGTGCCTGAATCAAACGCAGCTGATTTTTACGGGGACACAAGGTACCAACAGAAAGCACAGGCCCATGTCCCTTTGTCGGATGAGATACGACTGGAATAGAGGATCCCGCATAAATAGGAATTATGTCTGAAGCAAGATTACCGAATGTTGAACGAAGATCTGCAGCCGTCGTATCACTCACAGTACAAATAAGAGCCGAGTTTCTACATGCAATTGGTGCGGTCATGCGTTCAATGAATGTTGAACGCTTATCATGGCGTTCATCCCTAAACGCAATTAGATCATGCACGATTGTTATCACCGGTTTTTTTCTACGAATAATGCACGGGACAATGTAGCTAACGGTGCTCACATAGGCATCAATGGAAGCATCTCGAAGTACATCTCGTGCAACAGCGATATGCCACAGTAATCCGCGTTTGCTGATAAGACGAACATCGGCGTGCTTTGAAGCTTTCTTCAAACATGACGGAAGATCGGTATCTGTATACAACACAACATCGCTATTCGATTGAAGAAGTTCCAGCACAAAACCGAGTGTCCACCGACCTTTGCCGGCTGGATTTTTTCTACACGCCTCTCGAATATCGATACCCAGTTTCATATTCATAGTGTAGCTCTGGATCCGCGCACGTACACTGTCCATTCAAGCTTTGTGCATCTAGTGGTACCATGCGCGTATGGCTTTTCGCATTCAACGTCTATTTTCATCGCTCGATCTGGAAGATCGCATTCTCACTGGTGCGTCAGCAATTGCATTCGCCGGCGTATTCTTCCCGTGGATTTCCGGTGAGTGGTTGAGTGATGATCCCGTATCGCATTCTGGATTTGAATTCTTTACTGCGTATCTTGGAACACTTGTTGCATTGATGCAGTTAGCAATCATTATCTTAACCGTTGTGCCTGCGGCAGGAGGACCGGTGATGATGAAGAGAAAACCACGAGAAATTCTGCGACTCATTCTGGCAGCTCAATCTGCCTTTCTAACGCTCAGCGCGCTGACTGTCCTTGTGAATGTCACATACGATTACACACGCATGGATATTCGCTTTGGAATTTATATCACTCTTGCTGGAAGCATTTTGAGCACGTTCTATGCCTTCTGGAAGATGCGTGAATATTTGCAGAATGCACCTCATGAGTCATTTCATCATCCAGAAGAGCCGGTCATGAATGAAGAACGACGTGAGCATATTTCGCCACCACCGCCACCTCCACCTCCTCCACCACTTTCACCGGAGGAGCATAGAATCCGGCCGTAGAAGCAGAAAATCCAGATTCCGTCGTGTATCTTTCTGCTATACTCGCAGCCAATGGCAGAAGAACCAGTAGTAGCAGCGGCTCCCACGTACAAAGACGACGATCTTGTCTATGTTGATCCTGAAACCAAGACAGTAGTCGGATTGGTCGAGTGGCTCCCCAACGGCAAATCTAAGGCCATGCCAATGAAAGACGCAAAACCTGAAGCAGCCGATGATGAAGATGATGGAAAAGCAGCAGGTGGAAAGGGGCGTGCTCGACCACGACGCATTCGCTATTACCCATGGGGAACATATCGCTCGATGAAGCGTGTATACAAACTGGAAGGCAAGCCACCACGTGTAGAATCACAAAACACACTCGATGACGTCATCGAGAAAGCATTGAAGGAACCATTCTGGGATTAACCAGCAAGACCAACAACGAGTCCTAAGAAGGACATGAAGAGTCCGACGATCCATAGGCGCATCGTCACTTTGCTTTCGCCCCAATCGAGTGCTTCAAAATGATGATGAATAGGAGCTGCAAGAAATACTTTTTTGCCACCACGCAATTTTTTGCTGGTGAGCTGAATGATGACCGACGACATTTCTAACACGAAGACGAATCCAATGAGAGGGAGAACCAACGGCTCTTCTATCATCATCGCCATGACCGCGAGCGTCCCACCAAGTGCTAGTGAACCCGTATCGCCCATAAAGAACAGGGCAGGAGGAACGTTGTGCCAGAGGAACGCTGCAATTGCACCAACGCAGACCGCACTGAATCCTGCAAGAATCATCAGCCCTTCGGTGTAAGCGAGAATGCCGAACGCAGCGAATGCGATGGCGAGTAATCCACCTGCAAGACCATCTAATCCATCTGTCACATTTACTGCATTGGATGTCCCCACAAGAATGAGCATAAAAATGGGGATATACCATGCCCCAACTTCAAAGTTTCCGATGTAGGGGATGTGAATTGAGTCGTATCCAAGGCGGAAGTAAAACCATAATCCGCCAAGGAATGCGATCGCAAAGAGAAAGAGCAGTTTTGGGAGAGCATTCATGCCTCGCTTTCCGCCAATTCCTTTAATATTCAAATAATCATCTATACCGCCAAGAATGCCCAGCATCACCAACGTGAAGAGTGGAAGATACACCTGACCACGCTGGAGAAGCGAATGTTCCACCACGCCAAAGTAGGAAAGAAGGCGAGAGGCAAACACGGTAAGAACAATGGAGCTCCAGATAAGAATACCACCCATTGTCGGGGTTCCGTGCTTACTCTTGTGAAACATTTTAAAGATTGTCGGGTCACGACCATCCAGCGTTTCGACACGCAATTGCTTACCAACTTTATTCCGATGCAAAAACGAAACAAACCACGGCGTAAGCGTGAGGGTGAAGGCAAACGCGAAGAGCGCATACCCGAGAATACCGAGAAGCGATAATTCCGGCCGGACCGGAAGTTGTAAGAGTTCGTCCATGGAGGTGCGCCTATTCTAGCGAATCATTGTGCTGCTTGTCGATGTCATAGAAACGCATCTGTTCCTTCTTAAACAGCAATTCAACTCTTCCAGTTGGTCCATTGCGATGCTTGCGAATGAAGACATCACAAATTCCTTGGCGATCGCTGTCTTCGTTGTAATAGTCATCGCGATACAGCATTAGCACCACGTCTGCGTCCTGTTCAATGGATCCCGATTCACGGAGATCGGCTAACTGCGGCTGCTTATCGGGACGACCTTCAACAGCACGAGACAACTGCGAAAGGGCAATGATCGGAATATGCAATTCGCGGGCAACTTGTTTGATGGTGCGGGAGATTTCGGAAATTTCCTGCACACGGTTACCGGCGTAGCTATTGTTTCCTGTGCTCATCAGCTGCAAGTAGTCGATGATGAGAAGATCGAGTCCGTGTTCCATCTGTAGTCGTCGAGCCTTTGTTCGGAATTCAGCCATGGAGGATGCAGAGGAGTCATCAATGAAGATGCTAGCCTTCGATAGATCATCCATCACCGGTCCCATGTTCTGGAAGTCGTGGTCATCGAGCTTTCCCCGTTGCAATTTCCAGGAATCGACTCCCAGCATGGATGCAAACAAACGATCAACCAGCTGTTCCTTGCTCATTTCGAGCGAGAAGATACCAACTGTCTTATGGCTTTTCACAGCCGCATTAACGGCGATGTTCATCGCTAAGCTGGTTTTTCCCATCGATGGGCGAGCAGCAAGAATAACCAGATCACTTGGCTGCATACCCGATAGCTTGTAATCGAGGCCGGTAAATCCAGTCGGCACACCCTTTGTCGATTCTTCGCCAGCAGCGTGGATCTCGGCAAACTTTTCGTATCGCTCATCCAGAATATCACGCAAGTGAACGAACTTTTCTTTGAGGAATGCGTTTGTAATTTGGAATACCGTTTTCTCTACCTCGTCGAGCAGCTCAGGAATAGCTCGTCCTTCTTCGTAGCCTAAACCCGTAATAAGTCGACCAGCATCAATGATATTTCGATGCACTGCCTTCCCCTTCACAATCTGAGCATATTGATACACGTGCGAAGACGTGGGAACGGATGACGCAAGATCGGCCAGGTAGGCTGAGCCTCCTGCATCTTGAACCGCTTTGTTATCGGCTAGCTTCGTTGAAACCGTGACGAAGTCGATCGGCACATGATTCGTATACAAGCCGAACATTGTGTCGAAGATCTGTCGGTGAACGGGATCGTAGAAATCTGTCGCCTTTAAAAAGTCTGAAACTTTTAAAATTGCATCAGGATCTAGCAACAACGCTCCCAATACAGTCCGCTCCGCCTCTGGGGAATGAGGAGGCGAATCGAACATTTTTACACCGGTGGGTGATGCTGATGCGGCTGGCAAGGGATATGCATTGTAACCCTCTTCGGAATCGCGGCAATGGAGATAGAACAGAAGTTGTATGCAAACGAAAAACCCCCGTACCATCTAATCAGATCCAGGGGTTTCTCCAATGATGTGATCGGTAAAGTCGATTACGGTATTAATCTGTCACTTCTTTATTCGCAAATGCCCGAATTTCTTTTTCTAGCGTCGCTGCCAGTGAAGGATGTTCAACCAAATGCGCTTTTGCTTGTTCACGCCCCTGTCCGATGGTGTCCTCGTTGTAGCGGAAGTACGCACCGGATTTCTCGATGAGACCATATTTAACACCTAAATCGAGAATATCTCCTTCTTTACTAATGCCTTTAGCGTAGAGAATATCGAACTCAGCCTGGCGGAAGGGCGGTGCAACCTTGTTCTTGACCACCTTCACGCGGGTGCGGTTTCCAATAACTTCTTGGCCGTCTTCACCTCCTGTTTTTTCCAGAATCTTATCGATACGGCGAACATCAAGGCGGAGAGAACAGTAGAACTTGAGTGCATTACCGCCAGCAGTTGTCTCGGGATTACCGAACATCACTCCAATCTTCATGCGAAGCTGGTTGATGAAGATCACTGAGCAGTTCGTCTTACTCACAATCGCTGTCAGTTTGCGGAGTGCCTGGCTCATCAGACGAGCCTGTAGACCCATGTGGCTATCACCCATAGTTCCTTCGATTTCTGCGCGAGGGGTCAAAGCAGCAACTGAGTCGATCACGATAAGATCGATACCGCCGGAACGAACCAGTGCTTCGGTAATTTCCAGCGCCTGTTCGCCATCATCTGGTTGTGAGACAAGAAGGTTGTCGATATCTACACCGATTTTCTTTGCGTAGCTCAGGTCGAGTGCATGCTCTGCGTCGATGAACGCTGCACGACCACCTTTTCGTTGAATTTCAGCAATTGCATGAAGGGAAATGGTCGTCTTACCAGAGGATTCCGGTCCATAGATCTCAATAATGCGACCAAGGGGAATACCACCACCGAGAGCAAGATCGAGGGATAGAGAACCAGAAGAGAAGCGAGCGATGTCATGATTCACTCCTGCTCCCATCTGCATGATGGCACCATCACCATATTGCTTCTTAATTTGAGCGAGGGCGTTTTGGATGGCGGCAAGCTTGGCAGTATCGCCAGTTGGTTTTTTCGTTGATGTATCCTGTGTTGTCTTACCTGATGAAGTGGTCATGGAAGCAGAGCGGGAAGTAGAGGTCTTCATGGTACGGAGGATGGAAGAAAAAAAGAAGCGAGAGAACGATTAAATCGGTATACGAACGTACACCTACTATGAAGAACGTGAATTCAGCAGTCAAACAGAAGAGCTTGCGAGAATGCAAAGATAGTACGGTGTATAATCGTACACCTGTGCTTTAGCGCTTTAGTGCTCTGCAGCGGCCGATATTCGTTGCAGTATCCGTTACTTCGCAGAACTGACCTGACGGACAGAGAATGCCCGCAGCACCACCGCATGGTGCTCCCATTGCAGAAGAAACAGCCCCTGTTGTCGTTGAGGACGCAACTGAGCGAGCAGAAGATGCAGCAGCAAAATGGACGGACCGCAGAATGCGAAGGAACAAGTCACTGCGCGCTGATGCAGATGCTGACTCGTGATATTCAAAGGTAAGAATTTGCGCACCGCGACGTAAGAACAACGTCTGCATGCCTGACCCTGTGACAATGATTCCTGGGTAGCCTGCGACCTGGTGTGCATTCCCAGATGGCAACGCTGGCTGCAGTGATGGGTGAATGCTCAGAATAACCGTCGATCCTGTCTGATTAAATCGAACGCCATCGGGAAAGAATGATGGATTCCAATCGGGCGGCGTATCAATAGAGAAGCCAAAAGCAGGCACGTTCCACGTGCGTAAAGGAATTTCCACGAGTGTTACACCACTGGCAACCAAGACAGCAGGGGAATTGGGATCAATATTCGGTTCCAGATGACCGGTCACAATTGCTTCCACATCTTCAAAATGGCGGAGGTTCACCGTGCTACTTTCAACGACGTACGTGCTGTGCCCGTTTTGCATCAAGGTGTGTGTGCCGCGACGGGAGACGGAAATCGGCAGGGGAACGAGGATACCGGAAAGCGTTTGAGGACCCTGGGGGAGCGTGTCAGCAACCGGCTTCTGACAAGACGTCAGCAGGAACGCTGCTGCAATCATCATCACGGTTGCCGTGGCAAAGACTCGAAGAGGGGAGAACGATGATCGGATGGAATCACTCATGAAGGAAACGAAAGAGTTACAAATCGACCCCGCAGATACTGCAGGGTCGAATGATACTCTTTGGAGGAATAAGCACCAATTACTTCTTCGCCTGATCGAAGGCGTAGACGGCGCGACCAACACGAACGAAGTATGGCATCTTCTGCAGGTTAAGGGAGATCGTTCCCACCTTTACCGTGCGCTGCTTCGCAACTTCGTTGATAATCTCTTTCTTGGACAAAGGTCCCTTCTCTTTCAGGATTGCCTCAATAACGTCAGCGACGGTACCAGGCTCAAAGCCCCATTCGCGGAGTGCATAGAGACCGCGGCCAACAAGGACGAACTGTGGATAGCGGATAAGCTCGTTATGAACAGCCTGAACGGTCACGTTCTTATGGTCGAAGTGTGCCTCGCGGATACGGTTAGCAATATCCATGAAGTGCAGTGGCTGACCTGTCTTGCGAAGGATGATCTCGACCTTGTCGCGGATGGAACGAGGGCGAACGAAACGCCACTCTGTCAGACCCCAACCATCGTCGATTTCGCGGAGTCGCTCATCGATCGTCATACAGCTGGAAATCAATTCGCGGCTTGGGATGCGATCCTTGAAGAGGTTCAACGCCTGAACAGCGGAGATCAGCTCTTCTTTCTTCATGCAGGAGCGGCGCTTCTTCAAGATCTTCACCATGTTTTCGACAATCAGGGAAATGTCTTCCATGGCGAGAGACTCCAGACGCCAGAACGGTACAAACGTGCCCGTATTGGAGGTGGAATTCAGCTCAGTATCGATCGAGAAAGAGAGGCGAAGGACGGCACCGTCGAGGTCCGTTGCATTAGGCATGCGCTTCAACACCTGGGAAATCAGTTCATCTTCACGCATAACACCTCCGTGTGCGCGGAGAACGCTCTTTGCCAGATCATTAACGTCGTTCAGCTTGGTTGTGCGAACGGTTCGGCGCAGTTTGGAGAGGGCGATTCCCTCAATTTGACGGATGCGCTCACGTGTGACCTTAAAATGCTTTCCGATTTTCTCGAGGGTCTGCTTTGGATGGCCCTGCAGAGCGAAGCGGCGACGGATCACCGTTGCCTCTTTGTCGGTCAGAACCAAAAACAGATCGTCGAGCAAGGACTGGAGATTAACCGTCAATTTACCATTGGCGGTATTTTGCTGGGGCGTGAGGGTGGAGGAGGCGTCAGCCATAAGGGGGGTGGACAGGAGAGGAAAGAACATTCCTCGTTCTACCAGAATATTGACAGATACAAAAGTTCTTCGATCGATTCGCCTGGACTGTTTTCCACAGTTCGGTTGTACGAATACCATTCGAATCGCGAAAGACCGGCTTACTAATTTAGCGCATTTTACACATTTGTCAAATATTTAAATATGGCTATTAGAGGCAATATTTATAAGAGAAACAGCAATGTTGAATTTTTATCGCTGTCGATCGAGGAATAATTGAAGCAATTGACAGGCCGCGCGTGCATCGCCATCTGTTTCGCCATGTTTCTGCGTTGTGTAGCGCTCATCGAGGTACTCAACCTCCATTGTAGCCTGCTCCAAACGATCACCAATAAGATGAACGAAGGCGGACTGCAATCCTTCCTCGCCGGAAGGGAGCAGGGGAAGGCCGATAACGACCAAATCGATCTCGCGCTCATCGCACATCTGCACTAATTGACCAACTAAGTCCTCTTCGTCGGTCGCAATAATCGTATCCAATGCCAGTGGAACACCTATCGATTGTTCAACAAACGCAATACCGGTCCGCTTTTTGCCGATATCCAGTCCAAGGATGCGCATACGACTAGGATAGCAGGAATCAGCTTTCAGGAATGAGAAAATCCTAAAAGCTATCAGCTATCAGCTATAAGCTAGCAGCTAGAGCCCTGCTCCCTGTATCCACGCAAACCAGCTTTTAGCTTTCAGGTTTTAGCGTAGAGCTTCTCGCATTTCCTAAAAGCTATCAGGTATAAGCTAACAACTAGAGCCCCGCCCCCTGTATCCACGCAAACCAGCTTTTAGCTTTCAGGTTTTAGCGTAGAGCTTACCCGATGTC
>JBGAVO010000018.1:0-11434 GCA_044228075.1 Candidatus Peribacteraceae bacterium
AAATCCGAGCCACCCTTTGCACATTCCGTACCATCGCACTGACCTCCGACATTGGGTTGGGAGGAGGTGAGGGAGGAGCGAGAAGAAGGGCGGGAGGATTGGGAGGAAGAACGAAGAGAGGAAGAGGGACGAGAGGTGGAAGCTAAGGAAGAGCGGGAGGAACCCGAGGATGGACGGGAAGATTGAGAGGAAGGAGTGGGATTGTTGGTGCACTGATCGCCTGCACATGTCTGCACAGTGGTTACTTCTTCCAGGCGACATACGTTCTCGAAGCAGTATGCGGTGTAGCTGGAGCAGAGCATGGAACAAGAGCCATCTGCTTGTCCGGTGCAGGAGGTGCAGGCAACAGAAGGAGCATTGCAGTCACTGTCTTCGGTGCAGGATTGAAGAGAGGAAGTGGAAGAAGATTTAGTTGTGCATTCATTGCCATCACAGGGATATCTTGTTGGAGGTCCTTCGGTGAAGACACAGGTGTTCTCTTCGCACGATACGGTGGTGTTGCTGCAGGTGCGGGAGCAAGAGGCGACGGTGCCATTACACGCAGAGCAGACAGCTTTTGGAATGGGGCAGTCTGAAACATCCTCGCATTGAATACCGGTGGAGGATTGGGAAGAGTTGGTGCAGGCGTTCTGGGCGCATGCACGGGTGATGTTCCCTGAGGTATAGAAGTGGCAGGATCCGTCCCAGTTACAGAAGGGGGCGAGTACACGACACATCTGTGAGCATCCATTACCCGACTGTGCGCAGGGAGTGCACATCTCGGGGAGAGGAAGATCGGAGCAGTCGTTGTTGTCCTTGCAGGTGTTGCCCAGAGAGGATGCTGCAGAGGGAATGGAGGAGGCGGGCGGTCGCGATGATGAGATGCCCTTTGATGAGGTAATACCGCAGGCGCTTGGTGCGCATTCATTCGTAATCACTTTTGTCTCACCGGTGCAGGCGTTATTTACGCACTTGACGATGTCCGTCACTCCAATGTTCACACAATGACCATAGTCGTCAGCGCTGCAGCCCATCCATTGCGTTCCTCCTCCTGTGACGCAATCGGTGTCTTTGGTGCAGGCTGCGGCAGAAGAAGAGCTTGCAGGACAGAGCGTCCCACCACCTGCATTACAGCCATCTCTGCAGGCAAGAAAGTTTGGCATGCATTGCGTTTCACAGGGATTCGTAGCACTGGGATCGGTAGCACTGGGGAAGCAGTGATCTTGTGCCCATTGCATGCACCGCATGTACTCTTGGCCACAGGCGTACAGACATGCCTGACGCACTGATGGATCGACGGATGCCGCCGAGTTAACGCAGTACGAGGCAGACGAGGCTCTGCTTGATGCTACTGATGACACCCTAGATGATGCGCCGGAAGAAGGGCGAACACTTGATGCCGGAGAGGATCCCACTCTGCAATCCGAGCATGCGGAAGATGCTCGGGGTGACGATGGGGGAGGGGTGGAGGATGGTGGTTGAACTGAGGAGGTGGGCCCGCCGGAAGTCGCCGATGAGCCTGCGGAATTATTGGAACCCTGTGAATTGTTTGAGTTATTGGACCCATTTGATGCCTGCGAGTTTTGAGAGCCGTTGGATTGATTTGAGTTGTTGGAGTTCTGTGAATTCTGCGAATTATTTGATGCTTGGGAGTTCTGAGAATTTTGCGTACTGCTCTGACCTTGTGAAGAAGCTGGACTGGATTCGGTACATCCGTTGTTGCCGTCCGGACTCATGACAGCAGGACAGGTGCAGTCGAAGCAGTTTGCTCCACCGTCGCATTCTTCTCCATTATTGAGGACGCCGTCTCCGCATTCACCGAGACAGTTTAAAGCACCACCTGGAACGGCAAAATATTGCTCGCACATGTCGATTGTTTGCTGCTGCCGGCACCATTCAATTTCCGTGCCGGGTTCATCTGCCCCTCCACCTTCACAGATAAGTCCCATGCGAGGAGGATTAAATTCATACCTCCAGCCACAACCACAGTATGCGACGCAGTTATCACAGGTGAAGCCCGATTGCGCTTTTAGTTCGGAAGATTGTTGGTACATCGCCCGTCCCGTAAGGAGGATGGCTAAGAAGGCGAGCCCAAGAAAAAGGGCGCGACGCATCAGGCGCGTTTACGGAAGAGAAGACCTGCGGCTGCACCGGCAAGCATCACCGCAAGAGCGGCAGGACCTGTATCGGGGGTAGCAGGGACGGATGGTTGTCCGTTGATGATCGGCTGTTCGTTTATTCCGCCCTGAGAGCTGACTCCGGACTCCTGATTGCCGCCTTCCGTAAACGGTAACTCAATCACCTGTGCTGGCAAAGTATCCGGTGGCGCAGTGCGTTCCGGCAGACAGGTAGAGGAACAGCCATCACCGCTTGTCCTGTTTCCGTCATCGCATTGTTCGAGCGGGGTATCGATCACGCGGTCACCACAACGCTGCGGTAGACAGTCGGTTCTGCATGACACATTCGGCAGATCTTTGTTCGCCGATCCTTCGTCACATACCTCTCCCGCATCTACTCTACCGTTGCCGCAGAAGTCGGGGAGAGCGGCAATCTGTTGCGGTGTCAGACAGCGATTGAGAATGCAGAGCGAGCCTGCTGCACAATCGGCGTCCGATTGGCAGGTTTCATCGATGCCGCCTCCGCTTGGTGTTCCATCAGCGCCGAAGAAATCGCGTGATGATGTGCTGCCGTTGCCAAACGGATCAGACGACAGTTGAGACATGTCGGAGAATGCCGAGAAGTCCGAGAATGCAGAGAACGCGGAGAAGAATGATGCGAATGAACTGTTACCGGTGCTTGAAACACTGCGAGATGATTGTGATGAACCGGAGGAGCGCGAGGAAGACGAAGATGATCGTGAGGATGAGCGGGAAGACGAACGTGATGTCAGGCTGTCATCAATACACTGGATGCAGGGGAGAGTGTTAATGGTGCTGCAGGTCATATTTTGCACGCCGCAGAAGGTGGATCCGCCGTTTGTGCATTCATCACCGCGGCATTCGTTCCCCAGCGAAGAGCTGCGCGAGGAACCCGATGAACGGGAGCTGTTGGAGTTGCCTGAATTGTTCGATTGCTGAGAGCCTCCCGAACTGCGTGAAGAGTTCGACAGTTGTGAGCCGCCAGATGAAGGAGAGATTGATGAGCCGGATGATCGAGAGCTACCAGAACTGACCGATGTACCCGAACGGCTGGAGCCGCTGGAGACCCGTGATGATCCGGACGAACGAGAACTGCCGGAACTTCTGGAGCTGCCAGACTGCACGGAATTCTGCGAGTTGTTAGAATTATTGGATCCTTGAGCTTGCTGCGACCCCGTCGAACTTGCGCCTGAGGATCCGGAAGACAGTTGGCAGCAGAATTTCTCGGAGTCTCCTGCAGCGCCACAGAGACCGGGATCCTTCAGAGTCCCACCATTATTCAGACATTCCATGAAGGGCAAACATGCATCGCCGTTCAGACAGACGGTGGAACTGGAGGACGCTGAGCTTCCGGGAAGTTTGCAGCAGGTTGTCGAATCACCACAGATGTTTCCTTCACCGGTATTAGTTCCTCCTCGTAGCAGGCATTGCTCTTTGTCCATGCACGTATATCCAGCGGGACATGAGTGCGTAGAAGAGCGTGATGACGATGTACCGGAACGATTGGAGGAATTCGAGCGATTCGATCCTTGTGATCCGCCCGAGCCTTGCGAGCCCTGAGATCCCTGCGATTGCGGAGGCTGCGATGCGCCGCTACTGCGTGACGAAGAACGTGACACGCCACATGTCTGTGCACACTGCTGTTGGGTCAGCGGACAGGTGACATCGGGGATGCCCGAGTTGGTGGTGCACTGGTTGTTGATGCAGCAGTAGCCTTGGCTGCCGGTTGATCCGGTGGAAGCCGTCGATGAACGGGCGGAGGAGGGAGTAGGCGGTTGGCCCAGTGAGGATGCTCTCGATGAATTGGGACAGCGTCGGCCGCATGCCTGTGCACAGGAGGTATAATCGGTCATGCACGTATTGAGGCACGCACTGTTGTTATTGCATCCGATGTTGCACTGCTGGCGGGTCAGGGCACAGGAGAACGTGCACGAGTCGTAGTCGCTGTTGCAGGGGCACATGTTCAAGTCACTCTCCGAGACAGAACAGCGCGATTCACATGTGGTCAACGTTGAGCCTGCGCCTCCGCCAGCAACACACTGGCTGTAGCAGGTCCGCTTGGTGCCGGTGAGAGGGCAGGCAGCAGGGACGGTCCACTGGTAGCTGCCATTAGGGGCTTGAGTAATGGCAAGACACGGGTTGGTATTGTTGCAGGTATTTGCTGAGGAGCTTGCGGACGATGCGGAGCTTCCTGCTGTGGCTCCGGTATCTCCACCATCACCTGCATCGTTACCACCTGCACCGTTGTTGAATCCTCCAGGCGGGAAGAAGCCACCTCCTGTAGGACAGTTCGGTTGGTCAGGCCCTTGCATGGTGCCGTTGTTTGGACGCCAGCTGTTGGGGCGACCACAGCCATTGGCAGCACTGCTGCCCTGATTGATGATGCCGGGAGTAGTTGATGGTGGGCAGCACTTTCCACCACCACCCGAGTTCAGCGTGCTCATGCATTTTGTAGGTGCATTGCTTTTTCTTGTTCCGTTCGTGAGGTTGTAGTTTGACTTGCAGTCCCATTTGGAATTGCAGCCACTCTCTCCGTCATCGATCAATTTCTTGTAGCGATATACCGCAACATCATCAGCACCTAGTGTTGTGTATTTCGAATAATATCCGCAGCGGTAGTACAGCGTTTGTCCGCCGGTCCGCCACGGTACAACTTTGGACTCTGTAATGCCCTTGCAGGCTTGAGCCCACATCGAACCTGAGGTTAGGGGAGTACATGGACCGTGACCCGGTGTTTCATCTTTGCAATCCAGGAATTTTTGATTCTCTTGGTCATAGACAGCGAAACAGATACTTGGCGTCGAACTGCATGTGCAAGCAGTTCCCTTAATAGTTGTGCGTCCACCGGCGCAATACAGCTGATCGATACCTGTCGCATTGGACTGTATTTGCGGGATAGCCGCAGTCAGTGGATTGGCATCACTCGGAGCAAATGCGAGAGTCGACAAATCGCTATCCAAACCTTCGGCAGGCGGTTGATTGTCCTCTGCATAGTTCTTATCGCACAGCGGACAGTCTTCTTTGTTGTAGCCTTTCATGTAGGTAGGGCCGTCACCAAACTGGCCGTCGTAGCAGGCAATATCCCTGTCATCCTTATTGTTCTTGTTGTCATTATCACGGCCGTCCGCGCACTGCGAAATTTTGCAGGTATCCAGACAGCTTGAGCGTTTGAGAATATCAACATCTGCTGGCTCCACGTCATACCAGCCTTTGTTCGCGAGATTGGACGGAACGTTGTTGTCACCGTCGTCGCACTCTTCATTTCCTTCTTTCGTACCGTTGCCACACATTGTCGATGATGCACTGCTTGCACTCCCGCCAAGATATGTCCCTTTGCAGTAACCGATATTCGAACTGCCGTTGGGGTTAAGGGCGTGGCCAGCTGGGTAAGCTTCGAACACATACGACCAGTTCGGATCAGTATTCCAATCACAATTTCCACATTTATATTGGTAACTGAATGGATAACTTATATGCGATACAAGACATTGGGAGTTTTCGCAGTTGTAGGTCACTTTTTCCTGAATGTAATTACTGTCACGGCAGCACATTCTATTCGTGTTTTGCTCCAAACCTTCCCAGGCGGAACAGAAGGCACCCTCGCTCAAATTCACAGTTTCTGCCGCGCAATCCGGTGTGTTAGAGGTAATCGGATAATCGCAGGGTCCTAGTTCAGTGTAATACTGGGGGTTATTGTATTGTGCGCAGGTCATTGGCATGCATTGTTCCGATGCATTCCATGTGGTATTGCTTCGCACTTTACATCCTTCACGCATAACAGGACCGCGTGAGGCGGCTGCAAACTCATTTACAAAAGGAGTGGCAGGATCATCGGGTTGTCCACCAGTCAGGGGCATGCCGCAGAGTTCCTGCAGTTCTTCATTCGTCGGGAAATTATTTCCGCCACCAAACTGCCCCCATAGCGGAGTCCAATACATGTACGCGCCCCAGGCCGCGAGGCCGCACAAAAGGAGGAGGGCAAAGAGGGTAAGTCGCCGCTTGGGCATTGCGGCTCTGATAGTCTCAAAAAACAGCTGTTTTTTCAAATGTGGCTGCGGTTCTTTGATGGTTGAAGATTCCTAGTGCTGGCAGTGTGTTCACGAACATTTTCAGGCACAATTACTACCTGTGGACTCGTCATCTCCTTCTTCCATTTTTCGGCTTCCCGTTGCGGACCAATCGGTTCTTCAAACTCTCAGATTATCTGAAGGGCATCCGGCTCAACTCGCTCTTTCCGATTCGTCAACGCATCTGCAGCTCCACGCTGAGGCGCGTTCAAGCGGTCATATAATGCTGCAGATAGAGGAAAATGTGTCCCAATGTGGTATCGAAATCGTGATTGATGATGAGGCGGAATGGGATGTGACAGTTATCACCATTGCTCGTTCATCCGTCCCTCTTCATGTGCGTCAGCAGCACACGATTGGAACGGGTGCGACTCTTCGTTTGCATATTGTCACGCTCCATCCAACTATCACGTACGATGTGCGGTCACATGTGATCGGCATGAATAGTGAGAGTGGGATCGATTGGATGTTTTATGCAAAGGGGAGCGAAAAACAGGCGCTCAATGTCCGCAACATTTTTGATGGACGAGACGGAAGAGGGGAGATTCTGATGCGCGGTATTGCCGAACAGCAGAGTCATGCAGAGTGCAAAGGAATGATTGAAATTGGACTGAAGGGTGGGGGAACCAACACCTATCTGACACAGGAAGTGTTGATGCTTGATCCCACATCAAAAGTAGACGCTGTGCCGGGACTCGAAATCAAAACCAATGATGTGAAGGCATCGCACTCCGCAACGGTTGCGCGCATCACGGAAGAAGATCTCTTCTACTTTGGTGCACGTGGCATCAGTCCGCACGAAGCACGTCGGATGTTTGTACTAGGATTTTTAGGAGATATCACTGAGCGAATTCCAGATGCAGTAGCAAGAGAAGAAGTAATTGAGATGATTGAGCAGAAGTACCAAGCGGAGTGAGTGTGGTATCATCGGCGTATGCCAACCAAGAAGACATCACTCAAAAAATCTTCGCTCGCACAGCCAGTCGCACGCAAGCCGTTTGCATCTTTTGCACGGAGTATTTCCAGTGCTGCCGGTCATCCGTTCGGTTTTGTGACTGCCTTTTTGGTGATTGTCGTATGGGCGCTATCGGGACAATTTTTCGAGTATAGCGACACATGGCAATTGGTGATTAACACCGGCACGACCATCATCACGTTCTTAATGGTCTTTCTCATTCAGAACACCCAAAACCGCGATAGTGTTGCCATGCAGATTAAATTAGATGAATTGATTCGCACCGATCGCGAAGCACACAACGTGCTCCTCGATTTGGAGGAGCTGACCGAAAAAGAACTTGAGTTGCTGCGAAAAAAATATGAGAAGCTTGCCGAGGATGCGCGCGAAGCACTGCGCAGCGGAAAGAAAGACACCGGTATCAAACAGATACGATAAAAAGAGGGCAGACCGGAGTCTGCCCTCAATAGCCCGTCATGCCCTAATTTAGCCGTAGATGTGCCGGCTCGTGATAGAACCGACTCGCTACCGATCGCATTTGCTGTGAGAAGGGCGATTCTGGCAGCCACAATCCACGCTTTCGCATTGACCACACTGCCAATCCGAGCAATCCCACCCCCATTGCCACCACGCCGATAGTGCGCATCATGATCACACCTCCTTTGCCGAAAGAACTGACGGGGAGACCTGCCCCCACGCTATGCCTGCGGTAGGGGAGATGCAAGGCAACAAAAAACACCCCTTTCGGGGTGTTTAATGGGTGGGCTTCACCTCATCGTGTAGTAGAGAGATCTTCCGGGCTCATCACTCTGGTCCCTTGACGGTAGTCAAGGCTCAGGGCGATGGATCGTTCCCCGGGCAATCTAATGCATGTTGGCAATGAACGATAGCCAGAGCATGCGTCCTAACATCAGTCCGCGAATGCGGGTGACGAAGGATAATAACTCCCTGGTAAGGAGATGTTCCATCCGCAGGTTCTCCTACGGATACCTTGTTACGACTTACTCCCAGTCAGTAGTTTCACCGTGGTACCGCCGCTTGCGCGTAACGGTCCTTCGGGTGCCCCTACCTCCCATGAGTTGACGGGCGGTGAGTACAAGACCCAGGAACATATTCAACGTGACGTAGCTGATTCACGTTTACTAGCGATTCCAACTTCATGGAGTCGAGTTGCAGACTCCAATCCGAACTGAGGCCGGTTTTCTCGGATTTGCTCCCCCTCGCGGGTTCGCTGCCGTTTGTACCGGCCATTGTAGCACGGGTGTTGCCCCAGACATAAAGGCCACGCTGATCTGACGTCATCCTCACCTTCCTCCGTCTTGGAGACGGCAGTCTCTTGTGAAAAAACAACACAAGATGAGGGTTGCGCTCGTTGGCTGACTGAACAGTACACCTCAAGGCACGAGCTGACGACGACCGTGCAGCGCCTGTGTGTAGGCTCCTTGCGGCACTCCAACCTTTCGGCCGGATTCCTACCATGTCAAGTCTGGGTGAGGTGCTTCGCTTGTCATCGAATTAAACCCCATGCTCCACCGCTTGTGTGGGTCCCCGTCTATTCCTTTGAGTTTTAGCCTTGCGGCCGTACTTCCCAGGCGGCGAGCTTACCGCGTAAGCTTAGGGCACGGGACATGATTGAACGTCCCACACCGAGCTCGCATCGTTTAGGGCGTGGACTACGGGGGTATCTAATCCCCTTTGCTCCCCACGCTTTCGTCTCTGAGTGTCAGTACACCCCCAGCATCCTGCCTTCGCTTTTGGCGTTCCATCGTGTATCTACGGATTTTACCCCTACACACGACATTCCAGATGCCTCTGAGTGACTCGATCCGACTCGTTTCCAGTGTGGGTTCGGGGTTAAGCCCCGAGATTTCACACCAGACGTGGTCAGACACCTGCAGACGCTTTACGCCCAGTAATTCCGAGTAACGCTTGCACCTTCTGTCTTACCGCGGCTGCTGGCACAGAATTAGCCGGTGCTTTCTCGTGAGGTACCGTCAATAATTTCTTCCCTCACAACAGAAGTTTACACCCAGAAAGGGCTTCATCCTTCACGCGGTGTCGCTCCGTCAGGCTTTCGCCCATTGCGGAAGATTCCTAACTGCTGCCTCCCGTAGGAGTATGGACCGTGTCTCAGTTCCATTCTGACTGGCCGTCCTCTCAGACCAGTTACCCGTCATAGGCTTGGTAAGCCATTACCTTACCAACTACCTGATAGGACACAGACCCCTCCCGAACCGATAAATCTTTACCCTTGCGGGACCATCCGGTATTACTCCTCCTTTCGGAGGGATATCCCTGAGTTCGGGGCAGGTATCCATGTGTTACTCAGCCGTTCGCCGTGGGTCTAACCCACTCGACTTGCATGTTTTAGGCGCACCGCCAGCGTTCACTCTGAGCCAGGATCAAACTCTTCGAAAAGATCATTTTGCACCGGCGGCCCACTTGCGCGGACGGCGGGATGCTCTCTGATCAGGAAGAGATTTGTTGGCTGGTGATCGAGTGATCACTAGTGTTTTGTCCGGTTCCACCCTTACGGGCTTCACCGAGACTGATGAGTATTTTGAGTCTCTCCAGACTATAAAATTCTTATAAAGGAATTTTGGGTTCTATACGTTCTCCGAAGAGAACGATAGACACATCTCTCTACTACACGATGTTGTGAAGGAGCCCAACAGACCCACAAGTGCAAGCCGTTAGGCCGATTGCAACAAGGTGAGTCAAGAAAACTGGCAACCTCCTGAATGACAATTCATGAGGTGCAGCCGGGGAATCTTACCCCCGATTCAAAGGGAGTCAACAGGAATTTCGACCGATTATACCCTATGATCATGCGGTGATTCGTCAGTCCTCCATTATCGTCATCCTCGCACTGCTTGCCACCACGGCACATGCGCAAACCATTCGCCCCAAAGCGAATAACTATCAAATGCCTACGGATGTGCAGGCAGTGGGTGGGGGAGAAGCAGCTAAATCGACGTTTTACAGGCTCGATGACACCATTGGAGAAGCAAATATCGGGCCGTCTCGGTCCAATACCTACGATTTAAACGCGGGTTACCGCCAAACTGTCGCAGATGCATACCTCGCGCTCAATTGCGATGATGCGACGGATCTCGGCACACTTTCTATTACCGGTCAGCGTACGGGGAATATCTCCTGCACCGTTATTACCGATGCAGAAGCGGGCTATAACTTAGCTTGGGATGTGACCACTGGAAGCGGGGGAACAAGCACAGGGTACCTCATTAACGAAGTTGAAAGCACGATCGCACCGTTCCGACCATCCGTCGCTGGAACCCCAGAAACATGGGCAGTGAGCGCAAATGACGCGCGTTGGGGTGGTCGTCTTAGTTCTACATCGACCGATACGGATAACAAATGGGGTGTTGATAGCACATCGGAAAAATGGCTAAACGTGGGCACCGGCAGCTACACTATCGTTTCTCGACCTACTCGCACATCCGTAAGCGGATCAACAGAAGTACTCCAATTCCGTGCAGAAATTGGGGCGACGGCTATTAAGAGTCCGGGAATTTATCAGGCGACGGTCGTATTAACAGCATCTGCTCTCTAGGCGAACGTCGATTTCTCTTGACCTTTCCTCTGAGCTTATTTAATCTTCGCGTCCGCTTTCCCTGCTCCCCTTCGGGACTAGGTTTTACCCACGAAGCGCTATGGTTAACTATACTCCTACGTCGGACGAGGTTCGTCTCTACGAGATTGCCCTCGTGTATCCGTACCCAATGAACCAGAAAGAAGAGGCTGAACTGCTTAAGGGCATTCAGGCCATCTTCAACGAAGCTGGCGCCAAAGAGATCTTCAAGGATGTCTGGGGCCGCCGCGGTCTTGCATACAAGATCGGTGGTTTCGATGAAGGCAACTTCATCATCTTCTATATGGAGATTGACCCGGCTAAGTTGAAGGAAATGGATGAAGCACTGCGCATCTTGAAGGGCGTGCTTCGCCACATGATTGTGAAGCCACCAAAGCACTATCAGATCACGCCATACGCAGACAGCGAGAAGAAGTGGAAGGAAAGCAGTCGCTTGGAAGGTGAGCGAAAAGAGCAGGAGCGCGAAGACAAGAAGTTGAAGCAGGTTGTTGATAAGGCACGTCGTTCGACGAAGACATCTGAAACCAAGAAGCCCGATGTTGAAGCGAAGCCGATGACCGAAGCAGCTCTGACCGAGAAGCTCGATAAGCTTATTTCTGACAAAGACATCGAACTGTAATCCGATATTCTTACCTCCCCCTCTGCCCCCTAATTATCATGGCTACTCCTAAGCGCAATAACC
>JBGAVO010000019.1:0-9687 GCA_044228075.1 Candidatus Peribacteraceae bacterium
CAGTCATGTGTTGATCACTCCCTGCACTGACGCGTTGTTATTGTACCGCCCGCGCACGGCGTAGCCGCGTTCCTTGGGTACGGGTGCGGAGCGATGGAAGATCATCTGGCCGATGCGCACACCGTCGTGCAGACGGATGGTGTGGTGCTGTGTCAGGTTCTTCAGCTCGAGCGTGAGGGTCGAGTTTGTCCACCACGGATCACACCACGTTGCCAAGGCGTTCTCCAGGCCGATGCGTGCTCCAGACGAGTTTAGCTTGAACTCTGCGCTCAGGTCGTCTGGCATGTAGAACTTCTCGACGGTGTGGGCCAGAATGAATTGGTTCGGCAAAAGGTCGTAACTACTATCCATGATATTAAGGGTGTACATCGTGAGCTGCTCTTTGTCGCGCAGGGAGACCATGAAGTCTTTCCACTCACGCTCGACCATGATGCGTGGTCCCAAGTGGACGTCGATGCTCGTGCCGTTCACGTCCTTCATGTCGACGTTGGTGATGACACCACGCTCGACAAGCTCACACAACTCATTGTATGACAAAAGACTCACAGTTCACCTCCTTCGCTCTCGATGACTGAGAGTGCGTACTCAGTAACATTACTTACGCCAAAACAGTTGAAGCCGACGTTCTTTTCAATGTGATCGATGATGACATGAAAAAGCACCTTGTGTTGTTCGGGTGTCGCCTTGAAATACTCAACGGCATCGCCGATCTCCTCGTAGAGATATTCTTCAAGAAACTCAAAAACTCGCTCACCAATAGAACGTGCGTGTTGAGCAAGAATGTCCTTGGCAGGTTTTGCCTCGCCGATGTAAACAGTCTCACGGTCGTTGTAATTTACCCCACTCGCTTCGGCGAGCGCATCTTCGACCGCGTCGTGGTTACCAGTGAAACATTCTTCGTCAAAACTCCAACAATACTTCGTCATACAATCACCTCGTTATTTTTAATAAACTGTTTATAGTAGAGGTAGGTCTTGATGAACTTCCCTCTGTACTCAGGAAGACTTGCGTGGTGAGGTTTTTTATGCCCCCGTTTCCTACTTGTCAGAACTGCGGTTCGGTAAATCTGCAGTGTTCGCTTGGCGAAATCAACGGCTGCACTTAAGCCGTCGCGATCAATCAAGATCGCAAGCCGTTCGTCTTCACATGGTTTCGTCATAACTTCATTCCTCTTTCCCCCTCTTCCTGTTCGTCATCGTTGTCTTCAGGCCAATCAAACTCACCTTCGTGACAGGTAGTCATTCTACCTCCTCTTCGTCAAACCGACGTACGCGGAAACACTTGCTCTTGAGGGCCGAGTACCGCAAGGTCAGGTGCTTCGTTGCCTCAGCCTCTGTGCGAAACTCGGTGCGGTCCATGGTATTGCCGTAAATCCACCGCCAGTCAGGCTGCGGCACAGTGCCGATGTTTACTTGAATTCCGTACATTTCTTACCCCCTTCTTTTCGAGTTTTGTTCTCGTTGGCGAATCGTTGTTGACGAATTTTCGCGCACGCGCTGTGGTTCGATCCTGCTCCACGTGTCTTTCCACAGACGTCACAAACGTTACTTTGTGTTGGTGTAGGTAGTTTCATAAAACAGGAATCCTGCCCCAAGTCGATTTACTTAAACGAAGCGCCTCTGTCCATGTCAGTTCCGGATGATCTTCGCGAAGTTTTTTTAGCCGTGAGCACTTCGTCATTTATGCGTTTGTCCTCCATGTTCTTTCGCAATTGATACCATGAAGTTTTCATAATTTCTCCTTATTTATGAGGTATTCTTTCAGCTTGTCTGATTCGCTCGGCTAATTCTGGGAAACCATCTTTATCTGCAAAGCGAGCCTGCATACGGCAGTACGAACTGAACTCACCCATACGAATCCAGCTCACGCTCTGCATTTCGATAAAGGCCGTCTCTTTTTCCCACCACTCTTGCGAGTTTGGTGTACGCGTGCCCATTGTGTGAGTTACTCCTTTCTCTAAGTGTCTACCAGTTCGAACCAACCCACCGGAGTGAGTTCCCCCGGTTCGAACTGCACTAAGTGTTCAGAAAGTTCGTTCAATTGCAGACCAAGAAACAGTGAAGAGGTCTCGCATGTGCGCGGCGATGTACGCCACCACGGCAGCAGTCTCTTGCTGGGCATGAGAATCGAGTCGAAGGCTTGCCACGCGCGCCCATGCTGCGAGCGACCCAGACCAAATCCACTCGGTCATCGTATTGAGCGGAAGCGCCATGCGTGCCTGCTCTGGGGCCATCCCGCAGGCGATGGCATGTGTATACCAAGCAAGCATATTTGCACAGTGCTCTTTAAGCGACTGCTTCCACAGCTCTTGCTCGTACATAGCTTCTCCGCTCCCCTGCTTAATGCTGCCGGTTGGTCGAGTGCGCCAAGTCTCTGGAAAATAAAATTCCGGTTCTTCATCAACATATCGGCGAGAAACTTCATTCCAGGCCAGACCAACTTGGTGTTTTGCCAATTGCCGCGCCACAAAGATCGGCGCTTTGATTCGGAAGGACGCGAAGCAGTGGGCAAATGGGGTCCAGTGCTTGTGCTGGACGAGGTATTTAATCAGATTGATGTCTAGCTTACTTAACTCGGTGCTTGTCTTAGCGAATGACACGCGGGCAGCGTTAACTACTGAAAGATCAGTGCCCATTGTGTCGAACAGTTCGACGCTAATATCTGCAATTTTCATTTCTGCCTCTTGCACCAGGCTTCAAAATCCGCGACGTTACCCTTGAACAACGGTTTGCGAGCCTTCGGCTCACGACAGGTTACTTCGATGCTATCGTCTTCAAGCACTGTGACGAGATATTCGTACTCTTGCCCGTGGTGGCACCCACTTGAAACGAGATAAATTCCACCGGGATCAGTTTTGAAATGCGCTACCATCTGTGCTGCAAGACAACCAGCGCCGTTGGCTACGATTTGCGCATCGTCTACTCCAAGGCCGTTCACCATTTTGATCGGCCTGAGAAACTCAGCCAAATCGAGACCGTGGCCAGACGGGTATCCATCCATCTGTCGATACATAACGACATTTGGTTTTTTGGAGACACCTTCGTAAACGAATGTAAGACTTCTTGTTCCCATTTTCAATGCTCCTTGTATGAAACAACCTTTACCTTCTTGTCCCAACAAGTTCGACACGTGTCGCACTTGCCGTTCTGTTTAGGCGCTGCGCACTCATGCCCCATTGCGGGCTTGTTCTTGTGGACGTTCGCGTAGTTCACGCCCTCGAGGTACAGTTCGCGCACCGGCACGTCGGGAAACGTCGCACTCACTCTCACAACAAGGTTATCAGGTGTGTGAGAGACTGCAAGAGCTTCGCGGACAAAACTGCGCTCGCGTGTCGCCAACCAGTGACTGCAGTGCGGCGTCTGGCGTGCGATTTCGAAGATGTCGAGCAGCATCTGCGTACTCTGCAGATCCCCGCTGTCGAACCATCGGAACCAGCGCTCTTTTTCGAGTACTGTGACCATCGCTTCAACCCATTGGGGATCAGAAATCGAAGCAAGCCTCCTCTGCTGTGCGGGAATCACTGTCGATCCGAACGTTCGATAGTACCCCTTCATCGCGTAACAATTGCTGCACGTGCTCCCGGCCACCTTCGCCAGTTTCGCTCCTGTCAAACAGTTGGCGGTCGGCAGCCCGTAGCTTGGACCGGGCATCTTTGATGTTGTGGACAGTCCCCCGACTAACTTTATGGCTATTGTTTTGTGCATTTAGCATCTCTTCTTGTAGAGCAGTGAGTTCAAAACCGAACCGCTTCTTGGCGTCGATCCAGGAAGAAGCTCGGACTGTTTTTTGCGACTCATATCCAGACAGAATGCGTTGTTCGATCACGAGGCGGTTTGTGCCCGGATGCCACAAGAGGTGATATGTGTTCAAGATACTGGCTCCAGGTCTGTGATTTTGTAGCGCTCAGTAAATAGTTCTATGCACGTGTGTTTCAGATAAGTGCTGAACCAAAATTCGTCTTCGCTGACATTAAGTTGGTCACAATCTGTTTGTGTACCCCACTCAGCGCGGTAATCAAAAAACACAACCTTGTACAGATTATTCGCTTTAACTACCTCTGCCAATTCGCGAATGCGGCTTGCCGATTCTTTGTCAATTTCGAATGTCACTTCTTCGGGAATATCATCCGCGAAGAAGTCGTCTGTTCTAACCTCGGATGTAAATTTCATAGCGCGCCTTATTTTTTATTTGCACATGGGTGTTGTGAAGAAAATTTCAAAAATCGCTAGACCAATCGCTAACATGAAAGCTAGCACCCCGACAGTCATGAAAACTGCGAAGAGCGTCGTTATATAGTTTTCAAGTGAAAATTTCATGGCGTGACTGGCTCCAACACACCATCCTTGATCCGCCAGTTCACAGGCTCGTCCGACTCGTCAACGCGCCAGTCGACAGCGAGTAGCCACTTGGTGAATGTCGCCTGAGCAGAAGCGGCTGCTTCTTCTCGAGTGGCGAAGGCAAGGTTGTTCGGATAAAACGCAGGATCACCTGCGGTTTGAATCATTGGTTTGAAGCTCATTTGAATATCTCCTCGGTAATTTACTGCTTGATTTCGACCGGGGCATACGCTGTTAGCCAGTGTTCCCCAATCACGTAACCGACATGAACTATTGATCCATCTTTTTTGTCGACGTGCATCTTGCCGACTCGACCGGGGATTTGTTCGCGAAGCTCTTTCACGGTTCTTGCCCAGAACTTATTACCCCACTGGTCCAGATACAGCATCATTTTGCCTTGCATCTCACCTATCCTCCCATCCCGTCAGTCTAAAAACGTCATACCATTCAAAGTTGCAAATGCCGCACCCCGCTTCTTGTCTGGCGATCTTTCCGTCGACAGTAATTTCGTCCCATGTGAGATCCTCGCTTCCACATCGAGGGCACTTCGGAATATTTTGCGCCGGTTTGAACTTTTCAATCGTATCCCAACCTGCTAATGCCAGTTCTTGCTCAACATCTTGAGCATCTGCCCCTTCAAGTTCGTCGGGTGTGAAAATCACCACAACATAACCTTCGTCACGCAGAACACTTAGTTGATCTTTAAGTTCGCGGTTCATTTTTTATTCCTCATCACATATCGGCATGAATTCGATTGGCACATCGCGCAATTCGCGACGATTGGCAGCGAAGCTTTTACCTTTTTCTGATTGCCGAAACACCGAGCGATATTTGTCCCAAATGAATCGTTGTTCATATTTATGCACCGGACCGAAAAAACGCACTATAAGCATGCCTGTTGGGGTTTTGCGCAAAATCACAGCTCTCCCGAGATGACGGACTTCCCCGCTGTAATGCTCAATGTTCACAATTTGGCATTGTGGAAGATTTTCATCCTCTCTTATACGCGCTTCCTTAAGTGACTTGATTGCGGAATGATGATCTTCCGCGGCATTTGCTGCTTCTGGCACTTTCATTCCTCCTCAAGGTAGTCGTCAATGCCAATCCAACAAAGGATCGGTGCCCCACAACTCGGGCAGTTTTTAGATTTTTCAAACTTCCGAGTATCTTTGTGGAGCTTTTTGCACTCCGAGCATTCCCAAAAATACTTTAAGTCACCGTCTTCAATAATTACCATGTTTGCCATCTTCATCTTCTCCTTGGAATTGGTGCCCCAAGTTAGCTCGGGGACTAAGGTATCTCGGACCTTTCGAACGGTGAGTTCGGTCAGTGCAACTCTGGGGCGGAATATTCCCCTCTGGACTCACTGGCACTGTTTATCCATGTCGTGCACCGGTGCCTGGCACGTCAGGGCTTGCCCCTGCTGAGTGGTTCAGAAATAGCCGATAATTGCGCCAATCGGTGGAAACAATAGCCCCGTGCCGCGTACTACAAACTCTATGTTGAACGCGTCGATGTCGAAAAGTTTGAGGGCGTTATTCACCCAACCAACCCCGCCGAAAACAAGGACGAAAAGGTGGAAGGTGATGCACAAGGCTCGTGCCATCATGCGGCCTGCTCCAACAACTCATTAAACATCGCGTCTTTGAGGTTCGCACCCTCGCCGAACCAAGCGCTGTTGACGCGATTGTTCTGGTTACGTGCACGCTTGTGCCAATCGACGTATTCCGTCGTTGCATTGAGCAGCCCCCAGGCGGTCTGGCCGGCGAGGTCGGCACCGCGGAAGCGTTGCTCGACGAAGAGGTTGAACACGTTGTCCGCATGCACACGGTCTGGGCACGGCACAGTCGGGTCCTCGGGGAGCTTGAAGACCTTGTTCATGACACTGGACGCCGTCACCATGCCGACCTTCACCCTGGCTAGTACCTCCAGCGCCTGGGAGAACGCGCCCCACTGCTCGAGACCAATGCCCAACTGGTCCTTGACGAGATCCGGATTGAACTGCACGGCGTGCGGAATAACGATCCGTCCACCACCGTTCTCACCCAAAGCGATGTTCAGGGTGTTATTACACACAACTCTCTCAGATACGAACTGCGCTGTAGTAGAGAGTGTGAGATCGTAGCTTGTGCAAAGGAGCAAGTGGGCTTTCACTTGATCCAGCCCACGGATAAAAGCACTGTCGCCGGTTTCAGCCAGCGCCCAAATTCTACCCCCATCATTCAGCGCACCTGCCGTGTGCATCTTCATGCCATGTTGAGCGAGAAGCTCTCGGAAGAACTCAAAGATTTCCTTCGGCTGCACGGGCTTGTAACGACTAGAGACGACGGCGTAGGGGTGCATGTCAGTGGTACGGTTCAAAACAAATTTGTCTTTGAACGGCAAGCCTTCGTTACCGTAGTGCACCGGGGTCTTCTGCACATCCCAGTCCAGACCGGCGCTGCGCCGGAATTCGTCAAGGTCAATACCCTCTTCGACCTTGTTTCCCAGACCGTGCCAGGGAACTTCACCAACGTACGCCATTGTTTCAACTGCTGCCACCATTTTATTTCTCCTTGTTAAGTAATTCTACAATTTTTCGAGCAATGTTCACAGGTGCGAAACACACTGTTTCGCACTCTGCATCGACCACTGTGACAAGTCGCGAACCGTTCTTTCTACATTTTTCTCGCATTCCGAAATATTCACCAGGTACCGTTTCTTCTTCACCGTCGCTGTTGAGAAAGAAGTAAGGTTCAAAGTCTTCGAAGTTGATTACCATCAGCATATTCCCGGTGGAAGAACGGAAGCGTTACTGATCGAGTTGAACATCGTTTCGCATTCTTGCACAGCGATAGGGATGTCAGATTTAGGTATACCCGCTTCGCGAGCGAGCGAAGAACATGTTATTGACATAAGGTTACACAGTATCTTTGTCGTTATATCCTTGTATTCGGGATGCAGGGCTTCAACAATCGCCTTGCCACAGGCAAGAACAAGAAAGTACTCTTGCATAAATTCTGCGTATTTCTCCCCTTTGACAGCAGAGAAGTTAGTGAGATATTCGCTGCGGGTTGTTTCTATGGCCTTAAAGTTCAAATTCATTTCGTTTTCCTTGTGTGGGGTTGCACTACTTCGGTTTGCCTCGCTTTGATATAATCCTCTGTCATGCTCATGTCCTTGTGACCGAGAAGTTTCTGAGCAGCTATAGGGTCATTCATGTCCGTCGCCACTTTCCCCCTCAAGTCGTGTTCGTGAAAACGAACGCCTCCAACTACAATGAACTTCGTCATCAACCGCTTCCAGATGGACTGAAATCCGGACGAGGTGTATGACTGTTTCAGCCGGGTTGTGAAGCAGTGCTTTCCGGATTTCGGCAAAAACGCCAGCAGCGAATCTAATTCTGGGGTCATTGCTATCAATATCCGTTTGCGCGTGCTGGTTTGTGTTTTGATTGGACATACGGTGATTCCTTCTTCGGTGATGTCGCTCCATTGAAGAGCGAGCAGGTCTTGTTGTCGAAGGCCGGTGAGGCCCTTGAGGTCGATGTAAATCTTCATCCACTCGGGGCACAACGCTCGAAACGCAGCCAGTTCTTCATCTGTGACATAGCGATCACGAGGTGCTTCTCGGTTACGCATGCCCGGCACAGAGCACGGGTTGTATTTGCAAATGCCCCACAGAATTGCTTTGTTGAACGCATGGCTGAGCAGTGCTACTTCGCGGTTTCCTCTCGTCTTGGCGGTGCGAGCGTCGAGGTACGCAGCGACGTGCTTGGCTTCGACGCCGGTGCAAGGCATCTCACCGAAGAACGCTCGCAAGTAACGAATTTCATGCAAATTATCCTTCTGTGTGCGTTCAGCCTTTGTCGGTACGACCTCGACAATATAGCGATTGAGGAGATCGCCGACAGTAACGATCTCAGTGCATTGTTCAGCGAGACGTGTCGCCCAGATCGCCATCGCTTTGACGTAGTCTGTATCGAGTTTCTCCCACTTACCAGAGCGATGGACATAGTAATATGCCTGGTGATGAAAATAGACACGTTCTGGGAGATCGAGCCGGCTGGTTCGTTTGCGTCCCATGGTTAACTTTCTTTGAAAAGTGAGGGGTGAAGGTCTACTTAGTCTGATCAGGTGTCTACTTCGCGTTAGGCCACAAGCGCTTTGCGCAGCGCAGCCATGTCGGAGGCCACTTCGCCAGCCCGGTCGGCCGTGAAAACGAGTCCCTTCGTGCTGCGCTCGATCAGCGGCCACAGGCGCCGCGCAGCGTCCAGCACATCCGCCGCCTCTCCGTACAGCTCGCCGCTGCCGTAGGTGACGGTGTAGTCGGCCTCAGCCTCGCGCAGTCGCTCCAGCAACGGTCGCGCCGCGTCAGCGTCCAGCGCATCTTGCCTGGCAATTTCTGCGTGGTCGCGCCAGTCTTCGTCAGTGGGCAGTTCCATCTCGCTTCTCCAGCAGTGGCCTAACACGTCATTCAACCGGACGCGCGACAGGCCGGCGCGCTCCGGGTGCGCCAAGCGGCGCGCCGGTTAATTCAGCGTTGGGCGTCAGTCCTTCCGCATCGAGGCCGCGAACGCATCAGCCATACGCTGCGCCAGCTTGTCCATGTCGGCGTCAAGCACCTTGTCAGCGGTTACGCGCAGCAGCTCTTTCACGCGCTCGCGCATCGTGCCGTCTTCCTCAATCATTCGCTTCGCTTCGGCGTTGGCAATTTGCTCAACCGCCCGCTCGAATGCCAACTCCAGCGGGGACTTTTTCTTGTCCCATGAGTTCGTGCTGGGGGCCAAGATCGCCTGCACTGCGCTTTCCAGCATCTTGGCTTTCACTTCTGGCGTCAGCACGCCAAGCATGGCTTGCACGGTGGCTTCGCGCAGGGCGTCGCCGTCGAGTTGCAGGGTAAGGTTGCTCATCTTCGTGTTCTCCAAAAAGCGGCGTTGTCGCCAAAAAATTGCAAATTGTCGTCGCGCCCAACATGGCGCTCGAAGCGGACCTCCGCGCCTATCGGCGCTCCGGCCCTTCAGCTTCCGCGTTAGAGGGCGCATCCTTTGCCGCCTCTTCAAGTATTCCGCCCGGTGCATAGAGCGCTTCAAACTCACCGTCCCACTGCACAAAAGAGCGCGTCTCGTCGTGCATCGCCCAATGCCTGCCGCATCGCGTGCAACCAACCTTCCGCGCTCCGTGGTTCAGCACGCGCTCAACAACGTAGCGGTGGCCGAATACTGCACAAAACAATCTCTCCAGCATCATTCTCTCCCTCTAACTGTGCCTTCAACTCGGACGCCTTCGGCGCCGGTTAAGGCGGCGTTATGCAGCACCAACAGCCCGCGCCACCGTCGCGCGAGCGCGGGCCAGCGCCTCATCGCTGAAGC
>JBGAVO010000001.1:0-193938 GCA_044228075.1 Candidatus Peribacteraceae bacterium
AGTTGGAGCAGAGACCAGTTCGCCACCAACGAAGATAGCGATGCGCTTACCGATATTGTTCTTCGTCAGTTCCTGGAACAATTTTCCGCCCTCGTCGTTGAACAGAATCTGTACGACAGGAAGGTTGGTGGTTGGATCCAATGTGACGGATGCGCTGCGGAAATGCTTGCCATCCAGTGCTGTGTCTTTCCAGCCTGTTGGCTCCAATGAGAAGAAGAGTGTGCGCAGACGAATAGCTTCTTCCTGGGAGGTAATCTGTCCTGTCTGAAGGCGAGTAAGCAGAGCGTCAGCGCGGACTTTTGCGTTGGCACCGGTCACACTCAGCTCGTCGAAGTTGGCTTTGTCTGGAGTCTGATACGGAGCTTTGTCGACGCGGATGAGGTGATACCCGAATGGTGTTTCAACTGGCTCACTGATAATGCCAGGAGTCTGTGTGAAGGCGATGTCTTCAAATGAAGGAACCAATTCACCGCGGGCAATTCCTTCCAACTTTCCACCGTTCGCACGGGACGTTCCATCGGACTGTGTGCGAGCGATGTCCTCAAAAATGGCGCCAGCGGCAATCTGTTTCTTCAAATCCTGCGCACGTGCAAGAGCTTCTTCTTTGGTGCGTGTTACTCCTGTTGGAGCAGCATTCGCTCCCTTGTATGCGACAAGAATGTGACTGACGTCAGCCTGCTGTCGTCCAGGTGTGAACAAACGAAGGAACACAACGCTCGCCGATCCATCTTCCTTTTCAATGGTCTGCATGTCCCCCTGCTTCATGCTGCGCAGAAGACCCATGAGACGAACGGAAAGAGGGGCATCGAGGGTGACGTTATTGCGGTAGGCCTGCGTTACATCCTGTTCAATCTGAGTGATGCGCTCAAATGCCTTCGACGCTTCCTGAATAACACGACCAGTCTGCGTGCGAGCCTGCAATACTTCTACCAAGAAGATGCCGCTCATGGTGCGGATGCCAGTCTGTCCACTCTCATCTTGTACAGGGACATCAATAGCGCCGTTCACGCGCTGTACTCCTGCAGTTGGCTGAAGGTTCCAGAGACGGTCGAGACCGGCTGGAAGTTCATCGCGGAAGTACCAGTGATCGGGCTGATAGCCGGTACCAAGCTCACTCATCATGTCTTCACCAATAACAGAGAGCGCTGTGCCGCTGGCGGTAATGCGCTTTTGTGCGGCGTTTGCTTTAGCAATAACAGACTGAACGTATTCAGCACTTGCTTCAGTTTCCTCTTCTTTGAATTCTAGGCGAATGGTCTTACCGACCGTATCAATACACTTCTGTACATCAATAACACCAGGACATTCCACCAACAGGTGCTTCTCGTTGCCGACATAGGAAGGAGTGATGGTTGCTTCGCTCACACCAAGACTGTTGATGCGGCGCTCAAGCACGGTGCGAATTGCTTCCACAAGATTGCGTCCTTGTTCTTCAATGGCAGCTTTCTGCACACGCAGTTGATCGGCACGCTCGCCACCACCCGATGCCTCAACTTCTGCTAACTCTGCATCAATCAGATCGAGCTGCTGACGAATCTCTTCTTCCGAAATTCGGAAATCGAGCTGTGTGCCTCCGGCAAGATCGAGTCCCAGGTGAAAACCAGGACGCAGCCATGATGGAGCCCATCCAGCTTTGACGCTGTCGGGAAGCGCAACGATGATCAGCAATGCCGCCAAAACGACGGTGATGATGGTGCGCGGGGAAACAGTATTCTTAGCCATGAGAGAATCAGGGAACCGGAGTAAACGTTACGTGGATACCGACATTCACGTCTTCCGCAAAAATCTGCGCAAGCTCGAGACTGGGGATCTGACGAATGACAATATCATCCTGCAACACATCAGTTTCGACCTGCAGCAGGCTAATGAGCTGATTGCGGACGAAGATACCGATGTTCTTTCCTTTCATTTCTTTAAACAGTGCAGACATTTTTGCGCGTCCCTCTTCCGAGAAGACGAGGCGAACAGCGCCCATCTCAGAATCAGTCTCTTGGCCGGCCTCAACCCACACAAGGTCATCGTGCGTGATGCCGGTGTTCACAAAGCCGCCATGACGCTCCACCGTAATATCTGCCTTCTCCTCTTTTCCTACCTGCGACATCACGCGCAAATCGAACGGAGCCTGCAAGTCTGTCATCAGTGCATCAAGTGCTTCCTGATGTTCTGCACCGATGGTAATGATTGCACCCGAACCATTTGGCTGAATATCACTCGCTTCTGGCTCTTCTCCCATCGATTCCAGTCTGCGCTGCACGACGTTCAAGCTCTGCGTCAGAACTGTCTGGCGCTGAACTTGTCCGCCTACATCTGTGACGTCTGCGCGGAACGAGATTGTTGGCGTTTCTCCACAAGCGGAGAGCAGCAGAACGGCGAATGAAAGGGGAATGAGGCGTTTCATAGGGTGGACGGAGTGTAGGGGAGGGGTCCAAAATACGCAATTATCTAAAATAATGGTATAACTAATAAGAGGCATTTCCAAAAAACATCCACGCCAAAGATCCAAGATCCACATTACAAGGTCCAGTTTTTGGGATCTTGGTTCTTGTTTCTTGGATCTTACGCTCGTTTGAGCGTTGTGCCAGCTCGAAGCATTTTCCCGGTCAAATCGATGCCTTTTAGGATGCATCCATTATCAATCACGCAATCACGCAACACACAGTCTTCAATCGTGCAGTCCTCAAATACCACCGTATCTTCCAATTCGCTGTTTGTGATCCGTGAACGGGCACCTATAACGACACTGCCGATTCGCTCGCATTCATGAATAGTCGATGATGGCTCATGCATCAACGTATCGCCGACAATTGCCCGTGTTGCTTCCAAATATGTCTCAAATGAGCCGATATCGAACCATGCTTCATCAAACCGAAAGCATTTGATGGTTTTGCCTAATCGCAGCAGCTCTTCAAAAATTCCACCCATGTTGTCGGGTTTTACTTTGGCAAATGCGAGGAGATCGGGAATGGTTGAACGAGGAAGGATGGCGCAGCCGGTACTTACAAGTGTGCTCTTTGGGTGCTTTGGCTTCTCTTCAAAGGATGTCACCTGTCCATGTGCATCAGCGATGATGGTTCCGAACGCAGTCGCTTGTTCCAAGCTGCCGATGTCGTGCGCAGCGACGAGGGCCGATGCTCCGTCGAATTGTGCACAATAATTGTTCATGTCAAACCCGAGCCAGTTGTCTCCGGTTAGTAGAAGGATGTCGTCATCGATCGTATCCATTTCTATCCACTGCGCTGTTGCACCAAGCGTTCCCAGCTTCTCATCATCATTGCGAGTTTCTTCAATTCGCACGGTCAAATTTGATCGATCAATCGTCTTCTGCCACTCGGCAAAGTGTTCCCTGAATGCAGAGTTGGTACTAACGACGATAGGAATATCTGCGGGGATTTTTTCGACGATCCAACTCAGCATTGGCTTACCAGCAACAGGCAGCAACGGTTTTGCTCGATGTTCCGTCAGCGGCCAGAGCCGCGTAGCGAAGCCGCCAGCGAGGATAAAAGCATGCATAGTTCTTTAACGGAAAAACCACCCCAATACTGATGTCTGTGGACGCACCGTTGTCACCTGTTGGCCTTCGATGACATCAATTCGCTCGTCACCTTCAATCATGCCGAGCACGGAAGGAAGTAGCATGTACGTGATGTTTCGATTGCGACAGGCGCTGAGCAGGTTCATCGATTGTTCTAGGTCGCTGCACTGAATCACATGCGTGATGTTGTGCTTCGACAACGTCTCTTCCAGCTTATTCAGCTTTCCTTCAACTGGGACACCGCCGATGTCTTTCTCTTTACTACCTCTTCCATCAAGGATCGAGACGGGTGTTAGTGGACTCTGATTCTTCTGCATCTTCTCAATCAGCCGTGCTGCCTCGCGTGTCGTGCCGATAATCAATGTCGGATATGTCGGATGCTCACCGCGCATGAACATTCGTGCAATCCATCCGAACAATAAATGCCATGCCCACGGAAGGATGATGCTAAGAGCGAAGGCTTGGATAAGCAGCAGACGGCTGAAGAATAATCCGTAGATGAAGTAATACGACAGTGTGAAGAGCGAGAGGGCGGCAATAGCTGCAACACCGATGTACGCGAGTGTGCGTAGGCTCAACTGTTTGCGGAGCAGTGCGAATGTGCGCGTGCCAATCAGCAGCAACAACCAGACTGGGCTGACAAGAAGCGTGATCAGTAGATACCGATCGATCGGAAAGTCTGTCGAGAAGATGAATCCGACACGCAAAAAGTATGCGAGTGCGTAGGATCCGACAAAGACCGCAAGATCAGTGAGAAGCCAGAGTGCGAGAAGGAGAGAGCGGCGCATGAGAGAAGCTTATAGCTTTCAGCTTTCAGCTTCTAGGTGCTCTTCTGAAAGCCAACAGCTATAAGCTAGAAGCCGTGAGTGTCATCGGTAATTTCGTCACATCCCATGGCACAGTTTTCTCCCATGTGTAGCGACTGGTACCGAGGATATGTTCTGCTGATGGCAGGTTCGTCTTCATCCATTCCAGCTTGGCAGCCATCGCCGTGTTGGTCTTTGCTCGGACTTCAAATGCATCGCGATGCAGCACGTAGAGTGCAAACGTCTCAGCAAAATCTTCAAAGGCATCGCTCATGGCGTAGCCCGATGCGAAGTCAGTTTTCTTTGCTTCGCGCTTCAGGACGTCTGCTTCGGTCCAGCTGATAGAAAAGAATGCTGCAATCGGTGAGTCGTTGTAGAACGGATCTGCGCCATCGACGAATGCGCTTTTACCGGAGAGAGGGGATCCTGGCATGTTGCTGTGAATAACGTGGGCACACTCGTGAATCAGCAGTCCGGTGAATTCTTCATCGGGGACATTGCCTGTCAAAATGATCGTTGTTTTTCCGCCAAGTCCGCGGCTCTTGGGGTTATCGTACTGCACGTAAAAGTTTCGCAGATGGTCGCGACATCCATTCGGCAGTGAGCGCAGGACGGTATCAGCCAGTTTTTGATGCGCTGGTGTAATATCGGCGTTCTGAACAGCAGGAAGCAGTCGCTCTTCTTGCGTTGTTAAGAGCCTGGCAACCAGGCGTTTGCGCTTCTGATTCGATGCAACCTTTTTGGTACTAGCGACGGCATGATCGGCATCATTCTGCGCTATTTCGACCTCTGCGCTTGTCAGATATCCATCAATCGCTATACTTCCCGTCAGAGCGAGTGCCCCCGAGAACATGATTGCAAGCCCGATAATCGCCGTTTTACGGAACATTTGAGTGAGGACGAGGAGAATGCAAAAGGTGTAATTTATATACTATTATCGTTTAAATGTCAAATACCACCGATCGCCCGGTCTATAACGGGCAACAATTCACGGTGACAATCGAAAAAGTCACCCACGGAGGCTCTGGAATGGCCCAAATCGACGGTTTCCCTGTTTTTATTCCTGGTTCCATTCCAGGACAGCAGGTGCTGATTGTCGTCACGAAGACCAAAGATCGCTATGCCGAAGGCAAAGTGGTGAAGGTTGTTCGTAAGGCATTTGATGAGATCCAGCCCCGATGCCCGCATTTTGGCGAATGTGGCTGTTGTACGTGGCAGAACCTGCCGTATAACAAGCAGCTTCTCTATAAGGAAGATATCGTCCGCGAGACGCTCGAGCATTTAACCCCTGGTGAAGATGCCGTTCGCAAGCAGCTTCCAGGCCGTGTGCTCAAAATTATCCCGAGTCCGCAGGTGTTCTATTACCGCAATAAATTGGAGATGAGCTTTGGTTACACGTCGATGCGCGTGGAAGAGAAGAATGGGAAGCGCGTGCATATCGACGAAGGCCCAACCATTGGCTTTCACCGGCCAAACGACTGGTCCACGGTGCTGCCGATGTCCGACTGTCATTTGTACGACGAGACACTCCCATCTCTGTTGCTGGACGTAAAACGTTTTATGGAAGATACGAAGTTCTTGGTTCATAACCCAAAAACTCACAAAGGATTGCTCCGCACATTACTTCTCCGCCGAGGTGTTCACACAGGGGAGAACATGATTTGCTTCTTGCTCAATGCGCGAAAAAAAGAGCTGGAGCCGCTGTTCCAGCAGTTCATGCGTTTTGCCGGACGGCCCGGGCTCGAGTCATTGATGATTATCGAGAACACCGGTCTCAACGATAAGCCCGATGCGCCGGTTGTTCATTCGCTCGTTGGAAAGGAGTCTATTACCGAGCGATTGTTTGACCTTGAGTTTGATATTTCGCCGTTCTCCTTCTTTCAGACAAACACTCTTGGTGCCGAAAAACTCTATCAGGCAATTAGTGACGGTGCAGAATTATCGCAGCGCGATACGGTTCTCGATGCGTATTGCGGCATGGGAACGATCGGTCAGTACCTCGCACGTTTCTGTCAGAAAGTCGTCGGTATCGAAAGCCATCCATCCGCAGTGGAAGATGCGCTGAAGTCTGCGGGAAAGAATCGCATCGGAAACATCAGCTTCTACAAAGGCCGTGCGGAACAGATTTTGAACGATCAGCTAAAGGCAGGAGGGAAGTATCACTTTGAGACGATCATTGTAGATCCGCCACGAGCCGGTATGCACCCCGATGCACTCCGCGCACTGATCGCACATAATCCTTCGAAGCTTGTGTACGTCTCGTGCAACACCGCTACGTTTGCGCGTGACCTTGGCGAGCTTCTGAAGGCCGGATACGAGCTACGTACGGTTCAGCCTGTCGACATGTTCCCGCACACGCCGCATATTGAGACGGTGAGTGTGCTGCAGAAGAAGTAAGACACCCTTCGTCGAGCTCAGGGTGACACGTATAGTGTCATGGTGAACCCAGAGCCTGTCCCGAGCGAAGCCGAGGGGAACCATGACTTTCTATGCACAAAATTAACCTGATCTGCATCGGCACGCTCCGTGAGCAGTGGGCAAAAGAAGGTGCAAAGCTGTATGTCGATCGCCTCAAGCATGCTTTTGATTTTCGCGTGACTGAACTTATTCCTAGTCATCAGCCCAATGCATCCGGACAGAAGGTAGAAGAGTCTGAGCGCTTGTTGGTATCCGCACAAAAGACAGGTGGCACGCTCTGGATTCTTGATGAAACAGGAGAAGAAATGACATCGCAGGAATTCGCAAAGGAGATCGAACAGATGCGCGACCGCGGCGAGCCAGTGACGTTTATCTTGGGTGGGAGCTACGGCCTCACCGACAATGTCCGTCAGGCGGGAAAGAAAATCATTCGTCTCAGTTTCATGACGCTTCCGCACGAATTGTGCCGTGTGGTGTTTTTAGAGCAGTTGTATCGTGCATCAGAAATCTTGAAGGGGAGTGCGTATCATCATTGATCGTAAGAAACTGCGGCTTTAGACGTCATCATAGGTGTATTCCTTCTCCTTTTTCTATGGGTGCAATTACACCATTCCTTGTCCTGCTTATTGTTGCAGTCATCTTTAACTATATTCCCATGGAAGGGCGTTTAAAGCAGATCGGCTATATCATCATCGGAGTTGTTGCCATTGTCATGTTGTTGAGATTTGCTGGGGTATTTTAAACAGCTAAAGATCACGCTTTGATGGCTCTAACAGGGTTTTGCAACCCTGTTTTTGCCTATTGCTGAACAAAATACCTCGTTTATACTAGCCCGGCCTGCCTCGGCGAAGCTCGTAGAGCGAAGACGGGCTCTTTTCCATCATTGGCCCTATCGTCTAACGGTTAGGACATCAGGTTCTCATCCTGCAAATCGGGGTTCGATTCCCCGTGGGGCTGCCATTGAACACAGACTCTGTAAAAGTGAGATTCAGGGATAAAATAGCTCGTTGCTTTGAAAAGCTTTCGGTTCTCCATTCGTGTTGCAAAACAAACACCCATACACGATCCGCGAAGCGCATATCTTGACGTCACAGAATTGGCACTCTATACTGTTGAGTGCTAATTTTATTCCATTCCCCCTCTTTTCTATGGCAGACAGCAGGCAGATTCAACGGCGCGATGAGCAGAGGGATCTTTCTCGCAGTCCGTTTAACCGCTTCTTCGACGAAGCGTTTTGGGATCCCTTCCGCCTCTTCGAGACATCTTTCATGCCATCCATCATGGAGCAACGCCAACTCGCTCTTCCTGTGGACGTCTCCGAAACCGACAAAGAAGTAGTGATCGAAGCAGATATCCCTGGCTTCGATCCCAAGTCCATCAATGTGGATGTGAGCAATAACGTCCTCACGATCAGCGGCAAGCACGAGGAGAAGGCCGATATGAAGGACAAGAAGTGGCACCGCCGTGAGCGTAGTTACTCCTATGCGGAATTTACGAGACAGATTCTCCTCCCGGAGTACGCTGACGGTTCGAAGGCAGAGTGCAAATCAAAGAACGGCATGCTGACAGTGACGATTCCCAAGAAGCCGGAAGCAGAACCGAAGCGCTTAAGCGTTCGGGTGGAGTCGTAAATAGGAGAGGCCGTAGGAGGAGTGTGTCGCCACACTCCTCTTTTGTCTGTTCGATGCATGATAATTATCCTAAGCAGTAGCGATAGCGGCGATATTTTTCAGGACTTTGAACCAATGCAGCATTTCATCGAAGACATTTGTTTGAGAAAGTCTCGGGGCTGCCAACTTTCACTCATGCCCGTGCACTGCGCGTTCAATTCGCTGATCTGGAATCATCCACATCAACGCGACTATGACGTACATGCCGAGGGCAATCCATGGACTCCAGAATGATGCCGGGATACCAAGGAGGTATAGACCAATCGAGATCTCCTCTTTTTTCGAATGCACGATTGCATCACGTAGCTGCTGGTTGGCATCGCAGTGAGCGAGGATGGTTTTTTGCAGAATGTAGTAGGCGATGGCACCTAGGAGAAGAACGCCGCCGTAGAGGGCGGTTGGGAGCATCGCGAAACCACTCTCGGACATCCAGCCGGTGCTGAATGGAATTAGCGACAGCCAGAAGAGTAGGTGCAGGTTCGCCCACATGATTGCCCCATCAATATGATCGGTTGCCGCAAGCATGTGATGATGATTGTTCCAGTAGATCGCCAGGTAAATGTAGCTTAGGACATACGCGAGGAACGTCGGAATCAGCGGCCGGAGATCGGCCCAACTGTCCCCATGGGGAATCTGCAATTCCAGCACCATGATGGTCATGGCAATGGCGATGACGGCGTCGGAGAAGATTTCGAGGCGGGCAGTGTTCATGCCGGCAGTATAACACCGGTTTATCTGTGTGTAACACGATACGTCTTATCCATGGCAATCCAGAAGACACGGTTATCAATACACAGAGGATTATTGCCGGCATCTTTGCAGTCGCCGTTTTCAATAATGTTTCCGTGCTTCACGAAGCCGCTATTTGGATTGTCCTCGTACGGATTCTCTTTCACGTTCTGCACGGTTGCTGCGTGAATCTGTTCTGCAGACCAGTCCGGATGGGCCTGAGAAATACTGTCACGCTGGCGGTTGTACGCGGCAGCGAGACCAATGAACATTTCTTGCTGTGCTGCATCTTTGAACGATGACAGTGCATTGTCGACAATGCCGACCACGACGAACGCATCGCCTGCAACTGTCTTGGCAATATCTTCAACCGACTCCTTCAACTTTCCAGACACTTCATCTTTCGCCTTACCAACCAACGTTTCTGTCACGCGGCCCAATCGTCCTTGCTGCATGAAGTCGTTGTCCTTCTGTTGCTCCAGCATCGCTGTATACACCGTCAGTGCATCTTCTGCTTTCGATCGCTCTGTTGGCGCGTCTTCTCCAACCAGTTTGTCCTTCATGCGATCAAAAAAGCCTTTGCTAAGGATGTCCGATGCCGACATATTCTCGACCGCGTCTTTTGGATCGTAACTGTCGATGAAGAGTTTCTTTAATTCCTGCAACTGATCGAATGTTGTCGACACGCTATCTATTTTCTCTCCAGCGCTCGTTAAAAACTCTTTGTAGTTCTGCAGTCCGGCCAACCGATCGGGATCGGTCTCATGCTCAATGTCCCAATCGAGCAGCTGCATGTATCCGCTCTTTCCTGCGTCACCAATCGTATTCAGATCTTCTTTCACTTTATCATTCTCAAATGGGTTCTCGGTTGGAGTGGTCTCTGGCTTTGGTTCTGGTTTCACACATGCCCCGTCTTTGAATTCGTAGCCATCGCCACATCCTTTCCCGTTGCGCGCCCAGGCTGCACGGCACGCTGCTTCATCTGGTGCTTTAGCGCAGTCTTCAACGTTGTGATTTCTAAATGCATTCTCCAGACATTCTTCTTTTGAGTAGCTCATGAATCCGCCCTCAACGCCGTCACAGGCAGTGGGGTCTCCTGTGTTTCCTGCGATCTGCAAAAAGCATTTATCACGTGGAGGATTTGTTCCGGTGAATCCTTCTCCGGCAATCTTTTCGCAGTTATCTGGCTCGCTGTCTTGCACTGCAGCTGCTTGATAACAGTGATCGGGATCGGGGCCGACTTCGCAGAAAATTTCCATGATGTCGCCCAAGCATCCACTCAAAAAAAGTGATGAGGGAAGGACTGCCAGCAGAGCAAGGCGACCGATCATTTCTTGGCGGGGAAGAGGAGGGGAATGCTCAGAACAATCGTCAGCAGAATCGCAACAAGCGAACCCCACAGAAGTGGTCTTGCAGCAAAGTCGATCACTGCGCGGGCGATAGGGGTGTAGCGTGGTTCGCCGGTGACCTGCCAGCCGAAGAGTAGCCATGGAGTGATGCTTGCAATCACTACAATCGGATGAAGCAGAGCTGTCTTTCGTAGACGAACAATGCGTCGAATCAGGTTCAAGATACCTGCAACAATCATCGAAAGAATTCCTGCGACAGGACCAATACCCCATGCAGCATAGATTGCGATCTGTTGGATTTGTCCGTTGCCGATATCATCACCTGTTGGTTGTAGTACTGCGTACGCAACTGCCGTCACAACCGCCAAGTCCAGGCAGATGCAGAAGGGGAACCAGGCAGAAGCAAGGAAGCGGCGCATAGATCGTTTGGAAGTGTGATCCGCTACCGCTTCGTTCGCAAGATCATTCAACTAAGCCCCCATATTCCTGACGTGGCGTGAGGTGCAAGCGTTATTGTCGGATTTTCTTTTTTGGCTTAAGATACACGCTGTTTTCCACATCCATGCTTTTCTCCCAACTTTTCACTCGTACTACTAAAGAGGCCGTCAGCGATGCCAACAGCAAGAATGCTGACCTGCTAACCCGTGCTGGATACATCCATAAGACGATGGCCGGTGTGTACTCCTACCTGCCGCTCGGGCTCAGGGTTCTGCGTAGCGTAGAGCAAATTGTTCGCGAAGAGATGAATAGCATTGGCGGACAGGAAATTCTGATGTCCGCACTTGCACCCAGAGAGAACTGGGATAAGACAGGACGATGGGACACGCTCGATGTGCTCTATAAAACACATGGCGCCGATGATCATGAGTACGCACTAAACCCCACGCACGAAGAGGTGATTACGCCGCTCGCACAGGCGTTTGTGAAATCGTACCGCGATCTTCCATTTGCTGCGTATCAAATTCAGACGAAGTTCCGCAATGAGCTACGCGCCAAGTCCGGCATTCTCCGCGGCCGTGAATTCCTCATGAAAGATCTGTATTCGTTCCACGTCGATCAGGCGGATCTCGACCGATACTACGAAGTTGTAGAGGGCGCATACGATCGAGTCTTCGAGCGACTGGGTTTGAGTGAGCAGACCTATCTGACATATGCATCGGGCGGATCTTTCAGTCAGTACTCCCATGAGTATCAGGTAGTTCTGCCGAATGGCGAGGACATCATCTACATCAGCGAAGAGGCAGAGAAGCAGGGGAAGCGTATTGCCATCAACCGCGAAATTTTTGAATCCGGTAAGACAGTCTGTCCCGTCACTGGCGGTACGACGTTCCGCGAAGAAAAAGCTTCGGAGGCCGGCAACATCTTTAAGCTTGGAACGAAGTTCAGTGCGCCGTTCGGATTGCAGTACACCGATAACGAAGGCAAGCGTTCCGACATCGTGATGGGATGTTACGGTATCGGCATCTCACGCTTGATGGGCATTGTGGCCGAAGCTATGAGCGATGATAAAGGCTTAGTCTGGCCAGGCGCTATTGCTCCGTTCGATGTGCACATTGTGCCGGTTGCTCGGTCTGTTGATGATGAGGCATACACCGCCGCACTTGAGCTAGCCGAAGACATCGAAGCGGAAGGAAAGACTGTCCTGCTCGACGATCGCTTAGACGCATCAGTTGGATTCAAGTTGGCTGATGCCGATTTAATTGGCTGCCCTGTTCGACTCGTTGTTTCGCCTAAGACGCTTGAACAGAATTCAGTTGAAGCGACGCAACGATCAACCGGCGAAACAGTTATGGTACCAATGGATACTTTAATTCAATCCCTCTGATTTTTATGAGCACAAAGAAAGGTTTTTGGGGCTGGTATGAACGTCATTATAGTGTGATTCTCTGGGGCACGACGTTGCTCTTTTTGCTGCAGGTGGTTCACCTATACTGGTTGGGAACACATGTGGTGCTGCACCGCCTGTTCGGTTGGGATATCTGGAATCCATCCGCCTTACTGCAGAATCTGATCATCCTCGTCGATTACACGGAGGTACCTGCGCTGATCTCGACTTCAGCGTTGTATCTCTTCGAACTCCGTAAAAAGTTCTCCTGGAAGGCAGTGGCGTTTCTGGTCATGCTGAACTCGCAGTGGCTGCACTTGTTCTGGATTACCGATGAATTTGTCGTCAATCAGTTTGCCGGACGTGCTGATACGATTCTTCCGGGATGGCTCGCCTGGGTCGCGATCATGATCGACTACCTGGAAGTGCCGGTGATCGTCGACACCTTCATCAAGAGCGGACGCGCATTGAAAAAGGGTGGAGTACAAGCTGCAATGGAAGAGATCAAAGAAAGAGATTGATATCCGTTATCCGATGTCCGTTATCCGTTACGGAAAACGGTAAACGGATAACTTTTAACTGATCCAGATTCCGAGGTACGTTACCGCGGTTCCAAAGACGATGCCTCCAATGACTTCTTTCAAAGAGTGGCCAATTTGTACGCGGAAGTGCATTTTTTTCTGCAACTTGTTCAATGCCTCGGCCTGCATTCCAACCTCGTGTCGGAGGGTAATGGCGTCATACCAAACGACTGCTGCGAAGACGAAGGCGATTGCGAATTCCACCGTGTGCACACCCATCTTTCGCTCAACAATAATGAGCAGCGAGGTAACGAATGCGCTGTGAGTACTGGGGAAACCGCCTGTTCGAAAGAGTCCGTCACGCCATTCACCAGTACGAATATGTTCAATAGCGGCTTTCGTCAGCTCACAGAGAACCATGACGACCACTGGAATCAAAAATGGATACTGACGAAGGATACTCATGAGTTGATCTTAGCAGCGGTCAAAGCGAATGCGCACAATGGATGACTTGCGATTTTTTGAGGTCTTGTTGCGATCGAAGCAGGTGATGTCGATCTCACATGTTGATGTAGTACATGCTGCAAGTTCCGTGACAATGCGTGCTGCCTCATCGGCAGCGATGGTGCATTCGCCGGACATTGCTCCCAATGCCATACGTCCAAGGACGTAGAGTTCACCGTAAGATGCACGGACAATCTGTGCCATGCGGCTCAGGTTCAAAGCAGGGGATGGGAGCATTGCTCGCCATGCTGTGCCGTTCACAATTAGCTGTGTCTCTTGTTCGTCGTCGATGTCGACAACATCAAACGACGCCGTCACATCTCCTGTCGTGAGTGTCTGCCCAGATTTTCGAAGGTCGATATCTTCCAGTGACTCGTCATCGATCCATACATTCTTACCTGGCTTTTTTACTTCTTCGATCATCGGTTCATCGTCCAAAATCAGTGGTTCAGGTTCGATCGGCTCAGACGCTTTTTCAATCTTCTTCGGCTCTGGTAGAGGCTCTGGCTTGTGCTCAAATTCGATCGTGAGCTCAGCTTCATCTGGTGTTTTCTTTACCTTCTTTGTCTTAGGCTTCGCTGTCTTCACAGGCGTTGCATGCACCTTTTCCTTCACTGGCTTTGGTGCGACCTTCGGCTTCTGTACGGTTTTAGGTTGTTCCAACACTACATCTTCCACCTTCAGCGGCATTACAGGGATGATATGCGGTGTGACAGGTTTCTTTTCAGGCTTCTGCTTCTTCTGCGCTTTCTCTGTCTTCATGACATACATCAGATAGGCCAAATCCAGCGCGCCAATTGCGCGCAGGAATTTGATTCCGGCACTTTTCTGCGGATAGGTCTGCTCGACCCACTCAGTGAAGGGAAGAGGTGCCTGTGCTGATTGTTTGTGTGTCATGGGTGAGTGTTATTTTTTAGTAGGGGCGACACGTTCATGGGCAAAATCAACAACACTCTGAACGCCGCTTGCCGCACCATCGAATGCATTATTGATAAATGCGTCCGCGTTTCCGTAAATGCACGAGAGTCCGCTGAATACCTGCTGGCCTAAGTGAGCGTACGTTACGACCTGCATCGTACGCTGACCGTTATGAATGAAGTTCTGAATGCGACGTGCCTTACGCTGCACATCAGTAAGTTCCAGCATGGTCTCAAGCGTCTTTGCACTGTCTTTCGCTTTATCAAGTGCTTTGGCTGTTGTGGCTGTAACATCAGCGGCTTCAATAGCTTTCAGTGTCTTTTTGGTGACACCTGCTGTCTCTATGCCAGCCTGTGCGAGCTTGGTAACTTTCACTGCTTTACGTGCTGCCACTGCTCCACGAATAGCGCGGAATCCGACAATGGTCAGACCGCCAGTAAAGAAGCCTGCGGCAATTGATGCAGCTCCCAGTGTTCCCATAGCGCCAGACGTCACACGTTGCCAGGTATCGAGCTCGCGACCGTTTAAATCTTTTCCTGTGAATGCAGCTTTGAAATCGAGCACTTCACCGACACCAGGAATAAATCCACCCACTGCTTCCCCGGCGTCATACATCAGAGCCGTGCGTGCAGCTTCTCCTTCCTTGCCGCTCTGTAGACCTGCAACCCCCTGCAATGCGAGGGGTGCCAATGAGTATCCACTAATACCAATTACTGCCCACTTACCAAGGGGATTACGAGCGACTTTGTACCCGAATGATTCGGCACTTTTCACGGTGGTATCCAGTGTCTGACCAATTCGTCCGTCGGATCCTGATGTGCGATTGAGCTTATGACGTGCATGTTCACCAAGCAGCTCTTCGTTAGCGGAGAGCAGCTGGGCATATTCCTGTCCTAGTCGTACCTTGCGACTGTGCACAGTTGCTTCGTAGCCGGCAATTGTCTGCTGCATTGCTGCGATGGTGTCCTGTTTCAGGTGTGTGCGAGCAGTTGGAGATGCCATTGATTGTAGTTCTAATTCTGCAGCTTTTGCCGTGCGATTGACCGCACTTTTAGTGCGATTAAAGCCACTAATTTCTTCTTGTTCGTAGAACGTTTTCATTTCATGTTCCACGTGCTTTAGGCGTTCACCGACTTCGTCTGGCGTTGCAGTTTTTACTTCAATTGGCTTCGCCTTCTGCAGTTCAGGATCGGCCTGAATAGCAAATTCCAGAACGCGTTGTAGCTCCAATGACTCCTTAGTTCCAGTGCCAGGGCGGACGCCCTTGGCTAGTAATTCCTTACCACGTTGAACGGATACAAAGAGTCCGGCATTTGCCTCGCGGACGTTTGCATCCAGTTTTGCACGTTGTCGCAAAATCGCATCAAATCGATCCTCAACAAGGAAGAGGGAGTAGGCCTTCTTCACCATGTTCGAACCGCCTTCACTGCGTACGCCTGCCTGCCATGCGGTGACGAACGGAGGCTTGATGCTTTTCTGACCGCCTGTCAGTTTGTTTGGCATGGTGACCACGCCAGTCGCTTCGTCATATTTGCCGCCCAGTGCCCACGCAAGACCCTTGGCGAGTCCACGTACGGATTGATTCTTTAGATAGTCAGCTCCTTGGCCAATTTTCTCAGCTACGTCATTTGTTGCCTCCATAATGTTCTTACCTGTTTCACCTGCATATTCTCCAACTTTTTCCTCAATCACTTCACGATTATCGAGCATGTAGCGGTATGCATCTGTTCCAACTTTAATCCCAAGTGCAGCAATCAGCGCGGTAAAAATGGGGTGTTCCTTTGCACTGTCGATTGCCGTGCGCAGATAGCCTTTTTGCTTAATGCTCTCACGGAGTTTCTTAAAACTCTTGAATCCAAGCCATGCAAGAACAGTGATAGCGGCAGCTCCAACCACGGCCCACACACCACCTTTATCAACCATCTCCTTTAGGAAGTGCTGCTCAGCTTTCTTACCAGTTTCACTTGTAGCAGGGATGGATGTGCGAAGACTTTCCCAACGAGAGCGCACATCATCGTGAACTTTCAGCTCTTCCATGCGCTTTTCAATCGCTTCTTCTGTGCCCTTCTCACGCAATTCGTCTGCTACTTCTTTTCGTGCTTCAATGTCACTCATCAGCTGATTCAGCTCTAAGTCCGTAAATGTTTTTACACGTTCACGCAGAGTCAACGGATGCTCTGCTTGCGTCTCTTGTGGAGAAGAGGAGGGTTGCTGTGATTGATTATTCGAAGGTTTCATGGACATTATTCGGTATCAGAAATAATTTTTTTGTAACGATTAGCAGCATCCTTCAATTTCTCGAAGAATCCCTGTAGTTGCTGCTCACTGCTTGCATTTAGAGTAATTCTTTCACTGGCACCGAGTAGTGTATGATTTTCAATTTTCATGTTGATCAGTTGTTTGTATACAAGCTCGGGATTATTACTTAGATCGAAATCTAAAAGGATATTCGGATCGCGCCAGCCGGAAGTTCCATCCTCATATTGAAGTTTGTTGCCATCAAGTTCGAACGGTAGGAAAGGAAGTGCTTTCTGACTGGATAGGGCATACTGAACCGATCGATTCAGTGTCCACATCACTTGCGTAACCCCTTTTGCTGTATTGAGATGGGCTGCACCCATGTCTTTTGATCTATCTAAGACGCGTGATGGCCTTCCTCTTTCTGGGGCTGTTATAAGGGGTACGCCTGCATCCATTAGAGATTCGGCAATCATTGTTATGTACACCGCTTTTCGTTGATTCTGTTTTTCCGGAGACTTTTCCTTGTTATTCGGAGGTGTGGCATCGGGCGTGTCTTTATTTTTCTGCTCCTCTTCGGGCGGGACTGCTTCATTATCGACTAATAGATCTTTGATGCGGTATTTCTCCTTATCTTGTGGCAGATTTTGTGCACGTTCTTTGCAGAAATCGAGGAATGACAGTTTGTCTTCTGGGCGCTGTGTATCCTTCTTTTCTTCCTCGGTTTTATCTTCCTCTTTCTTCTGAGGGAAGCGCTTCTTGAGCTCTTGTTCGTATGCTTTTTCCAGCTTCTTCACTGCATCTGCATCCGATGCATCGCGTACAACTTCGGCACCATTCGGGATGTTATCAGCAATCACATTGCGGATTTCTGCAGGGCGAAGGAAGCGATTCAGAAAGAGAGCAGCGCTCTCAAAGCCCAACATGCTCGCAAGCATTTTGAGTCCATTCAATGCACTCAGGCTCAGTTTGGAGGCCCAATCATTCACTTTCTCCATGATATTTGCTAAGCCCTGACTTGCTCTTTCTGCCATCTCGCCTAGTCGATCCGTAAACGTTTTTGGCGTCTGCTTCTCGATGATTTTTTGTGCGATGACTGTCTTTAATCGCAATGCTTCATCTTTAAATTCCTGTGCACCAGGAGTGTTTTCCGTTTCGGCAAATGTCGACAAATCATATTCTGCTGCATCAATCTGCTGCACCAATTGCTCGAGCGTTGCTGAATCAGCCTGATCAGCTGCTCTTTCTGCTTCCTGCAGTTTTGTGCGATTCATTTTGCGTTCGATATTTTGCACGTTCTCCGGTGTGTACGCGGATCCGGCATAGTTCGCTTCAATCTCCGTCTTGATGGCGGACAGGTGATCTTTCGCGTCGATAATCGGTCGATTTTGTTCCACGGAAGACATAAGCGATTTGGTATTTGTATATCGTCTTATTCTAGCATTTTCGGCCCAATTTCGCAATACGGCCTGTTTTGGGGGAGTGTGGTATACTTCGACACGCTTCTTTCCCCCTCCTCTTCTATGCACATTGAGCACTTCGAAAAAGGGGTCCAGTATACGGAAAAAGAACTCGTAAAGATGGCCCAAAAACTCGATAAAATGGCTACATACTGCGGAAGACTGAAAGATGAATCATCGGTCATTCGTGTAGAGGCTGAGCATAACCCTACAAAGAAGGCTGCTGACGAAACGACGGTGATGATTACCGTTGAATTGCCGAATAAGATCCTCCACAGCGAATCGCGTAAAAAGGCTATTATGGAGGCTTTTGACCGCGCTATTGAAAAGCTGGAACCCCAGCTTCTACGATATAAAGAGCTGCACACTGCCAAAGGAAAGGTTCAGCGTGCCAGCCGTTCCGTTTCCGCCTAATTTCTCATGCTTGTTTCTCGTCCTTTTGCTGCGATTCTCGCGGCAGTGTGGCTTATAGCCCCGTTTAGTGTTGGTGCTCAGACTGGTACGTCCATTGGTTTGCCCATCGCCGATCCGCCTGTTCAGGCTGTTATTTCGGGTCCTATGGACGTTGCAGTTGGTCGTACGCTGGTCCTAGATGCAGCGCTGACTCGCTCCACTGCGCGCACTCTCTCGTATCGATGGTTCGTTGCCGGGCGACCACAGCCTATTAGTGACACGGTCGAAGCGGTTTACACCCCCGACCAGCCGGGAACGCTGATTTTCCGCTTAGTTGTGCGTATTGAAGAAGGGCCAGATGCCGGGTTCGAAAGCACTGTTGTCCATACAGTTACTGCCTACACCCGCAAAATTTCGCTTATTGCAGATGGATCTGTTCCTGAAGAGAAAATTGCTGCGCAGCGCCAGGCTGCGACACAGGCAGGGCTGTATCTGCAGGTGCTCCATGCATCGGGGATGACGGTTCCTATTATCGGAAGTGACCAGCTCACCTCGTATTTATCGGAACATGCAGACTCTCTTGAGGGAACAGAGACAACGGTGTTGTGGACGGAAGGTGTGCGCGGATTACAGGCGCTCACAGAGGCTGTTAGTACGAAGTCGGATATTCAGGCGAGTTTGCGGAATCAGACGATTGTGCTGATTACCGACGGTAGTATTAAAACACTGTCTCGCATTGCCCTCGGCCCCTTTTCACAGTTGCAGCCGGTGTCGATTGTGGTGACACGGCCCGAGGCGCTATCTGCATTGTTTGCATCTGCGTCCATCGACGAGTTTTACACGCAGCTCGAGAGTCGAGACATTGGCAATCTGTGCATTGATGATTCCACGATGTCTGTTCGTCCTTGGAACCTCTTCTCATCGCTGGTAAATCTGATGCTTGCGAAAGGTGTTCCAGCTCAGACAGTGATTCTTCTGCTGGTACTACCAGTGATTGCGCTCATCCTCACATTCCTTAAACAGGTGATTGGTATTACGACACTTGGACTCTATTTGCCATCCATCATCGCTCTTAGTTTCTTGGCACTTGGATGGCCGTTGGGTGTTCTTTTCTTGCTCTTTATTATCATTACGGGATACGCCGCGCGTGCTTCACTGAAGCCATTCCGGCTGCTCTATATTCCGAAAGTGGCCATTGTGCTGACGGTCGTCAGTATCACCTTATTGCTGTTGATGGGCGTGTGCGCATTGCTCGGGATTACATTCTCGCGCGAGACCATTTTCATTCTGCTCATTATGAGCACGCTCTCCGAAAGCTTCCTGAATATTAAAACAGAGCAGGGTCTGATGAATGCGGTGATGGGTGTGGGAGAGACGGTTCTTGCATCGCTTATTTGTGTGTTCATAGTGCAGTGGAACGTGTTTCAATCGCTCATTCTTGCGTATCCTGAGCTGCTGCTTTTGACAGTTATTGCTAATATTATCCTCGGTCGCTGGACCGGACTTCGCCTAATGGAGTACGTCCGCTTCCGTGAGGTGTTACGACATATGCAGGAAGAATAATGCCTTCTCTCTTTTCCTCGCGCGGCATTCTCGGGATGAACGCCCGAAATCTTCTCTATATTAAACCGTTCAATCCGCGAAAAGCGGTGGCGTTTGCAGATGATAAACTCAAAACCAAAGCGTTCTTAAGTGCTCGTAATATTCCGGTCGCAAAGGTATTTGCTCGCATTGAAGATCACGCACAACTTCGTTCATTCGACTTCCGCACTTTGCCAGATACGTGTGTCTTAAAGCCAAACTTCGGATTTGGAGGCGGCGGTATTTTGGTCTTTAAAGGACGCGACAAGCATGGAAATTTTCTGGAGCAGGGGAAGCGCCCGATTTCAGCTCGCGAGTTGAAAGAACACATTGAAGATATTCTTGATGGAAAATATTCCGTGAATGGATTGCCCGATTCCGCTTTCTTTGAGCGTGTCCTCTCGCCCGATTCCGCATTTGCACCGCTACGTCCTGCAGGTTTACCGGATATTCGTATCGTCGTCTTTAACTTGGTTCCAGTGATGGCGATGCTGCGCATCCCCACTGCTGAAAGTAGGGGAAAGGCGAACGTGCACATGGGCGGTATCGGCATTGGTATCGATATCGCAAAAGGTGTGACTACCTATGCGACTCAGTACAACAAACGTCTCACACGCTTGCCGCATGGTGGTTCTCCGTCGGGCATTACCATTCCCGGTTGGGACGATATGTTGCTCATTGCGTCACGCATTCAATCAATCACGAACATCGGATACCTCGCTGTCGATCTCACGATCGATGCGGAGCAGGGGCCGGTGCTTCTTGAAGTAAACGCGCGTGCGGGGTTGATGGTGCAGGTTGCGAACCTTGCACCGCTGCGATCGCGTCTTGAGCGTGTTGAAGGATTAAAAGTGCAAACCCCGGAGCAGGGAGCACGTCTTGCGCGTGAATTATTTGGAACGAAAACACCATCACGTTCGTCCGATCCAGATGCCGAAAAACCAGTTCTTGGATTATCGGAAACAATCTCGGTAGCTGGTTCCGGCGCGTCCGTTGAAGTGCTGGCGCAGATTGCACCCGAGAAAGAACGAACAGTCTTCTCACCCGATCTTATTCGCGAACTTCAGAAAGCAGGAGCACTGACAGTGGAGCAATCAGACGAATCGACCTATCGCGTAAAGATCACGCTCGGTGGGAAGAAAATTCAGACAGTTGTCCGCGAAGGATCAACGCCGCATCCGGTTCGTGCCATCATCGGTCGACGTGATATTGCCGGTTATCTCATTGATCCGTCGCGCGTCGCCGATGTGCCTGCTGTTGTGCGTCCATCGGCAAAACAGGATGTTCGTGCCATCGACAAATTCCTATCGCAGGCCGATGAAGAGCTAATGTTGTTGCGCCACGTGAAGCCCGTGAACCTTGCGGAGGAACGTGCCGAAGCTGAACGTGACTCGCTCTACAACCCCGTCTTTCGCTATGCATCGGTACCCGACCAGGTTGCAGACATTGAATCACGACTGCTCTCCATGTCCTTGGGTGATGACCCGCTCGCACTGCTCTTTAAGAAGAAGCGACGCGAACTGTTGCAACGCATCAGCCTCATTCGTTCTCGTGGTGATGCGCGTCGTTTTACCGAGGCGTCATCGGCGTTGTTCGGATTACCGACATCCGTCCTTCTGGCATCAGCTTCTGACATGCTGAAGAGCCGTGAAGCATGTGAGTTGCCGTCTCCACCGTCCGACATGCTCGATGCACATACGGCCGCCGCTCTCTTTGAGCAGACACTCGAAGAATATGGTTTGCATGACTGGAAGGTGGTAGTCAAAGAAGAGACTGTTGCGCGTATGACTGTTGGCGGAACAACAATGACATTACGAGATGGTGCGTTGTTTCCTCGGCGCATTGTTCCTGCGCTCATTGCCCATGAACTTGAGACACATGTGCTGACAGCAGAAAACGGCCAACATCAGCCCTACGCACTCTTTCGCCGAGGCTTTGCCAATTACCTCGATACGCAGGAAGGAATGGCAATCTACAACCAAAATCGCTTCCTCTCACCGTACAACGATAAGCGATATGGACCCGTTCGTAATATCATGGGACTCGCTTTTGCGCTTGAGCACTCATTTGCCGAGACACGTGCGTACCTAGAACGAGAGCTTGATTACGAACCATCGAAAGCACTCTCGAAGGCGATCGATTTTAAACGCGGATTGCATGATACAGCCGAAGCCGGAGCGTTCACGAAATCTGTCGTGTACTTCCGCGGACTGCGTGCAGTCGAACAATATATAAAAGGCGGAGGGGACATGGCTCGTCTCTACATTGGGAAAATCGCGTTGGAAGATTTGGATATCCTCGAAAAAATTCCCGGCATCAAAGCTCCGCTGATTCTTCCGGCGTTCCTGCGCACTACGCATCAAGAAGTTCCTCAGCGTAAACGTAAGAAAGCAGCATAACAAAAACCGCACCCCTGAGGATGCGGTTGTTTGATTGTTTGATCGTGGATAATTACTCGCCCTTCTTCTCTCCTTCTGCAGCAGCTTCGCCTTCGGCTGGAGCAGCTCCATCGGCTGGAGCACCCTCTGCACCTTCGGCAGCAGCAACTGGAACCTCTTCTGGCTCTTCCTCGCGTGGCTCCTGAGCGATGGCAATCACTTCTTCTGGAGCGTTGATGATCGTCACACCTTCTGGAACGACGATATCCGCAACAGTAATGGTTGCGCCGAACTCAGATAGCTTAGACAGGTCGACAGCAAGATCGTGTGGGAGGTTTGCTGGCAGAGCCTTCACCGTAACTTCGTGCATGGCCGTAACCAGAATTCCACCATCGTTGATGACTTGTGATTCGCCTTCGAAGCGGATGTGCACGTCTGCCTCCACTTCCTCCTTCATGTTCACGGCGTAGAAATCGACGTGGATCATGCGGTCGGAAACAGGGTCAAAGTCGATGCTGTGGAAGAGGACTGGAACCATCTTTCCGTCGCAATCGAGCTGAACCAGCGTGCTTTCGCCCGCCTTGATGTAGGTCTTTTTGAGCTCCACCTCGTCCATACAGACCAGGATGTTGCTATCTACGTTGCCGTAGACGTTGCCAGGGACCTTGCCAGAGACGCGCATATCCTTGATGGATAGCTCATTCGGGCGTGCCGGGGCTTTAAGGACAATTTTTTCCATAAGAAAACGGGTGAAACGGGGTCACAGGGTAGGGGATGGGCTGAACGGGGTCAATAGCTCTATACATCCTCTTTAAAGAGCGCATAGATCAAAAAAACCCGGTTGCGTAGAACGCAACCGGGCAGGGACTAAGGAGTTTTTGCTTCATTCCCGCCCCGACTTCATCCTATCAGGCGACCGCGACACGGAGTTTGTTGTTCTCCGAGTTGCAGCAGGCGCAGTCAGGGCCGTGCAGGTTCATCGCGGGGTTCGGGGCGCAGCCGGCCGGGGCGGCGTTCGGATTCACGTTCAGGGGGGTAGTCGTCGCATAGAGAGGGCCAGCAGATGGCCCGCGACAGCGCAGAGCAAGAATCATGGCAACTCCTTTGATGTGAATGGATTCAGGCGACATGCCTGAGATCCGACGATCGTCGTGCGGGGTACTGCAGTTAACCCGCGGGACCGGGTCAATCTACTAATGCTGTATTACTTCGTCAATACGATCCAGGACATCAAAAAATGAGGCGCTTCCGGAGTTCGGAAGCGCCTCTGCACCAAGTGCAATAGCCGTTCAGACCTCCCTTTGTGTAGTCCCCACTGGGACCGGGAGTCCGTGCCTAGCCCGGGAGGCTAGTACCAGGTCGGACTCCCTTACGAGCAGTTAACCATAGATCTAATCTCCTGCAGCCTGTAGGAATCTGTCCACGAGACACATACATCTGCCCGGCAGGACAAATGCGCCAATAGGCTATCACAAATATTATTTCTGTCAATTCGCGCGCCACTTCCAGAAGTATTTCAGCGCACTGATAATGTGCGCGCGGCCGGCTTTTCGCAGTGGCAATTTCCATAACGGCATTTCGCTAAAGCGCTGCTTGCGATCCACTGCGACAGCTTGCGGGAAATACAAGATTGATTGTCCGAGTTTGTGGACTCTGCGACAGAGGTCAATGTCTTCAAAGAAGAGGAAGAAGCGAGGATCAAATCCGCCCAGCTGTTTCATCAAGTCTGTTTTCATCAACAAGCATCCGCCAATTACCCAGTCAACCGTTCGCTCTTCGTCGGGAGAAATATCGCTCTGCAAATATCGGCGGACATTCTTGGTGTTAGTTGTTCCGGGAAGACGCTTGAAGATCACATCAAATAAATGCGGAAAGGATCGAGCGGATGAGCGAACTGTTCCGTCATGATGAATCAATTTAGGCGCGACGATGCCAACTGATGGATCACGCTCCATTCGATCTATCATCTTTTGTACACCGTCGGGTTCCAGAATTTTGGCGGGGTTATTAAGTAGTAAATATCTTCCCTGTGCCTGACGAATGCCAACCGCATAGCCACCACCGAATCCGGCATTGTGATTTGATTCAATCAGTCGGACATTCGGCAAATCCCTCAATCTATTCTGCAGAATGCCAAGTGCATCGGTATCGGAATGATTATCAATCACCAGAATTTCCATCTCCTTTGCGACGGATTGCTTTAGCAGCGCATGAACGCACTTCACCGTATTGAGCGGCTCGCGGAAGTTGAGGACAAGGGCGGTGACGAGAGGGTTCATAGATGTCATGTTTTGAGTCAACTTCGGAAGCGTGTCGCACGGGCTTCAACAGAGCCTGGCGTCTATCGCTGGAAAAATAAGGATGGCGACATTCTGTACGTCGGTAAGGCGAAGAATTTGCGCAATCGGCTTCGCAGTTACGTTGCATCCGATGCGGCAAAAGGTCAGGGGCCCTGGAAGCAATCGTTCCTCCAGCAGATTGCTGACTTTGATGTGACCGTCACGAATACAGAGCTCGAAGCACTCGTGCTCGAGACGAATCTTATTAAAGAGATCCGTCCCAAATACAACGTCCTCATGAAGGACGACAAGCATTACATTTACATCGAAGTCACGGTGAATGAGGCATATCCACGCATTGGTCTAGAGCGTCGGATGATGGATGCAAAAGCGAAATACTTCGGTCCATTTCTGAGTGCATGGGAGACGCGTCAGACGCTGGAAATGCTCAATGAGATTTTTAATTTCCGTGCGTGTAAAGAATCGATCGGGGCTCTTAATAGAGCGGGCGGAGATAGTGAGGCGGTGTATAACTCTGGCAAGTTGCGTCCTTGTCTTGATTATCAAATTGGTCGTTGCTGCGGACTCTGTGCCGGCGTGGTATCAAACGAGGAATATCGCAGTCGTGTTGATCAAGTAATGCACTTCTTTAAAGGCGATTACAAACCCGTGCTTGATACGGGAAAAGAACTGATGAAACAGGCGGCTGCAGAAAAGAAATTTGAGCGTGCAGCGCGGCTTCGCGACATGCTCGGTATTATCGAAAGTTTGTTAGAGCGACAGCTGGTATCGGATACATCCGGGGAAGATGTCGATGTCATTGGTGTTGCGGTGTTGTCCGGCAAAGCGCATGCAGTATTGATGCGAAAGCGCGCGGGCAAGTTGATAGGCGAAGAACAGTTCTCGCTCATGGGTAGTGCAGAATCCATCGCCGATGTGCTCGATCAATTGCTTCCACAGTACTACGACGCCGCAGCGGATATTCCTGATGCGGTGATTATTGGGGAAGACATTCCCGACCGTGATGTCTTTGAGGCATTCCTTACGCACATCAAAGGAAAGAAAGTGTCGGTGATTGTTCCGGAGCGTGGTAGAAAATCTCAGCTGCTCGAATTAGCGGAGAAGAACGCACACGAGAAGGCGAAGCAGGCAGAGGCAACGTGGGAAGCAGAGTCTCGCAACATCGAATCAGCCCTAGAAGAATTGAGAGCCACTCTCGAACTTTCCGATATTCCCGGACGCATCGAAGGCTATGACATCTCGCATACCGGTGGAACCGAGACGGTCGGAAGCATGGTGGTGATGGTCGACGGAAAACCGCGTAACGATCAATATCGAAACTTCACCATTCACACGATGGCCAAAGGAGTCATCGACGATTATCGCTCTCTTAAAGAAGTACTGACACGCAGACTTCGCCACCTGACTAATGCATTCGAGCGCGAGAAGCAGGCATGGGAACAGCAGGGGATTACTGTTGGTAAATGTCTAAAAGCAGAAGCGGCACAACTGCCGGAAGGATCCGATTACAAAGAATGGATTGTTGCTCGTCACCAAGAAAACATTGTCGCCCGCGCACGCCTTGCTGGCACGCCGAGCACGACAGAATTATCCGCTGTCTGGACCGATGAGTCGTTCGGCGATGGGCAACTTCTTCCTTTCCTCATTCGCAGCATCCTTCATAGTCGTAAGAAGGGAAAAATTTACTCTCTGGTTAATCCTGCGTATGAACTCGCATACGGATCACTGGGGTTCCGTCATGTCATCAAGCCGCCATCCTTCATCGTTGATCGCGTAAACGAACAGGCTGTCTGTCTTGTCTACGATCCAATCCAACATAAGACCGATTCTTCCCTCGCATCAAAACCTGACCTCTTGGTCATTGATGGTGGCAAAGGGCAACTCAGTACGGTGGTCGAAGTGCTCTCATCACTCGAGCTAGCCATTCCAGTCATCGGTCTGGCGAAGAGGGAAGAGGAAGTGTTCGTTCCGGGAAAATCCGTCTCGGTTGTTTTCCCGCAAGACAGCGCAGCGAAGTTTTTGTTGATGCGTCTGCGCGACGAAGCACATCGTTTTGCGAATCGCCATCGATCTCGCCGTGCGCACAAAACTGCCTTCCGTTCACAACTCGACAGTGTTCCAAGTATCAGCCCCGAGACCCAGCAAGAACTTCTCACACGATTTGGATCGGTGGATGCAATACGACGATTGCCCGATGAGACACTCAGTGAAGTGTTGAGTGCTCAGCAAATAGCAGCGATTCGGGAGGTGCTTTGAGATATCCGATTTCCGATTCCCGTACGGATATCTGTTAACGGACATCGGACATCTGTCTTGCAAGACTTCTTCCTCGCATCCGTCTACACAGTCGGTATAATCTTTTCTGTTTTCTTTCCCCCTTCTCCCATGAAAAAAATCTCTCTCCTTATGGGCGCACTCGGAGGCGCAATGGCAGGATACGTCTTCAGTAATACAAAACTTCGTGAAGAATTGGCCGATGCCAAGGATGCCGAAGCAGCCGGTAAAATTCTGGCAAAACATCTGCAGAAAGATGGTAAGCAGATCGGTAAAGAGGTGCAGCAGTTCGTTAAAAGCGATGCTGTTCAGGACAACGTGAAAAAGGCTAAGCAGTACGCCGATCAGCAGCTCAAGAAGCTGAAAGGAGACATTAAGGGCATGGTTGCCAAGGCTCCAAAGCAGGCGAAGAAGGCAGCTGTAAAAGCTAAAGCCGGTGCGAAGAAGGCCGTAAAGAAGGTGGTCTAACGGTCATTAGTCATTAATGGATAGTCATTAGAAGAGGCGCAGCGTCCTGCGCCTCTTTATTTGTGTACATGCCCTTGCGCTCCGATCGGCCTCAATCCATGATATCCGGGCATTTTTCCGCTTCATTCTTATGGATACTTTCTCAGTCCCTTCGTTTTTATCAGCTCTTTGGCCCGTTTTTGCATCTGGCGTTTTGGCGCTGATTGCTGCGGCCATTATTCGCGTCTATATCGGACGGCAAGAAGCCGGCACTCCGGAGATGCAAAAGCTCGCTGGCAAAATCCGTGAAGGAGCCATGGCGTTCCTTACACGAGAATACAGCGTGATCATCCCGTTCGTCGCTGTAGTCGCTGTTCTTATTTATATCTTCATTGATGGCCGCAGCGTTCCGTATACCGCCATCAGCTTCGTTGTCGGTGCACTGTGCTCCGCCGTCGCAGGTTTCATTGGTATGCGCTCTGCAACCATCGCCAACGTTCGCACAGCTCAGGCTGCGCGCACGAGCATTACTAAGGCTCTTGGCATTGCATTCTTCAGCGGCTCTACCATGGGTCTCGCTGTTGTGGGTCTGGGTATCCTCGGATTCACTGGTGCTTTGTGGTTCCTACTTTCGCAGGGTTTGCCTATTGATGAAGCACTCGAGGCTGCAACAGGATTCAGCTTCGGTGCATCCGTTGTTGCACTCTTCGCCCGTGTTGGAGGTGGTATTTACACCAAGGCTGCAGACGTTGGTGCCGACCTTGTTGGTAAAGTGGAGGCGGGCATTCCAGAAGATGATCCACGTAACCCTGCGGTGATTGCCGATAACGTTGGAGACAACGTCGGTGACGTTGCGGGAATGGGTGCTGACCTCTTCGAAAGTTACATCGGCGCAATCCTTGCAACGATGCTTGTGGGTCTGCACGTTACGTGGGACCTTGAGAAAGCTCTTCTCTACCCACTTCTTATCTCCGCAATCGGTATCATCGCAACGATGATCGGTATGTTCTTCGTTCGCACGAAGTCTGCAGAGGGAGTTCAGAACGCGCTGAAGATGGGCATGCTGTTGTCTTCCGCTCTGTTCCTAATTGGCACCTGGTTCTTCGGTCAGTCGTTCCTCCCAGCAGAAGTTGCCATGGGTGTCTTCTGGGCAGTGACAGCTGGTCTCGTCGCAGGTGTCTTTGTTGGAGGTTTGACGGAGTACTACACATCACACTCCTACAGCCCTGTTCGCAAGCTTGCTGACTCTGCTAAGACCGGTGCTGGTACAGCGCTCATCGAAGGTCTTGCACTCGGTTATTTGTCCACTGCTCTGCCAGTGATCGTGATCGTCATCGCTATTGCGGTCGCGTATGTTCAGGCTGGTCTGTACGGCATTGGTGCCGGTGCAGTCGGAATGCTTGCAACACTTGCCATGACACTCGCAATCGACGCCTTCGGTCCAGTTGCAGATAACGCAGGTGGTATTGCCGAAATGGCGGGTCTTCCAAAAGAAGTTCGCACACGCACTGACGCTCTCGATGCAGCAGGAAACACCACGGCTGCAATCGGTAAGGGCTTCGCAATCGGCGTTGCTGGTTTCATGTGTCTCGCACTCTTCGGTGCATTCAAAGAGGAGTCCGGTCTTGTTGGTATCGATGTATCGAATCCATTCACGCTCATTGGTCTGCTCATCGGTGGTATGTTGCCATTCTTGTTCAGCTCCATGACGATGCGTGCGGTTGGCCGCGCGGCTATCTCGATGATTGAAGAAGTTCGCCGACAGTTCAAAGAGATTCCAGGTCTGATGGAAGGAACAGCAGAAGGAGACACTGCACGTTGTGTTGCTATCTCCACGAACGCAGCTATTCGCGAAATGATGTTGCCGGGCTTGCTCGCAGTCATCTCCCCAGTTGCTATGGGCCTGCTCCTTGGTATCGAAGCGCTCGGTGGCTTGCTTGCCGGTGCACTCGTCAGCTCCATCCTTCTTGGTATGTCGATGGCGAACTCCGGTGGCGCATGGGACAACGCTAAGAAGTACATCGAAGCTGGTAACCACGGTGGTAAGGGATCCGAGACGCACAAGGCTGCAGTCGTCGGTGACACGGTCGGTGATCCGTTCAAGGACACATCCGGTCCAGCGCTCAACATTCTCGTAAAGTTGATGTCTATCATGGCTGTGCTGACAGCAGGCATCTACACAACGAGTGGTTGGATTGGCTAAGAGAAAGATTCAGATGATCCAAAAGAAGATAGCCTTCCCGCTCATGCGGGAGGGCTGTTTTTATTTTTACTTGCGGGAATGGCCTCAATCGGATAAGAATACCACATGGTAACGCCAACACGACCCACACAGGAGTTAGCGGAGTTACATTTCCATCTCGGACAAAGTGTCGAGCCACACATCTTGTGGTCTATTGCCCATGAGCAAGGAATCAAACTGCCTAGCAAAGATTACTGGGAGTTTTACGATTTGGTGACGCTCAACAAAGAGAAAGAGAAAATTACCTGGGAGGATTACCACAAGCTGTTCCATCTGACAGAGCTGATTCAAAGTTCGCCAGTAGCCATGGAGCGCACGCTCTATGAAGTTGTCTCGGGTGCATATCGTGCCAATAACATCACGCTGCTGGAGCCGGGCTTTAACCCGTTGTATCGCAATCGTGAAGGAGAGCGTGATCTCGATCAGATCATTCTTGCGGCATTGCACGGTATGGAGAAGGCGCTCGCAGAATTCCCGATGGTTCGTGCTGGTCTTATCCTCATGCTCGACCGTCGTCTGCCAAAAGACCTCAATGCGATTATGGTGCGTAAGGCGATCAAATATCGCTCGCGCGGTGTGGTCGGTATCGACATTGCTGGGCCGCTGCCAAAGGATACGAAGTTTGAGTACGCCGATTACACCGATCTCTACGAAGAGGCTCGTGCCAACGGACTCAAAACCACTGTGCACACCGGTGAAGACGGTACGGCTGAAGAAATGAACTATGTGCTTGATGTGCTCCCGCTCGATCGCATCAATCATGGCTTCCGCGCCTATACCGATCCCAAGCTCATGGAGAAAGTTGCGAAGAAAGATTTGACGATGTGTATGTGTCCCACATCCAACTTCAGCGTTGGATTCATCAAAGACGGTGACCACTTCCGTGAGGTGATTCAGACACTCTGGAAGGCAGGGGTGAAGTTCTGTATGAACACCGATAACCCATCGATGTTGAGGACGAATCTGCGCAAAGAGATTGATTACTTACGTCAGTACGAGTGTCTGACGGAAGATCAGATCAACCAAACAATTCAATGGGCATTCGATTGCACCTTTATCCCCACAGAACCGGGGAAAAATTTATATCTTTGATCTTTCCATGTTGTGTCATGCTGAGGAGACCCGAAGGGTTGTCTCGAAGCATGAATAATTCGCTTTCACCCTTCGAGACGCGCTTTGCGCTCCTCAGGGTGACACGTTTTACTCTCTCCATTTATGCCAAAATCCTCATCAACCTCCGGCTCCAAGATCGTGATGGAAGGCCTCACGTTTGATGACTTGCTCCTACTGCCGAACGAATCGAGCTTCCCACGTGAGGCTGTGAATTTGAGTACGCAGCTTCATTCGCGCATTAAGCTGAAGCTTCCTATTCTCAGTTCTCCAATGGATACCGTCACGGAGTCGGCGATGGCTATTGCCATGGCTCAGATTGGAGGTTTGGGTGTTATCCATCGCAACTTGGCCGTGGAGAAGCAGGCGAAGATGGTTGAGCATGTAAAGAAAGCGAAGATTGTTGATCGCAACACAGCTGCTCTCGATGCGAAGGGCCAGTATCTCTGTGCTGCTGCCATCGGTGCGGGTGCAGATATGCAGGAACGTGTGAAGGCGCTCGTTAGTGCAGGCGCCGACATGATCGTTGTCGATTCTGGCCACGGTCACAGCACGTACATCATGGATTGCGTGCGGCACATCAAGAAGCAGTACGGATCAAAAGTCGTGGTGATGGCCGGGAACGTTGCAACCTACGAAGGAGCGAAAGCACTTATCAAAGCAGGAGCAGATGTGCTTCGTGTGGGTGTTGGACCCGGCAGTATCTGTACCACACGTGTCATCACCGGCATGGGTGTTCCTCAGGTCACGGCTCTTCTAGAAGCGGCACGTGCATGCAAGGGGACCAAGGTAACATTCGTTGCGGACGGTGGAATCCGCATGATGGGGGATATGGCGAAGGCGCTCGCAACAGGAGCATCGGCAGTGATGCTTGGATCGATGCTTGCCGGTCACGAGCAGTCGCCGGGCGATAAGATCAAGATTGATGGGAAGACGTACAAGCAGTACCGCGGAATGGGAAGTATTGGTGCCATGCAAAAAGGTGGTGCCGAACGTTACGGTCAGAAAGCTCAGACTGCAGCGAAGCAGTTAATTGCCGAAGGCGTCGAAGGTATGGTGCCATTCAAAGGAGATGTCCATGAGTTCCTCTTCCAGGCCAATGGAAGTCTTCGTTCATCATTTTATTATCTTGGATCCAAGACCGTTCCGGAGTTTCACAAAAAGTCGCGCTTCATCAAAATTACGCAGGCCAGCCTAAAAGAGAGTCACCCGCACACGATTGCGATTGTCGATAGCGGCGGAAATTACAAAGTGTGATCGAGGATAAAGCTTACGCGATTGCGAACACTCATGACTGGTACGCGAATCACGTTATAGCCAAGTTCTCTGTAGACCTGTTCCAAATATTGATCGAGGAGTTGCGCAGAGGTTTCGTCTTCGATACGAAATTTGTTTCTCCGTAATGGAAGACGATCTAACTGAAGCACATGCTTGTATCTGAATTTCAGATTATCTCTAAAATACATATCGTCGATTCCATACAGCCGACAGTAAGCCAATGCATCTGCAGCTGAACGGTCGAAGACATGATGTTCATCTGTGGCTATTGTTTGCTCTTGCACTAAGGCTTGCTGAAAAATTGAACGCTGAAGATGCATCTTATCCTTGCAGATCTCCGGCAACAGCTCGCCCAATTGTAAGCGAGAGCCGATATAAATTTCTGCAGCTTCTGGTAAACAGCGAACGCTTCTATGCTGTAACTCACGAATCACTGCTGTTTTACCAGCCGACGGCGCGCCCGTGAGAACGCTCCACTCGGTTAATTGAACGCCGACAGGGGACTGTAATACGGACATGCAAAATGAAGATGAATTCTAAGGAAAAACATGTGAAATGTCAATTATACTTTTCAGAACGATAGTGAAGGCAACGTCTCTCCGTATGCCTGCTTTACGCGTTCCTGTAGCAATCGATGGTCGAGAATCGGCAGAAGCGTTCCATCATGCTCAACCACGAGGGATGCGATAGCGGCGCCAAGCTTGCTCGCATGTTCCATCGACCATCCGTTCGTCAGACCGGTAATGAGGCCGGCACGGAAAGCGTCTCCGGCTCCGGTTGGATCGACCGGCTTATCGCAGTTACAACGAGGATAACTCTGCTGACCTTCTTTGGTGTAAATCGTGTGACCTGCTTCACCGCGTGTGACAATGAGATACTGTGCTTTTTCAGCAACTTCAGCTGCAGTCATCTTCACGCGGCCACTAAAAATACCCCACTCGAATTCATTCATAATGATGCCGGTTGAGAGGTTCATAGCACGCTTTAAATCCTCAGGGGAGAATCGCATGATTTCCTGTCCAGGATCAAACAAAGAGGGGATATTGTTTTTCTTACACCATTCAAGTCCCTGCAGCATGGTCGGGTGATGACGTGCACCAATGATTGCATATTTTACGCCTGGTTCAGGTTTCAATTCTGGCCATGTTCCGACGGCATCTGCGCCGCGGTAGAAGAACCAGATTTGATGTCCATTTCGGTCTGTGCAACAGAAGCCCGTTGCGGTCATTGCCGTGTCCTTCACCTCTACTTGTCGTACATCGATACCACGCTGTTCCAGAATCTTTTTATAGTCCAATCCATCCGGTCCAATGTTTCCAACCAGCATCGGTTTGGCACCAAGCAGGGCAATATTCCAGGAGATGTTTGAACCCGTTCCGCCATTCTTTTTTACGTACTGGTATGGCTGAAAGGAGATGGAGAGAACTTCCTGCTGAGTGGCTTCCCGCAGCTCTTCTAGAAATCCGGATCCATACTGAAATAGGTGGTCTTGGGCGATAGTGCCAGTGACCAGAATGGTGGGTGTAGTAGGCAGGGGACGGGTGGGAAGAGGATGCTGATAGTGTAGCAAACCATTTCTTTTTGTATTATTAATATACTTATTTATGCTCAAATTGTCAAATTGGACCAAATTAGTCTATAAATGGCATGTATATGCCTAAAATCGATTTGACTCTTTCTAAAATGTCGGTAACATCAAGCCATGTCAGCCATGATGTCTCGCCCCGATAACGGAGCAGCGTCGGCTTCCACAGAACTCACACATACGCGTGAGGAATTGTCGCCCCATTCTGATCGGGGCGTTTTTTTTAATCTCGAATACGACAGAAATCTCCAGATGGAGTTACTGTCTCAGGTTCAGTATACGATGGGTGCGTTATATGAACTCTTTGCGGAGCGTATTGACCATAATGATCGATGCCTGGAGCTTGCGACTATTAATCGCCATCCATTAGGGCACATGCGACGGGTAACACATGCTGCTGTGGATATGGCACTGGCACTTGAAATGCCAGAAGATGAGATTCTGGCGAGCATGCTCGCAGGATCCTTCCATGATATTGGCTATGAATTCCCCGAGGGATCCGATCCTGCAAAACTTGGAAAAGAGTCCCACAAAAATCATCCGATTATCGGTGCGGAGCGATTCACTGAAGCGATTCATACGTTGCGACTAATCAACCCTAAGGTGGCAGAAGAGTTGTCCTGGTGGACGGATTACCACACGACTATTGCCGATCATGTGATTCGCTATCACAGCAACGGGTCCGCAAAATATGATCCACTCCGTGTCTTAAACGTTGCAAAGCTGTATCGAATTATGGATAAGGGTGATAACACGCATCACCGTATTTACTATAGCCATCTTCTTGGTTGTGCAGATTCGGTGGATGTTGATCCTAAGCAAATGTCTGAGGAAATTCGACTGAATGAGCAGGGGTCACAGAGACCATTATCTTCTAAGGCCAAGAGACGAACACTTGGACAGATGCATGAGAGTCTCGACAAATTGGACTCAAAATACGAGCATCGCCTTGTTCCCTTTGCAATCACTGAACAAAAGGCTCGCTTGAATACGGGAACAGGGGAGTTTGAATTCCATTATCAGGTTGATCCAGATCGTATCTCCCATGTGCTGCAAGCTCGTTGTGGAGTGGAGAAGTTCCTCTCTCTCTTTGATAAGGCGTATGGCAGTAGAGCAACACGCCCAAGTATGCGCATTGCTGCAGAGGCAATGCACGGCATCCGTAATACAGTCCTTCATATTGCAACGGAAACACGTGAGAAGACTCTGAAAGTCGTCTTCCACTTCCCCGATAATCACACAGAGCAGCGCTCATACATGCCTTATAATCCTTCCTAATATTTTTTATGAATAATCGTATTCTTCAAACAGGAAGTATGGGAGAGGCTTGCGCCCTTGAAGGTATGGCTCAGTTGGAGCAGGAGCGTCTTGCAGCAGAGCACGTGCGGACAGAACAAGTGATTATGCACGCAGACATGGCACTTCTCATGGAGGCCGATCAAGCAGAAGCACGTGAATAGTTCTCCAGCCGGTTGCGCTCATTTCCCCAATGTGTAGAATCTCGCTCGGGCTTCCCCCACATTCCGCCCAGATTTCCGTATGATTCCACCCAAGCCAGAGGCTTCTCTTCATTCCGCAAAAGCGGGAGGAAAGACAGCCCCTCGTTTTATTGTGGTGACGGGAGGAGTTTGTAGCAGTCTAGGGAAAGGAATCGCTGCAGCATCCATCGGGGCCATTCTCAAAGCTTGTGGGCTCAAGGTCTTCGTCCAGAAGCTCGATCCCTATTTGAACGTTGATCCCGGAACGATGAGTCCATTCCAACACGGGGAAGTGTTCGTCACAGATGACGGTGCGGAGACCGATTTGGACCTGGGTCACTATGAGCGCTTTATTGATGAACCGATGAGTAAGTTGAGCACCATGACAACGGGCAAGATTTATACCGATGTGTTAGCTCGCGAGCGCAAAGGGGACTTTCTTGGTGGAACCATTCAAGTAGTTCCGCATATTACCGATGCCATTAAGCAGTCGATTATTGGTGCTGCGGTAAAAAGTGGTGCCGATGTCCTGATGGTCGAGATCGGAGGAACAGTTGGAGATATTGAAGGTGAGCCATTCCTGGAAGCCATTCGTCAGATGCGCGGAGAGTTGGGTCCAGAGCGTTTGATGCATGTGCATCTGACGCTATTGCCGTATTTGAAAGGATCAAAAGAACTGAAAACCAAACCGACGCAGTTATCCGTTCGTGAGCTGCGACGCATTGGCTTACAGCCAGATATGATTCTGGCTCGTGCCGATTATAAGATTCCGTCGGAGTTGCTCGATAAGATCAGCCAGTTCTGTGGCGTGGAACGCCAGGCGGTCATTCCTGCTCAAACGCTGCATTCCATTTACGATGTACCGCTGGCGTATCAGCAATACGACATGGCGCGGATTGTTGGAGAGCAGTTAGGACTCGGTCCATTGCATCCCGATATGTCTGAGTGGGAGAACGGTCAGAAGCGACATGAGGTGGCAGACAAAGATGTCACGATCGCATTGGTTGGTAAGTACACGAACTTGGAAGATGCGTATCTCAGCGTTATCGAGTCGATTAAATCCGCATCAGTGTTTAATGGGGCGAAGGCGGAAATCATTTGGATAGACAGTGAGAAGCTTGAGAAAGACGATGAGGAGACGTGGGACGAGCTGCGCGCAGCAGATGGAATCATTGTTCCAGGAGGCTTCGGCAAGCGCGGTATCGAAGGAAAAATCAAAGCAGCGCACTATGCACGAACAGAGAATGTTCCATATCTCGGTCTCTGTCTGGGGTCGCAGATCATGGCCATTGAATTTGCACGCGATGTTCTTAAAGACAAGCAACTGACGAGTGAAGAGTTTGATGAAGAGGGTGCGCTTTCAGCAGATAAATATGTCGTGCACTTCTTGCCTGGTCAGCACAAAGCCAAAGACAAGGGGGGAACGCTTCGCCTAGGTGCCTATGAATGCGACTTGGTCGCCGGAAGCAAAGCAGCAGAGGTCTACGGCTCCACGCACATCACCGAACGTCACCGCCATCGCTACGAGTTCAACAACGATTTCAAAAAGGGTCTGGAAGCAAAGGGTTTGCTCTTCTCGGGTACGAACCCTGACACTGGTCTCATGGAAATTGTTGAAGTGAAGAACCATCCGTTCATGGTTGGTAGCCAGTTCCATCCGGAGTTTAAGAGCCGCCCACACCGCCCACATCCGCTGTTCAGGGGATTCATGAAGGCAGTGGTAGAAAGTCTGTAATCTGCTTATTTGGGCTGTTTTAGGCGTATTTTGGTATGTTTTGCGTGTATTTGACAAATAGTAAATATAGTGTAGTTTATACAACATATGCTTCACACCCCTTCAAACAGCCCGTCGTCTAGCGAGTCGAAGAGATTTGGTAAAACGTCGATGTTTGTCCAACGCGGGATTTTTGCGACAAGTGCCGCAGCCCTTGCACTCTTGTATGCATTTGATCGTGAAGATCAGCCACTTGCACAGCCTGCTATGGCGAAAGCCGTAAGCCCAGATGATCGTGATCAAGCTCCTGTATCCGCGCTAACACCTGAAAATGTTGTTGGCAATTCAGAAGAGGATGTAGTTGAAATTCGACAAGTGTCTTTTGCTTCTGCAATACCACTAAAGAAGGTCGAGATGAAGAAGGGGCCCATGACAATTGATGAATTGTCGGAAGGAGAAATTCCTCATGGTACAGAGATTAAGCTTGTTGATGAAAATGGTGACACATTCACATTTGCGACTGCGGAGAATGGTGACATTTTGATTATTGACGGTCAGCGATTTAGACAATTTGCTTCTGCTTCTAAGAAGACCTTTGGTGGCTTTTCCTTGCCATTCGGTGAGCATGACATTCGGTGGCATTGTGTTTGCAAGAAAGTTGTTGATGGTCAGTCGATGTTTGAAATCAAGGGAGGGCAAAAAGGTGAAGAGGCTGATGCTGAAAATGACGAAGTATCACTTCGCTCACAGAAAGATCTTGCAACTTTGGCACGCAATGCAAAAGCGAATGGCAAGTTTGAGTTTGCACTTCCCAAGAAAAACGTGACTGGTGTTGGCGAAGTGACACTTGTCGGCAAAATCGTCAAAGTTGAGCAGAAGTAATAGATAAATTGCGATATACTCCACCCGATGAATCTGTCCCAGACAGTCCTCGGCGTGGAGTTTTCAAATCCGCTCATCAGCTCAGCTGGTAAATGGGCGTGGACAGCTAAACAGCTGCAAGAGATTGTTGATGGGGGAGCAGGAGGCATCACCACAAAATCTTTCAGTACGTTAACGCGCAAAGGGCATCCCGAACCGACAATCGTTCACACCGATCACTACACTATCAATGCCGTCGGATTGCCCAGTGATGGCTTTGAGCCTGTTCGTGACGATTTGAAAGCATTCCTTGATACACGAACAGTGCCGGTCATCATCAGCATCTTTGGTGATACCGTTGAGCGTTTTGCCGAGGCTTCTGCGACATTTGCAGAACTCAAGCCCGATGCATTGGAACTCAACATCAGCTGTCCGAATGTGCAGGATGAGCATGGCGCGCCATTCTCCTATGCGCCAGATACTGCTGCCGCTGCCGTAAGTGCAGCACGCTCTGCTGTACCAGGTGTGAAATTGTTTGTGAAACTCTCGCCAAATGTCCCCAGAATTCCAGCGATTGCATTGGCCTGTGCAGAAGCAGGCTGTGATGGGTTTACACTCGTGAATACATTGGGTCCTGGTATGGCCATAGATCTGGAAACGCGTCGCCCCATTCTTAGTAACAAAATGGGTGGCATCTCTGGCTCCGCTATCAAGCCGGTTGCCCTTCGTTGTGTTGCAGAAGTGTATCAATACACCGAGGGCAAATTGCCAATTATCGGTGTTGGCGGAGTGGAAAGAGGAGCGGATGTGGTGGAATTGATGATGGCCGGCGCATCACTGGTTGCGATGGGCACCACGGTTCTACAGGAAGGCCCAAGCGCATTTGGAAGGGTTGTTCGCGAGCTGGAGCATTGGTGCGAGGAGCATGGCGTGAAGGATGTGAGCGAATTAGTGGGTACGATCCATCACGCCTAATTATCACTCGTCAATGGAGAGTGCTAGACACGGTGAAAACAATTGCTATACTGGGCATGTTTAGTTCATACCCCGTTTACCCATGATTGGTGGTGAAGGATGTGACGGAAGCTGCAGCTGCTAAGCACTGCATTCCGCTCACTCACAACACGAATTGGGCGGTTCTCGAAAGAGGATCGCCTTTTTCTGTAAAAGAGCATAATTGATAAAAAGTGTATTTTATGATATAATATTATAAATACCCACATCCTCATGTCATACGGTTCTTCTGAATTCGATCGTCCTTCCGAGCAAACACAGCAGTTGCATGTCCACTGGGTGAGACAGGCCGAAGCTCTTATGCAAAAAGAGCAGGAAGCACTCGCTCTGTGCGATGATTTACGGTCGTATGCCGAGATTATGAAGGGGGCAACAATCAATACATTTGATGGACCTGTGGCGTTTGATCAGCTTCCTGCCCTTAAGGAGAGTGTCATCAGTGGCCTAAAAGAAGCCCTTCGCGTTCTTACAGAAATTGAACAGCAGACTGTGACGCAGGTTCATGGGAGGGATGTAGGAATTAGCCTGAGAACCCAGAAAGACCGTTTGCAGAATGTCATTCGACAATTGCAAAGTGTAGATGTGACGGAGATTTATACAGACAGTCATCGTATGGCTGACGACGTCCGTAATCAGTTTGCAAGCTTTGTACGAATGAGCCCGCATTCGAATCAGATGAAAGATTTGGTTCGCCAGAGCACAGTGATAGATGCCATGACTATTGGATATACCCTCGATAGTCATGAACTTGCTCGTGCTGTTAAAAATATCCATGCACGCCATGATGATATTTTCCAGCCGGTTCGTGCCTTCGATCAATTCTCCGAAGCATTATTTAATGCTCGTGCTGTTGCGAAGAAAAAGCAGGCAGAGGAATTGAAGCCAGTCCTAGAGCGATTGAACCAGATCGTACAAGAAGCTGTTGTAGCAGATCGTCTGACGAATGATCAGCGCAGTCGCAGTAACGGCGTGGCAAAACCCGTAGATGAGTTACATCGAAGAACTCGTATCATTCAAGAAGGGGGCCAGCATGACTTTTGGACCTCTGATAAATATCGCACATTTATCGAAAGACCATTTGATGACGCTCGTGATTTCGCACGAGAATATCCTGCTGCTAAGCGCACGATCGACGAAGAACGTGCAGCTGCTTCCAGACCTGCCCCAGTCACTGCGGAACAGACAAAAAAGGCAGGCGGATCATCTGCAACAGTTTCGCTTCTCGGGCGTCTGTTCGGCTATAAATAATTTAGATCCGCATCTCAATCCAGTACCACATGCGGCGCTTTTCGTGTGAGCGCTCTTTGACTGAAATATGCACAGGACGCTCTCCATTTTGCATGCGAGCAAACGCATGCAGAAAGAAGCCAAGGAGAATTAGTAAAATTCCCGTAATAAGCTGAATTCCCGCATCAGCACGTTCCATAGAGGCTGTCATAAATGCAGCACTATGAAGTGTTTCTCCCACTGGTCCACGTTCAACGACAGTTGAGCCTGGCGCAGTCAATGACCCTATAGCCAGAGAATGTGCAGCAGTAAGGCCAATACCCCATAGCAAGGCCATGGCGCTTAAGATCTGCAGCGAGCGGGGGAATGCGTGCATAGGAGGGATATGTATGTTCCCCTTTATTATAGCAAAAATTGGCTGGAATTGCCATCTGTAGCCGATATACTGTCGCGGCTAACAGGAGCTGAAAATCGCTTACTGAAAGCAGATCGCTCTTTCACGGCCCCATCGTCTAACGGCTAGGACACAGGATTTTCATTCCTGCAATCGGAGTTCGATTCTCCGTGGGGCTGCCAATATCAAAAACATGAGATTTAACGTTTCCAAACAATCAAACCTCTTCCAGTAGTGCTCATCAAAAAGATTGCGACATACCGAGTTATCGATGTCGAAGAAAAAGGTTTGTTATGGATGAGGCAATAAGCGAGACTGAACTATCTCGCGGTTGATTCTCCATTAATGACTAATGCCGGACTGCGCAGAATTTCCGGGAAGGCATCCATATGACGCTCAGCTGACGGTGTAAGAGCGTAGCGACGTGTCTTATCTGCAATCGTTGCTGTGTACGTTAACGTTCCAGCAAAAGCGTTGAAGACGGGGTTCTTCAATTCGACGACAATCGAGTACTCTTTTCCATCAACAGGACTGTGTGACATCAGAATTGCCTGTGGAGCATTCTTCGCAAAACCTGTTGAACCTTGATTCCAGCGAGCGACGAAGTCGGTGTTCGTCCAGCTTCCGACAATGCGCTGTGGCTTATCGGTATAGACGATGGTGTGTGGCTTCACGCCAATAAATGTCAGTAAGTATGTGCCCGATGCAGCTGCAGGACGGAACGATCCCGTAAGTGCTTGCTGTGTGAAGAGCATGGTGGAGCGAGCATTCTTCTTTGCGTGCATACATCCAATAAACGAGAGTCCAAGAAGAAACACGGCAGCAAATGCGATAGAGAGTGGCACGACCATCGACTTTTTTGGTGCGGATTTTGGAGCAACTTTCGCTGCGACGACTTTCGTGGAAGATTTTTTAGCAGGAGATTTCCTGGAAGATTTTTTGCGGGTAGGCATGGCGCATAGTGTTCTCTATGCAGAGGACTATCGTCAACATTCCTGTACATTTCTGGCTGGACGACACTGAATGAAGCTTGTCATCTTCGATATGACATGTAGTACGAACTTGATCTTCTTCCTAGAGAAGCATAGCGTTGAATGTGATACTTCCCCCTTCTTCCTATGGATCTTGTGATGAACTATCCGGCAGTGCTCGTCGCAGCTCTTGCATCGTTCATGATTGGTTTTATGTGGCATGGTCCTGTCTTTGGGAAGACATGGATGAGCCTTATGAAAATCACACCTGCACAAATGGAAAAGGGAAAGAAAGAGATGGAAAAAAAGATGCCGCTCTACATGCTTCTTGCATTCGTTCAGCAGCTGGTGACATCGTTTGTGATTGCAGTCCTGTGCACGCTGACAGGCGTCATTGATGTGGCAAGCGCGGTCATATTGGCGGTACTGCTTTGGCTTGGAATGATTGCAACGACACTGCTGAGTGGCGTGCTTTGGGAGGGTCGCTCTGTTCCTCTCTACTTGTTCAACCTCGCCTATAACTTTGTGAATATTCTGGTGATCACGCTGATTGTTGGGTTGTGGATTTAATGTTTCTTCTATCGCCCAATCTTTATTCCGTAGCGTTTCAGATTGATCCGTCCGAAGTACGCCGCAGGGACGTACCGCCACGGAAGAATCAGCATGTAGACATGGGTATCTGCCGCACGTCGCATCATGTACCCCAGCATGCCGTACACGCGCAATGGTCCGTATTTCACTGCAGCCCACAACGGTCCGGCGGGAATTGCGTAGGCGGGAGGACGGGGTGTATAGGTTGGAGCAGGGGACTTCATCCGTTCGGCCTTTAGAACATCAGCGATAAATACACCGTCATCAACGGCGGTCTGCGCCATGCCCGCGTAGGGCGTTGATGCACAGTCGCCGAGTACAATGATGTCTGGATGAGTCTTGGATCGTAGATGAGTGTCAACGACTGCCCGCCCTCGTTTATCGACTTCAAGTCCTTTGATTGCTGCAATCATCGGATGCGCTTTGACGCCGGCGGTCCAAACGATGACAGATCCCTTTAGAGTAGAGCCGTCTTTGAGGGTGACAGATTGTTTACCTGCTTTTGCAACGGCTGTGTTGAGGAGAACATTTACTCCTAGCTTCTGCATGCGACGTAACATTTTGGCTGATGCATTTGGCTCAGCTATTGGGAGTAGGCGGTCCATCGCCTCAATCATATCGACGTTGATATTACCGCCTGAAAGATGACGAATCTCTCCGGCAATTTCGATGCCTGTTGGACCTCCTCCGACGACGATCCATCGCTGCTTCGATCCTTTCCCTGTAAGAATTTTTTCCCGCAGATCCAACGCATCACCGGTGTGCTTCAGAGTTAGTGAATGCTGCTCCATTCCTTCAATGCCGAAGTATGATGGCACACTTCCAGGTGCAAGGATCAGTGTGTCGTATGCATAAGTTTTGCTCTTCCCTTCAACGTTTTTTTTCTTGGCGTCTATGTTCTTTACGGAATCGATGATAATTGTCACCGGCAATGTTCCGATGATCATCTTTAGCGGAATGCATGCTTCGGACAGACGCGCCCCGGACATAATTCGATACAGCACGCCGTAATATTCGAGCCAAGGTTTATCGCTGATGAGTGTGATTGATGTGTTCTTTAAACGCGTTTTCGCAATGTGTAACGCTGCAGTCACGCCACCGAACCCTCCGCCGACGATCACAATCTTCTGTGCCATCGGTTGGTATCATACGTCATCACTCCGGATACAGAAAAAAGAAAGACCCTGTCCGGAGTCTTTCCATTGGAAACGGTTTAGAAGGCCGATGTGGCCGTGATGGGGAACAACTTCTCGAAGTGAACCTTCAGTGCGCCGTTCACGCTGACGCGCATGCGGCTGTTGTAGTATCCGTCATCGCTGGGAATGATGTTGCCCGAGACGAGGCACTGATCTTCGTTCGGGTAATCTCCGTTGTCGAACTTGTCGATGGTCGGGGCCAGGACACGGTAGTTGTTGCTCTGGCAGAAGTAGATGAACGGCTTTCCGTTCTTCCAACGAATTTCAATGTTGCGTGCGAGCACGATGGCGCGGGTCACGCCGTGGGGGACGCCGATGAATTGCGTCTTCGACGGTTGAAACAGACGACGCGCGCCGACGAGAACCTTTGAGACGGGGATCGATTCGCCGTGCTCATTCACATGCGTTGCGTGTTGCAGACGGGCGATCAAGACATGCGGCTGTTCGAACTGTTCGATCGGACGAGTTTGCAGATGCATGGGATTCCTTCCGCTGTTTGGAGTGTGAAAGACCGTGGACAGGGTCCCGGGCAGTATTCTCCTTGTTTGACAGCAGTCAAGTGATGATCGCCAATGCTTTATTCAACCCATCCGGCTTCGTTCTTTTGAACTTCGCCGCGATTTCACTCAACCCAAAGCAGCAGGCTTTTTAAGTAATCGACTTCAGGATGAAAGAGGTTCACGGGGTGATCAAACGCCTGACGGTGTCGGTGCAGGATGCGCACATTACGACGTGCCTGACGTGCTGCATGAAACACAACCGTTTGGAATGTTTGGATATCCATCTGATAACTGCAGGAGCAGGTCAGTAGCAGACTTCCGGCAGGAAGGTGCTCCATCGCCATGCGGTTCATATCGGTGTATGCCTTCTTCGCAGGATCCAAGTCACTCGAACGCTTGGCGAAAGCCGGCGGATCCAGAATGATGAAATCGTATGGTCGTGGTGACGGTTTGCGACGTAGGAAGTCGAACACGTCCTGCACGTACGATCCAAATCGATCTGCTTCGATTCCGTTCTGCGCAACGTTTGCTGCTGCACGCTCGATCGCAACAGGATCATAATCGACTGCATCGGCTGCGATGGCATCGCCGAGTAATGCATTCACTGCGAATCCTCCAACGTAGCTGCAGCAGTCCAGGACCGTGCGATCTTTTGCTAGTTGGCGAACAAGGCTGCGCATTTCCCGCTGATCCAAAAACAGACCTGTCTTCTGGCTGCCCGAGAGGGCGATCGTATATTTAACGCCACGTTCCGTGATCACAATTTCATTCTGCGCTTCACCGCGAATCCATCCTTCTTGGTTTTCCAACCCCTCCTTTTTCCGCGCCTGTCCCGTTGATTTTTCAAACACTGGTAGGTTGCCGCAGATCTCGGTGAGCGTTTCCACAACCCAATCACGCAACTTATCCATGCCGAGGGTGGTTAGCTGCACGACGATTGTTCCTGCATATTCATCGACAACGAGTCCCGGGATAGCATCACCTTCCGCGTTAATGAGGCGGAAGCAGTCGGTGTCTTCATTGGCGAAAAACCGACGTCGTAATTCCACCGCTTTTCGCATCTGCTCTTTCAGCTGTTCTAATGGATCACGCTTTTCAAACGCGATGACACGACCTGAAATATAGGCATTCGGATTCCATGTCGCATAGCAGAGAAAGCCGCCATCATGTGACTGTACTTCAACAATAGCTCCGGGTTCACACTCAACCTTTCCGCGTACCGCCGAACGATAGATCGCATGGTGTTTATTGCGAATGTGCACTTCTAGGCCGGGTTTGACGTTGAGGATGGGAAAAGAGGACATGGGCACCCAGCCTAGCAGAGAGTATTTGTCCGTGGCAGTGATTTTATGCCGCTGGAAGCGGTTGATTTCGGCTTCGGTACGACCTTTGTAAGGCATTGGCTTTCTCCGCGTCCTGAACGGTGTAGCTCTTTCTTTTACCACTTCCCCCCGTTTTCTATGGCAGGACGTCAGCAACAGACCAAGCAGAGTGATCTATCAGATTTGTCTCAGAACCGCTCGGCCGATCAACCGGTAGGTCAGCGCAATAGTAACCCCGGAAACTTCGCTAACGACCCGGAACGCGCTCGAGAAGCCGGTCGGAAAGGCGGTCAGCGGTAGTCTGATTGAGTGGTGTGCGGGCGGGTCGTAGTGCCCGCCCGCACAGGAGTTTAAAAAAATACTGAAAAACCGCATGCATCTGCGGAAAGTCAGGTGTTATACTATCCGCTCATGCTGAATCGTTTATCCGAGCATCGGCCTGTATTTACCAGAGGATTGGTCATACTTGGCATTGTCCTTGGAGTATTTGTCGTAAGCGCAGCTGCATTTGCGATGAGTTCGACCGTGCGTATCGGTGCGGTAAAAACAACGCTCAGCGTGGTCGGTGCCGATCTTCCACACGATGAACGTGGTTTCACGAACATCCTTTTGCTTGGCGTTGGTGACAAGTGGCACGACGCACCGGACCTAACCGACACGATGATCATCGCAAGTATCGACCCAGGTTCAACGAAGAGTGTTGTTCTTCTATCGCTACCGCGAGATCTGCTTGTTGATACTGGTACGCGCAGTGTGAGCGGGCGCATCAATGCGATTTATGCGAATGAAAAACGTCGCTTAACAATCCGCGAGAAAAAGACACCCGAAGAAGCCGATCAACTTGCACTACGTATGGTTGCCGATGAGATCGGACGCAAGACAGGTCTTAACATTCAAGGTGTGATCAAGGCTGACTTCACCGCATTTACCGAAGTAGTTGATGCACTTGGAGGTATTGATATTGATGTGCCAGAAGACGTGACCGATTACACCTATCCGCTTGCCGAAGGACAGGTTGGATTATTTGAAGTTGATGCCGGGTTCCAGCATTTCGATGGCGAGACGGCATTGAAGTATGCGCGCAGTCGTCACTCCAGTACGGACTTTGATCGATCAGCTCGTCAGCAGTTGTTGCTGAAGGCGATTGCCGCTGAAGCCCGAGAGCGTTCGATGTTGTCCCAGGCCAGCTTGGCGCTTGATGTCTGGCGCAGACTCGAAGATCACGTTGTGACAACGTTCAACCGTTCGCAGATTCTGGGTCTTGCTCAAATTGGGACAGAGCTCTCCATGGAACGCATGATTACAAATCAGCTGAACTATAACGTTGGAGGCGATGGCATAGAAGCTGCCGCTGGTGGTTTTGTGTATCCCGCTCCGCCCGAATTATATGAAGGTGCATCCGTGCTCCTGCCTATGCCTCTTCCCGGAAAAGAGAGTGACTGGAATCAGATTGAGACATTTGTGCAGTTCCTCGTGCGCTTCCGATCGCTGTATCTGACACGGCCGGAGGTTGCGATTCAGTCTGTCGGAGTGTCACAGGCACAGTCCTGGAGACTGCGAAATGAATTACTGCGATACGGATGGATGCCGCTTCCGTTGGAGAAACAAGTCGGCACAGGATCAACAACGTACTCATCGGTCTACTATCGTGATAATGCCTTTGAGCCTCTTGCAGATTGGATGGGACATCTGCTGCAATTACCGGTTGCACGCGCAACAGATGAACAAACAGGAAGCGGAGATATTATTCTCAGCCTTGGTTCCGACTTCCGCTATCAGCCGTTCCAGACGTTGTCTGGAGCAGTCTTATCAATAGAAGAATAAACGAATTACTGCGCGTTACCCGTCTTGTAACGGTCGATGTAGTAGCTCGCCATGATGTATCCGATGTGCGAGAACGCTTGCGGATGATTGCCGAGGTATTCGCCAGTGCCTACATCAATCTCTTCTGACATGAGGCCACTTGGAGGTAGTTGCTGTTCGATACGTGAGAGCATGTTGTCTGCTTCTTCAATTTTTCCAACAGCGGCGAGTGATGCAATATGCCAGAACGTACAGAACAAGAAGGCACCTTCATGGCCCGATAATCCGTCATCGCTGAGATATCGATACATAAACAATTCATTTCGCGTCAGTTCACGTTGTGTCTCCTCAATCATTCTGGCTGCTTTGGGATCGTGACGACTGATGAAGAACATTAACACAAAGAGCAGATTTGAGGCGTCTTGTGCTTTTGTATCCGGATGCTGCACAAAGGTCCCACGTTTTTCGTCGTAACAGTTTTTCCAAATCCAATCCTCAATTTCTTTTTTTAGTTTTTCCCACTGTGATTTCTGTGCGTCGGGAATTTTCAGTACATCAGCCAAACGCAGGGCACGCTCAACGCCGATCCACGCCATCACTTTGCTATAAGTAAAATCACGGTCGCCTCCACGCACCTCCCAAATACCGCTGTCGGGTCTTTTCCAATGGAGTTGAATTGCTCGCACTAACATCTGCACAACCTCCTTGCCTTGTTTTGAGATAGGCAGCCCACGCTTGTTCATAAAGTAATAGGAGTCGATGAGTGATCCGTAGAGGTCGAGTTGGAACTGCTCTGCAGCTGCGTTGCCAATGCGTACAGGCTTGGAGTCTGCATATCCCGCCAGATGATCGAGTGTCGATTCACCCTGCAATGGCTGACCCCAGATGGTGTACATCACAGAGAGGTCCAGATCGCATGTATCTCCTTCGCACCGCTTGGCATCTTCGGCAATACGTTCGATGAATCCGAAGAATCGTTCTGCTTCTTTGACAAACCCTAATACGTAGAAGGCGTAGAGTGTAAAGGTCGCATCGCGGATCCAAACATATCGGTAATCCCAGTTGCGTATGCCGCTCATTTCTTCCGGCAATGATGTCGTTGGTGCGGCAATGATGCCGCCAGTCGGATAGAACTGCATTAATTTAAGTGTGATAGCAGATCGAACCAAATGCTCGCGCGAGAATTTAAAGTCACCTTCAGTAATCCAACTTCGCCAGAACTCGATTGTTTCTTGTTCCAAATCACGCCTCGAGAGATCAAGTCGTGAAGCAATAGCATACTCCAGGACGACCTGTTTCTTTTCTCCTTCACCAATCTCAAATTCGATCTCTAAGCCATGTTTGCCGGAACGTGGTTCGGCTTTGGCACCCTTTGGCAGATGAATCCACATCGTTCGCTCATCAATTCGCATTGCATATGTCCGGTCGTTCTCGCGGCTGAAAATTGACCGCTGTCGCGCATAGTTCGGACGTGGGTCGAAAAGCAGTGTAACTATTGATGATCCTTTCTTGCCTTCAAATGTCCGAACCAAATAATGTGGCACAACTTCCTCGGTCGGACGGGGGAGCATAAAATCTCGCGCGGTAAACACGCTGTCGGTCGATTCGAATGTATGTTCGACAATTGCTGTATAGGGAAGGTACTTCGCTGAGCCTGTGAACCCCTTCGTCTCAATTCTGAATGTTCCGCCTTTCTCATTATCGAGCATACCTGCAAATACACTCGGAGAATCGAAGTATGGAAGGCACATCCAATCAATCGCTCCATCTGCAGATACAAGTGCTGCAGTGTGCAAATCGCCGATGAGGAAGTAGTCACGGATTGCGGTCATCGGTGTGAGTCTGCATCATGCCACTGATGTTTCCTGTTGCCTATACGAGCGCAACGGTTTGTCGTCGCATGCTGAGCATATACCGTAGTAATGGTGCTGCGTTGCCAGCTCCAACAGTTGCGATATTCGCCCGCTCGACAATAGCTTGAGGGGTGTGGTTACCGAAGACGGCCAGTTTGAGCGTATCTTCCGGCATCGCGAATGCATCCAAGTCGTTTCCACTGTCTCCTGCAAAGACAATTGCAGTCATCGATACATTCATCCGCTCGGCATAGGCGCGAATTGCATTTGCTTTATGAATCTCTGGCGAGACGCCGATTTCCACCGCGCCGGTGCCGCAGCTCAGTACTCGAACTCCTGGCAACTGGACAGTTGCTTCTGCTGTAACAGCATGCATCAGCCGGTCATGCAGTGTCTTATCGCTAAGGCGCTTTCCCTGTTGCATAAATTGCCATGCGCCGCTGCTTCTATGACCTCCGAATCCCATCGGTTCCCATGCAAGATTGTATGAACCGGATACAGAAGTCAGAATAGTCCGCATACCCTTGCGTGCCTGGGAGGCAACTTCTTCGACACGCTCATCTGCTAACAAGAAAGAGGTTGCATTATTGTCAAACAGATACGCACCTGCCTCGCCGATGGCCTGACCAAAACCAGGGTCGCCCTGATGATTGCGATACAAAGGTTCAACTTCGTCGTATGGTCGTCCGGTCAGCGCGGTAATACGTACCTCTTCCTCCTGCAGTTCTCGCATGACGGGGAGTGCACGCTCATCCATGTAGGCTCCATGCGCAGCAGTACCATCCAGATCTGTCAGTAACAATGACGTTCCCTCGAGTCTCTCTGCCAGTGCCTTTCGCGTGTACCCGCGCAATAAAAACACAGTTTCTCTTCCTGCTTGTTCTGCTTCGGACAAGATATCTCGTTGTTTTGTTGGAGGCAGGTGACGCAGATCCTGCAGTTCATGTCGGATACGTGGTTCGAGTGTCGGAGTAGAAAGCATGTTGTATGTAGAGGGGACATCGGCACTGTATGTTTTTTTATATTGATGTCAAATTTTTATAAATTATAAAATTTGAATATAGTAAAATATATTTTATAAATATATTTATAGGATAAAAGAAAGGGGCTGCCATGTGCAGCCCCAAGGGTCCTTTCCTGTGTTGGAGAATATGATTTATGCAGCAGCACGCATCTCTTCCCATGTGATGTCGATGCCACCTGAGGTTCGCAGGGATTCGAGAATATTCTTTTGATTGCGATGATCATGAGAAAGACATGCCATGAGAGCGTTCCAGACGAGGGTGCTCTCTGTAGCGGAAACCAGAATGCAGATATCAGCGATATTTGGTTCATCGCAACGGCCGGTTCGATTCATTCCCAGGTGCTTCCCGCGCTCGTATGTGTCGATGTCGCGGTAGAGATCCTCCAGGGATCCATATTTGCGTTGCGTGCTGTTGTCGAGGCACTCCCAGTGCACAGCATTCCGGTTGTGAACCCAAGCAATCTTTTTATTCTGCAACAGTTGTGGGACGACTGCGGAATGCCGGACATGGATATTCCATGTTCCCTGGCGATCCATCGCCACGAAATCCTGTGCGACGATGACCAGAATCTTCATGTGTATTCTCCTGTGAGTGTGAGACCAGTGATGGGAAAGGACCGTTCAGCACAATGCTGATAAATTTATTTTCTCCTTTGTCAAATTTTATGCAAGCAATGTAATTTCACTTTTTGTATTTTCATTTCAAAATAATAATAAAAACAGATTGATGTGATGTTGTTAGGTTTAGTCTTCCTATCTGTTTCTTGCAGCTCATTCGTTCCTTTATCTGGTATTTTATGTTTTTGACAAATTATCATTTAATCATTATTATAATAATACTGTTCCTTCATACAACCGTCACCTTTCACGGAGTGTCGCCATGTTTCACGAGACTGAATTGTGTAACCGATCGATGATGATGCGAGGCATTAATCGGCAAGAAGATCCTCAATTGAGAATGGTGTTGGAGGGTCTACAGGATGGTGATTCCGCAGTGCTCGAACGATTGCTTAAGTCGGGCTTGCTCGTTGGGGACGCTCAAACAGTCGTGCGTCGATATCTCGAGCAGTTGGATGAATTCGCGGATGCGCATGTCGTCCTGTCCGATGCGCGGACGCATAATTGGCCTCATGCTCATCATGCCAATGATCATTCCCAGGAATCTCGTGATCATCAGTGGTCGGTTGAGGGTAATCTCTTCTTTTATGCGGTGACGGTAGGCGGAGACGAAAAGCCGGCGCTGTTCTTCTATCTCTGTCTCGGTGCCAAACGCTAGCCTATCGGGCTAAGCAGTCTTCGACGGAGTCCTCTGGGATTCCGTTTTTTTATTCCCGACAACATGCGGCTATACTCATTTCGTGCTGCATTCCCCGGGTAAACTCTTTCTGGCATTCGCTGTTACTGTCTCCTTCCTTGCAGGCCAAGCCTGTAGCGGAGGCATCGGCATGTTTTTACCGATCCAGCATGCAGAGGCCGAAGAGATTTTGATGAGCAAAATGGTCGTACGATGTCTGATGGAGAGTGGAGAAGTGCTCACTGTTCCCGAAGCAGATTGTGGCCCAGGGCAGTGCGTGGAGAATGTAAAAGACGATCCCGATGAAGCATCGGCATCGGTGACACAGCCCGATGTGTCGTGTCCGCCAACGCCGCAAAAACTTGATGAAGCGTTACATCGTCTCATTGCCTTTCATGATGCTGTAGATCTGGAACCGGATGGAGGGCGTCCTTCAACGGTCGTACGAATGGAATGAACGCAAGAAATGATCGATATCTCTTTTCATTTCTTTCTTCTCTTTTTCCATGTCTTCCACAAATAATCCGTGGTTTGGTGCCACGCTCGCACTCGGCGGCCTCATTGCCGGTTACGTTATTGCGAATGGTATGGGTGCGTCCACTGCCGTTATTCCGAGTGCCCCATCTATCCCCACCGTCGCAGGGGATACCAACGTTCCCGTTCCACCACCAACCAATGACACGCCTGCAACACCGGACGATGATCCAGTGCTTGGCGAAGATGATGCGCCAATCACGATGATCGAATTCACCGATTATGAATGTCCATTCTGTGGTCGTCACTACGAACAGACCTACGGACAAATTAAGAGTGAGTACATTGATACCGGTAAAGTGAAATTGGTCGTGCGCGATTATCCGCTCAGCTTTCACCCAAAGGCTATGAAAGCGGCGATGGCAGCTGAATGTGCCGGCGATCAAGATATGTATTTTGATATGCACAGTCTGCTCTTCGCGAATCAGGCAACATGGAGTGGACTGGCTGATGCCGTGCCAACCTTTAAGCAGTACGCGGGTCAGCTTGGATTGAATCAGTCGGCGTTCGATACCTGTCTCGATTCCGATACTCACAAGGATGAGATCAATAAAGATCTCGCTGACGGATCGGCATCTGGCATTAGCGGTACGCCAGGATTCTGGATTCTTGGACCCGATGGTCAGAAGCAATTAATCAGTGGCGCGTATCCGTTTGAGACCTTCAAGGCGGCGTTCGATGGTATGCTGCAGTAACAGATTCCTCTTTCCTTTTTATGATGAATACCCGACTTCTCCATCTTCTGCTCGCTGTGGTTCTTGCAGGCTGCGTGTCTGTGACAACAGATGATCGCGACGATCACACAATGAATCACTCAAGCGCTGCTGCGCGTGCCGACGCACCTCATGTTCACGACGACCATGCCGATATGACGATGGATGATATGGTTCATGGTCTTGAAGGCCTCGATGGCGATGCGTTTGATAAAGCATTCCTCGAGATGATGATCCCGCACCACCAAGGTGCCATCGATATGGCCAAGCTTGTCGCCGATCATGCGAAGCACGAAGAACTTGTTCGCTTTGCACAGGACATTGCCGATCTCCAGCAACGCGAGATAGAGATGATGCGTCAATGGATGATTGATTGGGGTTATACTGAGTAGTGGTATACTTTCTTGGTTTCTTTATTTCTTTCTCTTCTCTCATGATGTTTCCCGCGCTCAATCGTCATACGGACTGGGGCATATTGCTTCTCCGCCTCGCTGTTGGTTCCGTCTTCATCTACCACGGTGTTATGAAATGGGGCATGGCCTCCGATGACACGGTGATGAACATTCTCAAGTACGCAGAACCAATCGGTGGCATCGCCATTATTCTCGGTGTGCTGACACAGTTGGCTGCAGCTGGTCTGGCTATCATCATGGTTGGTGCCATCTACGCTAAGGCTACTGGTTTTTACCAGGCACCATTCGATCTCTTTGGAACCTTTGGTAGCTGGGAATTCGATATGATGAACCTCGCATCCGTCATCGTCTTGTTCCTTACCGGAGCAGGTGTATTTTCGTTGGATGCATTGATCTGGAAGAAGCGATAAGACGCAAAATATATCAGGAGTCAGCTTTCGGCTTTCAGATCTCGTGTCTGGAAGCTGATTCCTGAAAGCTGCTTTTTGGTGATACGATCCTCGTGTGACCGACCTCCTTCTCCTCGGCATACTCTGTCTTGGAACGTTGTTGATTGTTATCACGGCGGTCTTTGTGTTTGTGCTCCGTGTGCCATTCGTGGCAACACCATTGCATATCGCTGATGCAATGATTGGCCTGGTCGCATGGAAGGGGAATGAAACGGTCGTTGATCTAGGGTGTGGTGATGGGCGACTGCTAGAAGCAGTAAAGAAGCGTCATCCAACTGTCATTGCGATTGGTTGCGAACTGTCGCCAGTTATATGGCTGATGGGCTTCTTGCGATCGCTCATTTTGCGTACGGGTGTGAGTGTCCGGTTCGCCTCTATATTTACGCACGATGTGTCCAATGCAGATGTAGTGTTTCTCTATTTATTCCCACATGTCATGCATCGTCTGGAAGCGAAGTTTGATGCGGAACTGCGTCCTGGAACACTTGTTGTTTGTCAGACGTTTGGCTTCCCCGATCGAACGCCCGAGCGTGTTCTTCGTGTGAAACGATTCGGCTCAGATGTGTCGGTATTTTTGTATCGCTGGCCGGCGAAACCATAACACTGCTGATACAAGAAGAACGTAGTAGATACCAATCATCATTGTTGAAATCTGCAGATTGCCAATTACTGCACCTGGGACATTCGAGAGAATATGCGCTGCACCAATAACAGTATCGAGTAGTAGTACAGCGGGTAGGCCGACCATGCGTGCAAACAGTGGATCAATCCACTCCGCCAGAACTGCGAGAAAGCCGAAGAGCATTCCAAGTGGCAAGAACGGCGCGACGATAATATTTGCGAGCGGGGAGATGAGCGGTAGTGAGCCGAACAGTCGGACGCCCCAAGGTACTGCAGTGAATTGTGCTGCGAGCGTGGCAGTTAATGCTTCTCGGATTCCACCAGCATCAGGTATCCGTTTGAGTGCTGGCGCCAGCAGTGGGGTCATTTCAATGAGTCCAATGACAGCGAGAAACGACAGTTGGAATCCCGCATCAGCCCAGAGCATCCACGGGTTCCACATCAGCATGAAAAACGCGGTCCAACCTGTCGCTAACCGCGCATCGCTTTGTCTGCCTGCTTGCAGTGCAACGAGTCCAATAATGCCTGTGACGGCAGCACGAATAACCGATGCGGACGCACCAACAAAGAGGGTGAACACGATGATGCCGACAGCCAGCGGAATGAATCGCCATCGGAGTGGTAGCCAGAAGAGCATCGACCCCATGAGCGACAAAATAATGGTGATGTTTGACCCCGAAATTGCGACAATGTGACTAAGTCCTGTTTGTCGAAATTCTTCTTCAATTGCCGGTGTCAGTGCACCGTTGGCGCCGGTTAATAACCCGGTCAAAAGACCGGCAGAAGGATCGGGGAATGTCCGTTTAATCTGCTGCTCAAAGCGACTTCGGATATGCCACAACAAACGTGTGAACCGTTGGTTGTTCGTCGATTCAATAATGTCTAATCCGCGAATATCCATGACCGCTCCAATATCGCGCATGCGCAGATACTGCTCGTACGACGTACCGGCTTCTGCATGCTCCAGTATGCCGCGAATCCGTATCCGATCACCGGGGTCGGGAATGACATACATGCTACGGTCAGTTACCAGGATTCTGCCAGAGACCGAATGTAGTGATCCGCTGGCTGTCTGAATTTTATTTGCCTCTACCACCAGTTGCAGCTTAACGCCGCGATCATCTGGCTGACCGGTCACCACGCCTTCAATCACGATATTTTTTTGTTCGATGAATGGATCGAATGCAGGGAAGATGCCTCTGTCTGCAGAGCGAGAAACGGTCAGAAGTCCTAAGAAGATACCGATCGAACACGCAGCAAGAATGAAGCGTGGCTTGATGACGAAGCCGAAGCATCCGATGCAAACGAGGGCTACATAGATTAACCAATGATACGACGGCTGCATCCACCACTGGAGAAAAAAGACTGTGAGAAGAAAGGATCCAAGAAACGAATAGGGGATGATGGCGCTCATCCATTGAGTATTCCTAAAACCTACATGATGCGCTGCTTCAGCGCTTTAGAGCAGTGAAGCGCTTAGTGCTTGCGCCAGTTCAATCCACTCTTCCACGCTCAATGTCTGTGGCCGACGAGTTGGGTCGATATTTGCTTTGGCTAGCGCTTCCATGCCGCCCTCGCGCGTACTCAAGGTATTGCGCAGCATCTTCCGCTTGCCGCTGAAGCCAAGTTTTGCGAGCTTCATCACCTGATCGATAGTCGCCGGGTCGGCCTTCGGCTGAGGGAAGCAGTCGATGTGTAGGACGCTCGATTCCACTGCGGGTGGTGGCAAGAAGCAGAGTGAATTCACATGCCGCACGATGCGCGGTGTCCCAAAGAGTCCGACGATGATCGTCAGTAGTCCGCGGTCATGGTCATCACAAATCTTTTCGGCTACTTCGCGCTGAATTAACAGTGTGAGCGATACCGGCGGTACCGGAGATTCCAGAAACGTGTGGCGTAGCAGTGGTGACGTGATGTGATAGGGGATATTTGCAACGACCTTATACGGCTCTGTCGGCATGATTGTATCCAGTGCGTTTCCCAACATAATTGTTGGCATTGGGAGCTTGCGATTGTCTCTGCGTAGGTATGCCTCAATCAGGCGCGGGAATCGGGGGTCGATCTCAATAGCAGTGACGTGCGGTGTTTTTTCCAAGAGCGCGCGCGTCAGCACGCCAATACCAGGACCGATTTCGACAATGCGATCGTCCGCCTTCACCTGTGCGGCATCGATGATTGCATCGAGTACAGATTGATCGATCAGAAAGTGCTGACCTAAGTCCTTGTTTAGTCTAAGTCCTTGCTCAGAACAGAAGTGCCGAATGCGGGAGGATAGGTCAGCCATGGAAAGCAGAGTACACGGGCTTTTAAGCGTGTAATAGTTTATCGTACAGAACGTCTACTATATCACTATGAGACCTCTCCATCTCCCTCTATCGGCCTTTCTGCTTGCTCTTATTCCTATTGCAGCCCTCGCACAGAGCGCATCGAGTAGTTCAAGCAGTTCCAGTACAAGTAATGCTTTTATCAGCAGTAGCAGTAGTATGATGACGAGTTCATCAATGTCATCCTCGCTGTCTTCGTCCTCTCGTTCCTCTAGTAGGAGCAGTCTGTCGAGTATGTCGAGTCGCAGCTCATGGGCAGCCGACGATGATTTCCATTTCGGTGAGATCGACCTGAGTCGCTACGACGACGGTCCATGGGACCGAGCAACCGACGTCGCAGTGAGTGCGCTGACACGCGTTGGTGTGCTACGCGGCAATGATGACGGAACGTTCGCGCCACACCGCCGTCTCAACAGAGCGGAATTTGTGCAAATTGTGATGCGTTTGCTTAATGACAATCGCACTGTTGCAACGAACTGTTTCCCCGATGTTCGTTCGACCGAATGGTATGCAGAGGCGGTATGTCGTGCAAAATTTGCCGGTCTGGTTCGCGGTAATGCCGTTGCAGGTGTTCCCGAATCGCAGTGGCGCTTTGAACCTAATCGAGAAATTCAATATGAAGAGGCGGTAAAAATTCTTGTCACGCTGTACGCGTTGCCAGTGATTGGTGATACGGAAGGCATGGACTGGTACGTACCGTTCGTGAATGCAGCAAAAGACGCAGACCTCGATATTTCTGGCCTCACTGCGGGTGAGCGTATTACACGTGGTGAAATGGCGCGTTTGACTATTGCCTTTGCCGCCGAGGCCGAAGGACGGCTTGATGAACTCCGTGCTGCGGAGGGGGCAAGTTCTTCTTCTCGTCGCAGTTCATCACGCTCATCGTCCAGTCGCTCAAGTACGTCATCGATGTCTTCACGCTCTTCCTCATCCATGAGTTCTTCTTCCCGTAGTTCCACCTCATCTGCGATGTCGGAAGTGACCGTTCGCTCCCACATTCTCTTACTTGGTGAACTGAGTCCGGCAATTGCTGCCGCCGATTTCTTCAGTAGCCTTGAGCCTGTTGATATTGGTGACATTGATATCACCTTGGCATCCGGTGTCACATCCATTCAGTCTCTTCTTATTTACGATGAGTTCGGCACACAGATTGCAACCGCATCTCGTGTGAACGGAAGTAATACCCAGTTCCATGCAGATATTCCCTTTGGTTCTATGCTTCTTCCGTACAAAGAGGAGCGCTTCGTCTACATCCGCGCTCGCTTGAAGTCCGACAGTGATGGTGGCGTCAGCGGCGAGGATCTGCGTGTGACGGAAATCGAAGTGACCGGCGAAGGTCGTTGGAGCAGCGAAGAATATCGCAACTCAACTACCGAGACATTCCCCACATTCGAGACCGCGCTTGCACGTATCACTGCTGTAGAAAACGCTGGACCTGCAGAAGGTGGCGTGGTTATCTCCGGACCAGGTCGAACGCTTGGAGAATTCCGCTTCACAGCCGATACGCCAGAGTCACTGAACCCTGCTCGTTTGACCAGTCTGACATTCACTGCCGAGATGTCGAATGGCATCACACTCAGCAACGTTATGCTACGCAATACCGATAACTCCACTTCAACTGCTTGTTCCGTTTCGTCTACGACGATTACATGTTCGGGCATCGATCAATCGATTGGTATTATCGATATGACACGCACGGTTCGGTTGGTTGGTGACGTTGCACTCGATCCATCCTTCACAGGCGACAGAATGTTGCGCATTGTCATCGATCAGCCAGGTACGCCTTCGTCTGCAGGTGCTATCACCTGGACTGATGGCGAAACGACCTTCACCTGGGTCGACTTCATGCAGCCAGTCGTTCGTGGAGCGATGTACGAATAACTATCGACAAGATGTACTCAAAAGGGGCGTCCGATGGGCGCCCTTTTTAAATAACCTTCAGCGGCGCAATGCTCAGTGCAAATGTCTTTTTCTGTCCTCCATCAAATTGGATTTCTACAACGTCTCCACGCTTTGTCAGGACAGTTCCTTTACCAAACGTCGGATGTGCCACGCGACTGCCGGTATCGATCTCTGCCTCTTGTGAAGCACTATCATCCAGAGATACATCCTGATTAAATTCGATCGATACATCTGCCTGTCTAAATGGTTCTAGACGGCCGCCACGCATTCGTTGTTCAGGCATGCGTGTACGTTCGGTTCCCTCTGCTCCGGCCCAGGCAAAGGCGCTTAGAATGTCATCACTGCGGCGCTCCACAATCTTTTCGGGCAGATCATCCAAGAATCTGCTGGGACTGCCGCTGCGGTTCTCGCCCCAGAGGAATCGGGACTGAGCGAACATCAATCGCAGATGATGACGGGCACGGGTCATACCGACGTACATCAGGCGTCGCTCTTCTTCTAATTGCTCACGGTCGTACAGACTGTTGGAATGGGGGAATAAGCCCTCTTCGCATCCGACAATAATCACATGTTCAAACTCCAATCCTTTGCAGAGGTGCAGAGTCATCAGCGTTAGTGCTTCGCTATTTCCATCCGCAAGCTTGTCGACTTCGGACACCAGCGCGACTTCTTCTAGGAAACTCGTGAGAGAGTTCTGTGCATCCAAGCCGTCATATTTGTGCATAACAGTGAGCAATTCCTGCACGTTGTGCCATCGCTCTTCGCCCTCTTCAGTTCCATCATTGAGCCATGGTTCCATCTTTACCTCTTCCAAGAGACTTGCTGCAAGTTGGCTGACAACCATGCTTGGCGCTTTGTCGCGCATGTGCACAATCATCTCGGTGAAACCGTTAATCCTGGCCTTTGCTCCGGCATCTAAGTCGGGCACGCGACCGGCATCGAGCAAGCTATCCCATAACGTCAGTGCATTTTGTGATGCGTATGCCTGAAGTTTTGCCATGGTCGTATCACCGATTTTTCGTGCAGGCACATTGATGACGCGCAGCATCGATACGGTGTCGTATGGGTTCAGCAGCACGTACAGATAGGCGAGTACGTCTTTCACTTCTTTGCGTCCGTAGAATTTGATACCGCCAAGAATGCGATAGGGGAGGCCCGCGCGCATACACGCTTCTTCAAAGAGACGAGACTGGGAATGCGTGCGATACAAAATCACTTGTTCCCCCAGACGCACGCCGTCGTTCTGCATCTTGCGAACGGCATTAATTGCTTCCTCCGCTTCGCGTCGTTCATCGCGCACTTCATTCAGCACCACGTGCGCACCATTCGTCACGTCGGTCCACATCTTCTTTTCTGGGCGGTTTGGATTGACCGAAATGACCGCATCCGCTGCATCCAAAATCGGTTGGGTTGAGCGGTAGTTTCGTTCCAGTTTGATGCGCTTGGCTTCGGGGTAATCCTTTTCGAATTCCAGAATATTGCGGATGTCTGCTCCGCGGAATCCGTAAATGGATTGATCGGGGTCGCCGATGACGCAGAGGTTTCGATATTTTTGAGCAAGTAATGTGATCAACAAGTACTGTGCGTGGTTCGTATCCTGATACTCATCAACGTGCAAATAGCGCCATGTTTCCTGATAGCGACTGAGCACGTCGGGACACTCGCGGAAGAGCCGAACGGTTTCACCAATCAGATCATCAAAGTCGAGCGCGTTACTTTCGTGAAGCATTTTCTGATAGCGCTCGTACACTTGAACAACGCGGTGCATACGATCCGATGTTGCCTGCAGTCGTGCCTCCGTAGGGGAGAGTGCTTCCGATTTAAATCGACTGACGTAACTGAGCGCAGCTCGCGCCTTCAACTCCGATTCATCGACACGCATCTCCTTCAGAATATTTTTCATCAGGCGTTCCTGGTCGTCGCCGTCATAAATGACGAAGCTCTTATCGCGCCCAAGTTTCTCAATATCACGGCGCAGAATGCGGACGCAGATGCTATGGAACGTGCCCATCACCGGCAACTTCTGATGCTTGTCATTGATGGGGCCAAGGACGCCCGGCGTATCAGCATCAACAATATGAAGCATGCTCTTAATGCGTTCTTTCATCTCCTTTGCTGCCTTATTGGTAAAGGTGACAGAAAGAATCTGCCATGGCTGCACGCCGTTCCCAATTAGGTGTGCAATGCGATGCGTGAGGGCTTTGGTTTTACCGGAACCTGCCCCTGCCAAAATCAGCACAGGACCTTCGGTTGTGAGAACAGCTTGTCGCTGCTCGTCATTGAGCGTGCCGAAAATAGGATCCTGCGTCGCGTTCGTCATCGCTCAGATGCTACCTGATCCTTGCTTCCGGTGAGCAGCTTTTCAGTTGCATTCTCGAATGCCTGCTCGATGACAGATGACTGTATACCGCGCTCGACACGGATCTCATCAATCTTCTGCAATGGGCGTTCCAGCTGTCGTTCGCGAGTGCCGGTCAATTCATGATAGCTCTCGCTAACCGTTCCCAATTGTTTGCCGACGCGTTCCATCTGCTCTTTGAATTTCTCCCACTGATCTTTAAAGGCACCAAAGTGCGCGAGCATTTCGCGGGACTTACTCTCCATGCGGAAGTTATCGATCGACTGCCTCACCACTGCAAGAATTGCGAACAAACTGAGAGGGGAGCACAGAATGGTCTTTGCTTTGAGTGCTTCATCAATCAGATCGCGGTCCATTTCGTTGATGAAGCCGAAGATCTGTTCATTTGGAACAAAGAGCAGAACGTAATCGACCGTGTGCTCTTCTGGGTTTACATAATCCCGTGTCTGAATTTCTTTCACGCGCTGACGCACGTCGCGCAAAAACTTCTTCTTACTCTCATCGCGCTCAGCATCGGTGGTTGCCGAGGTAAACAGCTGGTAGTTGTTGTAGGGGAACTTCACATCCATGTTTAGCTTTAAGTTCTGAGGCAGCAGGAACGTGAAATCCGGCTTTGATCCAATAGCTCCCATCTTCGATTGTTTGATGTAGTTGATTCCTTCAATCATACCGGCCAAGCGCAGGACATCTTCCGCCATGCGTTCACCCCACTGTCCGCGGCTGCTGTTGCTGGCCAGGGCTTTGCTCAGACTATCGGTAGTGTGACCAAGGTCCTTGATAATACTTGCAGCATTTTGCAAACGTTCATCAATAGCGACGTTTTTGTCACCGATATTCTTCATCAGACTCTCCATACGGTCCAAGTTCTCTTTCCAGTTCTGATTCATGTGCTTGAGGGTTCCATCGATCACATCTTTCTTTCCGGAGAGCTTTGTTTCGGCCAATTGAAGGATTTGCTCAGCTTGTTTGCTGACAACTTGGGCAGAAAGAGACTCCAGCATCACCTGGGCGTCAGCCTTACTTTTAGAGCTGATGTAGTAGGTTGCTCCTGCTCCGACGATCAGTCCTATAATGAGTCCAATGGCAATTTCCATAGCAGGGAAGTGAGAAGAAAGGGCTGTTAACGCTACGCGCGAGGTGAACGATTGTCCACGCACTTTCACTTGCCTTTTTTTACGGTATCCGTACAATTGACGGGTGTCCGAGCTGTTTGTCGCAGAATCTCTGCCTGAACGGCCCGGCTCGAATCTTTTTTGTAACGCTTTTTCTTCCCCCCATCTCATGTCCCTTAAGCGCAAGACCAAGAAGAAACTGATTACCGATTCCCAGCTGCACGATGACGATACTGGCTCCCCACAGGTCCAGATTGCCATTTTGAGCAAAGAAATCACAATGCTCACGACACACCTTCAGGAGCACAAAAAGGATCAGTCTGCTCGTAAGGGTTTGCTCGGCATGGTTGCTCAGCGCCGCAAACTGCTCACCTACCTTCGCATGAACAAGCCAGAGGAGTATCAGAAGGTGTTGGAGGCCCAGGGTCTTAAGAGATAAGAGACTTCAGATATCAGATGTCAGTAAAACAAGCCCTGGAGAGATCCGGGGCTTTTTTGTGTCTTGACTCGGAAATGGGAACGTTTAGATTCTTCCTGTATGGCACAAGCTTCTCCCGATTACGGGCATGTCGACTCACTCTTGGTGCAACTTTCAACGAGGTTGGAAGCAGCGAAAAAGGCGCCACCATTCGTAGATGAAACGCTTCCACGTCTCCTGGCAGATGCCTATGCGCTGACCTATCATCTTTTCTCTTTGTGTGACGATGGAGTGGGTAAGCGAATTCTCAAAATCGACGTACAAGGCAACGGGGTCCGAGTGTGTAATGACAGAGAGGGGAAGACGCTGATTGATTTACACCGATACGACGGGATGGATAATGCAGGAGAATTACGAGGGATGTTGGATCAGGTTTTTCAGCAGATTGATGCGTTATTATCTCCTCCAGAAGGGCCAGTGGCTACATGGGAGCGGATAGAGTCGATGATGCCCTGATTTGATCGTCATTCACGTTAAGTTCGCTTTCCTTAGCGCTTCTAAGAAGGTACACTGTACGCAGTTCTTTCCGGCTGAGTCTTCCTCCTTACTGTCTCTGGATGTACGTGCGAGTATCCCATGCGGATGCTGACATGTGCGTCCACCGATGAGGGGAAGCGAGGCGTAAGCCACATTCTTTCCCCTTATTTTTATGCAAACTCAAAAGGAGTACACCCTTGAGCTGGGTGATGAAAAGCTCATTGTTAAAACAGGCATGATCGCCCGTCAGGCGAATGCCACAGTTCTCTGTCAGATGGGTGATACCGTCTGTATGGGTAACGTCACAGTCAGCGATAAGCCTCGCGACGGTGTCGACTTCCTGCCACTCCAAATGGTGTATCAGGAGAAGTATTACGCTGGAGGCAAAATCTCCGGTGGTCGCTTCCGCAAGCGCGAAGGTCGTCCATCCGATGACTTCGTTCTGTTGGCACGTGTGATCGATCGCGGTCTGCGTCCAATGTTCCCAAAGCACCTGCGCAACGATATTCAGGTGTTCTGTACGGTTCTGTCCTACGACTTCGAGCATGAGCACGATATTGCATCGGCAAACGCTGCAAACCTCGCAGTTGCCCTGTCCGACTGTCCCTTCGAAGGCACACTCGGATCGGTCCGCGTCGGTCTGATTGGGGGTGAACTGATTTTGAACCCGTCTGTCGAAGCTCTGAAAAAGAGTGATCTCGACATGTTCCTCACCGCCAGCCTTGAGCGCGTCGTGATGATTGAAGCGGGTGCAAACCAGGTATCGGAAGAAGATATTCTCCGCGCCATTGAATTCGGGAAGAAGTGGGCACAGAAGATCGCGAAGTTCTTCGCCGACATTCAGAAGGAAATCGGAAAGCCGAAGTTCGACGTCGCTCCTGCCTACTTCAACGAAGAGGGCTACAAGGCACTCAAGGAGTGGGCTCTTCCTACGGTCAACAAGGCCATCAAAGATGATCTGGGAAAGAAGGCACGCCGCGTCATCTTCAACGAATACATCGACGGTGCATCGGACTATCTTGAATCCAAATTTGGACCCGCAGGCGAGAATCAGGATCTTCTTGATCTCTACAGCCATGCTTCCGAATTGATGGACAAGGTGATTAAGGGTGAAGTTCGTCGCTTGATTCTGGAAGAAGGCATCCGTATGAGCAGCCGCAAGATTGATCAGATCCGCCCGCTTGGTGCGATGGTCGACGTCTTGCCGAAGCGCGTTCATGGTTCCGCTCTGTTCCAGCGTGGAGAGACGCAGGGTCTTACAACCTGCACCCTTGGCGCTCCTGGCGACAAGCAGCTGGTAGAAGGTATGGAAGGGGAGAAGGAGCTGCGTTACATGCATCACTACAACTTCCCGCCATTCTCCGTTGGTGAAACATCCAACCGCTTGATGACGGGCAACCGCGAAATCGGCCACGGAAACCTTGCACAGCGCGGTCTTATGCCGGTGCTGCCATCCGAGGAAGACTTTCCGTACACGATTCGCACGGTGACGGAAATTCTCGAATCCAACGGTTCCAGCTCCATGGCTGCAACCTGCGGTTCCACGCTCGCACTCATGGCTGCCGGTGTTCCACTGACAGCGCCAGTTTCCGGTATCGCACTCGGGCTTGTCTCCGATGAAGAGAAGAACCAGTACGTCATCCTGTCCGATCTTCAGGACGAAGAGGACTTCGGTGGCGACATGGACTTCAAGCTCACTGGTACCGCAAAGGGCGTTACCGCTATCCAGATGGATATCAAAATTAAGGGTCTGCCGGACAGTGTCTTCAAGGAAGCACTTGAGCGCAGCAAGACCGGACGTGCACATATTCTTGAGGCGATGCTTGCGGCTATCCCTGAGCCACGCAAAGAGTTGAGCCCGTACGCCCCACGCATCGAGACCATCACCATCAACCCTGATGACATTCGTTTGGTCATTGGTAAGGGTGGTGAGACGATCCAGAAGATCACCGGTGAACTCGGTGTCGAAATCGACATCGATGACTCCGGACTCGTGTTCGTCACATCCGCGAACGGCGAGATGATGGCCAAGGCGAAGGAGTGGATTCTCGGCATTGTCTCCAAGCCGGAAGTCGGCGCGGTCTACGATGCAGAGATCGTCCGCATCATCGACGGTGTCGGTGCCATTGCCGAATTCCTGAAGGGCAAGGACGGCATGATCCACATCAGCGAGCTGGCATGGGGTCGCACCGAGAAGGTGGAAGATGTCGTGAAGGTTGGCGATCACGTCAAAGTGAAGTGCATCGAGTTCGACGCGCAGGAAGGAAAGACGCGCTTGTCTCTGAAGCAGATGACGCCTCCACCAGAAGGCTACGTTCCCCCAGCTCCACGCATGGGAGGATTCGGCGGCCGCCCAAGCGGTGGTGGATTCCGCGGCGGACCACGAAGATAGAACGAAAAGCAATCAAGGAAATCGAGGCAATCGAGGATTCAATCCTTGATTGCTTTGATTGCTTTTTACTTTCCTTTTCCCGTCTGCCCCTCCGATGCCATCTTGGCGACAAACAACGTAAAGACCATCACGCCGATCGATGACTCCAGAATCGCGAGCATTTTCGATGCCCCTAGCGGGATGATATCGCCGTATCCCAGTGTGGTTGCCGTAGCGACGCTGAAGTAGAAGCTGTCGTACAAGCGCTGTCCTGCATCGATGCTGGCCGGCAGATTGAGGCCGTGCGCGGGGTGCAGCGTCGTCAGCAGGAAATACAGGGCGGTAAAGCTGATATTCAGCAGAATCCAGAACAGAAACAGCTCCAGATAGGTCGAACGGATCATCCGTCCGAAGAAATCGAGTTTGCGCTGACCGGAAAAGGGGATATGCATATTTCTCTTCTATTATAGCAAAAACAGGGCTATTTTGCCATTTTTACGCATGGGTGTGACCCCCTGAGCGTACGAGGCCCAAGGGGTCGGGTTCTTCATTGGCCGTATTACGAGAACCAGAAGTTCCCGAGTGCTGCGGTGCCCATCAACATGAGCAGCACCGCACAAGCGGCAAATTGGGCTCTCTTCTCCCAGTCGTATCGTCGCCAGGTCATCGCCTTCGAGGCGAAGGCAACCGAGAGAATGAAGCAGAACGGTCCCAAAACGAGTCCCATGGCACTATGCTCCTAACGGGGGTGTAAGAAGAACTTTATATATTATACAATTATATATAATATTATGCAATATCTCAGGATTGTCAGAGTGAAAAGGTCCTGTTTTGTACTAATTTGTCTAAAAACTCTTGCATTCCGATTTTCGGTTCTGTATAAAGCCGCGGTCTTGTTTCGCTTATGCGGGACGAGCTCTGCTCTTTCTCTTCTTTTAAAACGAACCGCCGCAAGGCGGTTTTGTTTTATGTACAGCAAATTCTTACTTGGCTCCGCGCATTAAGCGCAAAACGTCGCTTCCGAGTTTAAATCCGATCGCGTGAATGTTATCGACGACCACTGCACCGGTATCCAATACACCATTTACAACGTTATCGGTTCGTATGTCGGTTGCATGCCGGAATGCACGAACTGTATGGAAGTTCGACGGAGTATGGGATTTTGAAGGTGTTCCAGCTGTCATTCGTACTCCGTCTGCGATGGCGCTCGGAACAATATCTAAGGCATCAAAGACACCCTCGCCAACACGCAATAAGCCTCTAAAGCGGCCACCTGTTCCTGTCATGATTTGCCCGATGCCGCCGGCAACGTTGCCGACTGCGCCAATCGAGCTTTCTTTGGTGCGTTGAAATCCTCCCAATGGTTCCAGGGTTGCGCCATCATTGCCGATTGATTTTAGGGATGAGAGATTCATCAGCTCTATTGTAGGACGAATAGGCCTTGGGGCTACTAAAATCTGAGGTTTTTAAAAGACGCCAACCGGGGTTGGCGTCAGTCTTGTGTCTGCAGCGCAGACAAATTCAGGTCGAAGGAATCTCGAGTCGCTTGCCTTCATCATTCGTAATGAACATGTTGATCATGGCCAGGAGGCCAAGCTCCATTCCTTCGGAGAATAAACCGGTATCGATTGCGTCACTCAGGGAGAGAAGTGCTTCTTGTTGCTGGTTATCCATACCAACTACGTCGAGGTTGTGCATCGAGATATACTCGTCTTCTTCGCCAGATGAGACGCTCAACAGGTCAAATGCACCTTTTGCCGTGAGTGCCTTAACGCTGACACGAAAGCGTGCGATCGTTCGATCTGTATTCCGATAGGCAACCAAGAACATGGCAATTCTCCTTCGAGAGATAATGATCAACCTGAAACCTTGTTTATCATTACAAATTTTTTAATTTAGTCAAATATCGCCTTTTCACTCAATTCTCCTATACTCCCCGTAATGTTAGAAAAGGCATATGACCCAAAGGCCGTTGAAGACCGCATTTACAAGATGTGGGAAGACAGCGGTGCCTTTAAAGCAGACGTAAACAGTACAAAAGAGCCATTCACCATCAGTATGCCGCCGCCGAATGCGACGGGGCAGTTGCACCTTGGTCATGCGGTAATGTTGGCATTGGAAGACATCTTCATCCGCTTTGCTCGGATGAACGGCAAGGAGGCGCTCTGGGTGCCGGGGACAGATCACGCGGCGATTGCGACGGAGAACGTGGTGATCAAAAAGTTGAAGTCCGAAGGAATGAAAGATCCACGCAAAGAGTTGGGACGCGAGAAGTTGATTGAAAAAATCGCAGAATTCGTTGATCAAAGCCAAGACACCATCCGCGGTCAGGTGCGCAAAATGGGAAGTAGCTGTGATTGGAGCCGCGAGCGCTACACCTTTGAGCCGGCGCTGAATCGCATGGTCAACGAGGTCTTCAAGCGCATGTACGACGATGGTCTTATTTACCGTGGTCATCGCATTGTTAACTGGGACCCTAAACTGCAGACGACAGTGTCCGATGATGAAGTGGTGTACGTCGAAGAGAAGGCTCCGTTTTATACGTTCCAGTATGGACCGTTCCAGATCAGCACCAGCCGTCCCGAGACGAAGTTCGGCGATAAGTACGTGGTAATGCATCCGGAAGACGATCGTTACAAGCAGTACAAACACGGCGATACGTTCGAGGCGGAGTGGATCAATGGACCTGTTCGTGCGACGGTCATCAAAGATGAAGCAGTTGATCCAGCCTTCGGAACAGGTGTGATGACGATTACCCCGTGGCACGACACTGCGGACTTTGAGATTGCTGAGCGCCATGGACTCGAGAAAGAGCAGGTGATCGACTACAACGGAAAACTGCTACCTATCGCCGAGGAATTTGCGGGGATGAAGATTGAAGACGCGCGGCCGCTGATTGTCGAAAAGCTGAAGTCTAAGAACTTGGTCGTTAAAGAGGATCCGAACTACGTGCATAACAAAGCGACCAACCAGCGCGGCGGAGGAACGATCGAGCCGCAGATCAAGCTGCAGTGGTTCATTGATGTGAATAAGCCGGTAGTCGACTGGAAGGGGAAGAAGATGAGTCTGAAGGAAGTGATGCATGACGTGGTTCACCACGGTGATATCACGATCGTTCCCGAACGTTTCGGGAAGACGTACTTCCACTGGATCGACAACCTCCGTGACTGGTGCATTTCCCGCCAGATTTACTGGGGTCACCGCATTCCCGTGTGGTATCGCGGAGAGGAGGTCTACTGCGGCGCGCAGGTCCCAGAAGGGGATGGCTGGGCGCAGGATGAAGACACGCTTGATACGTGGTTCAGCTCCGGTTTGTGGACGTGGTCGACACTGATCGATCCAAAGCTCACCGAAGACTTCTCGCTCTCTCTCGAAGACATCCTCAAGCAGAGCCCCGACTTCCAGAAGTTCCACCCTACGTCTGTCATGGAGACAGGCTACGACATCCTCTTCTTCTGGGTTGCCCGCATGATTCTGATGACAACCTACGCGACAGGTCAGATTCCGTTTAAGACGGTCTACCTCCATGGACTGATCCGCACGCGCGACGGAAAGAAAATGAGTAAGAGTGATCCATCCACCATGATCGATCCGCTCGATATGATCGGTAATTACGGTGCCGACGCGTTGCGTCTCTCGATGATTGTGGGACAGAGTCCCGGTGCCGATTCGCGTCTCTACGAAGAGAAAATCGCGGGGTTCCGCAACTTCATTAACAAGCTGTGGAACGCATCACGCTTCGTGTTGATGCAGTGTGAGGAGGCGAAGATTAACCCTGCCAAGCTTTCAGCTGATAGCTTTCAGCTTTCAGAACTGTCCTTGGCTGATAAAGCGTTGTTGCATGCTCTTGATGAAGTGACTGCTGATGTAGAGAAGGGGCTTCAAGAGTATCGATTAAGTGAAACGGGAGACCGCATGTATAGCTTCGTCTGGGATTACTTCTGTGATTGGTACTTGGAGTTGTCCAAAGGTTCCGCAAACGTTGCGGTGTTGCTCTATGCGCTGCGTCGCATCCTGACATTGTTGCATCCATATTGTCCGTTTGTGACAGAGGAGCTATGGAGTCAGCTAAAGCCTGATGGCGCTGGCATGTTGATTGCCCAGGAGTGGCCGACCGTGAAATCAGAGCGGCAAGATCAGCAGGCGTTTGATCAGCTGCAGGTGCTCATTGATGTTATTACAGCGATTCGAAAACTGCGCACGGAGCAATCGGTTGAACCTGCTAAGCAAGTTTCGATGACGATTTTTGCGGGAGGATTAGCTGATCTATTGGAGTCACAAGCTGAACATATTAAACGTCTCGGCAAAGTGTCTGACCTGACAATTAGTGAGTCAGGCGACAAGCCATCCGATGCGGCATCAGCCTTCTTGAACGGTATTGAAATCTATTTGCCATTGGCTGGACTGGTCGATAAGGAGAAAGAGAAAGCGAGCATGCTTAAAGAGAAAGAGAATCTCGAGCGCTTTGTCTCTGGGATTGAAGCGAAGCTTGGCAATGAGCAGTTCATGAGCAAGGCACCCGCAGCGTTGGTCGATGAGCAGAAGGCCAAGTTGGAAGAGGCGAAGGGGAAGCTGGAGAAGATTGAAGAGAGGTTGAAGAGTTTGTAATCACTCAAACGTCGACAAATCTAACTCCCGTTCTTTTTTGCGATGCACCGGCAATGCACTTCCACGAATTAACACTTCTCTGCCGTACTTCTTTCGCAGACTATCCATCGAACTCTGCAGATGCTCGTCTTCAATAGCATGAGCAGGGGATTCGAAGAGTGAAAACTGTGCTGCGGCTTTGGGGGACAGGTTCCACAGAGCAAAGCCGACTTGGGTGTATTTGGTTGTGACTCCTTTGCCGACAAGGCGATCAAACGCTTTACGGACATAGGGCGTAATGTCCTCCTCGGTATCCATCGCCTGTGGCAGTTTGATCTGTAGGCCATTGTGGCGATAGCGATCATCGCGCAGCCAGAGCGAAATACCACGACTCATGCTGTCCTGTGTCCGCATCTTCAGGACGCAGTAGCTGATGTGCTGCATGGCTTGCGCCCAGACATGCTGCCTATCCGCTGTTGGCTTAAAGCTGCGTGTCCGTGAAATTGACTTCTGCGGTCCACTTTCTGAGGTGACTCCGTAGATACTTTCGCCCAGCAGTTCTTGTTGTAATTCATGCCCACCCTTGCCGAACATCTTTTGAACGAGTGATTGATCGGCAATCGCGAAATCCCATGCGGTTTCCCAGTGTTTTGCTTTTGCATGAGCCCCTCTGCGATGTCCGATACCCGGAATTGCCTGCACCGGACGTCGCGCGAGAAATGCTTCAATCTCGTGTTTTTCTATGACCGTACTTCCTGCAGGTTTTTTCTCTTCACCGGCCATCTTGGCCAGAATGCGAGTAGGCGCAATGCCAATTGACACGCTGATGTCGGTCATCGTGAGAATTTCACTCTGGATATCTTTTGCCCAGAGCATGGTATCGAACGGAATTCCTCCGACGCAGGTTTGAAGATCTAAGAACCACTCATCAATCGAGTACTGCTCAATGACCGGACAGTGGCTTTGGATAATCGATTCGATCTGCTGTGATGCGAGTGTTGTCTCGGCAAAATCCGCGGGCATCTGCACGGCCTTAGGACAGAGCTGGAGCGCTTCTTTTAAGGGCATGCCAGTCTTTACGCCACAAGCCTTTGCCTCGTAACTGGCGGCAATGACACAGCTTCCACCCATGCCCAATGCGAGCAGGGGAGCTCCACGCAACTTGGGGTGTTTGCGTTGGAGAACAGACGCGAAGAAAGAATCGGCATCAATATGCGCGAGCATAGAAAAACAGAGGGAAAAGTCCGCTGAAAAAGTCGTCTCAGTACTTTCGCATCACTCCTCGTACCACACCGGCGGTCTTCAATTCATCGAGAGCATGGAGATCGGGATAGGCATCATTCTCCGCTTGTAGGTAGTACTTCCCCTTATCGCGCTTGAGACGCTTGAGTGTGAATTCTCCATCGAGCACACCGACGACAATGTCATTCACGCGTGGCTCAACACCGCGTTCGACAATCACCAAGTCGCCTTCGTGGATTCCGGCATTAATCATGCTGTCGCCTTTTACGCGAAGCAGGAAGGTGTTACTTCTATCGCGAACGAGGTAGTCATCCAGCTTTACCAACTCCTCTGCCTGCTCTTCGGCTGCCGCTGCAAAACCTGCACGGATTGGTCCGAACAGAGGGAGACTGAGCCCGGCAACAATGTTGCTGACGGTCTCTTCAATCTCCAGAATTTTGATGCGGCCCTTCGGATCTTTCTGAAGGTATCCGTTCTTTGTAAGGGCGTTCACCACCTTCGCAACAGCGTTCTTACTCTTTACTCCGAATGCGACAGCCAAATCGCTTAAGGATGGGCTATAGCCGCGTTTGCGCTGGAACTCACGAATGAAGTTGAGCGTCGTTCTTTGGTGAGGAGTGAGAGTCATAGAAGTCGTAGGGGACGAACGTTCACCATACTAGGTGTACGGAAGTACACGGTCAACTGGAAGCAGTTGTCCGTTTGTCCGGATCGGGTTCTGATTAGATCTCCTCCCCTCCAACAATCACATCGAGGTCTTTGTGCTTGATGAGCTCTAGATAGGTAATGGTCCACACGGTGGTATTGAAAGCGCTGAGATAGGCAAACAGGTAGCTAGCGGCGACAACCAAGCCCAGTCCTACAATGCCCGCAATCGTGTAGCTGGCAGCAGCTGGAAGAATGGTTGCTAGCAAGAGTCCTAGTCCTACCATGATGCCCGGAATCAGCACGACAGCGATTGCGTTAACCAAGATGCGTAGAGAGATAACGAACAAGAGAAGCAGCAAGAAGACGATGTGGCTGAGATGACTGACAATCAACTTAAAGCTGCGTCCGATGGCAACGAAGACGCCCAGTTTCTGTGTGACGACTGCTTCCTCTGCGAAGCTGAAAAAGAAACGCAGCAAGAGCGAGAATGCAAAAAGAATGCCCACCATCGTGAGAGCGAGCGTGCCGAGTGATCCTGGAATGTAACGGATAATAAGCGAGCAAACGGTGATGATGGTCGATATGCTTCCCAACGTCAAAAACTCGTGAATCGCGAAGATCGGGAAGAAGTTGTAGAGACCCAACACCAATCCACCTTTTACATCCTCTTTACGGTACGACTTTGCTGCCAGACCAATGATGGCGCCGGTACAGATGTGTGGGAAGAAGAACTCAACCACCACGAGCAGGACAAATAGGATGATGATGACGAGAAAGACTGGAAGGGGAAGTGCGTTGTAGAGCCATACCTCGACATCAAAAAATCCGGCACCTTCGCCGTGCAAAAAGTACTCATACGCGAAGTACAGCTGATACCCGACAAGCTTCACTCGTAGAAGTGTCTCGAGCAGAGAAGAGGTGAACGCCCAGCGACGCAGCGACGGCTCGCGTGTGGTAATAGCCCATGCAGCGGCGATGATTTCGCGCGGAGTCACGGTAGAGAGGGGGTGGAATCCGGAAGGGAATCCTGCAACGGACGGTACACGAAGTCCTCTCCAAGTTCGATAGTAATAGAAGATGCAGAGGGAGTGGACGCTTCAGAAGACCCAGAGGTGTAGACGACGCCAGTTTGTTCCAGTGGGAATCCAAGAAGATCACGCAGAAGTGCAGCTGCTGCACCTGTTCCAGAGGCAATGATCGCGGTATCGGGACGCTCGCGACGGTCGGGAGCATTCTCTGTGGCAACAACGTTAAAGCCGAAGCGAATCAACTCCCCGCCCAGTCTGCGAGCACTGCCTGGCTCTGCGCCGGTGTTCAGCACACTGATCGGCGTTTTTTCGACGTGTGCTGTGCGCTCATGCACCATCAACTGCACCAACAAGCGAATCTGCTTCCAGGTGACGGGGAACTCTGGAATCGATACCGGAAGAAGAACAGCAGCACCGTTAAATTGATCGCGTGGTGGGGTGTAGAGCAATCCTCCTGGAGCGGAGAATGCACCGTAGAGTCCGTTTTCGGTATTCAGCTGCAGTGTGATGATGCGCGATTGATCCAACTCTTTTCCAAGCGCAGCCATGCTCACCATATCGCGCGTCTGCAGCGTCGTCTCCACATGTTCGCTGAGGATGCTTAGGAGATCCATAATCTGTCCAGGTTTGGTCAGCGTGCCATCGGTTTTCATCTTGTCGGCAATTGCACGCAGAATTTGCTGCTGGCGTGCAGAGCGATCAAAGTCGCTTGTGGAATGTCTGCTGCGTGCATACTTCAGCGCCGTTTCGCCGTCCAAGTGCTGTGGTCCCGCATTGATTGCAAATGTCTCGTAGGAATAATTCGGGCCCGGATATTCGGTATCAATCAGATCTTCTGGCACCACAATATCGACGCCACCAATGGCATCAACTGCTTGGACGAAGCCAATGAAGTCGACTTTCACGATGTGATGAATCTCCATGCCCAACGCCAATCCAATCTCTTTTGCTAGCTCGCGCATGGCTAACTGCGATGCTTCTTGAACGGTCTTCCCTTCGCGCTCCAGCACAACTTTGTAATCTCGGTACAGGCTGTTGATGCGGCCTTTGCCCATGTTCTCGGTTTCCAGGAAGTAGAGATCACGAGGCAGTGAAAAGAGCGCAGCGCTCTTGGTCGATCCAGGATCGAGTGATGCGATCATGATTGTATCTGTCAGATCGATTCCTTCGTGTCCTGCGTCACCCTGACCCAATAGCAGAACGTTCGTGTGGCCGTAAGCATCTGCAGGCAGGTCTGATCCGGCAATCGTTGCAATGTTCTGCAGGCTGATGACTTTTAGAGCAATGAGCGCCCTGGTTGTTCCGGCAAACAAGAGGAACGCCAAGAACACAGCTACAAGAATAACGACGATGCGCTTGAGTAAGTTCACGCGCGCCTCATGCTGCTTTTGTTTCTCGCGCCGTTCACGCCATAGGTGGCCAATCATGATAAGCGGGCCACTCAACTTGGCCATCCACCCCACAACTGTCGACGCCGTTCCTGCCACTGCGGCAATCTTGGCTGATCGTTTTTTAGAAGGCGATGATTCTTTGAGGCGACGAACGGTGAAAGACATACGTTAAAGCAAAGAGAGACTGATGCGGGGAGTATAGAGACATCGATGGCGTCTCACAGGTTTTTCCGGGTTGAAGTGTTGGATAAATATTGTGAACATACTTCAGGTCGCCATCACGCCGTTCGCTCGATCATTAATCCTCCTCCGACGCCAACGGTAATGATCATCGCTTAACGACGGATGGCTCCCGCTTCCTTGCGTGTATATGATGGCCCTATGCCTTCTCCCTCCATTGTTTTTCTCGATGTCGATTCCGAGGATGTATCGAAGATCCGTGCGAAGTACCCCGATGCCGTCATCCATAGCGCTGGTCTGGCTGGTGAATCGCTCATTGAAGCATGTAAAGATGCTGTCGTTCTATCTGTATTTATCACAACTAAGCTCAGCGCCGATATCCTCGCGCAGCTGCCGAATCTGAAGCTGCTGTGCACACGTTCGGTTGGATACGATCATCTGGATATCAACTACTGTGCCGATCACGGAATTACGGTTTGCAATGTGCCGGACTACGGTTCGCACGTGATTGCCGAGCACGTATTTGCGCTTTTACTTGGAACAATGCGTCACATCAGCGAGGGGCATCGCCGAGTGAAAGAAGGACTCTTTAGCTACCAGGGACTCCGTGGTATGGCGCTGCAAGGAAAGACACTCGGTGTGGTTGGAACAGGAAAAATTGGACGGAAAGTGGTGAAGATCGCTCACGGATTGGGCATGAACATTATCGCCTACGATGTCTTTAAAGTGCAGGAACTCTGCGATGAATTCGGTCTTACGTACGTCGAGTTGCCAGAGCTTCTGACGCAGAGCGATATCATTACACTGCATGCACCGTCGCTTCCTGCAACGAAGCACATGATTAATGCCCAGACAATTGCGCAGATGAAAGACGGAGTGATTTTGGTAAACACTGCGCGCGGATCGCTCATTGATACCGATGCGTTGCTTACCGCTCTAGACAGCGGAAAAATCCGCATGGCTCTGTTGGATGTACTAGAGCATGAAGCAAACGTAGAGACGGATTCGCGTCTGACTCATCATCCAAAAGTCGTCACGACGCCGCACATTGCGTTCTACGCCGATGACAGCGTTCACACGATGTACAGCGACTGCTTCACGTCGATTGATGAGTGGGTGGCAACTGGTACGCCGACGCACACGGTGCAGCCAGTCCACATTGTTCCGGTGAAATAGGTGATAGCTTCTAGCTGTTAGCTTTTAGAACGAGGGTCTACCAAGAATTAGCCAGAGGATTGCGATGATGATTGGTTGATGGATCAGGTAGATCAGCAGTGAATGTTTTCCCGGCCATGAGATCATTAATGGACCTGTCTTGTGCATTTTCTGCAGCAACCATGGTGCGATGGCAAAGCCAATCAGTACGACGCCGAACCAGGGGATGAGCGGGAAGTAATCGACGGTTAAGAAGGGATGAGGCGGAAAGCCCAACGGAATCAATAGTGCATGTCCTTTGAAGGTGGCCACATGCGGTAGAGCAATCAAAATGACAGCAGGAATCAACAACCACATGCGAAATCTGTTTAGCAATGCGATCAGAAGCGATGATAGGGCGATCAGATGCAGAATGCCGAAGCGCACATAGGTTTCTGGATCAACGACGAATGTCACAGCAGAGACAAGGAGTGCCGCAGCGCCGATTGTCGCAAATCGCTTCCAGACATGGGTAAGAGTGAATGTTGATGTAATGCCAACAAGGAAGAGAAAGAGCGACGCGATCGAGATTTGAAATACTCTCCATCCGCCGCTGAAAACATCAATATCCCATCCGTAAAAAGAGCGGAGATCGTACGCAACGTGATAGATAACCATTCCGAGAATGGCGATAGTCCGCAGAAGATCGAGCTCAACGTAGCGTGCCTTCGTCTTCATTGTTTCTTTGGCCATAACATTACTGCTGTCACAAACAATAATCCGATTGAGAGTAATCGCAGTGCTGGCATAAACGGCATCAGTGCACCGAAGATGAATCCGACGCTGACCAGCGATGCGGGTAGCAGGACACATGCGGGGCAGATCAATGTGAGAGCGCCGATGGCTGTTGCGACGCTACTTGCCCGTTTGACGCCGCGGGGGCAGCTGCCGAAACGGCTTTGCCACACGACAAGACCGACGTTGAATGCGAGCAGCACACTCAGTGTTGCAGTGAATAGGAATTCCGATGGCAGGACCGACGGGCGAGGGGCAATAGGTGGCAGAACGTTGATGAAGACCCCAAGTTCCCACGCAAAGAACAATCCTGTGACGACCAGAGTGATGGCAAACGGGATCCAGAAGAGTCGGGATTGGAGAAATCTGAACGGTGATGTTTTCTTCGGCGCTCGTTTCATGGAGATGATTGTATCGATCATCATCCGATCTCAACAACAAAAAACGCCCCATTGCTGGGGCGTCTTCCTAAGTGCGTAGTGATACGCGTCCTTATTAGCTGCGGCTTGCCATGAAGCAAGACTTGCAGAGCACCGGTCGGCCACCCTCCTCAACAGGACGGGGCTTAAACGGAACCTCACACTGTGATCCGCACTGAGCACAAACGGCCTGGTGCATTTCACGTGGTGCGCTCTGACGCTCGTTTTTGCGATTGTCGCGGCACGCCTTACAGCGCTGAGGGGCGGACAGGTTCTTACTTGCGTAGAACTCCTGTTCACCATCCGTGAAGGTGAATACGGCGCCGCAGTCGCGGCAGGTGATCTCCTGATCAGCCATAATAGAAAGAAAGAAGAGAATAATGACAGGTACCTTCTCTTGAGTTTCTCGGAGACTGACCGGTGAGGGGCTGTCGGACCGTTTGACTTGAACGAAGGACGCTGTTGTAGACAAAGTGTACGGTATTCTTGGTTGTTGTCAAATGAAACTGACAGCAAATGCAATAATGACGTTAAAAAGCGCCCTTTGGGGGCGCCTTTATGATCGATGATCGATCGAGATTTATTTCAGAGTGACCTTTGCACCAGCTGCCTCGAGCTTTGCCTTCATATCCTCGGCATCAGCCTTAGCAACGTTTTCCTTGATAACCTTTGGAGCGCCATCGACGAGACCCTTAGCCTCAGCGAGACCAAGACCAGTGATGTCCTTGACCACCTTGATAACGGCGATCTTCTGTCCGCCTGCTTCCGTCAATTCGACGTTGAAGGCTGACTTTTCTTCTGCAGCACCTCCGCCATCACCGCCTCCGGCGGCACCAGCCATAGCGACTGGAGCGGCAGAAATACCGTACGTTTCTTCCATGTACTTGACCACATTGTTCAGAGAGACAACGTTGAGCTTCTCAAGGGCGGTGATCACGGCCTTCTCCTCTGCGGAGAGCTCGATGGTAGCTGCGTCAGCCATAATGATAGGGAGAAAAAAATGAAGAATGAATGATTACAACTTATGCAGCAGGAGCATCCGTAGAAGGTGTTTCTGTTGCAGGCGCTTCAGGGGCAGCCTCGGCTGCGGGGGTTTCAGCAGCAGGCGTTGCCTCTGCGGTAGGAGCGGCTTCTGCAGCAGGTGCTGCTTCAGCGACTGGGGCTTCTTCAACTTTAGGTGCTTCAGCAGGGGCTGGAGCTTCTTTCTGCTTTGCCAATTCACTCAGACCGCGAGCGAAGGATGACAGCGGGCTGTTGATCATAGCGGCGAACATGCCAAGCAACTGGAGCTTGCCAGGGATCTTAGCCAAGCGAACGGCTTCCTCTTTCGTCATCAATTTTCCCTCAAACACACCACCGATCAAAGCGACCTGTGGATGCTCTTTGGAGAACTTGAATGCAATCTGAGCGCCGGAAAGCGGATCTTCATAGCTGAAGATGCAGGCGACAGCACCGTCAATCGACTCATCGGCGATTTCAGGCATGCTCAATTCCTTGGCAGCAAGCTGCATCAAGGTCTTTTTGGCGACTTTCATCTCAGCCTTTCCGTCACGGAGTTTGTTGCGGAAATCGCTGACGTCAGCCACGTTCATACCGATGTAGTGAGCGAACATGATCGACTGGCTGCGGGACATTTTGTCCTTAAGCTCGTTGAGCTGCTCGGTCTTTTGGGCTTTGGTGAGGGCCATGATTAGGAGCTAGGAAGGAGGAACTAGGATCTAGAGGCGAGAGTTAGAAAACCGCTCGATTCCTGTATTCATGGAGTTCATGACATACAAAAATCGTTGGTTCCCGCCCGGGAGACCAACGAGGTACACGACACGAATCACCAAGCCGGAGCCGGATGAGCGATGCTGTATACCTCGGGAGGGCTTACCTTCGGTCTGCGACCTAATGCCTCCGGTCTTCGGGAAGGCCCCTATCATAAGCTTTCGGAGAATAGAGTCAAGTGGATCTCCTAATTTGTACAGAATATTTAACGTCCCCTAGAGAAAAAACACGATGTATATCTATACTCCGACTATGCGTATTGTCCTTCAGAAGGTTCGTTCGGCATCAGTTTCTGTAGAAGAATCCATTATCGGTGCTATTGGCGTGGGGTATGTCCTGTTTCTTGGGGTTATGGAGGGTGACACAGAAGAGCAGGCACGCTGGCTGGCGGATAAAATCTCCAATATTCGCTTATTTGAAGGGGATGATGGAAAAATAAACGACAAAAGCATTCTCGATGGTGGCGGAAGTATTCTTGTCGTTTCTCAGTTCACATTGGCTGGGCGGACAGAAAAGGGGAATCGACCCGATTACACCCAAGCCATGAGGCCCGCAGAGGCAGAAGTGTTGTACAACCGGTTTATCGATTTATTAAAGGAAAATGGAGTGCAGACAGTCGCATCGGGTTCCTTTGGAGCGCACATGGACGTTGAACTCCTCAATGATGGCCCAGTCACATTGATTTTGGAGAGATAGCCGACAATTTTTGGGAGCTCAAGTATTCTCCATTTTTGTTATCGCATAGAGGAGAGGACATGCTACAGTTCAATCTCGATGTCTCCGGTCATCGACCTCCAACAGGCTCAATCCGACACCTTCGAGCGGCTCCTACGGCTGCGGGCGGAAAGAGTTCCCAATACGGATGTCGCCCTTCTGCGTAAGGCCCATCGCGACGCTTCTTCGATGTATGGAGAACAGATGCATTGGTCCGGCATGTCGCTCATTGATCACTGCCTTGGTGTGCTCGAGTTATATCTCCCATTCGACCCTGATGATAATGGAGTGATTGCGTGTCTGATGCACCATGCACTCGATACACAACTATGGAGTGTGGCAGATATTGAACGTGGGTATGGCACGCAGGTTCGATCCATTGTCAGTGCCACACATCTTCTTTCACATGTCACCACGCACGACCGCCGCATTCCTGTTGAGAATTTGCGCGCAATGTTCCTGCGTGTTGCGGTTGATCCGCGAACACTGATTCTTGTTCTTTGTAACGAAGTTTGGAAACTCGATCGACTACAAGATGTGACGCCGGAACTTCGCCGTCGTATTTGCCGTGATGCGCTACAACTCTTTTCGCCGGTTGCTGCGCGTTTGGGTATGTACAGCATGAAGCATCGCTTAGAGTCTCGAGCGTTTCCTGTCTTGTATCCCGTTGATGCGACACGCATTGCTGAACAACTGAACGACCTGCATGCGCGGTATGGTAATTTTCTGGAGAATGCGGCAGTCCATCTTCAGGAAGCGCTGGCACAACAGGGGATTGAGGCAACCATCGAAACACGTGAGAAGCAGGTCTATAGCATCTTCCATAAGATGAAGCAGAAATCTGTCTCACACGTTGAGGATTTATATGACCTTTTTGCCCTGCGGGTGATTGTGGAGAGTGAGGCGGAGTGTTATCAGGCGCTTGGTATTCTGCATCGTGTTGGATATCCGGTCGCACATCGTTTTAAAGATTACATCGGATTCCCCAAGCCGAACGGATACCGCAGTCTGCATACCACTATTATGCGTTTGCCAGGTGTGCCGGATGGCACGCTCATTGAGGTGCAAATTCGTACGCACGAAATGCATCGCCAGGCACAGCTTGGTATTGCCGCTCACTGGAATTATAAAGAGGGTGGAGGCGAAGAGTTTGCGACGCGACGAGCAGAATTACATGATGCGTTTCTGCATCATGCAGCAGGGGAAGAAAGTGCTCGCATCCCATTGGCCGATCATATTTTTGTGCTGACACCGCACGGCGATATCGTTGAGCTTCCAGAAGGATCGACACCATTGGACTTTGCGTTCGGCGTTCACACGATGGTTGGATTGTCCTTTAAAGCGTCACGGGTAAACGGGTCAATTGTTCCCATCGGTCACTCACTTGAGAACGGGGACATCGTCGAAATCATTCGCCATAAGGAGCCACGTCCGTCTGTGAACTGGATCGGACTTCTTAAGACAGCTTCTGCTCGTTCGAAGTTAAAGCGCTACCTCGCCCTGCACGATCGCGAAACATCATTGCAGCACGGCCGTGATCTGCTCAACGCCGAACTCGCACGCCGATCATTGCCTGCCTTGGATGCGGACCTCAGCGTTCTTGCGAAGCATGAAGGGTCGACACTTAATGCTGCACAGCGATCTGAATTACTTGTGCGACTTTCACAGGGTGCCATGACGGTTTCGGCACTCGTTCGTCAGCTCGATCTTTTGCAGCCGTATCTGGTGTCGCAGAAGCAGGAAAAATCGCATCATGCACTATCGCATTCCATCCTCTTCGATGAAGGGCTCGATATGCCTGTTCGTTTTGCCAAGTGCTGCAAAGCGGATTTAGAGCCTGGATGCGATATTAGTGGTACTGCCGGAAGAGATGGATTTGTTCGCATCCATCGCAAGGTATGCAAAATGCTTCGCAATGCGAACAAAGAGCGGAAAGTTGCGGTGAAATGGGGGAAGCGATAATTAAGCTGCCAACAACTGCTCAATCAGCTTGTCGACCATGGCGCGCCAGCGGATTTCCTCAAACAGCGTTCCACGTGATTGCCACTGTGCGGTCGCATCCGATCGCTGGTCTTCCGGAAGACGCTCAACAAAAGCAACAAATGACTGCTCTAGTTCTTCAGGTGTCACGGTAATCGATCGCAGCTCAATCAGCTTGGCCATTCCCAAGCGCAATTTCCAACGTTCTTCTGCCTGCTCGCGCATTTCTTTCTCTACCTGTTCCGCAGATTTCTTCTGCTGTTCCAGTGCTTGCGCAATCGTCTTTCCCTGGCGCTCCAACTGCTCGCCCCACTCTTCGATCATGCCACGGACTTCTTCCTCCAAGAGCTCATCGGCAATTTCGACTGAAGTGCGCTTTTTAATCTCATCCAGCAGCGTGCGCTCACGCTCCATGCGGGCGAACTGTTCGTCTTGAGAACGAATCGACTGCTCGACTGTCGCACGGAATGCGTCTGCCGTTTCTGCTTGCAGATGTGTCTTGGCGAATTCATCGGTCAACTCTGGCAGCGATACCTCCTGTACCGCTTTTACCTGCACATCGAATGTTGCCTTTTTGCCAGCAAGTTCTGGAACAGGGAATTTTTCGGGCAGTGATAATGTGAATGTTTTCGTTTCTCCGGCGTTCGCCCCAATCAATGCCTCTTCGAAGCCTGGGAGCAAGGTTTTGGAGCCGATCTCAGCTTCGTAGTCGTGTGCATGAAGTCCTTCAATGTTGGCACCAGCTTCGTCCTTCGCATGGAAGTCGACGGTCAATGCATCACCTTCTTTTGCAGCACGGCCAGCTGGCTTCAATGTGCGCTGCTCGCGGAGGATCGACTTAATCACGTTGTCGACATCTTTCTGCTCCAGCTTCATCTCTTTCTTTGGCACGCTGATGTCATCAGGCTTTTTGATTGTGACTTCAGGCTTCTCTACAAACGTCACCGTCAGCGTTACGGGCATGCGGGACGTCACTTCTACTTTTGGTGGAACAACCGGTGCAATCTTATGTTCGTCTGCAAGCTTTGGCAGCGTGTTGCGAAGCAAAATGCGTACGGTCTCCTCAAACAAATCGTCAGGGTTTACCTTGCTGCGAACCATGTCGGCAGGCGCGTTCCCTGCGCGGAATCCGTCAATTTTCACACGCTGAGCGAAGCGTGAGAGTGCCTCGGTCTCGGCAGGGGCATATTGCGCTTCATCAAATACAACGGTTGCGACAACACGATGCTTTGGAAGGCGCTTGATGGTGACGGAATCGGATGACATAAGAGAAAGAGGAACGAATGAAATCGAGAGACGTAGGCAGTGTAGAGGAGGCGAACAGCCCGCGCTTTATTTTCCGAACCACTTCTTCGAGAACACCAAGAGGGGAGTTGCAACGAAGAACGAGGAGTAGGTTCCAACAAAGGTTCCGATGATCAGTGCGAGCATGAACCAGCGGATTGACTCGGCGCCAAAGAAGAACAAGGCGAAGAGCATGATGAGCGCGCACAGACCGGTGTTAATGGTGCGGCTGAAGCTCTGCCAGAGGCTGCGGTCAGCAATCTCTGCAATGTTCTCGGTGCGCTTGCCGGACTCAATGAGGTTATCGCGAATGCGATCGAAGATCACAATCGTGTCGCTGACGGAGTAACCCATGATGCTGAGCAGTGCGGTCACAAACAGCGTATCAACCTGGAAGGTTGTGTAGTGGCTGAGAATAGTGAAGATGCCCATTGTGATAACGATGTCATGAACAAGCGCAACAATGGCACTAAGACCGAAGGTCCAAGGTGAAAGTGCTTTTGGAATCTTGCGGAACGCTGCAGCCAAGTACACCACAATGGCGACGCAGGCAGCAAAGAGTGCCCAGAACGATTTCTGCTTAAGGGAAGATCCGACTGTGGGGCCAATAGTCGTGTACTGCAATTCGCGCGTCTCACCGAGTGTTGTATCAAGATGTGTGACGAGAGCAGTGTGCTGTTCGTTCGTCAGTGTCTGAGCGCGGACAAACCAGCTACCAGAGCGTGTCTGAGAGAGGGCGGCATTTTCCAGATCAACCCCTTCCTGCTCGAACGATGAAAGGGCTGCGACGAGATTGTCCTGGGTTTTGCCTTCAGGCAGTTCAAGCTCCATCAATGTGCCTCCAGTGAATTCAATGCTCAGGACAGGGCCCGGCGCAATCATCAGCGCAACGGACGCGATCACGAGGAGCACGGAGACTGGAAACAGGAAACGGGCGGCGCGGACAAAAGAAAACTGCATCGGAACGGCAGAATAGCGAGGCCTCTGCTTAAAGGCAAACCGTCCTTGTGATCAGTCAATCTGCAGGACATGCAGATTGCCCTTTCGCATCAATTGCCAGTCGATTTGTGCAGAACCGGGGAATAATGCGGGAAGATTCATGGAGAGGCCGATACGGTTCAGAACGGCTGAAAGGGCAGGTACCGAAAACGAGCCACGAGCAATGGTGCCTGGCTCAGGCGAGAGTCTGCGCGCATGCAGAAATTGTTGAATCAAATTATTGTTCGTACTGAGGACGACTTGCTCTCCTTTGAGTGCGCTGAAGAATCCAGAATCGTCATCGCGTGTCACCGTGTTATCCAGGGTCCATCCACCGCTTACCGACCCAGACGACACAGCTGGCTCGCGCTGCATGAGAATATCCACGTTGAACGACGTGTCGAACGTCCGCTGCATTCGCTCCGATTCCGCCGTGGCAGAACGAACGGCACGGTGCAGACGTGCCACAGTTTTGTCGGCATCTTCATCAATATTTGTACTGAGAATAGCGGCGAGCGATCCACCAGAAAGATTGGTGAGCGTCAGTGATGCAGGTGCATCGGTGAGTGTCAGCAGGTCGTACTGCGGACTGATTTCTGGTCCGAAGAGACGTGATGACCATCCGCGTAGCACGCTTTCAAGAGCGAGACGTTGTGTGTCGGATAGCATCTCTGCTGCCTTGGTTAGTATTGTTGCAAGATTACCCGCATCCATGGAGATAACTGTGGATTCATCGCTCATAGCGGGCGCAGATGATAACGAGGGGAGTGATGGTCCATTCTGTTCCCATGCAATCTGCAGGCTGCCGGTTCCAATGGTCAGACTCATCGGTTCTTGCGGAGGATTGATGCCCGCAATATTCATCGACACGTCAGGGAAGCGCGCGAAGATCCAACTGCTTCCTGGTTCGTAGGTTGAAGAAAGAGGACGGAAGGCATCATCATCCGTCAGTGCACGTTCGCCATCGCCACGCACAGTAGTTGATGATTGTCCGTTCGCATTGAACGTGACCCATCCGATTGTTCCATCAGGATTGCGGACATAGGCGGCGACCGGAGTTTGTGCATTCAAGTCGGGCAATGTTTGCATCCAGGGCATCGTCACCTGCAGTCGACTTCGTTCTTCTGGATGGATGTTTGCAACCAGAGCGAGTGTTCTTTCGGCCGGAAGAAGCGCCGCTGGTCCCGGTCCAATCTGGTTTAGAAGGAGGACGGCCATCCCCAACACTGCAACAATAGCAGTAGCAGCTGTGCCAATCAGAATCTGTGTTCGCAGGTTGAGGGTCATCACTGTGTATCGTATATGAAAAAATCCGAAGCCTGAACAATTAAGTCTGCGTGTCACTGTGTCACCCTGAGGAGCGCGAAGTGCGTCTCGAAGGGTGCATGCTTCGAGACGGCCTAAAGGCCTCCTCAGCATGACACGGCTTTTCATCTAGTTCCTACTTCCTAGCTCCTACAAGCTATTCAACCTCTCCTGCGCGCTCGTGAGACTCGGATCAATCCTCAGTGCTTCCTGAAGTGCGCTGCGTGCTTCATCTTTTCTATCGGTGACATCTGCGGCCCATCCGAGAAGTTCATAGGCGGTCGCATCATCTTTCCATTTTTGAACAGCTTCCTGTGCTTTCACATAAGCCTCTTCGTTCTTACCGGCTGTGATTGCTGCGGCAACATACGATGCGTACGTATCGACATCGGCTTCGGGGAGTTGGGTGAGAGCAGCGTACTGATCTAATGCGAGAGAAGCGTTGCCCGTTTCCAATGCTTCGATGGCCAGGAGTCTGCGTACTTCGGATTCTGGACTGAAGCCGTTGCGCAGGGCGTACTGCAAATACGTGACAGCACCGGTGTGATCACCCGTTGCGCTGTACGCGCGAGCAAGGAAGTACTGAATTTCGGGCTTCTCAGGATCAAGTTGATACGCCTGCTCCAGTGAATGCACTGCTTCGGTCATGCGCTCGGTCGAAAGTTCGCAGAATCCCTGCACCATCCATCCATCGCGGTAATCTGATTGAAGCTGTGTCACCTGATTCAAAATCGGCAGTGCGAGTTCACACTCCTGAACATCGGCCAATGCGCGACCAAGTAATGTCTGCAGATGTGTGTCTGGGCTTTCGGGGAAGAGGGCGTATTCCTCATACGCTGCAGCAAGCGTCTTACCGTAAGAGCGCAGCACTGGCTCCCATCCTGCGACAACAGCCTGCAGCTCCGTCTTTGCAGCATCGTGGTCGCTGGCTGCGATAGCGAGTAACGCCAAACCGTAATGCTTATGCGGAGAGTCATCGGCGGCTGTGAGAATATCTCGCGCTTTTTCCATCTCACCGGTGCGCAGCAAAATCACGCTCTCAAGAAGAAGGAGATCTTCGGGGCGTGCACCTTCGCGCTGCAACCAATCCAATGTCTCGCGTGCACCGCGGATGTCGCGACGCTGAAGTTGTGTCTGTGCCAGTTTGCGCAGCGAGACGATGCCACCGCCGTTATCCGCCGCAAGGCGATACTCTTCTTCGGCCGATTCCCATTCACCACGCAGTGCATGCACATCACCTCGGCGTAGGTGAAGGAGTGATTCATCTCCGCCGCCATCCGGCAAATCGATAATCGTTTTCATGTCCATCACCGCACCAGTCCCGCCGCTCAGTCTGGCTGCCAAAAATGCGCGCGTGCTATCGAGTTCGTAAAAGAACACGACGAGCAATGCAGCGACCAGAACAACGGCTGCAACAACGGGCACGACAATGCGGTAGGGGAGATGCATGACAGAGAGAGCTTACTTGTCTCCTGCAAGTCCGCCAAGAAGAGCGAGTTCGATTCAGTTGCTTACGAGTGTGTATCTTCGAATCTCACATCGAGAGCCGCCGTAATACGCTCAAAATGTGCTTTGATGTGTTGGCGCATAAAGTGCTGTACTTGGTCTTCCATCGATCCTTCAAAATTAGACTTTGCACATAAAGTAACCATCGAAACCGCATCATCCAGCGAGCCACCTTTATTGGCCTTCGTGAGCATGTGAAGCATGACACGTGCCCATTCTCGGTCTCTCCGTTCCGATTCGGCATTCACAATCAACCACATGTCATGCGTGACCGCGTCGACAAGATTGCTAATAGCCGCTCGCGTTTCTACTGGCAGATCTTCGATGTGATCGAGCGCTCTATCTAATGCTAAATCTTTTACGCCATTTCCGTGCCAATGCGTAGCTTTCATTGCTAAATCGGGAGTCTCCTCATCTTTAATAACCGGGACAGTCTTTGGGTGGAACCACGTCCCGTTTGTTCCTAATTCTTGTGGCATGCAAATATTATTGCACTTTTTCTATTATCGTCAATATAGGTGCCTTCAATAGCCCTTATTCATCGTCTTCATCCTTCTTCTTTTTCTTGCTGACGACTGGGCTTAGTTCACCATCCTCTTCAGCTGATGCAGCAATCATCTCGCGAGCAGCAGCTTCGGCCAGGTGCTTTGGTAGAACGGCTTCGATGGCAGCCCACTGAGCCTCCTGTCCTGTTGGCAGAAGAACAGTGACCTGATCGCCAACCTCGGCGCGGTAGAACGTGACGGATGCAAGAAGGACGCGGAGTGCCTTTCCTTCAACCAGCACTTTGTACTGACCATCTTCCTGAATAAGCACGCCTTTCACGATGCGGCGGTCGATAGGAGCAATTTGCTTGTAGATGAATTTTCCTTCGTCGGTAATAGTCAGCTTCATGCCGTCACCCTCAACCAGTTTGCTCTTGGATGCGTAGTTAGCGGGAACCGGATAACTTTGGCCCTGGGAATCCACCATATTCTGTCCATCGAATACACCTTCAATCACGCGTCCGCTCTCTGAGGAAACGGGCGTAGCTCTGCTGGCGCGCAATGCATGCTTTTCGCGGGCGACATCACCGACACCGGTTAATTCGCGCAACATAGCCTGCGCTGTTTTTAGCGAAGAGCTGGCGCTTTCGAGAAGCTCCTGAATATGAATGAGGGATTCGTCGGACATGATCGTGAGGGAAATGGGTGTGAGTATCAGGAGATCGCGAGTTTGGACTGGATCTGAGTTTCTGTGAGGAGTCCTTCCTGGGCTCCAATTCTTCCTACGACACTCGATGCATTGATAGTACCTGCTTTGAGGGCAATTGGCAAGCTTTTTCCGCTAATCAGAGCCCATGTCATGGCAGTCCCGAACGCGTCGCCGGCACCTGTGGTGTCGACCACATCGCAGGGGATAGAAGGGCAGGAAACCGTCTCTGTTCCATCGGTTGCGACTGCTCCATTTTTCCCATCGGTCACGCAGACAATCTTCGTTCCAGCTGCAATCAGTATCTTCAACGATTCTTCCACGGTGCTGCAGCCGGTAAAGGCAAGTGCCTCTTCTTTGTTGAGAAGTAGGAGATCGCACTGAGCAAGCAGGGCACTGTTTCCGGGGTTGTTCATGCCGCATTCAATCTGCTTTCCACCGGGGTTCCAGGTGAGATGCGTTGTCGGCATATTCGTCAGGATTGCGACAATATCGTTCTCGATGACACACGTATCTTCGTGAAGATGATTTAAATAAATCGCATCCACTGTTGCTGCAGCTTCGCGATCAAATGTCACATCATGAAAATGCCGATCCATGCTCTTGTGACTCAGAATTGTTCGCTCGCCGGAAGGGGAGGAGAGGATGAGAGAGAAGCTTGAATGTTCTTTGTCGATGACCGTGAGCTGATTGGTATCAACGTTTTCGCGCTTCAGATTATTCTGAATCGCTTCGCCCCATTGATCCGATCCAACAACGCCGCTGAAGGCTGCGGCACAACCAAGACGAGCAAGGCCGACGGATGTGTTATGGGCGCCGCCGCCGCATACACCAATCACATCGTTCACGCGAATCTTGCCGCCGAGTGGTAACGCAAAAGCCTGCTTGCCGCCACAGTCATGAATAGCGGTGTCGGGTACATTCATGAACAGATCAAATGTTGCTCCGCCGATCGAAAGCGTCCGAAGTTTCTTGCCGTTTGATCGGGAAGGGGAATGACTCATGTTTGTTGTGTGTTTAGTCTTCGCCATCCGCCCTCGCTTGTCCATCAAGTTCCGAAGCGTGATGGTCTGCGCCTGCCGGCAGGCAGGCTCGGATCGAATGGCTCAGTCTTACATATGGTACTGGGCCTGAACTGCCCGCAGGAATGCGTCGGTCTGAGCGACGTGCTTGCGGTGTTTCCATCGGAGGAAGACACCAAATGCTGCAAGAGCCAGAACGGTCATCCACGCTGCGGCTGGAACACCCGTTGATGGGTTATTCGGTGCGCCGCTGTGGAGCGGTCCAGCAGGAAGATCATCAATATCAAATGGAACATCGTCGCGAGCAGATGGCTTAAAGAGTCCGCCTTCTGGCGTACCCTGACCACTAGCAGAGAGCTCGTCGAGTGTATCACCGGTGATCGTCACAGGGGTGACGCGAATGAAGTATTCAACACCGTTCAGAAGATCGCGAATGGTGTAGTCGCGCAGGTCGCCGTTAAGTGTGCGCTTTTCGCTTAAGTCCGTTTCGGTTGTTCCATATTCCAAGATGAATGTCTGAAGGGGGAGATCGTTCGCGAGTGATGTCCATTGAACGCGCAACGCCCCGTCCTGTGGCGTGACTTCCAGTTTGAATCCAAGAACCTGCGCAGACACAGAGACGCTCTTTTCTTCGCTTTCAATCTCATCGCGTAGAGCAGTGACGGCGAACGTGTAGACCTGCCCCTGCGTAAGACCCTTCACCGTTGCCTTGGTAATCACGCGTCCAGTATCGAGCGTATAGAGGTAGTTGTCCTCACTGTCGCCGATGTAAATACGGTAGCCAGTGACATCGCTAGTAACGGGGTCCCATGTGAGATCGACTGCGTCTACCTTGGGCTCAGCTTTTAAGCCCTGAACCTGCGGCAGAGTTTTACCGCCAATCTGCAACTGCGTTGCAAGCTCTGTCACGTTGCCAGCTTTGTCCATCACCGTTGCGATGGGCTGATACGAACCAGATGCCGGAGCAGTGAAGAAGCCTTGGTAGGATCCTGGCTGCGTTGTGTTCTCTACGAGTTCAACATCCTGAGGGATGCTGTTCACACGATCGGGGATACGAAGGAATGCATTAGAGAGTCCTGGTTCGCTTTCGACAACGACGAGTACCTTTGTTCCTTCCTCCGGTGCTTCCGGTGCAAACTGAATCATGCTGATTTCCGGTGCGTCTTGATCGAGCACTAAGTGAATGTTGCCGGAGTCATAGGTTCCAAGATCGTTGCGGACACGAAGGGTGTAGTCCTGACGTCCCTGCGCAAGAGCGATAGGAATCGTGAAACGTCCCATGTCATCGGTGCTGCCCGTGTAGTCACGGTCACCACCAATCACAATCAGGTTTACGAAGCGAGGACCAATTCCTTCGACAATCAGATCAAGCGAGTTTACGTAGTCACCATCTTTATGAGACGTAACTTCGAGTCCGCCTGTTGGTCCAACACCGCCCTGACCAGAAACGCTAATGACTGTCTCACCGACAATCGTTGCATCGGTTTCATCTTCCACGCGGAAGGTCTGTTCTCCCGGTGAACGGAAGGTCAGTGCGAGAGGGAAGGACTTCACACCTAAGTCGCGGCTAAGGAATGTGTAGGTTCCAAAATTAGGGACTGTTGCCTGTGGATCCGTTGTCACAAAGCGCACCGTACCGGTGTAGTTTTCGACGGTGACACCGTTACGATCAACCGCACGGACGGTCACTTTCTGTGCTTCTTCACCAGCGGTCATCTGCATTGGTGCAGTGACTTCAAAGCCGTCGATAATATCGAATGAAGAAACTGCCTGAGCGTTGAAGTAGAACTTTTTCCCGGATGTGTTTGATGCGGTGTAGGAAGTCAGCGGAGCGTATTCGCCGCCCATCGCTGTTGAGCCTGCGCGGATTTGTGCTGTCTCGCCAATTGTTACGGCGCTCAGCAGATCAATTGCACGAAGCTGAATAGTTCCTTCTTCTGTCGCGGTGACAGAGAAATGCTGCGTTCCCGTTGCATCTGTTTCTGGAGAGAGAGGAGTGACTTTATCCGATGTGCGACTAGCAACGAGTGTCACAGGACGTCCGCTTAATGTGTTGCCGTAGCGATCACGAAGAATGACCGACACTTCAGCTCTGTCGCGTCCATCGGGACTGATAACGGGCGTCCATGTCTGCACACTCGAAACCTGTGCATCGACAGAGTCCGGTGTAACTTCTAATGCAATCGGAGAAGCACCCGGAGCGCTCACTGTATAGGTTCCAGCTGTCTCTGCTTTTGATCCTGGTAACACCGCAGTCGCTGTACCTTTTGTATCTGCGACAACAGGAATGCGAATAGTTCCACCATCCGGATCGCTCACCGTGATCTCAACATTTTTGTTCGCGTCTGCGTGCAGAAGATCGATACTCAGGCCAATGCCTGCGATCGAGTTCTCCGCTTGCAGCGTGGCTGCAACGGCAGTAACCGGAACAAGGAATGCCATGACGGCAGCGGCGGTTTTTGTGTGTATGAAACGCATAAATCAGATCATTGTAGCAGAAAAGGCGTTTTTGCTCAATTCTATAGGTGTTATTAGGAATCATATTCAGTGTCTGTCCATTACATCTCTGTAGGGTCTGGACGGGGCAACGCCGTACACTATGACCCATGCGACGCACATTCCTCCTCCTTTCCAGTCTCTTGCTTCTCTCTGCCTGTGGCGGTGGAACCGCTGAAACATGCGCTCGTGGCTTCTGGGATGGGGAAATTGGCACCTGTGTGCCTGAAGGATGGCAAGTTCTGGATCGCTCTCAATTGGATCAAAAGGGGATGCCGCCCGAGGTTGCAGTTGCATTCCAGTCCGAAATGCCTGTTTCTGGTCAGTTTATTACGGTAACAGTCACAACGGAAACAATGACCAGCAATCTCACGCCTCAGGAATACAGTGATGCGAGCATTCAATCGGTCCAGGGACTTCCAAATTATGATGAGGTAGACCGTCGAGCTGTTACGATTGATGGCCAGGAAGACTTGGAAATCCACGTCTTTACCGCACAACCCTCGTCCGATCAGCCGGAAGCGCGGTTCTATCAGCTAAGTACGGTGGCAGATGAGGTTGGGTATACGTTTACCGCTGCGACACCGGTAACGGTTCCAAGTGAGATCGAAGCGCAGATTTTCTCCATGTTCGAAACGGCAACCTTCGTGGAACCGGAGGAGGGGACGGAGTAATTCGTTGCTTTCGCCTTTTTTGCCCAGGTATTTTTCAGTATGCTGCCGCGGCATTGGTGCCGTAGCCAAGCAGTAAGGCAGGGGTCTGCAAAACCCCCATACGCGGGTGCAATTCCCGCCGGCACCTCCACTATTGCAGTCGATCAAGAAATCATTATGCTCGGTCGGCGCGAGTCATTCACATCACGGGGCTGTAGCTCAGTTGGTCGACGAGCGCTTGCGCGAGTCGCGAATCGAAAAAGATCAACTCGGTCCCTTTGTTCTTTACCACCGGAAAACCCAGATTATGGGGCTGTAGCTCAGTTGATAGAGCACCTGATTTGCAATCAGGGGGTCAGGGGTTTGAATCCCCTCAGCTCCACCATTATCTTTCCCCCATTGATTCGGTATCAGTGGTTTTTCACTGCAACAAATCCATTTCCTCCCCGGGCCGTGTCCCCGGCAACAGCCACAAAATAGGTGCAAAGAAGATCTCGCTGGTGCCTGTTAGCGTTGCCAGGCTCCAGAAGAAGATGAGGATTGCGACGATAATGACAAAGTTATAGACACCGCCGACATAGGCCATCCACGCTGCTTCGCCCATGGTGTCTCCCACTTTTTCACGATATTTCAGCAGAAAGAAGGATGCGACAATGCCGAGAAGAGACAGGATGGTCTCCATCGAATATTAGGAGATCGCAGAATCGAGTTCCTTCTGCATATCCGTCTTGGAGCGCGCACCAATGAACTGTGTGAACACCTCGCCACCCTTAAAGATGATGAACGTTGGGATGCTCATAACGTTGTGCTTACTTGGAACATCCATATTCTCATCGACGTTCATTTTGACGATTTTCACTTTGCCCGCGTACAACTCACCCAACTCTTCCATCACCGGGTTCATTGCCTTACACGGACCGCACCATGGAGCCCAAAAATCAACTAAAACAGGGAGGTCTGAGCGCAGAACCTCGGACTCGAAATCGGCGTCGGTGACGGATGTGTGGGACATGAAAACAGGGGGAAAGTTCGGAGTGAGTATAGCACACCTCGAGCTTCTAGCTGTTAGCTTTTAGTGGTTAGTTTCCAGAAGGAAAATTTCCATATGTGAGAAGTACGCAACATATGTTTGTTGGTGCGCACATATAAAAGAATTTCCATGTAGAAGCTATCAGCTAAAAGCTAGAAGCTAACAGCTACTCCGTTCGTCCGTGGCTGAGAATCTCTTTCGCAATCTTCTTACTTGTTTCCACTCCCGGCTGTCCGTACGGATCAATGCGATAGAGTTTGCCGAGGAGAACCACTTCGGTGAGCATGCAGTAGAAGATTTGTCCCAAGTGATATTCGTCCAGGCGTGTAAGGCTCACAGAGATGTGTGGGCGCTTTACCGATGTCAGCCCACGGCTTGTGCCCTCGTAAAATGCATCCATCAATTGCCCAAAGCTTTTGCCGGCAATGTATTCCCACTTCTCATCAATATCCGATGGAACAAAGACAACTGGCTTTTCGGTCTCGCGAAGAAACAGATGCCATGCTCTGCGCGGCCCCTGCATCCACTGCTGTAACAGCGAGTGCTGGTCCTGCGTTCCGACAGCAGCAACAGGAAAAGGATTACTCACTTCGTTCTTGCCAAGACTTTCCGCAATCAGCTGCTGATTCCAGCGAGCCAGACTCATCATGCGCTGGGAGTACGGCATAATAACGCGCATCAGATAGCCCTTTTTTGTATCTAACAAATACTGCGCAGCAGCCAACATTGCGGCGGGGTTTTCTTCCAATGTTTCCTGCCGACACTGTTCATCCATATCGCTCGCACCTTTCATAAACTGCTCAACGTCTGCATCGAGCAATGCCAGAGGAAGCAATCCAATAGGAGTAAAAATGGAATACCGTCCGCCAGTGTCACGTGGAATAGGCAGAATATTGATGCCTTTTTCGAGACTGAAATCGCGCAGCCATCCCTCATGCGGATCGGTAATGGCAATAACGCGGCTTGCTGCATGCACACCTTTTGCTTGTCGCAGAGCCTGCCAGTACAACAAAAACGCGCTGATCGTTTCGACGGTTTCACCGGATTTACTGGCCACAACGACCAGAGCATTTTTCCAATCGATAATTTCTAAATAGACCTGCAGAACCGCAGGATCAACCGTATCAACAATGACAAACTCAACGGTATGAGGCGTCTCAAATACCTCCTGAATGACGCGTGGACCCAATCCCGATCCGCCAATGCCAATCCAGACAACTGTCTGAATGCGATCTTTCTTTGCGCGTTTCGCAATCTCACCAACCATTTTCATGGTCGTGTCGTTATGAATGTCCTGCGTCCAAGAATGACCACCCTTCTGGCATTCATCGTTCCATTCTTGTGTAAAGCGTCGCATCGACGTGCGGATACCAGTGAGATCCTGATCGGCAATACCCATTGATGGGGTAATGGTTTTGCCGAGAGCGCCGGAGATATCGACAGTAAGCACGGGGGCGAGGAGGGAGGAACTAGGAGCAGGAACTAGAGTGAGCGCAGGGCTGCGGTGACACGCTCTTCTGTGGTTGTCAGATCGTTGGGCAGCGCTTCAAGAACACGCAGAATATCATCAGACGCGAAGCCAAGTTGGCTAAGGGCTGCGACGGTATCGCGATCAAACCGTGCGCCAATCGATGATTCTCCTTTGCCAGTAAAGAGTTCCGGTGACTTCTCCATCAATGCGGTCAGTTCCACCAACAGTTTTTCTGCTGACTTCTTTCCAATGCCTTTCACGGCCATCAAAATCGATGCGTTTTTTTCGTAGACGGCTTGAGCAAGAATTGGCCGTGGTACGCCACACAACTCGAGTCCTGTGCGAGGACCAATGCCGGAAATAGCAGTCAGTTTTTCGAACAACTCACGGCCCTGTTCATCGGAAAATCCATAGAGATCAAAGCGATCTTCGCGGACATATGTTGAAATATGAAGAACCGCTTCCTGTCCGTCTTGCAGATTGTCCCAGTCCGAGAGGGGAATAGAGACGAGGTAACCGACACCGTGCACATCGGCGATGACGTCTCCCGGTGTCCGCTTGCCCATGATGCCCCGTAACAATGCGATCATTGGCTGGGATCGTAGCACATTCCCGGTCTTATCAGAACGCCGTTTTTCTGCTATAATAAAGAGAAATGCACACCCTTAATCGGATCCTCACATGCCTGCTGATGTTCGCGGTGCTCATTCCACCCGCGACCTTCGCGCTTATCTCTCTGGATGAGAAATTTGAGGCACAGGAGCATTTGCAGGAGGCGATTGGTTCGGCAGCTGGAACGTATCAGGCTCGAAGTTATCTTCAGTCGTCCAAGACAAAAAACGAGAAGGTGATTCGTGATGCGGAGTCGCGCATGGCATCGCTTGAGCGCCGAAAATTTGAGGTACGTCAGGCTGTTATTAAAGAGCGTCGGATTATCGCAACCATTGGCGAAAAGTACGGTGTCACACTCGAATCACGCGATCAGGTAAAAGTGATGGTCGAAACAGAGAAGCGTCGTTTATCACGCCTCTTCCGCGATCGGTCTGTTCGACAAGCGAGTGATCCGTTTGATCCTCGTATGATTGTTCTACGCACGGCGTTTCGCGTGGCTACAGGTGAGACAACTGATGCGGTGCTCGAGAGTGCACAAACACGATTGATGCGTGATCTGAGCGCTGCAGACAAAGCCTTCGCGCGATTAGAAGCAGCAGAAGATGTGCGCAATGCAGTGCTGGCAGAATACAATCAGGCAAGCGGTCAGCGTGCGACAGCGGTTCAGGCTGTGGAACGAAGTACGGACGCACTCACGGAAATTGTCGCAATTATGGACGATGTGCATGCGCAGGTGTTGAAGTTACAAGGAGAACTCGCACGCATTGATGCTCGTCTGAAAGAGAAAGCTGAGCGCGCACTCATCGAAAAGGGGCTCCTAAAAGCTGAAGACATTGGCAAAGCCGATCCAAACTTCCGTCAGCAATTCAGCTGGCCGGTCTATGGTCGCATCTCAGCTGGCTTTAAGAATGCCGCGTATCACAAGCACTTTGGTGTACCGCACTACGGTATGGATATTGTGGTGGGGCAAGAATCACCGGTTGCTGCCGCAGCCGATGGTGTCGTGTTCTTGGTCCGCGATGGTGGAGCAAAAGGCTACAGCTACATCCTGATTGGTCACCGCGGCGGCTACGCAACGCTCTACGGACACATGTTCAAAGCATTGGTAAAAACAGGGGAAGATGTGACAGCGGGTCAAATCATAGGTCTCTCTGGTGGAACGCCTGGAACGCATGGTGCTGGTCCTATGACGACCGCAGCCCATCTGCATTTTGAGGTGATTCAGAATGGTGAGAACGTGGACCCAGCGACGGTGTTGCCATAACAAAAAAGGTGTAAGATTGGCTTGTTTCTGAGCTTTGGTCTTTTTTTTGTGAAAGGGGTGACTATGTCACAATGCATTGATGACTTGCACGTTGCTGCAGGCGAGCTTGTAAGAAGAGGAGGGTCGTTCCCGGAAGAGGCATGGGAAACGCTCGGCCGAACGATCGATATTGCCCGTCGCGACGAACTCAATAATGGTGATCAGATTCGGGCTGGTGCAGTCGAACGTTTCCATCAAGAAACAGGGCTGCAGGTCCGACAAGCGCGTCCAAGTCATTCCTGAGACCCGTTCAGAACCTGGGCTTCGCACTGCGAAGCCCGTTTTTATAGTCGGAGATGTCGACCTTGCGAGTGTGTTGCCGTAAACAAAAATTGACAATCCGGAGCTGTATAGATTAGAGTCCCCGTCCTGTCAGTTCCCGTTCCTTTTTAACCAAGGAGTCTCGCTGTGTCTTTCCGACATACTACGGTCTCAAGTAAGAAAGCTGCTCGTCGTCAACGCGGTGCTCGTGTGGTCTGCACCTGCGGGACACAGACGTTTCAGAACCATTTGTCGGCTCATGTCGATAAGCCGATCCATGATCTGCGCCTGGCGCAAAACAACCCGAAGAAGCGCCGGTAAACTCTCGAATTGACAGTCCTTCGCACCCTGCTGGTCTCAGCAGGGTGTTTTTTTATAGAATCAACATCCCATCCCCAAAACTAAACAGTCGGAATTTCTTATCGATTGCTTGGTGGTACAAATCGAGCAGCTTCTCACGGCCGACAAACGCTGAAACCAGCATCAGCAAACTTGATTTCGGCACATGGAAGTTCGTAATCAATCCATCTACAAATTGCAGTTGGTCGTGTTCATCAAGGAAGATGTCCGTGATGCCGGAAAGATGTTGTAACCGATGATCGACTGTTGCCGATTCCAGCGTGCGAACAGATGTTGTTCCCACGGCGATAATCGGACGACCATCAGCTTTCGTCTGATTCAAAAACTCAGCCGTTACAGCATCAATCTCAAAATATTCTTGGTGCAATTTCTTTGTTTGCAGATGCTCTTCAGTCAGTGGTGCAAAGGTTCCCAGGTTCACATGGAGTGTGACATAGGCGATCGAACATCCGTGCGCTTCAATCTTCTTCAGCAACTCTGGGGTGAAATGTAATCCTGCTGTCGGTGCTGCGACCGATCCCGCATCTTTCGCGTACACCGTTTGATATTCCCGTCGTCGATCGGATTCCGAAAGAGGGGAGCCTTTGATGTACGGCGGCAGTGGTGTTTCGCCATAGAGGTCCAGCAGTTTGTATATATCTGCCAGCGGAAAGGATGGCTTCAATGTCGCGTATTTGCCGTCGCGTTCCATGACAATGAATGAATATGCATCTTTCCAGATGAGCCCGTCACCAACCTGCATCTTTCCCGATGCCATGACCCGGATCGCGTTGCCGACATTTTCCAAATATAACGCCTCAATAGCACCGCCTGTTCCTTTCGTCAGATGCATGCGTGCAGGAATTACCTTGGTTCGATTAAAGACCAGCACAGCATTCGCCGGAAGATAGTCGGTGATGTCCGCGAAGGTTGAAAACGACGTTTGGTTTGATGCGCGGTTGTGCACTAAGAGCTTCGCGCTATCGCGTGGATGAGCAGGGGAGATCGCAATCAGTTCTTGTGGGAACTGGTAATCGTACGGAGCCAGTGCAGCATCCAACTCACTCATGATCACAAATTGTATGCACCAATCACTACGACGAACTCTCCTTTTTTGGTAATCGATTTCGCAATCGATGGCAGTTGATCAACTGTTGTGTTCACAATTTCCTCGTGCAGTTTTGTCAGCTCACGGCACACAACAATCGCTCTGTCTGGCTGTGATGAAAGTATGTCGTGCAACTCACTCAACGTTTTCTCAATGCGATGGACCGATTCATAGAACACGATCGTGTGTTCTGTCGTTGCAAAGGTCTTCATCAATGTCTGTCGGCCTTTCTTGAGTGGGAGGAATCCCAGATACAAGAAGTGGTTGATGGGCAGTCCTGAGACCGAGAGGGCAGCGAGGAACGCGGATGGGCCGGGAATCACTTCCATTTTAATCCCTTCTTTACGACAGCGGCTCACTAATGCGTATCCCGGATCGGAAATTCCCGGTGTTCCTGCATCGCTGACCATCGCCATATGTTCACCTGTTTTCAAACGATCAATCATCCCTTCTAGCTTTCGTGGATCGGTATAGCCGTGCAGGCTAATCAACTCCTTCTTCGGCATTTCTAGAATGTGGAGCAGTCCACCGGTGACCCGTGTGTCTTCACAAATAATCGCCGAAACATTGGACAGCACCTGTTTGGCGCGGACGGTAATATCTCCGAGGTTCCCGATGGGGGTAGCAACAATGGAAAGCATGGACGAAAGCTTATAGCTTTTGGCTTTTAGCTGGTAGGGTTTATTGCTAAATCAGAAAATTAGTGGTTTTATATCACAACACGGTCGATCTTTTCCTCATCAACATCTCTTCCTAGGGAGTCTCGACATGGGATCTTTGTATACTGTGGTCTTGCCTACAGTAGAGCTAGTGCTTCAGTTCGCTGGGCCTGCGGTGGTGGCATTTTTTATCCCCCTGGCGCTCTATCGTGTTATCCATGACAGGACTTTTAGTGAATGGTTCAATGCCTTCGTTGGATTGTTTTTCTTCCCATTCCTCCTGGTTCTGATCCATGCGCTACGCATTCCGTACTATCAATGGACTGCGTCGCTTGGATTCGGAATTGGCATGTGTCTCTGGCTATTGGGGGTATACGGAAGGGCTGATCGGACATGATGACCGTATCTGCGGTCCCGCGCGTGCGGGACCGCTCTCTTTAAATTTGCCGAAACTCTTACTTAGTGATTGGATGCATATATCTGGTCATTCACTACCTCGAACAGGAGCCGATTCATGAATACCGTGCAGTCACTCGGTCCTACCTTGCTGATTATTGCTGCTGTGTGGGCTGTATTAAAGATTGTGCACGTTTTGGTTGGTCTGCACGAGGGGCCGCCCATTCTTGTAGGTCTGCTGATGATTTTCATCAGTGCGAATCTCAATCTGCAGTGGATTCCGGTGATTCTGGGTGTTGTTCTGTGGACTGCTCTCTGGATTCGCGCCGAACGTCGGTACGATCGCAGGAACCTCATGAAGAAAGGATAAGCCGTGCTCTCTACGGTTCTAACTGGTGCGGCGATGGTCGGTGTCGGCTATCTGATCACGGTGCTTACGATTCAAGGGCCGATGTACACGAGATATCTGCCTCGGTGGGCACAGATTATTGTCTTGTGTTTCGGTTTCGCGGCAATGGTGTGGCAACTTGAGTATTCGTTTTGTTGCTGCGCTGGCGCTCACCTCTGGATGATTGCGATTGGTGTCGATGGTGAATCGAAGCGGCGTGCAGAAGCACGCCAACTCATATGACTAGATCTGCGGTCCCGCATATGCGGGACCGCTCTCTTTGACATGTTTTTGTGTTCAGAGACCTTCCTTTGTAAGCCTTTTCCGCTATCATTCCTGGGAATTCCACCCCGCTTTTCCGTATGGCAGAGAACGATAATATCGACCCACAACCACAGCAGCAGGAACTCGGCGAAACGCTGAGCTCCATCGGACGCATTCAGGCACGACCGATCGTGACTGAAATGGAAGATAGCTACTTGAGCTACGCGATGAGCGTCATTGTTGCTCGCGCACTTCCAGATGCTCGCGATGGTCTGAAGCCTGTGCACCGTCGCATTCTGTATGGCATGAACGAACTGGGGCTGCGCTCCGGAGCCAAGTTCCGCAAGTCTGCGCTCATCGTCGGTGACGTGATGGGTAAGTACCATCCACACGGTGACTCTGCTATCTACGAATCGTTGGTTCGTATGGCGCAGAATTTCTCGATGCGTTATCCGTTGGTACACGGTCAGGGAAACTTCGGATCGATCGATGGAGACGGTGCTGCGGCCATGCGTTATACCGAGTCCAAAATGGCGCGCATGACCGATGAGATGTTGCAAGATATCGATAAAGATACGGTCGCGTTCGTCGGTAACTACGATGCATCGCGCAAAGAGCCATCTGTGTTGCCAGCAAAAATTCCAAACCTGCTCCTCAACGGAACAGTTGGTATCGCCGTTGGTATGGCGACAAACATTCCGCCACACAACCTTCACGAAGTGGTGAACGCTGTGTTGTATCTGATCGATAATCCAACTGCAACGGTCGAAGATCTGCTCAAATTTGTGCAGGGCCCCGACTTCCCAACGGGAGGTATCGTCTATGACAAAGAAGTGATTAAGCAGGCATACCTCACTGGTCGTGGCTCCGTGATGATGCGTGGTAAGGCGGAGATTGAAGAGATGAGTAGTGGACGCTTCCATATTCGTATCAGTGAGATTCCATACCAGGTCAACAAGTCCACGATGATTGAAAAGATGGCGGCGCTGGTGAACGATAAGATCATTGTCGGCATCTCCGACATTCGCGATGAATCCGACCGTGAAGGTATTCGCGTCATTATCGAATTGAAGAAAGATGCCTATCCACAGAAAATTCTGAACCAGCTCTATAAGCACACCGATCTGCAGAGCAGCTTCAGCTACAACATGATTGCGCTTGCAGATGGTCTGCAGCCGCGCCTCATGAACCTGCAGGAACTGCTCGCGATTTTCATCGATCACCGCCGTGTCGTGATCACTCGCCGTGTTACCTTTGACCGCGACCGAGCCAAAGAGCGTGCGCATATTTTGGAAGGACTTACCATCGCTCTCGATAACATCGATGAAGTCATTGCGACCATCAAGAAGAGTCAGGCACGTGACGATGCACGTGAGAACTTGATGAAGAAGTTCAAACTGAGCGAGCTACAAGCGAACGCAATTCTCGACATGCGCTTGCAGACGCTTGCGGGTCTTGAGCGTAAGAAGATTGATGATGAATTGAAGGAGATCAAAGCGTTTATTAAAGAGTGCGAAGAGATTCTTGCAAGCAAGCAGAAGGTCGACGAGATCATCAAGACCGAACTCGCTGATATTAAGAAGGCGTACGGTGATGATCGCCGTACAGCTGTTGTCCCAACAGGCGCCGGCGAATTCAGCGCGAAGGATACAATCCCGAACGCGCCGATGATCGTCACGCTAACGCGCAGTGGATACGTGAAGCGTCTCAGCCCGTTGCAGTTCCGCGCGCAGCACCGCGGTGGTAAAGGCATTAAGGGTGCCGATGTAAAAGAGGACGATGAGGTGCTCAGCTTGCTCCACGTCATGAACCATGACGATCTGTTGTTCTTCACGAACACCGGTCGCGTGTTCCAGATGCCAGCATACGAATTGCCACAGACCAGCCGCATTGCGCGTGGCCAGGCGATCGTGAACATTCTGCAGCTCAAACCTGACGAGCGTATCACCGCCATTCTGAAGGCAGATCTTAGTAACGTGAAATACCTGATGATGGTGACGGACCAAGGAACAGTGAAGCGCACAGATGTCAGCGAGTTCCAGAACATTCGCCGCAGCGGACTCATTGCGCAGAAGTTGCCGGAAGGCGAAGACCTGCGTTGGGTGGTGACGACCGATGGTAAGAATGAAATTCTTATTGTCAGTAAGAAGGGTAAAGCAATTCGCTTCAAAGAAGACGATGTTCGCCCAATGGGCCGTGCCGCTGCCGGTGTGTACGGTATTCGTTTGGCAGCCGGTGATCGTGTGGTCGAAGCAGGCTGCATCCGCGATGCGCGCATCAGCAAATTACTTGTGGTGATGGAAAACGGACTCGGAAAAATGAGCCCAGTCACGGAATATCGTTTCCAGGGACGCGGAGGATCGGGTGTGAAGGCTGCACAGCTAACCGCTCGAACCGGTGATATTGTCGGTGCGGTGGTGCTGGAAGAAGGTGCAAAGGGCGATCTCCTCTGTATTTCCAAGCAGGGACAGGCTATTCGCATGGGTCTGACCGATATCCCATCTCGTGGACGCGCTACCCAGGGTGTCATTGTGATGCGCCTAGACGGTGGCGACAAAGTTGCCAGCATGAGTGTGGTGATGCACGACGAAGAGGCAGAGAAAGCCATTCTTGAGGCTGCGGAGAACCAGCGAGAAGGGGAGATGGAAGAACTCTTCGAGGAGGCAGAGCTCATTGAAAAAGCCGCCAAAAGCAGCAAACGGAAGGCAAAAAAGGAAGTAAAGCCCGCATAACCTTGCGCGCTGATAATTTATCCGTACAATCCCCCTACTTATGAAGACCGGAATCCACCCAGAAGTGCATAAAGACGGCAAAACAACCTGCTCCACCTGTAGCAGCGTCTTTCTGATCCCAAGCACCGTGAAGGAGCAGATCGTTGAAACATGCCGCAACTGCCACCCAATTTACACTGGTAAGCAGACGAAGGATCTCCGCGGAGGCCGTGTGGACCGCTTCAAGGCTCGTATTCAGAAGACAGAGGAGAAGAAGGCGGCAGCCTAATCAAACTGTGTTATATGAAAAGACCCTTCACGTCATGTGAGGGGTCTTTTTTTGGTCCTTGGCGTTAGCAAAGCGTCATGCCTTGCTGGTGCTTAGGTCCTCTGGTTTTCAGGCGACGGAGCGCTTTTACCGTTATCACGTACAGATAGGGGTAGAGCATTACGCCGATGATTGTTCCGCCGCACATGCCGAGGGAAGTGAGCAGTGCCACCAGCCACCCCTGGAAGAGGATGTTCTCTGCGACCGCGCCGGCCCACAGGGAGAATCCGCATCCCAGTCCCAGGCAAACGAAAAGCATTCCGCTCAACGCAGCGCCGAACATTCCGGGTACCTCTGAGAACGGCTCCATGCCGCCCTGTGTGGAACACGTATACATACGGTCCCAGTAGTACGAACCAGCGGTCATCAGCAGGGCAATGGGGACACTGAGCACCATACCGATTGCAGATGCGTGCATGTAGCCGCTGCCGATCCATGATGCGAAGAACCCAACACATACAAGGGCAACTGCGATCATGCAGATTGCAAGAATGAGCAGTTCAGCTTCATTTTCCGATGCCCACAGAGAAATCCGTTCCTTCAGACGCGTAACTGACTGTCGCATGATTCAATTCCTCAAAAAGGAGTGGGGTGGTGATTTGACAAAGACCAATAATATAAATATATTATATAAAGTAATTTTGTCAACAAACACCATCCGTTACGCTGTGTTCTATCAGTCGTTCTGGAAGAGTGATACACTTTGGACCATGAATAGCAGGCAGGCGAAGCTCCTCACAGCAATCATCGACGAATTCATTAAGACAGGAATCCCCGTTGGTTCTAAACAGATCATCGATCACGGTTTTTTTCTGCTGTCTGGAGCCACTATCCGCAACGAAATGCGTGCGTTGGGGGAAGAGGGGTTTATTGAGCAGCCGCACACATCGGCCGGTCGTATCCCTACAGCCAAGGGCTATCAGCTCTATGTTCGTGAATACATGGAGCCAAATGTGCATGAACTGCAGGCTCGTTCACGCTTTGATGTACTCAAGCAGCAGTATTTGGAGCGCAAAGATCAAGAACGCGTCTACGAAGCGGTCGCATTGCTTTCGCAAATGATGCCGAACGTTGCGTTTGCAACAGTGCCGCACAAAGAGCGTGTGTACTACATGGGCTTGGCAAATACCCTGCGTCAGCCCGAATTCCAGAGTAATCCGGACCTTGCGTCGGGCGTGGTGGAAGTATTAGAGAATCGACTCACTGAACTCCTTGATGGCCAGGTCATAGACGATGATATTCGCTATTTCATTGGTGATGAACACTTACTTCCTCAGATTCAGAGCTGCAGTGTGCTTGTGACACAATACAGTGTACGCGGTGAAGCGGGTGCCATTGGCATCTTGGGTCCCATACGTATGGACTACGCATATAACACAGTTGCACTCGATCTCGTCTCCGATCTGCTACGATCTCACTAATGACTCAGCCAACAACTGACACATCATCAGAAGTGCTGCTCCGCATTCGACCAAGTCTGCCCGATCCCAATGAGGCATCGGCAAACCGCGGTCCGTTGATGATGGAAACAGCATTGTCGACCGTTCATTCGCTGAGCGGTAAGGGGCGTCGTATGTCGTTGGAGATGGGTATGGCCGAGGGAAAAATCGGATTGTTTGTTCGTGGCGATACAAAAGCTACATCACTTATTGAAAGCCAGATTTATGCGCAGTATCCCGATGCTGAAATCGATTATGCAAAGACACAGATTTTTGAGCCAAAGCAGGGGGAAATTGTGGTATGGGCAGATCTTGTTCTGACCAATCCAGAGTTTTACCCAATTAAGCGTTATCCGCAGTTCGTCGATCCAAGTAGCAAATCAAGCGTCGATACAATCGCCGGACTGACCGCATCGCTTGTGCGCTATCCCAAGCCCGGCATGCGTGCACACATCGGTATTCAAATTGAGCCGGTGGGAAGTGGGTATCGCAAGCGAGCGATGAAGTTTTTGCCGCTTCTTAATCGTGGATTGCCTAAAAGATGGAAGTCCTATGCGATGTTCTTCACGTACATCCACATGTCTCAGTCGAATCGTCTTCTGCTGTGGCCGCTGGATACGTTGATGGGCGGATGGAGATTGTGGTTCCCGAGGTTCCTTCCTAAATCACCTATTTCTCTGATGACAGGGCAAGAGGTAAAGAGCACCGAGGTTGATGCCGATGAAGCTGCTCGAAGTTCTGCCCGAAGTCATGAGCGTGAAGACAGTACAACCGGTGCCGTCGATAAGTTGAACCGTCTGCTTTTCCTCACAACTATTCGCGTTAGTGTCATTGCTCCAGCGTCCTGTGGCGTTGATGCCGAAGCAAAGCTGCAGGAAATTATCAGCAGCTTCCGGCCGTTTACGTTGCCCACAAGTAACGGTTTTACTGCTGGTGAGGTGAATGTCGCAGCAGCTCTTCCCGTCGATAAAAATGAGAAATTGTATGCACTCTCTGCCGAGGAAGTTGCCACGCTGTGGCACATCCCTAGCATCATGGTGAAGACGCCGAACATGGACTGGGTCGTCAGCAAAAAGCTGGAACCACCGGTGAACCTTCCTGTTCCTGGTGTGACTGATCCCGATGATAATCTCACTGTTCTTGGTGAGTCGATCTTCCATGGTCAGCGAATGCAGTTTGGTATTCGGCCCGATGACCGTCGTCGTCACATCTACGTGATTGGTAAAACCGGTATGGGTAAGTCGACCATCTTGCTCAACATGATTTACAGCGACATCATGAACGGAAAGGGGATGGGTATTATCGATCCTCACGGAGATCTGATTGAATCGATTCTCCAGTTCATCCCGAAGAATCGTAACAACGATGTGGTCTTGTTTGATCCGGCCGATCGCGACTATCCGATCTCGTTCAACATGCTTGAGTGTAAGAATCCCGATCAGCGAAACCTCATCTGCTCTGGTCTGATGAGCGTCTTTACCAAGTTGTGGCCCGAGGCATTCTCGGGACGCATGGAGCACATTCTGCGTAACACGCTGCTTGCATTGCTCGAAAATGAAGGGTCATCGATGCTTGGTATTCTCCGCATGTTCGGTGACGATCCATACCGCGCCAAGATTGTCGCAAATATCTCCGATCCGGTTGTGAAAGCCTTCTGGGAAACGGAGTATGCAGGATGGACCGATAAGTATCGCACCGAAGCAGTCGCTGCCATTCAGAACAAGGTTGGCCAGCTGCTCACAACGCCACTCATTCGCAACATTGTGGGACAGGTGAAGTCGACGCTCGATATTCGCCATGCGATGGACTCCGGCAAAATTGTGCTGGTGAACCTATCCAAAGGAAAAATTGGTGAAGATACTGCTGCATTCCTTGGTTCCATGCTTGTCACAAAATTCCAGATTGATGCGATGAGCCGTGCGGACATGCCGGAAGAAGAGCGCCGAGATTTCTATCTGTACGTCGATGAGTTCCAGAACTTCGCGACCAAGTCCTTCGCAACCATTCTCTCTGAGGCACGCAAATACCGTTTGGCTCTCACCATGGCTCATCAGTACATCGGCCAGCTGACGATCGGTCAGAACGATAACAGCCTGCGTGATGCGGTGTTCGGTAACGTTGGTAGCATGGTCAGCTTCCAGGTTGGCTCCGATGATGCCGAGACCATTAGTATGCAGTTTGAAGAGATGGTGACGCAGAACGACATCCTCAGTTTGCCGAAATATCATGCCTATATCCGCCTGATGATTGACGGTATCTCCAGTAAACCATTCTCCGTTTCTACCTTGCCACCTCCCAAAGTGGGACAGGATGAAAAGCGCGTGCAGACCATTCGTGAGCTTTCTCGCGAGCGCTATGCGCAGAAGCGTACCGATGTGGAAGAGAGAATTATGCGTTGGGCTGCATCACTATCGGAAGGACAGGTGGCCGCTAAGTCGGCTGTAAAAGTAAAAGAGAAAGAAGAAGAGGAGATAAAGAAAGCTCGGGCAAAGAAGATGTCGTTGGAGCAGTACCGTGCCTGGCGCGATCGTGAAATGTGGGCCAATGAATTTAATGCTCTGCGTAAGCGCGAGATGCTGGGCGAGACATTGAACGATACCGAGAAAGCTCAGATGGCCGACCTCACGCAGAAGCTGGAAGCAGGCGGGGGAGTGCCTCCTGTCAGCAAGAGCATGTTGGATGCGGTCGAGAAGGCGAAGAAGAAAGCTACTAGCGAGTAAACTTTAATTGCTGTTGCTCAATGGAGAGAGTTATAGACTAAAGGCGTACCCCCTGCGCAGACAGAAAGGAGGTGCTCCTTGAATTCATTGAATTCAACTACGGTAGCCGCTGCGTCGATGCTTATTGACTCGCTGTTGATGTGGCCTGTGTGCTCTGTTGTGCAGATCGGCTTCCTTGTGTGGAATGTCTGGCAAAAGTCTCCCCGGTTGCGGGCACGGCCAGAAGAGCCCCCACAAATGGCCGAGTATCCGGAGTATCCGGATCCTGAAGACTTGTGGTGGGAATGGATGATTGTGCGGCTGAAGAAAGCAGGATGTCGTTCCGTATGAAAAGTTCACCTTTGCGCAGGGGGACTTTTTTTAATGCAGAATGTAGATGTTCACGTACGGCGCAAACACAATGCACACCGCTGCAATCACGACAATCAAACTGATGAGGGACGCAGCAGCAGCCACATCTTTTGTCGCTTTCATCTTGGCATGGAAGCCACGCCTGCCTGCAAGTTTGCGCTCTTCATCGAGCACGTCGGCCAGGCGCTCCAGGGCGGTATTCAATAATTCGACGGACAAGAAAAACCCTCCAGCCAGAACAAGCGTTAGCCATTCCCACATCAATAGATCGGCCAGTCCTCCGAGGGCTAACACAAGAATATAGATGGGGATGAACATCTGCAGGCTGCGTTCGATTTTGACTGCATGTGTAAACCCTTCCAGGGCATAGCCGAAGCTGCGACGGATGCGCTTCATCAAAGGCAGTGTATCAGATTCCCGGCACAGGGAACTTACGACAGAATGCTTTCACTTCTTCGTGCAGCGATACGAGGGCCGCTTCATCTGCACGCTTGTTGATTGCTTCGAGCATAAAATTGCCGAGTGTATCCATATCCGCTTCTTTCATTCCGCGCGTTGTAATTGCTGGTGTACCCAGACGAACGCCTGATGGATCCATGGGCTTACGCTGATCATCGGGGATCATGTTCTTGTTCAGTGTGATGCCAACTCGGTCCAGAACGGTCTCCACTTCGCCACCGGGGATACCCCAAGATGTGACACAGTCGATGAGCATTAGGTGGTTATCGGTTCCGTTCGTGACAAGCTTAGCGCCGTTCTTCATGAAGAAGTCAGCTAAGTGCTTACTGTTACGAATAATCTGCGCTGCGTATTCCTGGAACTCCGGCTTGAGAGCCTCGCCGAATGCAACAGCTTTGGCTGCGACCATCTGCATAATGGGTCCGCCTTGGAAGCCCGGGAAAACCGATTTATCGATCTTCTTTCCCAGCTCTGGGTCGCGCGTCAGGATCATTCCTCCACGTGGGCCGCGCAATGTTTTATGGGTTGTAGTCGTAATGACATCGAATCCGTCATCAAACGGATTGCGCAGCTGCTTGCCGGCAATGAGACCTGCAATATGCGCCATGTCGGCAACGGTTACTGCACCGACTTCATCGGCAATTGCTTTCATCTTCGCGTAGTTCAGTTCGCGAGGGTACGCAGAGAAACCCGCAAGAATCATCTTCGGCTTTTCAGCGAGTGCTACACGGCGCATCTCGTCGTAATCAATCTCACCGGTCTCGCTATCTTTCATCTTGTACCGGACGAACTTAAAGATCTTGGTGAGGTAGGTAACAGGGTGTCCATGAGTGAGGTGTCCTCCGTGGCTCAGATCCATTCCCATGACCGTGTCACCCGGTTCCAGCAGCGCAAAATACATCGCAACGTTTGCTGGGGCTCCTGCATGTGGCTGCACGTTTGCATGACCAGCCTTGAACAATTTTTTTGCTCGTTCGCGTGCTAGCTCCTCTACGACATCGGTAAATTCCTGGCCGCCGTAGTAGCGCTTGCCGGGGTATCCTTCCGAGTACTTGTTGTTGAAGACGTTACCCATCGCTTCCTGTACGGCAGGCGAAACGTAGTTCTCCGAGGCGATCAATTCGACGCCGTCGCTCTGGCGCTGCATTTCGCCCATGAGTGCGGCGAAGACAGATGGATCGGCGAGTTTGAGGTGGTCAAAGGTTGGCATGGAAAAGAAGGGTACGCGCAATCAGCCCCTGCGTGAAGAGGGGAGAGATGGAGCAGGAGATGAAAGGAAGAATGTTGCGGACGAATCATATCCTTATCTATCGGTGTTGCAACCATGCGCTACAATTCATGCCTATGCGACTCAACATGTTTCTGGCAGCAGCATTGGTCAGTCTTACAGGATGTGCGTGGTCTGGTCCTGATGATGGCATTTTTAAGAGCAATGAAAGAAACATTGTTAGAATTCCTGCTCTCGATCTTTCGATTCGTTCCGATCAGCCGTTGCAAGCGACGAAGGTCTCTCTAACAGATGACTTTGAATTAACCGGTAGTGGTGTGACGATCTACATTCAGCGTATCCCTTACGATGAAGAATCTCAGGGCCTTGCAGACTTCATGATTCCCTCGAGTGTGGGCAAGCTGCTAGACGATGACGATGCGTGCATTGTTCTGGGTGAGACAGAAGAGACGGTGTATCTGCCCGTACAAACAGATCGCTTAATGCAGTGTGCGCCGTTTACCAATGCCGAAGGCACACGTGAAATTGCGGCCATCGGTTTTGCAGATACGTTCGAATCCACCGATTATCCTGGCAGCATGATTCTTATCCCGCGTAAGAATGATGCGATTGTTCTCTGGAATATCGTGCCTTTCCCAGAGGTGGATGTATGGCTCCAGGAACAAGTGGATGCGTTTAATCGTGACCATCCCACTGACACGCTTTGGCCACCGACGACGCCTCAGGCCCAGGAGATGTACGATAATGTAACCCGATATATTGGACGAATGCTGTCGGATCCGCCCATCCATCTTATTCGCAAACACAATGTCCTTGAAACGTGGACCAAGCGAATCACGCTGGATTAGTGCGTCTTATTAACTCGCGCGGCGTTACAACCGCGTCCATCGGTTCGTCATGCGCTTCGGTTGGCACATCGTTGACCAGCTGCCAATCGAGACAGAGCCCCCACACTTGAACATTTGGGTTTACCGCTCGCACACTCTTGAGCCATTTATCATATCCGCCACTTCCGCGTCCCAACCTGTTGCATGCACGATCAAACGCGCTGCCCGGCGTGAAGATGTACTGGATCGTTTCTTTCTCAATCAGCGCGGTCGCATCAGTCGGCTCATGAATACCGAATGGTCCTGGCACAAGGTTGGTGAGGGAGTGAACTTGGCGAAACTCAAATCCTTTGCCTTCGGCCCGCGGCATAAACAGTGAGCAACCTCGCTTCAGTAGTTCTTCAATGAGGGGACGAATATCTACCTCACTCCGCATGGGGAAATACACAGCGGCATTGAATGGTTCTTTTGGCAGATGCTCCAGCACTCGTCTGCAGACACTGCGGCTTTCTGCTGCACGCAGATGATCGGGCAAGCGCTGAAGGCGCTCGGCAATGGCATCACGGAACTGCTTTTTTTGCGTAGCTATATGCATATCAGCATTCTACCAGCTAGCTCCTCGTTTCTCGCTCCTAAAATACATCGCCCACAGCTGAGGCCAAATCCACTGCATCATGATGAGGCAGGGGGGATGGGCCAGTGATCTCGCTTTCCAGCATGCATTTCACTTTTAACTTTCGTCCGATCACCGTTTCAATAGATGCCTCCAAGTTGTGTAAGCCCTCGGTAGAAGAGGCTTTGTTGCGGTGGAAGTCCGAGGAAAATGCGAGGATCAGCGCGCCATCTTGCTCTGCATGCAGTCGACCGTTTTTAAGCGACATGCGGGCAGAAGGTGGCTCTACTTTTTCGAGGACGGCATTCCAGTGCTGGCGGATGCCGGAGAGGTCGGATGATGCGATGGGGGTGACAGTTGGGAGAGGGGCGGAAGGAGCGGGCGTGTTCACTACTGGTTTTTCGATATCAGATTTCAGATGTCCGATGTCAGTAGCGGCTATCGGAGATCGGATATCGACTGGCGGAGTCTGAATCGAAGGTGTTTGCTGCGGAGCAACATCGCGTTGTAATAGGGAGAGTAATGCCGACTCCAGTGTCAGCGCGGGCAATGCACTTGCACGGAGATCGCGTGCGGCTTGTAGTAAAGTTGTGAGAAGAGGTTCCAAACCAGTCGTTCGCTGCTTCTCGATCACCGCTTTATGTAATTGTGTACGAACAGCATCTAGCATCAGTCGAATGAACGTTTCGAACGCGACACCGGTGTCTTCCAGTTCGTGGACCACAGCTAGAATTGCCGATTGGTCTCCCGCTTCGATGGCAGCCATCACGCGCTCTACATGCTGGAATCCTGTTTCACCAATGCGCTCACGGACATCATTAATGGTAATGGCAGGAAGTGAACGCAGCTGATCGAGCAGAGACAGAGCGTCGCGCATTCCTCCCTGTGCATGATGAGCAATGGCGAGAAGTGCATCGTCATCAGCTTTGATATTTTCGGCATTGGCAACAAAGCGTAGTCGTCCAGCAATGTCTTTCTCGTCGATGCGACGGAAGAGGAATTTCTGACAGCGACTCTGAATGGTTGCGGGAATCTTGTGGAGCTCCGTCGTCGCCAGAATAAAGTAGGCATAGGACGGTGGCTCTTCGAGTGTTTTGAGGAGGGCATTAAATGCACCTTTCGAGAGCATGTGCACCTCGTCGATGATGTAGACCTTGGCGGATGCGACGACCGGAGTGAACTGAATTTTCTCAATCAGATCGCGGATGTTATCGACGCCGGTGTTACTTGCCGCATCGATTTCAATCAGATCAACAATCGTTCCGTCTTCTACCGCTTCATCAATCTGCTTTTTGAGAACCTCATCCGTGATTCCACTGGTTAGCAAGGTCTTCGCCAAAATACGAGCAGTTGATGTCTTTCCTGTTCCGCGTGTTCCGGCCAGCAGGTACGCATGCGCCAATTTTCCAGCCTCGGCGGCCTGCCGCAATGTTGTGACGATATGTTCCTGCCCGACAACATCATCGAAGGTCTGTGGGCGGTATTGGCGGTAGAGCGACATGGGAGAACGAGTATAGAGCTTTTGGTTGGTAGCTTCTAGCTTTCAGGATAATTCTTTGGATCTTGTGGCTTGTATCTTGGGTCTTTTCCCGTCATCCTAGCTCTACTATGAAACGCCTCATTCTTCTTTCCATTACAGCTCTGTCCCTTGCAGCCTGTGTTGATACAACAGGAATCTCTGCTGATTCGTCCAAGTATCCACATCCTGAGACCGGCGAGAACGCCATTGTTACTGTTACTGAATATGGTGACTTGGAGTGTCCCGCTTGTCGTTCAGCTCACACGATGCTCGTGAAGCCTCTTATTGAACAGTACGGCACACGCGTTCGCTACGAATATCGCCAATTCCCATTGGTGTCTCTTCATCGTTACGCCATGGAAGCAGCTGAGGCCACCGAATGTGCAGCCGATCAGGGTAAATTCTGGGAGCTTGTTGATATTATCTACACCGAGCAGGAAAAGCTGACGAGTGATCAGTTGACTGTCTGGGGCGAGCAACTTGGACTTGATATGGATCTGTATGGTCGTTGCCGTGACTCACACATCAAGCGTGATACGGTCATGGACGATTACGACGCTGGTAAGGCGCTCGGTGTCACAGGCACGCCAACCTTCTTTGTGAATGGTCAGCGTGTTGAAAGCACTGGTGCGGCACTCATCGGAGCGATCGATGCAATTTTGGGTAACGCAGCAACTCGACTGTAATTATCGTGCGACAAGCTGGGAGAAGCCGACAATCTGCTTCGTCCCTTTGTCGTAGATGACAAACGTGTACGCATTGTCCAAGTCAGCTCCGGTATAAATCGCATCGCCGAATGTATTCCGCACCGGTCCAAGGTCTTGTGCTGTTTCATCAGGGAACACGCCTTCACGTGGATCGACCACTGTTGATAGGTACACGTGGAGATTAATGCCCGGTACAACTCGGAAGTCTGGTCCCAGGTACAAGTTTCCGTCGAGCAGCAACACCTCGCCCATAGCGCTTTGTGAATCACTCATAATGTCTCCCTCCATTCCATTGCCTTGCATCTCGGTTGCTTCCTTTGCGAGTCGTAGACCTTCCAGGCGCGTGGCATTTATAGCATCTTTCATCGATGGATCTTGCATCAAGGATCCGCTCGCAATAATCATGTTTACCATGTTTTCGACCTGTGCGTCGTAGTACTGCTCGGCAAAGAGGGGGTTCTGCAGATGAGATTCAAGGCTCATAGATGCAGACGAGCCGCAGGCTGTGAGCAAAAAGAGAGGTGCAAGGGGGAGGAATTTGCGCATACAAAAAGGGAGAATTCGATACAGGAGTGGATTGTACGGCATTATAGGCCGCCGATCTACTGGGTTAAGCCGCTTTCTTCGTCGTTCCTGCCATGCGAAAGGGAATTCCTTGTTCGCTCAATTCACGCAGGGCGGTCTTTAGCGGGGCATGCTGATGCTGAATAATCGAACGATAGGTATCGAGTGGAACAGGGGGAATAAGCGTCGCATAGAATCCCCATTCTTCATTTCCATTCAGTGCGGGCGTTTCGCTGCCTGCAAGGTCATCACCATGTGCTTCAATTTGCGAGAGAATCTCACCCGATCCCATGCTATCCATATCCAGCATGGTGGACTGTCCCGGATCTTCTGACGCACGCACAGTCGCAATCATTTCCGCTTCGCGTTCCGGGGTGACGCGTGCCACATCGTAGAGCCATTTGCGATTATAAATAATTTGCAGCAGACGATTAAGAACGTGGGGTCCTTTTTCGGCAGCTCTGGCGTAGAGTGCATTCAGGGGAGAGGGGATCTGCGAGAGAATGCCGCGAATGATATCGTGCAATTCCTCGGGGCTACGTCTTGTCTGTTCAACTTCTTCAGGCTCATCACTTCTGTGACATGCAAGATAGTCCTGCATCGAGAGCAGTTCAGGATCGTCGGATCGTATGCGCATTGCCAACTTGATATCACGTTCGGCACCGGTCCAATCTTTCGTATCCAGATTGTGCCGAATGTGAAACTTGATGGTCGCCATGCGCTTGTCGGTTTCTTCAACATTGCGCAGTCGCATATCTGCTTGAGTGCAGTAACTGGTTCGTTGGTTGTAATGCCAGAGAAGGAATTCATTGGTTGTTGCGACGTTCCATCCCTGTGGTATTCCTTCTGCTGCAAACTTTCTGTTAATGCCATCAAACTTTGCACGAATAGTGCGCCACGCATGAACTGTTTTCGCCATGTCGTTTTTCATATAATCCTGCACCTCTTTTTCCGTATTGTTTCGCTTAAAGATTCGCTGCATCCACGTTGATACTTTTGTTCGATGTAAAATGCCTTCATCGCAGAATGCTTCTAGTTTTGCCTGCACTCCTGGCATGAGAGATTCAGTACCATTTTGATGTGCCGATAGTTGCGCATCCACTCGTTCAACCAGTGCTTTACGCTCTTCCCACTCAAGATTCACAAAGTCTTCTGCGCTAAAAAAGGCATTGAAATGCGCAATGCGCGCAGATCGAATCTTTTCGATGTGTGGGTGTCTGACCAAGGTATCACGAGCGTCTTTCACCTTTTGCCATGCCTCCATGCGTTTTGGTAGCGTGTCATAAATGTATGATTCACGGTCTTTGTAATCGATAGCCGTACTGAATAACTCGCTCATCTTTTTATCGTATACGCGCTTGCTGATCACTTTATCCTGCTCCGCTTTTTTCAACCGTGAGGCCCAACGCTCACGTTCGTTCACAAGAGTATTTGCCGAATGAAGCTGGCGCTGCATGGTTCCTCGCACGTACATCTTCCATCCGTTTATCTCTTCTTGATCCAACTTCAGATGATCTAATCCTGTAATAAGCAGTTGCGATTCATGCGTCGATGCCACGCGCATTTCACCCAATGTCGCTCTGACGAAGGAATACACATCATCCACAATTTCCTGCCTTTGGCGCACGAGTTCTGCTTGCTCTGTATCGTGGCCCTGCTCTTGCTGTTCCTCTTCGCGATGAACTTTGAGATGTTCGCTTGCAGTACTGCTCGGTGATGCGGTGGAGCTCTTCATGTGTGCGGGCGATTGTGAGCCTTCGCGTCTTCGAACTCAAGTATTCTGAACACAAGATGTGGTGTGTACTACTCTGTTGCACTACAACTTCTAGAATTACTGGAAGATTCCGATCATTCTCGCTACGCTTCGTTCACTATGATCTTATCTGATAGAGACATCCGCAAAGCCATTGAATCCGGACGCGTGAAAATCGAGTCCGATCAACCAGAAATGTTCTGGCACATCGCTGCCTCCAGCATGGACCTGCGCCTCGGCAACACGTTTAAGCTCTACGAGCACAGCCGGTCTGCCATCTTGGACCCTAAGCGCCCAGAAACATTCCAGGGCAATATGCGCACCATCACTATTCCAGAAGGGGAGGCGTTCATTGTGCAGCCAGGGGAGTTTGTTCTTGGTGTGACCATGGAAAGCATCACGGTTCCCGATGACTTGGTTGTTCGTGTGGAAGGCCGCAGCTCACTCGGCCGCCTCGGAATCATTGTGCACTCGACTGCCGGCTTCGTTGATCCTGGCTTTTCCGGAACCATCACTCTCGAAATCAGCAACTTAAACCGTCTGCCTGTGGCGCTGTATCCCGGTATGCGCGTCTGTCAGTTGGCATTCGAAATGATGACCAGCCCTGCAGAGACGCCCTACAACATGAAGGCGAACAGCAAATATCTGGGTCAGGTGCTGCCAGAAGAGAGCAGACTTTCGAGTGATCCAGAGTTTGCGAAGGCAGAGTAAGAGAGAATGTGAAGAAGCATATTTCTGCTAGATCAACTTGTTTATGTGTTCAAATATTTGAAATAAGAATGCTTGAACTAATACATATATAAGAGCAAAAAGCGCTAATATTTCCCAAAAAAAATGCTGCAAATCTCTGTCTGTGTATCTGCTGCTTCCGCCAACAATCTGGTTGAATGGATCTCCAAATATAGAAACTCTTAAAAAGAGTAATAAAAGATAAACGGCGCTATTGCGGGGGCCGTAATAAAGCCCAGTTTTTCGTACTGCGACTAATTGAGTATCTCCAGTTGAAGGATGTCTGCGTTCGAATAATTGAATAAGTTTTGATTTTTCTAATTCTCGATCGATTCTTGAAATATGTGCTGCTTGAGGATTTCCATTAGTCACAAAGGCATTGTGATGGGTTTGATCAATCGAAGCCAAAGCAGAATCTGCGTGCCAGATTTCCATGAATCGATCTGCTTGCGCTCTTCCTCGATAAATATCTCCACCCTGACAGCGATTTCTTCGAATCAGCTTAAGGGCAATAAATGGGGCAGGCAGGGCAAAAGTGACTATGACAATAGGAGTCCATATAAATGGTCCCGTGATTGCGCCAATAACCTGATCGATAACGAACGTTTGCCAGTTATTCATCCTCATTAGCCTAGCAAATCAATTTTTATGTAACAGTTGATTTAATGGTGGACGATCCCGGATTCGAACCGGGGACCTTTCGAATGTGAATCGAACGCTCTAACCAGCTGAGCTAATCGTCCATTTGAAGTTTCTAATGATCTGTGATGTGGAGTCTCTAACCATCCCGCAAGCGCGGGATAATCGTCCATTTGGTCTAAAGAACCAGCAAATGTAAGCAGAACGGGCTTCTGAAAGCAATGAATTAGCTGTATCCTAAGCGCAAATGCCCAAGACCATCTCCCCCGAACGGATCCTCTACGAAGACGAGCACTTGCTGGTCGTAAACAAGCTAGCCGGAGAATTGGTCGTGGCTGCGGACGGAGAGGGAAAAGAGCCTCTGTATGACTTCCTTCATAAAAACTACCCGGGTTTGCGAGTGGTTCACCGTTTGGACTTTGCAACGTCGGGAGTGCTGGTGTTTGCGAAGAGCGCGGAGGTTGTACGCGTTATTCGTGAGAGTAAGTTTAAGAATTGGAAGAAGACGTACCGAACAATTGTTGCCAAACCGATGAAGAATCGCTTCGGAACCATTAACCGAAAGTTGTCTGCCCGAACCAAAGACGAATTGGTTGATGCGACGACGCATTATCGCGTGATCGATTTATTCCCACATGCGACCTATGTTGAAGTGGATATCGATACCGGACGTAAGCATCAGATTCGCCAGCACTTAGAGTTCATTGGCCATCCACTCATCAACGATCCACAGTATGGCGATCCGCGTTTGGATCGTGCATTCAAGAAGTACCACAAGTATCGCCGATTTTTCCTGCATGCATTCAAGCTGACATTCCCTCATCCCATTACAGGGAAAGAGCTAAACCTCAGTGCGCCGCTTCCGAAAGCATTTGAGGATGTACTCCAGGAATTGGCTGGTACAAAAGGAAAAGTCATCAAGATTGCTCCGCTACGACGTGACACGCGAAAGCGAAACGCAGGACGTAAGAGAGGTCGTGAAACCACATCAACCAATGCATCGGAAAACAAATGGGTGAAGGTCGATAAGCACGGAAAAGTTCCGGTGAACCGCAATACGGGAAAATTGGGACGGCGGGCTCGAGTGAAAGGAAAGCCTAGAAGCTAAAAGCCAAAAGCTATAAGCTCTGGTCATGCGCGTTCTCTCCGGTATTCAACCATCAGGTGCTCTGCACCTCGGAAACTACTTCGGGTCCATTCGTCCGAACTTAGAACAAATCGGAAAGGCCGAGCAGAACGTGTACTTCATTGCCGATCTCCACGCACTGACAACGGTCCACGACCCTAAGGTTCTTCGGGCCATGCGCGAGGATATTATTCTCGATTACCTCGCATGCGGATTCGACCCTGCACAGGCAATCATTTTCTATCAGTCGCATGTGCCACAGCACACCGAGCTGATGTGGGTACTTTCAACGCTGACGCCAATGGGTCTGCTGGAGCGTGCGGTCAGCTACAAAGACAAGGTCGAAAAGGGGATTGATGCGACGGCGGGGCTCTTTAGTTATCCCGTCCTCATGGCCGCAGATATTCTGCTCTACAACGCGACGCACGTGCCGGTTGGGAAAGATCAAAAGCAGCACCTGGAAATTGCCCGTGATATTGCGATTAAGTTCAACAATCACTTTGGGGAGACACTTACCGTACCCGAGCCGGTTATTCGGGAGGATAGCGCGGTGGTACCAGGCACAGATGGTCAGAAGATGAGTAAGAGCTACGGCAATACGATCCCGCTATTTGGCCCCGAGAAGGTTATTCAGAAGGCGATTATGGGCATTGTGACGGATTCTATAGGTCCTAGTGAACCGAAGGACCCTGCTACATGTACCGTGTATCAGATCCATAAGCTGTTCCTGGATGCCAAAGGCCAGAAAGCACTGGCAGAGGAGTACAAGGCTGGTATTGCCTACGGTGATGCTAAAAAGAAGCTGTTTGAGGCCTATATGAACCACTTTGGGGCTATGCGCCAGAAGCGCGAGGAATTGGCAGCCAAACCCGATTACATTCAGCAGGTTATTGAGGAGGGGGCAGCGAAGGCATCAGAGATTGCAGCACGAACCCTCGACTCGGTCTATACGGCTGTCGGATTGCGCTAAAACGCGGTTTTTGCTATAATAAAGAGGTTCACACATAACACACATACCCCACATCCTATGCGTCGCCTGACGAAGAAAGAGTACGTACTTGCTGGAGTGTTCGCGTTTATCGCAGCATTCCCCATTGCGACCGCCACTGACGGTGCGTTTGCCGTCGATCTGTTGCCACCATTGGCATCGGTTGTTGGACGTAGAGAGGTGATTGAACTGCGCAGCGAGCGTCATGAATTCCAGCGCGAGCGCACCAAGGTGATGGAAGTGTGTGCGAACCGTGCAAAAACTGATCCAGATGTTGAGTGTCCCGATTTAAATGACCCTGCTGCTGTTCGCCGTTTTATGCGCGGATTGGTTCCATTTGAGCCAGAAACAGGTACAGGTGTAACCGAAGCTGTTATCAGTATCTTTGATCTCTCAGAGCATCAGCGTGGAACACTGCGCCGTTTTGAGCGTCTGCGCACATGCCCAGAAGCTCTCAATGAAATCCTCCCTGGATTCTACGAACTCTGTTTATCGACAGTGGAGAAGACAGAGGATGATCGTCCAGTTGTGAAGGGTACCCGTATGATTCCACTTGAACTCTTCCCAGCCTTGGATAAGACGCTCGAGGAGATCATCGAAATCAAGAAGATTGGAGGTCGTCCGGAGTAATCCTTCGATCCCTCGACTACGCTCGGGATGACACACATGTGAGTTTTATTGAGCATATCGCTGTTTTCTAGTAGCGTGTTGCCATGGAACAACCCATTATCCTCGCATCTGCGAGCCCTCAACGTAAGACTCTGCTTGCGGGTCTTGGCATCGACTTCGTCGTTATTCCCAGTCAGGTGAATGAGGAAATATGCGCGGAACTGAATCCTCCTGCGCGAGCACAGTTACTTGCGCGTGAGAAGGCGGAGGAGGTACTAGGGCGCCATCGTGGCCGATGGGTGATTGGTTGTGACACACTGGTTGCCGCATCGACTGGAGAGCTCTTGGAAAAACCCAGTGATGAAACGGAGGCGCGACGGATGATTGCATTGCACAGCGGCCAGACATCCACGGTGCATTCGGGTCTGACAGTCATTAATCCAGAAGGGATGGTGTTCGATGGTCTCAGCTCATCGTTGGTGAAATTTCGGACGCTCTCAGATAAAGATATCGATTGGTGGATTGAAACAGGCCTCTGGCGCGATCGCTCCGGCGGATTTCAAATTGATGGCAAGGGTCAGCTAATGATTGAAAAAATTGAAGGGGATTGGTCCAGTATTGTCGGACTCCCGGTCTTCTTGCTCGGTCAGTTGCTGGCAAAAGCTGGCTACCCGATTCACTCGTCACCCAGCGACGCGGGGTTGTGATTCTCGCCTTCACCGACTCGTTCACCAATATCGTCGGGAAGAGCATAATCACCAGATCCTGAACCTGCAGGATGTTCGGTGTCATTGTTCGGAACTGGCTTCTTATCGTCATCGTCACCTTCGTCTGAGAAGTACTGCTGCATGAGTGAGAGAGGGGAAAGGCAATAGTCCATTCTACGGATAACTCAAAGAGGGCGCTATCAAATGGTCGAGTTTGTAGCTGTGTCATCCTGAGGAGCGCGAAGCGCGTCTCGAAGGATGCTATCAAATAGTGACATGCTTCGAGACGACCCTTTGGGTCTCCTCAGCATGACACGCTAAAGTTGTGGCAACCGATAATTCTGCAACGTCTTATACGGCTTCTCGTACTGCGGCATCGCCTTCTGCACTTCACGCCAGTACGCAGGGGAGTGGTTAGCCTGCAGACGATGTGCAAGTTCGTGCACAATCACGTATTTCAGAATTGATGGCTCGGTAAACAGCAGTGCCGTATTCAACATGATGTCTCCCTTTGGAGAGCAGCTGCCCCACTGCGTTGTCGCAAAGCCCAGCTTCACATTGCGGATGCGAACGCCGAACAAATCATCGTTGATCTTGTGAACCAATTTCTCAATACGCGTCCGCTCCATGTCGGAGAGGATCGACCACAAGAAGCGGTGCAATGCGCGGCGACGAATCTGTGGACTCACTTCGATCGTCCATCCTTTGCTCGTGCGTCGTGCACGTGTCGTATTTCCTGGCTGCAAGTTGAAGACAATTTTGCGTCCGGTTGCGAGTGTCACTGTCTGCGTCTGTGCACCAGTGAGCAGCAAACGGAACGGATCGATGCTCGACTTCTGTCGCTCCTCCAACACCATGTGTGTCATACGTCGAAGCAGGTTTTGGATGTGGTCCTGCTCCTCGGTTTTTGTCAGGTTCTTAGCCAAACGAATGATAATCGTGTCGCCACGGCAGACGGCCCGGGAGTGCTTGTTGCGGGTCCTCTCAATCCGATGTCTGATGCGTGAAGTTGCCATGGGGACCGCCAAGCCTACGACTGGTCTTGGGGTCTGGGTAGTTGTCTTTTTAAGAGGGTATTTCGTAATACTATTATTCCAACCCGTTTGCCGGAGCCACCTCAGTTTTCTGTGTCCGATGGAGCTTGACGATCTGCCTTAGCGAGGGTCCTGATGAGATCCTGACAGAGGGCAGTATTTGCACGAGCAGCCGTCATCTGTAGACCGATTTCTTGGCTATTCAGAGCCAACTTCGCGCTCTGTAAGTGGGTCCAAGACTGGTGTAAACAGGTGCCGATCTCTGTCAGCGAGGGGGTAAGTAGGTCCGTTCGGACTGATAGTTCTTTTGCAATAAAATTAATATACGTCAATTCTCGGTCGACCCTCACTCTCGCCTTCGCGAGCCAGTACGGCACACGATAGGTCTCGCGCAAATTTGTTCGCGCAGTCATGTACTGTTCTTCGCTGCTGAAGAGTCCCGCATCAATACCATCAACAATCGTCATCTGCGCACTCACCAAGTCCGATGTTGTTTTTGTCATTTCATTCATGACTGTCGTGCTTAATTGCGATGATGTGAGATAGATCTGTTCTTTACGCAGGAAGTTTGTTTTCAACAGAAGCAGTGCGCGCTGACATTGCAGAACTTTTGTCAGACGCTGATCGCGATTTGCTCTGCGCACTGCATCGCGACACTCAATGCGTTCATCGGTAATTCGCTGACGTAGTGCTTGTGATTCCTTGTTCCATGCCAGCTGAGCCTTTTCTGGAATCTGTATCTGACTGAGGGAATCGACAGCGAGCTCTCCTGCGTTGCTAAGCATGTGCTCAAAAATCTCCTCTGCGGTTTGAACGTGAGTGCCAGTTCCGGTGGTAGATCCGGTGCTGGTCGTTTCTTGTGCGTTCACCACAACAGGGAATGCAAGAACGAGGAGCCATGTCAGCGAGGTCATGCGCATGGACCTCATGATAGCACACCGGTCTTATTTTTCTGACAGCGCTTTTTCTTTTTCTCCAAACATCAACACCGTCTCAACGTACGTCGCGTGTGACCAGGTAAGAGGGGAGACAGAGAGTGATGCACCAGTAAGCGGATGCAGCTGTTCGGCGAGAATGCCGGTTGAAGTCGCGTAGCGGTTGACCCATTCAATCTGTGCACGAGGTTCATTCAGGTCCTCCACTGTTTTTGCACAGGCGATTTTCCACTGTGCATCCCAGAGTGTCGTGATAATCCATGGGTTTCCTGGAACATCGCGTGATGGATGGACGGAGGATTGATAGTAGTCATTGGTGTAGCGAGCCATACCACCGACTGGAGTTCGCACGTTCAAGTGCTCTTCCAACTGCTTCATTGTCGAGACAACGCGTGGGTCATCGGGTGGTAAGACTCCAAGTTTCCAGACAATCGCGAGTGAGGCATCGGGTGTTAAGTCACGCTCGATGGTCTTGCCGTCCTTGCGCTTGATCTTCTTTACGAACCGTCCGGTCTCTTCATCGAAGAGATGGAACAACATCGCCTGCCGCATCTCATCTGCTGCCGTATGATACTTCTCGGAATGCGTGTGATGTCCGAGCATCTGACTCATCTGTGCTGCAGCCTGCAGACCTGCAACCGCGGTTGCGGTCGTGTAGGTAAAGATACCGCGGTGCTCTTCCCACAAGTCGTAGCTTGCGAGAGGTAGGCCGGTCTCGTCCTCGCGGAAATCGTAGAGGAACTGAGCAGCTTTCTTCACAAATGTCTCATACATCCGCTGCAGGAACTCAAAGTCCTGTGAGCGTTCGAAGTGCTTTTGCATGGCACACAGAACCAGGGCTGTCTCGTCTTCCTGAATAGGGAGCTGTGGTTCATTGTCGCGCATCCATGGGTGCCAGCTGGAACCCACCGATCCATCGGGGTTGTACTTGTGCAGCATGTAGCCGTCTGGCGACTGAGCCTTTTGGCAGAACTCGAAGAAGCGTCGTGAGATCTCGCCGTAGCCTGCACGGTCTAACGCCATGCTGACGAACGCGCCGTCACGTGGCCAGACGTAGGTGTAGGTATCACGGTTAAAGGCCATGATGTCACTGTCCGCTGCGGCGATAATGCCACCGTTGTTATCGGCATGAAGGCGCACAATCATCAGGCTTCGCTTGAAGAGGTCGACGGCTTTTGCGCTCAGCGATCCGAATGCATGGTTGGTTTTATTCGCCCAGCTCTTCCAATAGTTGAGAGAGTTTTTGATAAGGCGCTCTGGTGTTTCTTCGGCGACTTTCTGTTGCAGATTCACCACTTCATCGAGTGTCTTTCCGGTGCAGAGCCACATCACTGTTTCCGTCACTTTGCCCGGATCAACCAGACAGTGGATGGCGACGGTCGAGTCCACTGATCCCTGTTCAATGGGGTTCCGTGTCAGCTCACCATCTTCAGCATCACGCCAGGTTCCTTCGAGTCCGCGGTAGTTCGCCTTACCAATACTGAACGACGAGATGCCGCAGCTGGTGATGCGGCGCATACTGTGGAGCACGGATGTATAGGCGCCAGCGGTGTGACCGACGATGCATGCTTGAGGATTATCCGTGGTGCCACCGACTAGGAAGTATCGCTTTTCGCGATAGTGAATGACCGTGTTTGTGTATGGCTCGTAGAAGGCGGTGTCCTTCTGGTTGTCGCCGTAAATGCGGAAGTCATGATGGAAGAAACAGCGGACCACTTGTCTATCTGCTTTGCTCGAACGGATGCGCAGTCGGCGCAGTAGCACGTTATGAACGGGGTGAATGCTGTCTTCAATTTCAATCGATAGTCCTAGTCGTTCATTGACCAACAGTGATTGTCCAACGAGTGTCTCTCCTGCATATGCGGGGGTGATGCGCCATGTGCCGTCACTGACCCACGAGAAGCCAATGCCGTCGACGAAGAATCCCATGCGGTGCACGTTGCCGAATGTCGTGTGATCTTCCATGCCCACGTACGGGTAGTAGAAGTCCCGCATCTGAAGGTGCTCATCGAAGGTCGCGAGCATGGTGCCGTTGCCGAGAACGAGGGAGCGAGGCATAGGACGAGGATCTAGGAGCTAGGAAGTAGGAGGTAGATTTATGAAAGCCGAGACTTTAAATCAAACAGTGCATGTGAGAATCGTCTGTAGGCTTCATATGGCGAATCATACGGACTGAAGTATTTATGAACGTCGCCGTCGGCCCAGTGCTTGGTGCACATGTAATAAAAGTGATCGGATGTGAGTAGGCGGCGCCATGTTTCAATGAGCTCTTCATCTTTCGTTTTTTTGACTGCTGCCTCCAGATCATAAATAGCATCCATCGCGCTTGTCTGAATCGTGTTCCCCAGCCATGCCGAGAGATCGCGTTCCATGTCTGCCCACGAGATTGCTACGTGCACGTCGTACACATCGCTGTCAGACTTTTCCCAGCTGTCGATCACTTGTGATGGGGTAATGCAGCTCATGCCGCGGCGTCCCATTTCGACGGGGAGGTCACGGAGGAAATCGAAGATGCCCGTGTCCGCCCACTGGTGTTCACCGAAGGTCTCGTAGTCCATGAAAAGGTTTACTGAGTGACCTGGCGTTGCCTGCAACCAGTCGCAATAGGTATTGGTGTAGAGCGGGAAACCGGCCCAGTTGCGGTCCGAGAAGCGGAAGGCGATGTCGTCGCTCAGACGATAGTTTTTTAGAAGCACATGGATCGACTTACTCGCGCGTTTTAGTGGTCGATTCTTTTTAATAATCGCAAGCTTTTGCTTTGGAAGAGCAAACGCTGGTGGAAGATAGGGGACATTCGGTGAGCGTCCGCGGAGGAGATGATCGGCACCCTCTGCAATGATCGCCTTGAATCCCATCTCACGGACGGTCTGGGCGATCTCGTTATTGAAGATCAACTCTGTGTTTCGGAAGACAGTCGGTGACTGCCCAAATAATTTCTCAATCTTCTTCACGTGTTTTGAGACCTGATGACAGAACTCCTCAGTAGACTTCACAGCGGCGAGTGAGTGGTAATAGGTCTCCGCCAAAAATTCGACTTTGCCCGTTGCCGCTAAGTCCTTGAAGGACTGCAGTACATCTTGGCCGTACTCTTCGCACTGATCCAAAAAGACACCGGAGAGACTGTAGCTGATGCGGAAGTTATCCTGTTGATTCAGCAGCTCGAGCATCAGCTTGTTCGCTGGCAGGTAGCACTTCTCGGCAACCTTCCGGAAGATCGCACGATTTTTCTCGTCGTCAAAGTACAGTGCTTCTCCGTCACCGAGCTCCCGCGCGCGTAGGTCGCGGAGGCGGTATGGTTGATGCACCTGGAAGTAGAAGCAGACGTGATTACTCATGACTGTAGGAGTGAATGGTAAATCGAAAGGATCTGGGCGGACTGATTGGTCCAACTCAGTTTTTGCAAAATGCGTGGGGCTTCTGCGCGTAGCTGATCGGCTAATGGCTGCTCGCGAAGAATCGTAAGGATGCAATCAGCGAAACGATCGGTATCCCAGAAGTCGACTTTGAAGCAGTGCTCAATGACCTCTGCAGCACCGGACTGGCGACTCATGACCACTGGGGTGCCATGTCCAATTGCTTCGAGTGCGACTAACCCAAACGGCTCGCTGAGAGACGGCATCACGAAACACGATGCGTTGCGGTACAAGGCATCTGCCTCGGTGCGACTGACTTTGCCCGTAAAGATCATGGAACCCGAGAGTCCTAATTCACATGTTCGATCAACCAGCTCGCGCATCATGGGACCTTCTCCTGCCATTACAAACTGTGTCTCGGGGCGGATATCATGGACGAGTTTTGCTGCCTCCAAAAACTGCCAGGGATTTTTCTGTGTCGTTAGGCGTCCCAAGAAGAGCACAAGAGGGAGGCGGCGACGAACATCAGTCAGCACCTTGTGCGGACGGTCGGTCATATCGTGCCCGTTGTGCACCACGGCAATGCGATGTGCGGGAATGCCGTAGTGGTTCGTCAGTAAGTTCTTCGTGTAGTTGCTGACCGCAATTACTTTATCTGCTTGCATGAGCGCCCAACGCTCTTTTCCTTCAATCCACGGGTTCGGACGGAAGTCCGTGCGGTCAAGCTCGGTCGCATGAATATGCATGACCAGTGGAATACGGTGATGAGACGCAGCGCGTACGCCGGCGTCGTAGGTCATCCAGTCATGACAATGAATCACATCAGCGGAGACGTCACGTGTCGCATCAACACTCTGTCGTGTGTACTGCTCAACTGCATCTCCTAAGTTCGGTCCGTACAAATCATTCACGGGATCCATTCCTTTTCCTCCCTGCGTGCGCATCAAATATTCTTCATTACCTTCGTATGGTTGAAGGTTGCTTTCCACGTATCGAATGTGCACATCATGTGAGATTGATCCTGCTGTTCGTACATCAAGCCCCTGTGTTTTTTCTGCAGATGCGGATGGAAGAACAAGTGTCACATGTGCTCCATGTTTTAGGAGTCCTCTCACCATCCCATGACAGGCAACACCCAGGCCTCCAGAGTGGAGTGGGGGATATTCCCAGCCGAACATCAGCGAGTGAAGTGACAAAGTTGGTATGTGTGTTAAATCCATTAATTATACCTGAAAATGCAATTTCTCGCTATTCTACGGGGTAGAACGATATCCACATTTTGTTCGAGTACTCGATTTTCAGATGTGTTTGTCTGCGCTATTTACCAGTTTAAAGGATGTTTTTTTAGGAGCCGATTAATTAATTGTTACGACATATATCGATATACGGTCAATACCAACTGCGACATGAAAAAGGCCCCGCAGGGCAGGGCCTTTTTTCTCGTTAATGAGAGCTATACAGCCCTTCGTCCGCCAATCAGATTAAGAATGAACAGCAGAATGACTGCGCCGATGACAGCCATCACAATCGAGCCGATGAGACCGTATGCCGTTACGCCAAGGGCGCTGAACAGATAGCCACCAATGAGCGCACCGACAATACCGACAACAATATTTCCAACGAGACCGAAGCCGTGTCCGCGAACAACTTCACCAGCTATCCAGCCAGCGACACCGCCGATGATGAGGAACCACAGAATTTCCATAGTGAGAGGAGGGAAAGAAGTAGGGTCATATATTCTGACGAATGAACACGCTGTTTATGACGACATAACGAAAAAGCGCGCCGCTAGGCGCGCTTCATTACAGAATAGTGGCAGTATTATCGGCGCTTTTTCTTGCTACTTGCTGACTTTTTCGCGCTTTTCTTCTTCACATTCTTTCCGCGTTTTGCGGCAGCCTTTTTAGGTGCCTTCTTTTTTGTACGTGATGGCTTCTTCTTGGTTGTGCGCTTTGCACTCTTCTTTGATGGCTTGGTGGCCTTCTTCTTTTTCATCGACTTCGCCTTAGTTTTCTTCCCACCTGCGCTCTTCGAGCTACGGCGGGCAGGTGCTGCCTTCTTAGTCTTCACAACTTTCTTTTTCTTTACCGGCTTGGCTTTTGCATTCTTCACTTTCTTCGCTTTTACAGGCTTCTTTTTCTTCGTAGGCTTCTTCTTTGGAGCTTTCTTCGCTGGTTTGGCTTTTGGCTTCACCACAATTCCCGCATCTCTCAGCATGGATGCCTTCGTGATTTCTACAACCGCTGGTGCAGGTGTCTTAACGACAGGAGTAGGCGCTGCTGGCTTTACTGGAGCAGGGGATGACACCTGTGCCGTAGGCGTAGGGGTGCTCGCAGTATTCGACTGAATACCGACAACCGGCGGCGTATGTACCGGTTCCGATGGACCAGGATTCTGCTCCGTTTGTGACGTTGCAGGAGTACTTGGCCGAGGCTGTGGCTGGTTCTTAAACAGGCTATTGAAGGCGCTGTTCTGGTTTGGAGTGGTATTATCCATAGCTCACAACTCTAGCAGGGAAGCGAATAAATTCAAGAATGTCCTTTTCTTTCTAGTGTCTTTCGTGGCTTCTGCTCCACATGAACGACGATTTTGCAGTAATAGAGGACGATTTCATCCTTCTTTTTTCGAGTGTCTTCCGACTTGAAATGTGGATACGGCGGAAGCGGGGGCATCGTATTTGGTGGCTGTGGATCGGGGATGGGGTCATTGGGATTGGGCATGAAAAGATTGGGAAGGTTCACTCATGATGACGTTTGACGACATCCCAAGTGACAAATTTTCCATATAACAAAAAGGCCTCCCTCGGCGGAGTTTATCCTGAGCTCGTCGAAGGGCTCAGGATGACAAGTGGACTTACGCGTATAAAACAAAAAGGCCACTTGCGTGGACCCTTTTGTGTTTGTTTGGTCTTCCTCTTCGACTATCGTCCCGCATTGGCAGGATGAGTCGTATTAGTATGGAGGTCGACGTGGGAGAGGTGTTCCCGGTAACTCTGCCTTACTCTGGTCTCTTGTTTCTCCTCGGGACCGGCCGAAGTCCCCGTGACGGTTCGCTGACAAGGCCTTGCGGCGCATGAGGAACACTGGGGAGAAAAGGGGATGCGCACGGAAAGCTACCTCTCTATTCCGTACGATCATTGTAGAGCAGAGAGGAGGATGACCACGATTTCGTACAATCACGTACCTATGCCCAGAGTGTGCAACAGGTGTTGGAGTTGTGTGGCCGGGAGGAACGAGTGCAACGCACTCATGATCATCCCTCTCTCTATCTAACGTCCGGTGGAGTGAAAGAAAAGAAATTGTTTGTGTGGGTGTCTCTGTTTCCCTTGATCTCTGTGGTGCCTTTCGGCTGCTCTCCAGAAATCATGTCATCGTACTCAGGTAATCGGTTATAGGCAATCTTCTGGGCTAGCCTGGGTGGTAAACTATGGTATGAATATATTTTTTGTTCACAGGATGGATCAAATCAGCTTTTTAAGCCATATTCTTAGTCCTATTTTGAATACTGACAAATACGCATTTCGGTGTATTTATGCATATGTATATTGTTTTCAATGGGTATGCACAGTACAGTTTCGCCCCTGTTCCAGCGTAGGAATAGGTGTCGAGAAATGTGATCTTTCCCATCGTTGAGAGGAGTTCCCATGTCCCAAGAGACTCGCCGTGCACTGCTGTCCGTGACGGACAAGAAGGACGTTACGAAGTTCGCCCACCGGCTTTCTGATCTCGGGTTCGTGCTCGTGTCTACCGGGGGCACCGCACGCGCAATGCGCGACGCTGGCCTCACGGTCGTCGATGTCAGTGAGATGACGGGCTTTCCGGAAATGATGGATGGACGCCTGAAGACACTCCATCCGAACATCTTCGGCGGCATCCTTGGTCGTCTGCCCGACGATCTGGCAGTGATGGCTGAACACGGCATCCATCCTTTCGAACTCGTGGTTGTGAATCTGTACGCCTTCGCTGCTACTGCGGCTCAGCCAGGCAAGGCTTTCCACGAAGTCATCGAACAAGTGGATGTTGGCGGCCCGAGCATGATCCGTGCTGCCGTCAAAAACCATGCACACGTTGGCGTGGTGACCCGTCCCGATCAATACGATCTGGTGGCAAACGAGCTCGAGACTCGTCCTTGTCTATCGAACGTGACTCGTCGTCTGCTGGCTACCGAAGCGGCTCAATTGCTCAAGCAAGATGCCGCCGCAGTCTCGGACTGGCTTGCGGAACAGCTTCCTCCAACCGATTAAATCATGTCGCATTTCTCGTTATCGCCCTGCTGTTATTCAGCCGGGCGATTTTTTATCCAAGAATGAAATACGCAACGCCCCAGCCGGTGCCGGCAAGAGCTGCAATGACAATCGCAATAAGTAGTTTTTTCATAGGAGTGGGAGAAGGGGTACGGGTAATCAGACGAATATCGATGCAGATTCTTACGGTTTCCGTACACTACAGGGTTGCTTTGTGGATTTGCGTAAAAAAACGTGAGAAGCGAGATGGCGGTGAGGGAAGTAGTGTAAGAAGCGAACATTGACGAAAACATTGCTAGTGTTACATTGGCCTTATGAGAAAGAGCGATGCCAATCTCAATTTATTTAAGGGGGATATCGATGAACGCCAAGTGGCATCACGAATGGCGGCAATTGTAGAGCGCTCCACATTCACTCCTAGGATCAATGGTGACAACTTTATAGTGGAACGAGTGCCTATGTCTAAATTTGATACGCAGTACTACCAAACGGAGAGGGACGATGTTGAGGGGCTCATTCGACAGGTTATGAGTGGGCAGAGATTGAGTCGATGTTTTGAAGATACGACACAATTGATTACCGTTCGTCACCATTCATCTCGAGCGGATCTCCTTGGTGCAGCCTTATGTTCGATTGGTCCGTATCATGATTTTGAATCGATGTTTCATGGTAAAAATGATGTGCCCTATGCTTGGTATATATCGGCATATGGAACACGGTTGGACGCCGCAGGTCATATGGATGAATACGTCCTTCGTCGCATTGCCCGTCAGGCACGCGAGAGTATTCTGGATGTGCTCGATACCATTTATGGTTTGTATGGAACATATAAATCTGAGCCTTTTCCAACTGCCATTTACATAGATGCAGCACATAGTGCTGTGCCTACGGTTATCAGTGATGGCATTCACCATCGCATTGCGCAATTGATAGGGGCATTGGATCGGGTTACACGGCACTCCGGACGTCTTGGTACGGGCTTTTCGGACGAGATTAGTAAAGTGGATGAATCCATTCGTTTATTAAAAGCCGAGCACCCTGCAGATCTGTTCGTGCAAAGCTTGTCTGAATCACGGCCGATAGCTGGGACGCTTTCTTATCAATCGGTCAGCATGGGAGGTGATGAAATGACCTATAAGAATATGCAGAGAGTTGCTTCAGCAACGGTCAAATTTCTTGAGGCATTACAGCACGGACTTAGAAATTTCGCCTGTCATTCGCTTTGGAGAGAACTACCGCCAGCAAGAATATATTCCAGCTGTTGCAGGAGAGTTATGGAAGAAGGTGGTTACTGGCAAATGGTGGCAGACGGAAGTTGCAGCGAAATGAGCCCTGAGTGAATTAGAGTTGGATATTCAATCGCTCCATGACCTTTCGGATTTCCTGATACCAGAAGCCATAACCATCGGCCGTTAAGTGCAGTCCATCTGGCGCGTAAAACCGCTTCGTGTCTTTGAATGGATCGTTTGCGGCATCTTCGTACAAATCCACGTATGCCACACCGTTGTCCGCTGCGATTGCTTTATAGACCTCCCGATAGCGCTGTGTTCTTGATTGAAGAATGGTGCTGATAGGCCATGGGAATATGGGGGCCAAACCGATGTTGCCAGAATGTAGAGCGACGACATGTGTTCCTATCTTCTTCGCATCCTGAAACAATTGCGTCAGTGACGCTCGAAGCTCGTCTATGTTCGTCCCGTGAATAATGTCATTGGCACCAATTTGTAACACGATGAGATCGAATGAATTCTGTTCCAGCGTCGAGAAAATCGTAGCAAGTTCGGCTGTTCGTCTACCGTTCTCGCTCATGTTCGCAATTGCTGCATCGGGAAAATCGATTCCAAAATGCCCAGCCGTTGATCCTTCCGGAGTCGTGCCTGTTCCCACTGCTGTACTGTCTCCTGCAACCAGAATTCGGGGTGAGCCAGTGGTGGTGTTCTGCTCAAATGGATGACTCTGTTCGATTAATTTTTTCCCCTCATATACTCGCAGCCCAAAGCGAATCCCATGAAACACGATGTATCCCGTTATGAGGATGCCAATGAGGGCAAGAATGTTCAGCGTCATACGATGCATGAAGGAAGTGTATACTCTTTGCTATGGCCACCGCACAGTCCACCGTCGATTTTCTAGCCGATCAGATGGCCGAAGCAGGGGATATACGAAGCAGGAAGATGTTTGGTGAATATGCCATCTACTGCGATGAGAAGGTTGTCGCACTTGTCTGCGACGATCAGCTATTTGTGAAACCGACCGATGCCGGAAAGACGTTCATCGGTACTGTGACTGAAGCTCCACCCTATCCTGGATCCAAGAACTATTATTGGATTGATGAATCGCAGTGGGAAGACAGGAAGTGGGTAACAGAGCTGATTGGCATCACAGCAAAAGAGCTGCCGATTCCAAAAAAGAAGAAGCCCTCAACAAAAACCCCGCCTAAGCGGGGCTAGTTGTACGTGGTTAGTTAAGCCATTGCCGGCCTCATTTTTCCTGAGCGCTTCTTTCGCTTTTCGTACCAGAGTGACACGAGCTTCATCACCTCAAAGAAGGCGAACATGGCCAACGCGAAGATCACAATCTGAACCCATTCGTTCACTGGCAATGGGACGGTGTGGAAGACAGCTGCCAACGGTGTGTATAGGATGAGCGGCTGCATTACGAGGGTGATAGCGACTGCTCCAATCATCCATGGGTTGGAGAAGAATCCAATGCGGAAGATAGGCTCTTTGCTGCGCATCGATAGTGCCATGCACAACTCAAAAATGATGGCACGCATCAGACCCGCTGTGCGAGCCTCGTCGAGGCTAACTCCTTCCCACAGCTGGATGTTGTAGTAAATGAATCCGACGATGTAGGCGAAGATAGCCAGAGAGAAGAGGCGGAACCATTCACCGCTAAGGAGGTGTTCACCGGCGTTTCGTGGTGGGCGCTTCATCACGTTCGGCTCAGCTCGTTCCATACCTAAAGCCAGCGCTGGCAAGCTATCCGTCATCAGGTTAATCCACAGGAGGTGGATTGGGAGATACGGCAATGGAATGTTTAAAAAGATACAGGTCGAGATGAACAGAATTTCATCGAAATTTGAACGAAGCAGGAAGAGGACGAACTTGCGGATGTTGTCGTAGATGCGACGACCTTCGCGAATAGCAGGGATGATGGTCGAGTAGTCATCGTCGAGCAGCACCATGCTGGCTGCCTCGCGAGCAACCTCTGTTCCGTTCTTTCCCATGGCGACACCTACGTGTGCACCCTTCAATGCTGGCGCGTCGTTCACGCCATCACCGGTCATGGCAACGATGTGCTTGTTCTCTTGTAGGGCTTCAAGAATGGCCAGCTTGTGAGAAGGGGATACACGTGCGTAAATCGAAATGTCTTTCACGCGCTGACGCAATTGACCAGGCTTTAGTTCATCAATATCTGCGCCGCGCATCACCTCACCGGTCAGACCGACTTGATGGGCGATTGCCTTCGCAGTTTCTGCGTGGTCGCCCGTAATCATCACGGTACGGATGCCTGCATCCTTCGCCTGCTCAATAGCGATCTTCACTTTAGGACGTGGAGGATCTTCCAAGCCCAGAAGACCGATGAGTTCAGCTTTACCTTTCTTTCCTTCTTTTATGGCAAAGGCAAGAACGCGCAGTCCATCCTTTGCCATCTTGAGATTCTCTTTCACCATCGCTTTGTTATCCGATTCACCGATCAAATCCAAAATCTTTTCCGGTGCACCCTTTAAGAACACGCGATCACCGTGACGGGTTTGCATGTACTTTCCTTCGGATGTGAACGGCACTTCTTCATCGTCGATTTTGTGCCGCATGACCTTCTTTTCTTCGGCGTAGGTCAGAAGAGCTAGCTCTGTCGGGTCGCCAAGATCTGGGAGCTGCGCACGGTTACAAGAGGCGCCAGCCATCGCAATGATCTCTTCTGCTTCGCCCTTCTTCGAGAACGCTGGGTTCATCCAGCTGCGAACAACTTTCATGCGGTTCTCTGTAATCGTTCCGGTTTTGTCCGAGCAAATGACCGTTACGCTTCCGAGTGTTTCAAGAGCGTCGAGTTTGCGGACAAGAGCATTCAGCTTCACCATGCGTTTTACTCCTAACGCAAAGCAGATGGTGACCACTGCCGGTAAGCCTTCTGGCACAGCGGAGACCGCAAGACTTGCACCAATTAAGAGTAGTTCAATGAGCGTGAGCTTGTAGAGGATTCCTCCCACAATCACTGCTGCACACAGGGCAATCACCACAATACCAATGAGTACACTGAGACGTTTCATCTTCTTTTCCAGCGGAGTCTCGGGCACTTCTGTTTCCGACACCATTTGCGCGATCTTGCCGATTTCCGTTTCGACACCAATAGATGTCACGACGTACTCAGCCGATCCGCCCCGAACAAGTGTTCCTGCGAAGACCATGTTCTTACGCTCGGCCAGTGAGACCTCTCCGTTAATGACCTTCGTATGTTTTTGAACAGGAAGAGATTCCCCGGTCATCGCCGACTCATCAACTTCCAGATGGGATGCGATCATCAATCTACCGTCAGCCGAGATGCGATCGCCGGTATCAACAATAATGATGTCGCCCGGGACAATATCAACGGAGCCGATGAACATCTCTTTGCCGTCACGACGGACGCGCACTTTCGGAGATGATAGTTTTTGAAGCGCTCCGATTGCTTCCTCTGCGCGATATTCTTGTAGGAACCCAAGCCCGGCATTAAGGAAAAGGATTGCGAGGATAGCGATTGCATCCAAAAAGCTCTCCAGAGATAGAGGCTGTTCTTCAAGAAAGGGGAGTGCGATCGATAGGCCTAGAGCGCCAATCAGGATGTAGACAAGGACGTTATTGAATTGCTGGAGGAAGAGGAAAATAAGCGATCGCTTCTTCTGTGGTAGTTCATTTTTCCCATATCGCTGCTGTAGTCCCGGAATGGCACTCGCTTGTAAACCATCAACAACCGTATCCAGATGTTTTAAAACATCATCGACCGAATGTGTGAAAGGCTGAATGATCATGGATATAAAGGGAGAAATTTATTCGTGGCTTATTCCCCGACATCAAGAATGTCAAGGCTCTAAGACCCCCTCTGTCTTTGTGTAGGAAAACCGTAGATGCCTAAACGATGGCAAAATAGAGTATTGCAGACATTGCCCACATCGATACCAGCATATAACCCGAATCAATCAGCAGAAGCTTCCACGATTTGTTCGTATACGCGTAGGTCTGCCACAGCACCATAAAGGTGAACGGGAACCACAGCACTGTTGCAATGATCAGTGGGTACGCCCAGTGACTCATATCCAGAATCTGGAACGTACGACCCATGACTGTTGCCTGTACGAACGCCGTTGCCAGACTGACGAGCATCGTGGGCAGCATCATCTTCTTCTTTGCTGCATCGCTCAGCTTGTCCATGCCGGTCATCTTTGCCCATGGCTTCATAAATATCATGCCGTACCAAAGAAAGCCGATCACCATGAAGGCGATCATGCACGCAACGAGCGCGAATGGGTGCGAGACAATAAAGGAGCCGAGTGCTTGAAGATGAACCATGGGGAGGGGGTTATTGGGAGATAAAAGTACCAAGGAGTTTGTAGCTGATTCCGTCAAAAGAAGTGCACCGCCTAAGCCCTTCTATGGTGCTAAAGGTACGAATATTACACGATACGGTGAACGCTGGATCTGCACATCCCCATACCATTATATCTTCGGCGCCCTTGATTGTTCCTCCTTTGATACACGTCAGGGTAATAGTTTTTTCGTTCAAGACGTACAGCGATGCCGCGGTGATTGCTATTCCCAGTACTAATCCAAGAACGAATGATTGGAGTATCGCTTTCTTGATGCCTTTTTTGATTCTTTTGAACATCACTGGCCAAAGTATATGGTGCCATCGAAAGTGGCAAGTAGACACTCGGACGACTGGCGAGCTATGCGGAGAATCTGTAATTTTCATTCATTCTTTTCCCTCATTACTATGCGTTATGTTGATGGATTCGTCATGGTGGTTCCCACAAAAAACCTGAAGGCTTATAAAAAAATGGCCGTTGAAGGGGGCCAAACGTGGATGAAGCATGGTGCACTTCAATACATGGAATGTATTGGAGATGATATGAAAACCAGTGAGGCGATGGGCGGTCTGCCTTTCCCGAAGATGACCAGCGCGAAGAAAGGGGAGACGATCGTATTCTCATTCATCGTCTACAAGAACAAGAAGCATCGCGATGCGGTGAACAAGAAGGTGCACAAGGAATTCGAGAAAGCCTACGCGGATCAAAAGGATTTCAAGATGCCGTTCGACACCAAGCGTGTCGCCTTTGGTGGCTTCGACGTTATTGTCGACAAGTAAGAGGCGAATTTCTTACAGAAATTTTGCGTAATTTTTCCGCACGCAGATGCGGTTTATCGGCTATTGTATTCTGACTATGAACGCCTTTTACCACCTCCTCGCTAATACCACGGTTGCCGCTGTTACCAACTTCACCGTGTGGTTTGCCATCACGTACTTCTCCTATTTGGAAACGAAGTCGGTATTGGCGACGTCCATTCTGGGTGGCCTGTTTTTGGTGTTTACTGCAGGGTCTGGCTTCTGGTTCGGCAGTATTGTCGATCATAATCGTAAGAAGATCGCGATGATGATTTCCAGTGCTGTATCTCTGATTATCTATGTCGCGGCATTCGCGATTTATATTTCGGTTCCAGATGATGCATTCTCGAGCGTTGCAAGTCCTATCCTGTGGACCTTTGCACCACTCCTTCTTGTCGGCGTTATTGCAGGCAACATCCGTAACATCGCCATGACAACGGCCGTGACTATCTTGGTTCCCGAGGACAAGCGCGATAAAGCGAATGGCCTGGTTGGCATGTCTACCGGCGCTGCGTTCATGATCGTTTCAGTTATCAGCGGCTTCCTCGTCGGCCTCGCGGGTATGTACTACGTGCTGATCCTTGCGATGACACTCTCAGCCGCCTGCATCATTCATCTGTTCACTGTGTCCGTTCCCGAGAAGAAAATTGTCCACACAGCGGACAAGCCGAAGAAGCTCGATATTCGCGGGACTATCAAAGTTGTCCATGCCATTCCTGGTCTCTTTGCACTTATCTTCTTTACGACCTTCAATAACTTCCTCGGCGGCGTGTACATGTCGTTGATGGATGCCTATGGTCTCTCACTCGTATCAGTCCAAGTGTGGGGACTTATTTGGGGATGTTTGAGCACCGCGTTCATCATCGGCGGCATCATCATCTCCAAGTTCGGTCTTGGCAAAAACCCATTGCGTTCGATGATGCTCACGAACGTCATCATCTGGAGTGTGAGCTCTGTGTTCACCATCCAGCCGTCCATCATCCTGCTGGGCATTGGCATGTTCATCTACCTGTGTGTCGTGCCGTTTATTGAAGCATCCGAGCACACGATCATTCAGAAGGTGGTACCTGCGGACCGACAGGGAAGAGTGTTTGGATTCGCACAGAGTCTCGAGATGTCCGCATCACCAATCACAGCATTCCTTATTGGACCCATCGCGCAGTTCATCTTCATTCCGTTGATGACAAACGGAGCCGGTGTCGAGCTGATTGGAGATTGGTATGGCGTTGGAGCGGGGCGCGGTCTTGCCTTGGTCTTCAGCATCGCAGGAATTCTGGGTCTTTCTCTGACAGTACTTGCCATGAATTCGAAGTACTACAAATTGCTGTCGAAGCAGTATTTGGAGACGGCCTAAACGGCTAATAGGTGCTGCCTGCGGGCACGTCCAATAATGCAAACAGCTCCTCGCTTGGTCCTACTCGTAACAGTGAAAGATGCTCTGCAATTTTCTCATCGGACCAACTCCACCATTGGAGCTTCAGAAGCTTTGCAATCGTTTCATCATCAAAACGCTTTCGGAGCAGCGCTGCGGGATTACCAGCAACAATTGCGTAGGGTTCAACATCTTTTGTGATAACTGCACCCGCTCCAACAACTGCTCCATCGCCAATAGTGACCCCCGGCAAAATAGTCACGCCATACCCAATCCACACATCATTCCCAATGGTTACATGGCGCTTACAGGGGTAGTTCACCGGTCTATTGTGCTCCAAGCTCAAAAACCCAGCTGACAATGGGTAGGTTGTGACAGCGTCCATATTGTGATTCCCATCGACTAAGATTGTGACGTCATGCGAAATGGAGCAGAACTTTCCAATGGTTAGTTCGCCGTCTTGCCACGAAAGAACTTTCGGATGACCGTAGGTATATTCGCCGATGCGATACCGCGGGTCATTCAGTACATCGCGGGTGTAGATCATAGACATGGGAACCAGGGGGAGTGTCGCACTGTAGCATGTTCGCCTGCCCCCGGCATCCATCTCTATTGATCCAACTGCTTCATCATCTCTTCTTGCTGCAGTCTGTAGGCATCCGCTTTTTCCTGCGCTGCGTCTTGAGATGAGTCGATTTGGGTCTGCATACCAGCCTGTTGTTCGCTGATAAAGTACCAGACGCCAACACCAATAATCAGAGCGATGAGAGTAGTGAGGAGAAATTTCATGTCTTCAATCATAGCGATGATCACCATCAGCGCCAATTACGATGCACGTCCTCGCGGAGTTGTCGTCAGTATGTCTCGGGAGTTTGCGTCGGCACAAAGATGAGCCCCAAACGATCGACATCATCTCTTGTCATTTCCTCCGGCCATAGCGCAAGTGATGCCTTTGTCTCCGCTGCGTTAGCCTGTTCTGCGGGACTAGAAATTACTGGCAACTGTCGATATAGCGCCATAAACGTGGCTCGCTGTTGCTCTGAAAGGGTGACAACATAACGATTAATTGATGTATTCTCCGGAATAGGCGGTAGCCCGTGCTGAACGATGATTTCTTGAATGGTGTTCATAAACACTTGTCAGGAGTTACGCGTGTGATTCTACATGGTCCTTAAAGTTATCGAGAATCGACTGCCAACCATCGCGCTGCATGTCGATGGGATTCTCACTTTCAGGATCGAATGTTTCCGTGACATGCGTGTGATGACCATGGCCATCAAAGGCAATGCTCACTTTTCGACCGTCGCTCATCGTGTAGGCGATCTCTTTGTGCTCGATGACTTTTGTGTACGTACCGCCGAAATCGAATCCGACGCTGCCGTCTTTTGCTTCCATGCGAGAGGTGAACGATCCACCTTCGCGCAGGTCATTGGTGGCGCTTGGCGTGTGCCAGTCATCCGAAGCCGCGTTCCATTGCATGATGCAATCCGGCTGTGTCCAGCAGTTCCAGACGGTGTCGATGGGGGCATTGATGGATGTTTCGATGGTGATGGGGGTCATGAGGGAAGGGTGGAAAGTGAAAGTGTAGTATACCAAGCGAATAGGCGAGTACGAACAGATTGAGGCTTTTTAGGGCTTGTACCTGCCTTGAAGTGGGTTGCGATACACCGCCAAAACCGTACAATACGCCCACCTCCGCCCGCATAAGCGGGGCTACGGTAGGCAAGCCAGAGACTATTCATCGATTATTCACACAAGCGGGTATCGTACAGTGGTAGTACATCAGCCTTCCAAGCTGATGATGCGGGTTCGATTCCCGCTGCCCGCTCCACCCGACTACGTTCTGCCCACGAGCAGAACTACGCCGAGGTTTTGCTGTGCAAAAATACAGAGTGATCACTGACACCCTGACATGGTCTTCCATGTACTTGAATAATCATTCTGGGCATTACTGTCATTCGACGGAACATCATCAATAACAGCAACGAGCTTTAGATGATCGGAGCATTCAATAGATGACGCAGAATATTTCACCACGATTGGCCACGATTCACCGGATGCAAGTTGGCCGACTTCACACACCACATCGTCATCATCCAAAGAGCATCCGTCGTCGGAATCGGCAGATCGGAATGTCATGTTCCCCGCATCAATAAAACGAACAGTGGGGGGATTCGCCATATCTGCCGGACCGTGATTTGTCAGCGTTGCCATATAGGAAACAATATTTCCATTCTGCGGAATCGACGCAGAGCCAGTGAGAGATACCGAAAGGTCGAGGGGCTCCGACGTATTCGCCGTGGAAGGGGCAGATGACGTGTGCTGCGAAGAAGAGCTCGACACGCGGGAAGACGACTGTCTCGACGAACTGGACGACGAGCGAACAGAGGAAGAGCTGCGAGACGATGAGCGTGAAGAAGGCGAAGGATCGAAGAGCACAACGGTCTCCATGATATTCTCGATCAATTGCACATAATCCGGATCGTTGTTACTCAGCATGTAGAAAAATACGTATATATGACCGTTCTGACTGTAAATTGTATTTGATAGGCCCGATACTGATGGATCGGTATCAATATTTCGTTTCTGCATACGGACAATGTTTATCTCACCTTGCGCATTTTCACCCATTTCATAATCAACATCAGCTGCGCCGCTGATATACCCAATAATAACCTGACTTTCATCTTCCTCTGTCCAAACCATCAATTCGAGAGTCAGGTCTCTCTCAAAAATCGGATCAGAGAGAATGAATTCATACTGATGATCGAGAGGGTCTTCCTCGAGAACATACGAAAAGGCCTCGGGGAAAGAGATGCGGAATCCAAGCTGAGTATTCGTGTACGTTTCAAGGTTGGTAATGGATCCAAACTCAGCTTCCGGAAGGTCTGTCTGGAGGCGGTAAATCATTTCTGCCATTTCGCCGCGTGTGACCAAATGCTCAAGAGTCCGAATGGTATAGGGGATGGCATCTTCGTCACTCATATATTCCACATACGGTTCGTACCATGTCGCTCCCGATGGCGGTGGCGACGAAAGAATGCCTTTGTTATCTAAATGACGAGCTCCGTAGAGCATTTTTGCAGCCTCCACATAATTGATGTTCGCGGATGGCCTGAATGATCCATCTGCATACCCCTGAACAATGCCTCGTCCATACTGCATGCACGTGTAGATCCAGAACCATTCTCCGTGCACATCAGAAAATCCCGTAAAATCTTCCGCGTTAAAACAGAGACCCACCCCTTCTTCGGCATCAGGAATGGATTCCTCAAGAATTTTTGCAAACTCCGCACGGTTGATTAGTGCATCGGGCCTGTAGGTACCATCGGCATAGCCGTTTACAATACCCTGTTCCTGGACATACCGGATTGCATCAACATACGGATGTGAATTTGGAACATCGGTAAACGACGCATGTGCAGTCGAAAATGAAAGGAGGAATGTAATGCTTCCAAATGTGAGGAGGAGATGTTTCATGTGAGAAGTATAGCAAAATTTACAATGCGGTCTACGGAATAGCAATAAACCCTCTCTATAGCATATTTTGAGCCTATTGCACTACTCAAAAACACGGCGATACCGGCGGACTAATCCTCTCTTCGTTAGACTCTTACCCCCTGTCTAATCGGGAGATTTTCGGTTCCGAATAAGCTCCCATAGGGAGCTCCATCCATCATCGCCTATCTGCAATCTCCATCAGTCGCTCGCCTGAAGGTTTCGCAAACGGATTACACGACAGAACCCGCCATACACTCATCGGTACCCCAATCACGACACCCCGCTCTGTTATCACGTTTTTCGCGTACTCCGAGCAGGTGGGGGAATGGCGGCAGTAGCCATACGGATTCAAGTGCTTTAGCGGTCCATGATCCGGCGAGAGCGTGTGTTGATAGCCCGTGATCACCGCCACAATCAGATTGCGGGGAAGATACACTATGTGGTGCAAGAGATTGCGCATAGAAACGTCGTACGTAGACTGAGGGCAGTATACGCTTCATATCCACCTTGCTTCTATGAGTTGGTCACCCGAAGACATCATGATGGGACTCTACATCGCCGTTGCGGTGATGCTGATTGTCGTTTTGTACCACGTCATCTTCATTGTGGTGGATGCGCGAAAGATCGCACGACGAATTGAAAGTCTGACGGAAGAAGTGGAGACAGTCATCATGAAGCCGCTATCTATGGCCGATCAGCTTTTGCAGTGGATGGTCGAATTCATCCAAGACAAAGCGGAGCAGCACGAGAAGAAGAATTTGAAATAAGGGTACGTTCAATATGCTTCGAGACGGCCTTTCAGGCCTCCTCAGCATGACACGGTTTTTATAAAACAGTCTGCTTATCGACAAACACCCGAATGAACAATCGCTTCAGCACTTCTACAGAGCTGCTAAGGAGTTCGCCAAGTAATGCATTGAGATGATGAATGCGGGTGTAGAGCTGGTTCAGTTTGTATGCACCACCCGGCTGATTAATACGGGCGATTGTCTTTGCTTGTTTGCGCAGATTTTTAATTTCCGTCTTGATGTGTGCCTCTAGCTGCTGCTGCATGATCTTAGTGCTTGGCAGATTGGCGATGACCTGATCGCGCGTCGTGGCCACAGGGGTGCTGCCACCAGTTGTCTGTACTGCAGTGCTACCAGATGAACCATCACTCCATTGTTCTCCGGGGCCGCTGCCCGAGCTCTCGCTGATTTTATTGATATCCTCCAGAAATGAACCCAGCTGATTACCGAGGTGACTATCTACTTTGACCGGTTGAGAGACGACCGCAGAAGGGGCTTCTGCAGGCTTAAGGCCGGTCTGCCGTTCCGGGGAGGAGGGGAAGGCCATTCCTTCTCTATTATCCCTTATTTTGGCCTAAAATTCAATGCTTTAGGCTATTTTCTGCCTTTGTAAAAGCTCGCTTCAGACAGGTATTTGAGGCTAGAATTGACCGCATGGAAGACACCATTTTTCACCCGACTTCGCTCACTTCGTGAGCTACGCCGGGCAGGCCGCATCCCACTTTTTTATGGACTCAAACACTATTTTCCATCGGATTCTCAAAGGCGAATTGCCCGCCGATGTCGTCTACGAAGACGACGATGTGTTGGCGTTTAAAGACATTCATCCGAAAGCGCCGACACACATTTTGTTTGTCCCCAAGCGCTTTGTTGCATCCATTGCGGATGTAACCGAAGAGACGGCCGATTTGCCTGGCATGCTGATTTTGAAAGCGAAAGAGTTTGCAGCGAACAATAGCCTCGATGGCTACAAGTTGGTGTATCACGTTGGAAAAGGAGGAGGGCAGGAAGTGTTTTACCTCCACTTGCACTTACTGAGTCAGAAGGGACTGACTACATAAGTGTCACCCTGAGGAGCACGAAGCGCGTCTCGAAGGGTACATTGAATATGCTTCGAGACGGCCTTTGAGGCCTCCTCAGCATGACACTCTAGAGGCTCTTTAGTACCTCCTCTGTCAGGAAATCATAATGTGTTACTCGCATGTCAGCTTGTGACAGATCTTGTAATGCGCTCATGTCCGTTTCGATAGCGATGCATGTCATACCTGCTGCTTTTGCGGCCTTAATGCCGTGGCAGGAATCTTCCAGGGCGATGCAGTGCGCCGGATCTATTCCTAGTTTCTCAGCTGCAAGCAGATACACATCGGGGTTCGGCTTTGTTCGGTCGCCTACATCGTTCGCAGAGCAGATGATAGGGAAATGATGAAACAGGTTTTTGTCTTTCAGAACGCTGTGAATCCACTCTCTACTGCCCGATGATGCGATCCCTTTCTTCAATCCAAGTGTCTCAACGCGATCAATCAGATCCTGCAGCCCAGGCATTGTATGCAATTCCGTAATGTAGAACTCATCGACAAGCGCATTAAGCCCTCGCTCATATTCCTCGAACGGCATGGTGAGTCCGTAGTCACGTACCAGAAAATCGTAGCCGGCACGGAAGCCAAGTCCCATCATTTTAGCACCGTCGGAAATGGTCCATCCGGGAATGATAGACGGATAGAAGATGCGGTCGCCTTTATCGCGCCACTGTCGCTCGCTGTCTACAATCACGCCATCGAAGTCGAAGATAAAAGCCTGCTTCATAGAGAAATCGAGGATAGCAGATTCCATCCTCGATTTCTCCGAATTTCAATGATTGATTGTTAGGCTGCGTATCCAGCTTCCTCAGCCTCAGCTTCATCTTTGAAGTACACGCGCTTATCAGCCTTAATCTTCTTTCCTGCGGCGGAGTCTACTGCGTAGAACTTCTTTCCGTCCTTGGAGGCAACGAACAGCATGCCCTCAGGGATCTCGATTGTCTCCTCAGCATCGTCTGCATCATCGGACTCTTTTGCCTTCTTTGCGTCTTCCTCTTCCTGCTCTTTCTTGATGCGCTCGAGTGTCTCCTTATCGATTGGCTGGAGAGCCTTAATGGACAAGCCAATGCGGCGCTCGTCGATATCGATGTTGATCACCTGTGCTTCGATCTTCTGACCGATGGTCAGGGCTTCGGATGGATCGCTCACTTTGTGGTGGGCAATCTCGGACAGGTGTACCAGACCGTTGATGTCTTTCTCCAAGCGGAGGAATGCGCCGTAGTCTGCAAAGCGAACGACTGTACCGGATACCTTCTTACCCAATGGGTAGCGCTCAGCAACCTCTTCCCATGGATCCTTCGTAAGCTGCTTAATGGAAAGGCTCAGCTTGTCACCATCAACACCGATGACTTTTACGGTGACGCGATCGCCCAACTCAGCGTATTCCGATGGGTTCTTCACATGGCCCCAAGCAATCTCGGAGATGTGCACGAGTCCTTCCAATCCGTCGAAGGTCACGAAGAGGCCGAACTTCACCAGGCCGGATACGACACCATCCTTCACGTCGCCGATCTTCAATCCTTCGAGTGCTTTTGAGCGCTCTTCAGCCATTGCCTCACGCTCGGAAACAACGATCTTTCCTGACTCTTCATCCATGGTGACGATCTTCACCGTGAAGGTGTGACCGACAAACTTCTGAAGGCGGGAAATGATTTCTGTCGACTCAGCGTTGTTCACGCGTGGGTAGTTAACAGGGGAGAGCTGTGATACAGGAAGGAACGCGCGGATGCCGTCGATGTTGGCAATAAGTCCACCCTTGTTTGCTTCCTGAGCTGTAAACTTCATTGTCTTGTCGCCCTCGACCAGCTTGTGGAAGCGGTCCCAGGCCTTTTTCTGGCTGGCCATGCGGAGGCTCAGCACAACAAGTCCTTCGTCATTCTCATCTTCCAACACCAATGCCGAAACTTCGTCACCAGGATTCAGTTCCTTGAAGGTGTTAAAAGAGTCACGGAGTTCGCGACCGGAAATAATACCCGTGGCGACACCGCGGATATCGAGGAGAAGCTTGTTCTTTCCTTTAAACACGACGATACCGTCGATCAATTCACCCGGCTTTGACCGGAAGATTTCGGGGGACTTCTTGATGAGCTCGTCCATGATGGCGCTCTGGCTCATCCGGGATCCCTTTTTAGCGGTTTTTGGGGACATATAAAGACGTGGTGCAAGCGGGAGAAATAAGAGTGTCCGGTTACCCCTGCACGAGCAATAACCAGAGCGGGGGGATTTTGCAGAAGTGAAGCAGGTTTGTCAAACCAGCTTTTAGCTTCTAGCTGTTAGCTTTTAGGCCTGAAACGCTCTTCTGACAGCTAAAAGCTATCAGTTAACGCCTCACAGAGTTGTCGTCTCCAAATCCATCTTCTCTACCTCTTTTGGCAATTTCTGTACCTGAGATGTCTTTGGGTTGAAGATCTTGTAGAGCAGATCAATCAAGTCACGGGTATTCAGTCTGCGTGTGTGTAGACCGATATTTGATAGTCCCGTGCTGACCAGGTCGATGCGCTCCTGGATTTCGCGAGCACCCTGACCGAATTCACGATAGCGCTGTCCTGCTTTGGCGGACGTATCGTCTGGATGTAGCCAGTCGAAGAACTGCTCAACGACTGTTTTCTTGCGGGCAGAGTGATCGACCGGAATCACAATGTAGAAACGCTTCTGCATGATATCCGCAACTTCGAGCAACTTCTGCATGAAGCCGACGTATCCAAGGGTCTGATTCTTCAGGAGTTGATTTGAGTGCTTTTCGCCGATGGCGCGAATGGACTCCAGGTAGTCATCGATGTTTGTGCGACTAGAACGAATCACAATCTGCACAGGGAAGTTCAGCGTGTTCACGAACGCGCCGTAGCCGGCAATGATACCTTGCTGTTCTGTTTCACTCTTCAGGTTGAAGTTCATTGCTTCAACTTCCAGCACAGCGCGCAGGCCGCCGTTTTTTAAGAGCAGCGTATCGTTGCGAATTTCTGCCACTGGCAGGAATCGTTGCGTTGCGGCCGCGGTGCCCTTTTTCCTGCCGCGGACGGTGTCCGGTGCTTTCTGTTTGTCAGCCATGGTCAGGAGTGAGGAGTAAGATCGCGGAACAACGAGACTGTCCCACTTGTTGGAAGTGGTGAAGCAGAAACGCGTGCTTTATTCACAGGAAGTTGAATGGTCGAAACAGGCTCTGGCATGGCAGGTGTTTCATCAATCTCTTCATCAAGAGGCGACAGCGGCTCCGGTGTTTCAACGTGTCCGCGAGGAGCAAGATCAAGCACAGAACTCAGCTCATCAATCTGCATCGGCTCTTTGGCGATAGCTGTTGCAAGATGCTTATCATCTTTTCGTTCTGGGCCAGATGTGCGAATGTTAATCACAATGCCTCTGCGTGGTGACCATGTACGAATGGTTGGCTTGTTTAGTTTTTCAACTGTCAGTAGTAACAACTTAAACATGCTGATGTCGTTGATTCGAATGAATGCGAACATCGCCGCAAGCGCAGTAGGGGACCAGACGAGAATGGTGAGAGGCAATGCGAGTGCGCCGTATGCCTGTGTCAGCATTCCATACAGAACGTAACTAAAACCACCACCGACGCCCACAATGAGCACCTGTTTGAGCGTCAGAGGGCCGACAATGCGGTCCTCAATGTAGACGTTCTGCGGAATTTTGATGGGTTCGATAGGCATGTGGGTTTTTATTCAGGAATCTCTTTAGTATAGCAGAAAGCGGTGATTTTGGCCATATATCGAAAGAGGGGCGTCTCACTGAGATACCCCTCTTAAAACGTCATTTTGAGTGGGTTTACGCTACTTCTGCTTCTTCCATTTCCTCTATATCAGCCGTTTTTCCAGGCTTGCCGTGCATTAGGTCCAGCTTGTCGCCCTTCTTGATCACTTTGATCGTATCACCAGGATGGAAGACTCCCTTCAGAATGTGCTCGGCGATTTCATCTTCGATGCGTTCCTGAATGACACGGCGGACTGGGCGCGCACCGTACTCGGGGTCGAAGCCGACTTCTGCGAGAAGGTTGATTGCCTTCGGCTCCACTTCAATCTCGTAGCCCTGTTCGCGTAGGCGAACTTTGAGCTGATCGAGGTTATGACGGACGATCTTGCGAATATGGAGCTGGTTCAGTGCGTTGAAGACGATGATGTGGTCGATGCGGTTGAGGAACTCCGGACGCATATTGTCCTTCAATTCGGCAATTACTTCCTGACGCTTCGCTTCGTACTCGGTCTCTTCTTTCGACACTTCATCCTCCAGCTTGAATCCGATCTTCGCTGCTTGCTTCGTCAGCTTGTCCGCACCAATGTTGCTGGTCATCACAATGATCGTGTTGCGGAAGTCGACGGTCTTTCCCTGTCCGTCGGTCAGTGTTCCGTCTTCCAGAATCTGCAGAAGCAGGTTGAAGAATTCAGGGTGTGCTTTCTCTACTTCATCGAAGAGGACAACGGAGTACGGCTTGCGGCGGACCTGTTCGGTCAGCTGACCACCTTCTTCGTACCCCACATATCCGGCAGTGGTTCCTGTTAGACGTGAGACGTTGTGACGCTCCATGAACTCGGACATATCAATTTTGATGAGCGCGTCTTCGCGGTGGAACACCTCGCGAGCGAGTGTGCGGACGAGCTCCGTCTTACCGACACCGGTTGGTCCTAGGAAGAGGAATGATCCAATTGGCCGCTTCACATCGCCAATGCCCACGCGGGAACGGCGGATGGCGCGAGAGACTTTATGAATTGCTTCGTCCTGTCCAATCACGCTCTGGCGGAGGATGGTCTCGAGTGTCGCAAGGCGCTTTGCTTCTGGCTTCAAGAGCTTGGTGACCGGAACACCTGTCATACGCGCAACAACGTTGGCGATGTCATCAGGGGTAATAGAAACCGGCGTGCGCTTGTCGCCATCTGCGGCTTCCATCAGCTGCTCACGGCGCTCTTTGAGTTCCTGCTGTTCCTGCTTCAACTTAAGCGCGAGGTGATACTTCTGATCCTTCACCGCTTCTTGCTGCTTAGCAGAAAGCTTCTGCAGATTGCTTTCAATCTCCTGCAGTTCTGGGCTTAGGCGAGCGTGCTGCAGACTCTTTCCTGCGGCAGCTTCATCCAGAACATCAATCGCTTTGTCTGGCAGGAAACGCTCCGTCAAATAGCGGTCGCTCATCTGCACAGAGGCCTCAAGTGCATCATCGCCAATGGTGACGTGGTGGAATTGCTCAAAGGATTCTTTGAGTCCGCGGAGGATTGAAACCGCATCTTCTTTGGATGGCTCATCAACTTGCACAGGCTGGAAGCGACGCTCAAGCGCGCGATCCTTTTCGACCGTGCGGTACTCTTCGAGCGTTGTTGCACCAACCACCTGCAGCGTTGCACGGCTTAGGGCAGGCTTCAGAATGTTGGCAGCATCGAGCGATCCTTCGGCAGAGCCGGCTCCGACAACCGTATGAATTTCATCAATGAACAGAATGATCTGACGATCGCTCTGTGCGGCTTCGCGGATAATATCTTCGAAGCGCTGCTCGAACTCACCGCGGTACTTGGTACCCGCGACGACCGATCCAAGGTTGAGCACTAACACGCGCTTACCCTTGAGTGCGTCTGGAACCTGGCCCGTTGCAATACGCTGAGCAAGTCCTTCGACAATCGCGGTCTTACCAACACCCGGCTCACCAATGAGCACAGGGTTGTTCTTCGTCTTGCGGTTCAGAATGTGAATCATGCGTTCAATCTCGTTGTCTCGTCCGATAATCGGATCGATCTTGCCTTCCTTCGCCTTCGCTACAAGGTCGTCGGTGAAGTAATCCAGTGCAGGAGTTTTGCTGTTGCCGTCCGCGCGCTTGCGCTTGAGGCCCTCTGGCTCGCTTCCGCCACCGTTGCCACCCTGCTGCATGCCGGCAATTGTTCCCTGTAGACCCTGGAAGAATGCTTCCAGTGACTGTTCGACGTTGCGGTTCTGCTGACGGAATTGGCTGATCTGTCCGAACATTTCTTCAATGTGCGTCTTCAGATCTTCCGATTCCACCTGCATGCTTTCGAGAAGTAGTGTTGCTGCGTTCTTGCCGTTGCCAACAAGAGCGTAGAGCAGATGCTCTGTACCTACATTTGTGTGGCGGAACTTATGCGCAGTGACAACAGCCTGTTCAATCACCGTATGAAGGAAGGTCGAGAGACCATGCTTCACATGCTTGCCTTCAATGTTTCCACTCTTGCTCGCCTTCAGCAGAATGCGCACGTTTTCAAGCGTGACACCCGCGCCGGTGAAAATGGAGAACGCCAATGATTTCGGAATACTGAGAAGTCCGAGGAGCAAATGTTCCGTTCCAATATACGGACTCTGCATGGCCTTGGCTTCCTGCTCGGCAATCTGCAGAGCGAGTTTGGCGTTAGGGGTAAAACGATCGAACGGGTGCATACGGGGATAATGGGATGAAATGTCTCGGCGTAATCCCGAAGGGGATGGAGCCGGATTGTCACTCAAAGCGTCTGAGTGATAAACCTTGATTGGTTCTGGAAACTATATCACGTTTTAGCAGGTTCCCGGAAGTATGCGGCAAGAAAAAACGTGGTGAAATTGGCAGGAGTACAAAAAACTGTACATCGCACACAGTCAGGCAATGGAAGAAAGGAGCAGAGGGAAGAGCAAATACTCAGGAGGCCTTTTTTACGATGCGAAGGTCGTCCAAGAAGATTGCAATGATGGTTGTCATCGGCACAGCCAAAAGCACGCCCAAAATTGGGTGAATAATGCTTGGGAAACTCAATCCCATCAGCATGGCGCAGAGAACAGCGATAGGTGAGAGGCCAACCGCGCGTTTCATAATGAGCGGCACAAGTAGGTTGTTCTCACAGAGCTGAATGACGTAGTAGATACCGGTGACAATGAGCGCCCAAATGAATCCTCCGTCCGTGAAGGCAATGAGAATGGCAGGAACGGCGGCAATGAATGGTCCAATGTACGGAATGAATTCCGTGAAGCCAGCAAGAATTGCCAGTGTTGCTGCGTATGGAACGCGCAGAATGGTCAGTGCGACGAAGACCAAGCTTCCGACAGCCAAGCCTAAAAGCAGCTGGCCGCGGGCCCACTGTCCGATTTTGAGGTGAATGGCTTCGGTCTTTACATCAATCAATGCGCGATACTTTGCGGTGAAGAAGCTGCGAATCCAGAGGCGAATTCCTTCTTTCTCCATCTGAATGAAAAAGGCGAAGACGAGGACGAGGACAAACTTCACAACGAATGCACCAACGGAACCTGCAATGCGCGTAATAGCGACGACTGATCCTTGTGCGACGGAGGACATATTCTGTCCGACAATTTGCAGTGCATCTGTAAACTTATTAATCGACATGCTTTCCAAGGTCGAACGGGCAAATTCTGTCAGGCGAAGGTTTACGTCTTCTGTAAGAAGAGGAAGGCGAATACGTGGATCCTGCAAGAAGGCGTTGATGCTATCGTTCACTAGGAACACGATCTGTTGAATTTGAGCGGCAACAACCGGAATAAGGGAGATGAGAAGGAATGCGAGAATGAATAACGCTGCGAGGTAGAGCAAAAGAATGGCTATGCCACGTGGAAATCCCATACGTTCCAGCCATCGCACACCAGGGTCAGTGACGGCGGCGAGGAAGAATCCAAGAAGCAGCAAAATAATGGTGTCACGCAGAATGGCTGTGACGGTTGCCGCAGCACAGACGAGCATTACAACGATTGTTGCGTGTGCAACATTCAGTAAGGAGAAGCGAACAGTCAGCTCCGGCTCTCCTGCTGCAGGGGTGGTCTCGGTCAACTGCGCCGACGTCTGTTGCTTGCGTAGGTCAGCAGCTTTTTGCAGAAGGCTCTGCGCTTTCTTGCCGATGATGCGCAGCGACGTGAAGTTATCGGATGCCTTCTTCTTTTTTGCAGGTGCCATGAGAGTTAAGGAGTGATGACGGAAACAGCGAGATCGAGAATCAAGTAGGAGCACACAGTGACCACAAGACCAATGACGGACCAGGTAACGCGCTCTTTCCCTTCAGATTTTTCTCCGGTCCACGATCCCATCGCAATCTGGTAGCCGGCGTACATGACGTTTAGGATGAAGAATGCACTGACTAAACTGAAGATGAGGGTAATCAAATGTCCAACAAAGATAGGAACACAGGCAGCTGCCAATCGTCCTGTTTCAAAATCGCATCCTGGGAGGGTGGTAACAACAGCTGGGTTCTGCGCCAAAACCAACTGGGGCGTTAGCAGAGATAAAGCCAGCGAGGACAACCGTGTAACCATCTCCGCTATTCTGGCAGTACAGAGGTGCTTTTGGGCTCGCTTATGCGTATAATTGTTATATTGTTAAATTGTTCTCCTGCGAAGCAGTTGCAGTGTTACGGGCAAATTAGCAATGTAACAATCTGAACATGGCTTTTTCCTGGTCTACAGCACCGCGCCCCATTGTCTCACTCGCGCCGATGGCGGGAGTCACTGACGCGTCGTATCGCCAGCTTATCAAGCGTGTCGAACCGCGAACCATCGTCTATACCGAATTTTTGAGTACCGATGCGCTCGCATTTAAAGGCAAAAAGACAATGCAGATGATGGCATTCGATGCGAGTGTGGAGCGACCGTTTATTGTTCAAGTCTTCGGCCACGATCCTGCACATTTCTTAGAGGCCGCAAAAATTATTGAACAGTGCGGTGTCGATGGCATCGATATCAACATGGGGTGTCCGGCGGCAAAAGTTGTTTCGAGCTGTCACGGTGCGGCTCTGATCCGAAAACCAGAACTTGCCGCGGAGCTTGTACATGCGACAAAAAAAGCGATCCAGATTCCGGTGAGTGTAAAAACGCGTTTGGGATGGGAGACATCGGACACGCTCATTCCGTTCTGTCTCGCACTCGAAGCTGCCGGTGCAGAGGCGTTTGCCATTCACGGACGAACCTATCATGAGAAATTTACCGGCAAGGCAAACTGGGAACCGATCTACGAATTGAAAAAGCATGTGAAGGTGCCGGTGATTGGCAACGGCGATATTTACTCCGGGCAAGATGCGCTCGATAAAATTGGAAACCTCGATGGCGTGATGGTTGGTCGCGGAACGTTCGGTAATCCATGGCTCATGAAAGACGTCGCTGATGCACTGGAGAAAAAAGCAGCAGGAAGTCCAACCGTTCTATCGCTCTCGTTTGCAGATAAAATTCCATTCATCCTTGAGCATTGTGAACTGGCCGTGCAGACCAAGGGCGAGAAGAGGGGAATGATGGAAATGCGCCGACACTTAGCGAGCTACATCAAAGGCTTCGACGGCGCATCGGATTTGCGACAGAAGCTTGTGAGGGTAGAGACGCTTACTGAGGTTGAGAAGATCCTTCAGTCGGTGTAGCTGCTTCATCCGATTTCTTTAGAACGTTGGAATATATTCGTCGGAAGTAGGACTCCAATGCGCCTCTCAGAAACAGTCTGCGCCAAGGATTAGGGTATGTCTCTGGCGGTTTAATTTGGCTCTGTGGATTACATTCAGAGATACTTGCGACCAATTCCTCCACATCAGCATCAGGCCAGTCTTTGAATGACGAGAAGAGTCGTTGTCTGTTCTCTGCGCTTAGGCGATCCATAACTGCCACTATTCATCAGGCATATACAAAAAACGGGCCTTTCAGCCCGTTTTCATCAGTCTTGTGTTACGGATTATCGAACAACCTTCACGCCAGGACCCATGGTTGGAGCCACGAAGATCGAGTTGATGTAGATGCCTTTGATACCGTTTGGCTTTGCCTCGTCGATACCTGCAAGCAGAGCGCTTAGGTTCTCTTCCAGCTTCTTACCGCCGAAGGAGATCTTTCCGAATGGCACGTGGATGATACCGAACTTATCCATCTTACATTCGACGCGGCCCTTCATCAGTTCACCGATTGTCTTCGTGATGTTCTCGGTCACCGTACCAGCCTTTGGGTTTGGCATCAGACCTTTCTGTCCGAGAGTCTTGGCGATCTTTCCGAGGTTCTTCATCATTGCTGGAACTGCAACGGCAATGTCGAAGTCGATGTTTCCTTCTTCAATCGATTTCACAAGGTCGTCGTTCCCTGCAATGACCGCACCAGCCTTCTTCGCATCGGCGACCATGTCATCTGGAACGAATGCCGCAATGCGAACAGTCTTACCTGTTCCGTGTGGCAGGTTGACGGTTGTGCGGACCAATTGGTCTGCCTGAGTCGTATCAGCGTTGATGCGAATGTGTGCTTCGGCCGTAGCATCAAACGTGGATGTGCTCAGCTGAGGAAGAAGCTCACAAGCTTCGCTCGCTGAATACTCGCTCTTCTGAACGAGGGTCATTTTTTGGCGGTACTTCTTACCGCGGTTTACGGGTCCTGCTGTCTTCTTGCTTGCGCGAGACATAATGATTGGGGGTATGTGGTTCAAGCGCTCAAAAGAGCTCCCACAAGTAAAGCGGGGGGATTTTGTCAGAAGTGTAAAGTCTAGTCAACAAGCTCGATATTGCTTTTTCCGCAGCAGAATCTACTATTTGGCCAGTGTCCTTGTTCTTCTTCACCACCGCTTTGAAAGGGAAAGGCCTATAGAAGTAGCTATGAACAGTACAAGTTGGATGGCGTTGGAGTATGCCACCTTTGTGGTGCATACCGTATTACTGGGTTTTGTTCTCGGTGGATTCCACTGGTGGAACAAGACTCAACGGATGTTCTACGTTCATCGGTGTTTTGTGGCGACAGTGTTCATCGTTCAAGCGGGATACGGACAATGTCCGATCACGGCGTTTGAACGATATTGCCGCGCACAGCACGACCCGTCCTATCAATCGGACGGAGCGGGTTGCATCCAGGAGGCGACTCGTAAGATTGGTGTTGAGGTACCGGACTGGTGTATTAGGCTCGGTATCTTAGGAGTTGGCGTAAAAGGCTTGGTGCAAATGGCAGCAGCTGCCAAAGCGTTCCGCAAGGAACAACATGATCAAACTGAGTTAGAGACGGCCTAGAGCCGCTTCTGACCGATGGATGGAGGCTTCACGAATTATCGTGAGGCCTTCTTTTTTGCTGCAACCTTTTTTGCAACAATCACTGGGCGCGGAGCGGACACAGGGCGAACGGGTGTTGCAGGGGGGTCGCGGTGCAAGGTGAAGATACAGAGCACGAGTCCGTACAGAAGCATGGTCAGGTGCATCACACGCCATTCATGCGCATTCTGCATATCCATCATGTAGCGCAGAGCCAACGAGAGACCGGTGAAGAGTACAATCAACAAACCAGTCAGCTTCCAGACGTGGAAGAAGATGGCATCGGCAATAGCGTGTGCAGAACGATCGATCGCGCGAAGCGATGTGTCGTGAATGAGGTAGGTGAGACCACCAATACAGAAGACCAACAGAAGACCGAGGTAGGTCATCTGATCCAATGGCTGCGGAGCGAATACGGCGTAGATGGCAGGAAGTGCGCCTGCGGTCATCAGCAAAATACCAAGTGTCTGTGCCAGGTGGCAGTAAATGACTCGGACCTGCAGATGCGGGCGAGCGTTGTCGCGAGCAGTTGCAATGAATAGCAGGGCGATACCGATCAGAACCAGAACGGGCATCGTCCAGCCGTACACGAGGCCGACTGTTTGGAACATGGAGCTGAGGGACACAGGAGAGTTCATGAGCAATGTGAAAAGGATATGACCAAGCCTACGGAAAACACCCTCCGTTTGCACGATAAAGGGATTGCTCACTAAGACGCTTCATTCTCCATTCTTAGTTTTACTCAACCGTCACTCCCATGCTGCGCGCTGTACCAGCAAGTGAGTTCATGGCTGCTTCAATGCTTGCAGCGTTGAGGTCAGGCATCTTGATCTCCGCGATCTCCTTGAGCTGGGCCTTGGTGATTTTGCCAACCTTCTTCTTGTTTGGCTCACCGGAACCACCCTGAATTTTAGCGGCGGTCTTAATGAGTTCAGATGCTGGTGGCTGCTTGGTCACGAAGTCGAAGCTGCGATCCTCGTACACGGTAATCTGGACCGGGATCAGCTGACCCATCTTGTCTTTTGTAGCTGCGTTGAACTGCGTGCAGAAACCCTGAATATCAACACCGGCCTGACCAAGTGCAGGTCCCAATGGAGGTGCTGGGTTTGCTTGCCCGCCTCGTGCCACGACTTTGATGATTTTCTTGACCTTCTTTGCCATAGTGCGGGGGAGAGTACTGATGTCCTAGAGGACTGTAAAGGGAAAAGTACGGCAGAGATGTCCGTTTTCAGATATCAGATGTCCGTAACGGAAAACGGATATCGGAAATCGATGCACGACGGATCGATCGGCTCCGTTCTTATTTTGTCGTTAACTGCTCAATGAGCGCGTTCATCGTGTCTTCTCCGCCTGCTGTAATGTGGAATTCAAGCAATCGCTCGCGAACACGGACAAAGACCAGCCGTTCCTCGCTGAGGGCAGGATCCTTAAAGCTGAGCATATTGCGAACTGGCTTTCCTGGCTCCTGCTCTGTGACATCCTTTAGATCGGTCAGATCGGGTGAGAAAGACCCAAGAAGACCGTCTTTAAGGCTTAGGAAGTACGTTTTTACCTCTGGAGAATCGACCCAGGCAATTGCTCCTGCGCGGTCTCCATCTTTCAAAATGGCGATGGCTTCGGTTTCATTCTCCGCAATCTGGCTCAAAAATGTCGGTTCGTCGGTTGATGTAGCCTCAAGCTCCATGGCGCTAGCCAGCTGACGAATATCCGCTGCCTGAGCTTTGGCGACGCCGGTGACCTCTGTATTGCCTCCCAATGACCCAATAAAACCGCTTCCAGTGGCTAAATAATCGGCTGTAGCAAGACCGCCGAGAACCAGTACTAATGCGGCTGTAGTGATGCCTTTTGTACGAGAGGAGAGCTTCATAGCAGGGATATGGTAGATGGAACGCTGTATAAGGCAAATTGGATGTATATTAAATACTATAATGTAAAATTAGTCAATATATAGGTTTATGTTTAAAAAGAGACCTGGGTGAACAGGTCTCGCTATGGAGAGATTCTCTCCGGGTGGCAGAATTCAGGATTGATATTCGGGCATCTGATCAAAGCTTGTGAAAAGAATAGGTGTATCCCGAGTTTCCGTATCGAAGATGAATTGATCTTCGCCTGGCCGCGCTTCATCATCGCTCTCGATGAGGCAGTGTTTAGCTACAATACGGATGAAGGCATGCACCTCTTTAAGCAACGACTCGATATACTCCGGCTTAACATCACGGAATTGAACCACGATATCGATCTCGTACTTTTCATCATGCGCATGCAACTGTGGATGATCTTCCCAGTTTTTATCATTAAAATCCCAAATCATATCAATCTTGGCCATGAAGGCTGAGACAAGAGGGGTGAGCCATGCAAGGTCTTTCGCGGTTTTGCAGAACACTGCCAGACCGCATCCCTTTTCATTAACTGTTGCAAGAACTTTCATGGTCAAAGTCTCCTTTTCCTAAGCGTGGATGATGAATTCTGCCGCTGCTGTAAAAAAGCAACTCGTGTATTCTGCATAAAAATAATTATATGTCAATTATCTGTGACATTCCGCCATTCTGCTACACTCCCTTCCATGGCCATTGAGAGGACACTGCGCGCATCACCGGTTGTCAGCCCAGAAGTGCTTCCGGCAGAAGCTGAGGCATTAGAGGTAACACTGCGTCCGCGGGTGCTTTCGGAGTACATCGGTCAGCGAAAGATTAAAGAACATCTGCTGGTTCATATTGGCGCTGCCCAAAAGCGCAGCGAGCCGATGGGACATACCTTGCTTTACGGTCCTCCTGGTCTGGGAAAAACAACACTCGCTCATATTATTGCGCATGAGATGGGATCGCAGATGCGCGTGACGAGCGGACCAGCTATCGAAAAACCCGGTGACCTCGCATCATTGCTGACGAACTTGGGAGAAGGGGATGTGCTCTTTATTGATGAGATTCATCGCCTCCGTCCGGCTATTGAAGAAGTGCTCTATGGAGCAATGGAAGACTTCTTACTCGATATAATGATTGGCAAAGGGCCAACTGCTCGTTCGGTTCGTCTTAACTTGAAGCCATTCACACTTGTTGCTGCAACGACAAAAGCAGGATCGGTCAGTGCACCACTGCGTGATCGTTTCTTGCATCAATTTAAACTCTCGTTCTACGAACCCGATGAGATGTGCGACATTGTGCGTCGCTCGGGAGACATCCTTGGTGTTCCACTCGATAGCGATGCTGCATCGATGATTGCTGGAGCAAGTCGCGCGACTCCGCGCATTGGCAATCGCTTGGTTCGCTCTGTCCGTGACTTCGCGCAGATGCGTAATGAGGAACAGGTTGATCACGCCTGCGTCGAACGCACACTTCGCTCACTCGATATTGATAATGAAGGACTCGATGCAACAGATCGCATGCTTCTGCAGACAGTGGTCGATACATTCGGTGGTGGACCGGTAGGACTTTCAACTCTCGCAGCTATTTTGGCGGAAGAGGAAGAGACAATTGAGGATTTGTATGAGCCGTTCCTGATGCAGCAGGGGTATCTGCAGCGCACACCAAAAGGTCGTATGGCGACAAAGAAGACGTACGAGAAGTTGGGGAAGGTAGTGCCTTCAAGCGATCAAACCGCATTCCTATAATAAAAAGCATTCTCTGGATGCTACAAAAACCAAGATGCAAGCTCCAAGATCCAAAAATTGGATCTTGTGATTTGGTTCTTGGATCTTCTAGAGGATCTCTCTCGCTAGCGGAACCGCATAGCGAACAGGGGAGCGTTTTTGAACGACTGTTTGACGGAGCAAGCGGCGAGATACACGGTGAACGAACACTAGTCGGCCTTTAGCAAATGCAACAGGCGCTCCGACGGAGGTAATAGACGTCTGACGGAGGAAGCTATCGCTCGGTCCTGAGGCTGAAGCTACCACTGGAGCAGCCAGGGAGAGGATTGTAACCAGGCCGGCAAGGGTGCGTCTGATGTTCATGTCTTCTTCTCAACACAAAGAGTACACGAAGCAATTTTGTGTACAAGACACCTAGACCCCGTTCTTTTCCGCTGTCTAGGGCAAAATTTGGGCTTGGCTTCAGGAAGCCATCAATCGATCGATTTTTGTATGCAATTGTTGTTCGAACTTCGATCTGCTGAACATTTCAGCCCTCGTTTGGCACTTCTCTGATGAGTATTTTTTGTGATCAAACGATTGAAGGATTTCCGCTAGTGATTCAGGGTTTTGGGCATGGAAGAATGTTCCAGTTTCTCCCTCGATGATTGTCTCGAGTGCTCCTCCTCCGCGATAAGCGATCACTGGTGTGCCACAGGCCATCGACTCAACTGGTACGAGACCAAAGTCTTCCAGGCCCGGGAATATTGTTGCTGTCGCGCCTGCATAGAGTGCTTTTAATGCATCACCGGATTGGTATCCCACAAATTCCACTGTCGGTCCGGCCATCTGTTGTAGACGCCGACGATCCGATCCCTCGCCGACAATCTTGAGTGGCAGCTTAAGTTTGTTGCACGCTTGAATGGCAAGATCGATCTGTTTGTAGCGAGCGAGGGTGGAGACGATCAGGAAATAGTTTTTAGCTGTTAGCTGATAGCTTTTAGAATCAAAGAACGAATCATCAATCGGTGGATACAGTACGTCACTCCCACGTTCCCAGTAGAGTTCGATGCGGCGTTGTACTTCTTTCGATGGAGCTAAGAGTGTGTCAGCACGTTGTGCTGCTTCTGCATCCCATACACGGAGTTTGTGACATATTTTAGAGAGATACCATCGGGCTAGAGGATTCGCGCGCTGCTGTACTGCATGTGTTTGATCCCACAGGTAACGAGCAGGGGAGTGAATGTAGCTGAGATGTTTTGGCTTTCCGTTGGTGATGATGCCATGAGCAAAGGCCGATGAGCTGCTAATAACCAAATCGAACTCGCTGAAATCCCACTGCTCAACTGCATGAGGGAAATTGTTGAGATAGAAGTGGTGATTAAATCCAAACAGGGGATTGATCGCTCCACGGATTCTCTGCTTTGGAAATAAGTCCCCGAGCTTCTCTTCGTTATAGAGCAATGTGTAGATAGGAGCACCCGGGAACATATCTGCTAAAATGCGCAGAACATTCTCTGCGCCGCCTTTCATCGTCAAAAGCTCATGAACTAAGGCAACTTTCATGTGACTAGTGTAGCAGCCGTTCTTTCGCCTGTTTTTCCATTTTTTTCACCTCCGCCTCTCTTTTTCGTGCTTCAGATAATGTCTCAAATTCCTCGGTATAGATAATAGTGACAGGGCGTCTACTGCGGGTGTATTTGGCTCCGGTGCCATCATTGTGTTTCTGTTGCCGTTCCATCACGTTAATACAAGTTCCTGCATATAAGGAGCCGTCGTTACAGCGGGCTAGATAGAAGAAATGGGGCATCGCAGGGGAGTATAACAGGTGATTTTTCAGGATTTGTCATAACCTGGCTTTTCGTTCGTCTTCTACTGTATCTTCTTCCTCTTATGGTTATGCGTTTCGCTAACACCCGCATTATCGGCGCAGTGATTGCACTTTCAACGTTCTCGGTTGCAGGGTTGGTGTATGCCCAGAGCAGTTATTCGTCGCAATATACCGAGTGTGTTGCGCCGCATATTCGTCAGTATGAACAATCGCTCGTGAACGTGAATCGTTCCTATTCTGACCAACAACTTTCGTTCATGGAGCAGCGCGGGCAAGCGCGTATTAATGCCTGGAGTATTCCAGAGCGTTCTCAGCGCAGTCGTGCCATTCGTGATGCAGAGCGTGCGTACCGTGATGCAATCCGTGATCTTAACCGATGGCTCCGCGATGAAGAACGAAATCTTCGCAATGCGTTCCGCGATGCCGAAGATTCATGTGACGATCAGTTTGATAATGATGTCGATGAAGGGGAAAGCTTCAGTAGTCAGTCCTTCTCGTCGTTCCAATTCTCCTCGGTTTCGTCTTTCCAGTTCTCATCGTTCGGATTCTCCTCCTCTAAGTTCAGCTCGTGGAGTAGTGCCCCGATGTGTGGGAATGGACGCTGTGAAGCAGGGGAAGGATATGTATGTCCTCCCTGTGGTACATACGGTTGTGTGAATTCCTGCTACATCGGTTCTTGTCCGCAGGACTGTGGCATCACGAATCCGTATAGCAGCTCTGCACGCTCGTCTTCACGCTCCAGCTCTAGTCGATTGTCCAGTTCGCGAAGTAGCAGCTCCTCGTGGGTCTTCTATCCAAATGACACATCAGCTCAGCAGCAGACGAATACGAATAGTTGCGAGTGTCAGACTGTTTGTGATCCATCGGGGAGTCCGTGTATGGCGGTATGCCCGGCACAGTGTTGATGTAAAAATATAAAAAAGCCGCATGAGAGAAATCTCTCTGCGGCGAGGTGTGCACTGTCGGAATGAGTAACGCTATTGACGGGCGTCTACACCGTATTGTCTGAAGTCGGCGTACACTTCTTCCCATGAGCTCCACCAGATGTAGATGCGTTGCAGCATGGGATTTGTTGCGCTCTTGGCATTGAAAGAAGTAAACACTCCCTGAAGCTTGGACTGTTGATTCATATGGGCAACGAAGGAGTTTCTATTTAATTTCACTGGGAATTGTTCAATTTGCTCGATTGTGAGCAGACCTTGCTGGACGGCAGCGCCCAGACTCGTGAACTTTGCGGAGTGCTTGAACCATTCTTCCTCGCCTTCGGGTTCGAAGATTTCATCTTCGTTGAAGGTCAGTGATAGATCGCTTACCGTGACTTCTCCCGAGTGGAGATCATCGAAGCATGCGTGTCCGAATTGATCGTAGAGTTGGATGTACTGGAATGTTGGCTCTGTTTGGGTCACTCGGATAGTCCGTTTGCCATTAACCTTTCCATAGGCCTCGTTCGAGCCCGTGTAGACAAGATTGTAGACCTTGCCCTGCTGCATCTCCTTAGCACTTCCAAGTTGTTTCATGTGCTTTCCTTTGCTTTATGGTGACAGTGCGGCGGTGTAAATGAACAGTCAGCGGTGTTGCTAACTATATTATAAAATAAGTGATTTATAGATATTTGTCAATTTTTCCTAACATCACACAAAGTGGCTTCTTGGTAGCACAAGAGAGTGCTGATGAGGTTAGCGGTTGGTATTGAAGACGAACTGCAGTATATTCTGCGCTACCTGACGGGTCGGTAGCTCAGTCGGTAGAGCAGAGGCCTTTTAAGCCTTTGGTCGCGGGTTCAAGTCCCGCCCGACCCACCATTCGATTCGTCCCGCATATGCGGGGCTCACTCATGGCAAGTCATGTTGTTTTTAAGTTTGTCTATTAATCCACCCCAACCACCACTTGGTCTTTGCCTATTTGTAGTTTCCCCTCATCCATCAAGGTATAGAAGTATCCACGCTTGTACCGACTGATGGCTGAAACAATCGGACCGTTGTCACTTTCCTTAAAACTCACAATCGAAATCCAGCCTGTGCGTCCAGACTCAGCCTGGAGAACTTGTTCAACGGTTGCCGGCATTTTGGTTGCGAGTGAAGACATCGAGGTAGTGTAGCAGAGGAGTGTAAGGTTGTCATCGCGTGATATCAATCTTCTCTTGGCTTCTACACAAATCGTTCTAGAGTGGATGCATGTCGCTGTTAAATCGGCAGGCATGGTTGGAAGGAGCAGCATTTCTCTCGATTGCTGCAGGTGTGGCGGCTCAGGAAAATGCTGATCATGAGCCCGTTTCGGCGCTTGCTGCAGTAGTGGCAAAAGCTTCATTTATTCCGGAGGCTACGGCGAAAGATGTGGTGGATACGAAGCCGGCTATTCGCGGTGTGAACTGCGATCTCAACGGTGCACTATTTGAAGATGTGCGGAGAAATATTGCGTATGTCATAGCGCGCTATCCGAATTTTAGAGGACATTATTGCAGTTCCGCGGTCGTGTTATCGGTGCCGGAAAAAGAACGCGGTCCTAAGTTTGATCCTGTCTCTGTATACATGCTCACCTGTCGTCATAGCATTGGTCGTTTCCTTACCGATGACAAAGGTGCGAGAAGTGTGGATTTTTCAAATGATGTATCTGTTCTTATTTCTGTGTCTCCTCATGATAAAAAGGTGATAGAACAGCCGTGCACTGTTCAGTATGAAGACATGAAACAGAGACCGCTCTCCGAGATTGCCGATCTTGCTTTGCTGTCTTTTAAGCATGATGGATATCACTATCCTAATGGGTTTCCACTCTACAGCGGATCTGATGGATCGTTGTGGTTGAAAGATGTGACCCTTGCTGGACGACCTCGTGGAGCAGCGCCACGCATTGTCATTTCCAGTATCAGTAACATCAAAAATATCGATTCTGATTTGGTATACTCGGGAAAACTGCACAATTTGATTTCGGATTATCCTGTGTACTTCGGGCATTCCGGTGGTGCAGCTATTGTGCATGAATATGGGTCGACTGTAACTTCTCTCGAAGATGTTCGATCCTCTATTGCTGGTATTACTTTTGGGAATTGTGTCGGTGGAGAGAACAATGATGAGGCTGTAAATACGCTCATCGTTCCGCCCGAGGACATACGAGTATTTTTAGTGAGCCTGGGCATTCTTGCTGCATCGCCAAAGAAGGTTGAGGTTGCTGCGACTCCGGCGAAGTGAGTGTAAAGTGCCCATATGATTGATTCGCATTGCCATCTAGCCGACAAACAATTTGCAGAGGATGTGGATGATGTTTTGGAGCGAGCGAAGAAAGCCGGCATCGAGAAAATGATTACGATTGCGGACAGCATTCCCGAAGCACTCGCGTGTATTGAACTTGCCGAGAAGCATCGCGAAATTTTTTGCACCGTTGGCGTGCATCCGCACAACGCTAAAGAATGGAGCAGGGGAGATGGCGAAGTCTTGAAAGAGATGGTGAACGGATCAAAGAAGGTCCGGGCAATTGGAGAGATCGGATTGGATTATCACTATGATCACTCACCACGTGCCGACCAGCGTGCCGTATTTTTGGAACAGCTGACATTGTCACGCGAGGTTGGGCTACCGGCTGTTGTACACTGCCGCGAAGCGATTAAAGACATTGAGACGATTGTGCGCGAAGTGGAGCCGCTACAGTTGGTGCTGCATTGCTGTACCGAGAGTTGGGACGATGTGCAGTGGCTTGTTGAACTTGGTCACTTCCTCTCGTTCACCGGCATTGCCACCTATCCAAACTCCGCTGCTATTCGTGAGACCATCAAGCACTGTCCGCTGAATCAGTTGATGATTGAAACCGATGCGCCGTATTTGGCTCCGGTGCCACATCGCGGGAAACGTAATGAGCCAGCGCATGTCGTCGAAGTTGCGAAAGAAATCGCGAAGCTCAAGGGTCTCACTTTGGAAGAAGTTGATGAGGCTACAACGAAAAATGCGATAGAGTTTTTCGGCTTGAAACACTAACATTCGGGCTCTTGTCCCCGTAGGTTAACGGATAGACCACTGGCCTCCGAAGCCGGGAATACAGGTTCAATTCCTGTCGGGGACACCATTCGACTTGGCCCTTTGAACCTCGCCACAAACCCATTGCATCATAATCCTGCCGTACGTAGGATACGTGAGCTCTTTGCGGATGTAGCTCAATTGGCTAGAGCGACGCCTTGCCATGGCGTAGGTTGCGAGTTCGAGTCTCGTCATCCGCTCCAAAGTACCTAAAATCACTGTTTCAGGCATCTTATGGCCATTTCCAGCCCTCGCGGAAAACGCCATTTTCTGCTATACTGGAGAGATTTATGAATCTCCTCTGGATGCTCCAAGTATTGGCTCTTAAAGTGGCTGTTTGGGCTCCGTCTGTGCTTGCACAGGCACAGCCTCCACAGCAGCCAAGCAGTCAGCCGTTGGTGATTCCTCCTGCGAATCTTCCGCTGCTACAGCCACTCGATGACAGCACCGGATTTCTCACAACCAACAACGCGAATGACGCGATGGAAGCGTTCATTAACTACTTCAACCTCAGTTGGCCATGGGTTATTGGAACAGCAGCTGGTATTGCCGTGCTTCAAGCGCTTGTTGGAGGTGTACAGATTATGATGTCAGGTGCAGATTCCGGCGCACGCTCAGAAGGTAAAAGCAGATTGATGTGGGCGCTTGCAGGATTGCTGATGATTGGACTCTCTGGAATGTTCCTCGAAATTCTTAACCCACTCTACTTCCGCCAAGCATGATGACATCTTTTCTGACAGCGGCGGCGGTTCCCGACACGCCTTGTACCGGTCTCATTGGCTGTGGTGCTGCGGGATCAAATGTGATTCTCAATAACATGCCATCACTTGCAACGTTGATGTTGATCATTGCAGGTTCGATTGCGGTGTTCTTCATTGTGCTTGCTGGTTTTCGCATGGTGATTGCGCTTGGTGACGATGGACAAATTGCCGATCAAAAAAAGGCAGTGCTCAACGTTCTGCTTGGATTGGTTGTTGTCATTCTCTCACAGGCAATCGTAGGATTTGTTGGAACACAGAACTACGGCCAAGGAGGCAATCCGCTCGACCTGTTTATCAATCTTGTAAGCTTTGGCATCTCTATTCTCCTAACCGTCTTCAACGCTGCTGCAATTATTGCGATTATTTACGCGGGTATTCGCATGGTCTACGCACAGGGTAAGTCCGATGAATTCGCTAAAGGAAAGACCATCATTACATGGACGATTGGTGGTGCAGTGATTGCCAACCTTGCGAATGCTCTTGTCCAAGCTCTTGCTGCTATCTTTGGTGTATGAAGCGCACACTTCTTGCTCTCATCGGCCTCTGCACACCTGGCGTCTGCGCAGCAGATTTATCGGACTGGGGACAAGATAACCCGGGCGTCTCTCAGATGTGGCAGATTATCGACGGCTCACTGTATACCAGTGTTGCCGGTGGAGATGTGGTAGCTGCGCTGACATACAGTGCGGTGAATTTCATCTTCCCGCTCATCTCTGCATCCGGTGTTATTCTCATTATGTACGCGGGTATCAAAATGATTGCTTCCCAGGGCAAAGACGATGATTTCTCCAAGGGAAAGACGATCATTTTCTATGCATCGGTTGGTATCGCATTGTCACTCATTGCACGCACTGCCATCCAATTCTTCGTGCAGGGTTTCCTGCCGGAGTTCCTGCGCTAAACAGCGAGTCTAGGCGTGGCAACACGGCTTTTTTGCGCTAGACTGCGCTTCATGTCGCGTCGGTACATTACAACGGCCATCGATTATCCCAACGCTGCTCCGCACATGGGGCACGTATTGGAGAAGGTATTAGCCGATGTCATTGCTCGCTGGTTTCGCTTGAGCGGCGATGATGTCCGCTTTCAAATTGGAACCGATGAACACGGTATCAAAATTCAGCAGACAGCCGCTAAGCAGGAGATGACTCCGTCGGAGTTAGTGGAGAAGAACGTACCGCTCTTCAAAGACCTCTATGCACAGCTGAACATCTCGGCCGATACCTTCATGCGTACGACCGATCAGCAGGTGCACTGGCCAACTGTTGTTGAGCTCTGGAAAAAGTTGCAGGCATCCGGCTCTCTGGAAAAGAGAACCTACACCGGACTGTACTGCACAGGCTGCGAGCGCTTCATTACCGCAAAAGATTTGGTTGATGGAAAGTGTCCGGATCACGGTATTCCGCCACAGGAGGTGAAGGAGGAGAACTGGTTTTTCTTGCTCTCCAAAGAAACCGAGTGGCTCAAGAAGCTACTCGCATCAGACTACAAGATTATTCCTGACTATCGCAGTGAAGAGACGTTGGCCTTGCTTGAGCGAGGCCTGGAAGATGTGTCATTCTCGCGCCCGAAGTCTAGTCTGTCTTGGGGTATTCCCGTTCCTGGCGACGAAGAGCAGACGATGTATGTCTGGTGTGATGCGCTCACGAACTATATCTCCGGCATCGGCCTTCTCACCGATCATGCACAGTCACAGTACTGGGATGATGCGACGGTTACCCATGTGATTGGCAAAGATATTGCGCGTTTCCATGCGCTCATTTGGCCGGCGATGTTAAAGAACGCCGGTATTCGCGCGCCCGATCAACTATTGATTCATGGCTTTGTGACCAGCGAAGGACAGAAAATGAGCAAGAGTCTTGGCAACGTTGTGGATCCGGTCGATGTCCTAAAGCGGTTTAACGGTAATCCCGATCCGATGCGTTTCTTCTTGTGCCATGAAATTCCTGTCGGCCGCGATGGCGATTTCAGCTGGAAGAGACTGGAAGAGATGTACCAGTCAAAGCTGGGGAATCAACTTGGGAACATGCTGAACCGCACGCTCGTGCTTCTGAAGAAAGATGATGGCGTTGTGCGCTTCCCATCCGGAACAGAGGATCTCCAACAGACAGCAAAGCTCTGGAGTGATTATGGAGCGCGCATGGATGTCTACGATATTCACGCAGGCATTCAGAGTGTGACCGATGCCGTATCTGTGATGAACACTGCATTCAATAATGCTGCGCCCTGGACCATCAAAGATGATGCAAATAAGCGCATTGAAACACTTGGTACATTTGCCGAATGTTTGCGCCACGCAGCGCTCATGCTCTTACCGTTTATGCCCGATACTGCGTATCGCATCAGCAAGCAGTTGAATGTGCCGTACGCAGAGGAGATGTTGAAGAAAGAGTTTGTAATGACCGAACAGCTGAAAACATGGGGCGGATGCCCAGACTGGAAGCAGGTAGGGGAGCCACAAATCTTGTTTGCTCAATTGGAAATATAGTTTTATATTAAGCGTACTTGCCAGGGAGGGGAGCCTCCTGTGCATAGTTACTCCGACGTGAAGGAGGTTCCTGGGCGCTTCGGCGCCCGACGAAGGACCGGAGTAACGTTTCTCAGATTCGAGACGACGAACGATTGGATTTGTTCAGACGATCGAAGATGAGCCGCCTTCTGCTCGAAAATACGAGTAGATTGTAGATTCTCTTTGCTGCCCTCTTCTATCTATTAGGAGAGGGCAGCGCTTTTAAGTACTTTAAACTAGGTTTCATAGTTATATTTGACAAATATTAAATAAGTATTAATATATTCAATGTCCCAAGAGGAGGAGAGTTATGTCACTGCAAATACCGGTTTAGGTCTGCATGCTCTAGATAGAGAGGAGGGACGGAAAATGTATACGTCAGGCTTTACGTAGCTTTGACAGGGGGGCGAGACCCCTACTACTAGGCTGGAGAGCACCGTGATCAAGGCCATACCGGCCCTAACACGCTCTCCAGCCTCTTTTTATTGTCGCCATCACGACACAGCCGTATACTCCTATCACTCCCGGAGCTTGCGAGTGTGGAATCCAGAAGATGACGCAGTGGCAAGAAAACCTGAGGAGCTCTCTACCTCTTTTCTTTTATTCTATGTTTGATCCAATGTCCGAACTAAGCGGAGGCATGCCGCAAGATGATCAGCCAATGCAACAGGCTCCAGCTCCACGTCCTCATCACAGCGGAGGAGGCCAGCGCGGATTTGCTGATGATGTGCACTCCATCACCATTCATGCCAAGCAGCGCACGTTCTATATCGACCTGAAGAAGTCTGGTAACGGTATGTTCTTCAAAGTCTCCGAAAAGTCCCGCGGCGGACAGAAGACAACCATCATGTTTGATGCGGAAGATTTGCAGCAGTTCATTGCTGCGTTCAACGAGATGGCAACAAAAATGTAATTACCAGCTTTTAGGAGTCAGCTTTCAGGCAACTGAGGGCTGATTCCTTGTGTTCTACTCTCAATGAATTCCTCGTCGCCAATCATCGGCCTTCATAGGCTTTTTTCCTGGAGGCTGAATGAGCGTGACGAAGAGCGTCGTCTCTTCTGCGCAGCCAAGAGGAATGCCATGTGCGACTGGCTCGAGTGATGTTTCAATGAGCTTCACGGAGTGTCCTTCGATTTCACAACTGATGCCGGGCCATGGATTGAGCGCCCGTACTCTGCGGTCGATGTCGATAGCCGTCATCTTCGCCTGATCAACAATCCCGTCTTCTTTCTCAAGCTTGCGACAGAAGGTCGCGCCTTCTGATGGTTGTGCCTTTGGCTTGAGAGGCTTCTTCAGAGTTTCAACTAAGAGAGCTGCGCCAATATCAGCAAGTGTTTGGCGAACGCTCACGGCGGTATCAGCAGGAGTGAGAGGAAGAATCGCCGTACTGAGAATTGGGCCTGCATCAAGCTCGTGGACCATCACCTGAATGGTAACGCCGGTTTCGGCATCACCGTTGAGGATGGCATGTTCAACCGGAGAAGCGCCACGCCAACGAGGCAGCACTGATCCATGCACGTTCACGGGAGCAATGCGAGGTAGGTCTAGCACTTGCTGCGAAAGAATCTTTCCGTATGCGACAACAATCAGAAAATCAGGAACGGCATCTGGGTGTTCTGCAAGATATGCAGGTAGTTCGTCATTCACTTTCTCGGGCTGCAGCACGGGAATATCCAAACTCTGTGCAAGCACTTTTACCGCAGGTGGTGTGACAGTTTTCTTTCGGCCCACAGGTTTGTCCGGCTGCGTGACAACAAGTTTGATATCGAATGAATCATCGGCTGCAAGCGCACGGAGCGATGCAACAGCGAAGTCGGGTGTACCGCAGAAAATCACAGAATATTTTTTCTTCATGCAGAGATTGTAGCACGACATCATCGTCAACTAATCACCACAAACATCTACAACATCAACAATGTTTTTATGCGCAATGTCACTTCGTTGTGTGATGCGCGTCTACAACGTAGCATTAATCCCTTTATGCCCGTTTCACTCAGTGATGCCCAGGCTATACCCGATGCTGCATCGAAAGCGAAACGTGTCGTGTGCGTGTGTCACCGTGGACCCGATGGAGATGCAATTGGTTCACTTGTAAGCATCGGACTTCTTCTTGAGCAGGCGATTCCCGGAAAAAAGGTTGTGATGTGGTGTGTTGATGAAGTACCTGAGACATTTCACTATGTTCCGTCGGTTCAGCGTGTGACGGTTCCTGGAGCATTGGAAGAAGGGGACTTGGTGATTACGGTTGATTGCGCCGAAGCAAAAATGACGGAGATGCAGCAGACGCATTCAACGATGTTCGACGGTAAAACACCGCTGATCATGATTGATCACCATCCTGGTAACCCACTGTTCGGTACGCACAATATCTTGGTGCCAGAGGCCGCATCGACCTGTGAAATCATTGTGCAGATAGCAGATCTCCTGAAGTGGAATATTTCGCAGGACATTGCGACAGCGCTGCTGACAGGTGTGTATACCGATACTGGAGGATTGCTCCATAGCAATACCACAGCACAGGTCTATCGTACTGTTGCACGATTGCTACGAGCAGGCGCGCGTCAGCAACTAATTGTGTCGGCGGTGTTCCGTACGGCCAAGCTCAGCACGCTCAAGCTCTGGGGACGCGTGCTCGAGAAGATCAGCATTAGCGAAGAGGGGGGAGCGATCTCTGCTGTGACCGAAGGGGACTTCCGTGCAACCGGTGCGGATTACTCAGAGCTCGCCGGAGCAATCGACTATGTGAACGCTGTCCCAGGAATGCGCTTCTCTATGGTTCTGTCTGAGCGCGACGGAAAAGTGAAAGGCAGCCTCAGAACTCTCCGAGACGATGTAGACGTCGCAGCAATGGCTGGAAAGTTCCAGGGTGGGGGACACAAGAAAGCAGCGGGCTTCGCGCTGCAGGGCAAGCTGAAACCGGAAGTCCGGTGGAAGGTGGTGGAGGAGACGAAGAAAGAAGAAAACCCTCATGCGTGATGTACGTATGAGGGTGGGTTGAGATCGGTCATTCTTCGGCTGGTTTTTGGCTGTACGCGTGGAGTAGCGTGCTGGAGACCAGGAAGAGGATTGCGAGAACGAAGCACAGTACCAAGATTGCTTCTCGGCCTGCATCCATGAATGAAATGGCAGCGCATCCGATTGCACCGAAGCAAGTGCTTAGCTTTGTCGTAACCAGTTGTTCACGAGTCACAGCGTTTTCCTTTGAAAGATCGGATCTCAACAATCCTGGGAAATGCAGGAGAAACATTATCGCAGATCCTTCAAAGAAGTCAATTATTGTAGACATGCCAATTTTTCGTCTCAATCTTCTGCACCCTCTACATCCTCACTCACGCCTTCTCCGCCTCATTTTTGATCATCTCACTTGGCTTGGTCGTAATCAGCTTTGCTTCATCGGGGCTCGCAATCACTTCGACCGCTACGTGCTTGTATCCAGCAAAGAGAATGCCTTGTCCGACCGCGCTGTTGAGCAGCACGTACTTCTCACCGTCCGTCAGGTAGAAGAGTTTCTGCAAGTTATCGACGGTTGTCGGTGACTGCTTCAGCAAGACCTGCAACGAAGAGTTGGTGATGATCGGCTTACCGAAAGGCGATTCAACGAAGTCTTCCACGTCCTGCGTAATGGTCGTCACACCCAGGTAGTACTTGCGGGCGCGCTTCACGATGCCGTACAGGAAGCGTGCAGAGTCCTCATGCTGCATCAGGTTCCATGCTTCATCGATAACGAGGATGCGCTTCTTAAGCTCAGCGCGGATACGGTTCCAGAGGAAGTTCAGGACAATGTAGATAGCGATTGGGCGGAGCTGCTCTTCCAAGTCGCGAATCTGGAAGACGACCATCTGGTTATCCAAGTTCACGTTTGTCTTCTGATCAAACAATCCGGCAAAGCTTCCCTGTGTGTACTTCTGCAAGATCTTCGCCATGTTCTCACCGCCTTCCGTGGTCATCAGCACATCGACCAACTGGCCGAGTGTTGGAACTTCTCCGATGGTCAGATCGGTCGCCTGCAGCGTGATGCCGTTGAGTGCGTACGTGTCCAAAATTGCCTTATCCAGAATACCGTCTTCCGATGGCGTGATCGGTCCAAGCATGAGTCTGAGCAGACCGTGCAAGTTGATGACCGCAGCGCGCAGAACTTCACCTGGAGCAGCATCATCACCACGAATGGCCTTCGGCAAATCGAATGGGTTGATACGGAACTCGCTCTGAATGGAGAGGGGAATAAACGCTCCACCGACAGCTTCACAGAGGTTGGTGTATTCGTTTTCTGGGTCAATCACCATCACCTCTGTTCCAAGCATCAGATGGCGCAATAGCTCCAATTTAGCGGTGAAAGACTTACCCGCACCGGATGTTGCGAAGATGTTGCTGTTGGCGTTTGGCAGGTCGAAACGATCGAAGATAATCAACGAGTCATTGTGGCGGTTGATGCCGTACAGAATTCCGTGATCATCGGTCAGGTCGCTAGAGCTGAAGGGGAAACTTGCAGCCAGCGGACTCGTGTTCATGTTGCGGTTAATCTCAATCTCATCAAGACAGATAGGCAGTGTCGATGTCCATGCGTGCTCCATCTGGAACATCGCTGGCTTGGTCAGCACGAGCTTTCCACCGAGCACCGATTCCACATCGGTCTGCACCTTCTTCAAACGATCTTCATCTTCAGCATAGATGGTAATGTACATTCCAAACTGGAAGAGCTTCTCCTGGCCGCGGGCCAAAAGATCGCGCAGCTCTTCAGCGTCTTGTAGAGCGGCTTCCAACGATGGATCGCGCACGATACCGCGCTGCTCCAACATGCGAATAGACGAGCGAAGCTCTGCTACCTTCTTGCGCAGCATCTTCATGATCGCCTTGTTTGAGCTTGGGTAAATGAACTGCGAGATATCCATTGTCGCATCCTGGTTTACGGTCTGTGCCAACCAGTTTGGGAAAATGAAGTTCGGCCAGTTGTAGGCATATAGCGTACGAGCGTACTGATCGTTAATGATCATCTGCTTGTTCTGTACTTGAATGCCGGACGGCGCAATAAGGTCGAGCATTTTCTGCAGACCCTGTTCATAGCGTTTCACCGACTCCAATTCTTCAGGTGTCAGAGCCTCATCACCGGAGTGCTGTTCCAACAATGCCTCTGTCTGCTTTGTAAGACCGAGCAATTCGTCCATTGCTTCCAGCAGAGGGTGCTGAAGAGGGGCGGAAGCAGCCGTTATTGGGGGTGTCTGTTCGGACATGTTTGTATCTCATTATTATAGCAGAAACAGGGTTTTGGGACAATCGTTCAAAAGCACTAGAAATAGGATTTTAGGCACAATTTTTGGTCTAAATCGTGATTTCTCTCTTTATAATTCGCTCGGGTCAAAAATAGATCGTCCGGACCGTCTGCGGCTCTTTTCAATCAATCCGTAATCCTCAACACCAGGAACATCGACAACGGTGATGCCGGCAAGCAACGCTTCACGGTTAGAGGTCATCACGGTTACGCGTTCCTCGGCAATATCGAGCAGATCTTGGAACAGGTTTCGGATGCTACGAATTTCATCGATGCGCGCATCCATTTCGGCCAGGTCACTGCGTCCATCAATCAAGCGTTTCTGCTCCTCACTCGCAGTTGCGTAGTCCTTCTCACGAAGCGCAACATTCAAACGTGACTGTGAGCGAGCGACTTCCACACGGATATCACTGCGCTCATCCATAAGGCCATCCATCTGCTGCTCTAAGCCATTTTCATGACTTGTGGCACGCTCTCCCAATGCCTGAAGATTCGACAAATATGTATCAAATGCATCCACTCTGTCGGTACTTCGGTTCAGCATATCGGGCACATCAACCTGCAGAATGGCACCGAGTGTTTCGAGTAAGGCAAAAGATTCCTCCTGCTCTTCACTTCCTTCGTTTAACAGATCCATTTGAATGTTAATGCCTGCAATGGCGGAGCGGAACATCACCTGACGCATCAAAAAATCCGCAAGATAGACACCTAACAACGCACTTGAACGGATCGATGCGAACGCATCAGATCCTTTTACTAATTCAATCGTCCATCGCACTGCGAGAGGGGCGATAGTAGGCGAATACGACACGGTTTCCTGCCGCCCACAGGAGGCAAGCAGGGTTACAGTGGTCGCTGTCAGCAGAAGATGACGGAGTGTCCGCTTCATCTCATTATTATACCATTTTTGTCATATTCTCACAATGTCCCTCCAGGGCTGTTTATCGATGGTGGAGGTAGTCAAAACATGTGTTCGCCACACGAGTATTTTCTGTATGCAAGAGCAACTTTTTATTTCAACTGGATGCAGGTATTTGCTCTGCTATAGTTCGCTCAATTCCCCGAACAGAACGTTTGTTCAACCCCCATGTTCGACCTACTCACTCCGGAGGCACAGACACTACTCAAAAAGCTGTACGGCTTGGGCGACATCGACCTCCAGTGGGAGGCCCCGAAGGATGCTGATCACGGAGATGTGTCAACCGCGGTGGCACTCCGACTGGCAAAACAGGTCGGAAAAAAGCCGGTCGAGATCGCTCAGGAGATTGTGGATGGCTTGAAGGGCTCTTCATCGATTGAAAAAGCGGAGATCGCAGGTCCTGGATATGTGAATATCTGGCTGACATCGGATGTGTTGATGAACGCACTGTCTTTGGTTGATGCTTCTTGCACGCCAAAAAAACTTGGCAAAGATGCGCCGATCGTTGTTGATTACTCAAGTCCGAACATCGCTAAGCCTCTGGGTATCCACCACATCCTCTCGACGATTATTGGGCAGGCAGTGGTGAATCTCTACACCCACGATGGTATCAACATGGTTCGTTGGAATTACCTGGGTGACTGGGGAACACAATTTGGAAAGTTGGCGGTCGCGTATCAGCGATGGGGAAACGGTAAGCCAGTTGCCGAGCACTCGCTCGATGAACTCCTTGCGCTCTATGTGAAGTTTCACGATGAAGCCGAGAAAGATGAGGCACTCGAAGTCGAGGCTCGTGCGGCATTCCAGAAGTTGGAAGAGGGTGACGCGACGACGAAAGCCTTTTGGTCCGATGTCGTCTCGGTGACCAAGCAGTCGCTCTCCGGTATCTACGGCCGTCTCAATGTGTCGTTCGATGTCGAAGACGGAGAGAGTCATTATCAGGACAAGATGCATTCGATTATCGAAGATGGAAAGAAAAAGGGAGTGTTTGTTCCCGGAGAGAAAGGTGCGTTGATTGCGCAGTTTGATGAAGCATCGGGCATGCCTCCGGCAGTCATCGTGAAAGGGGATGGATCGACCTTGTATCACACCCGCGACCTTGCGCTGCTCCACGATCGTATCGATCGCTTTCATCCGCAGGCGGTCTACTACGTTGTCGACATGGCGCAGTCACTGCACTTCCAGCAGCTCTTCGACATTGAGCGTCAGCTTGGCTGGGACACTCCCCGACAAGAGCACATTGCGTTCGGCCGCATGCGATTCGCCGATGGCTCCATGAGTACACGCAAAGGAAACATTCTCAAATTGGAGCATGTACTCGACGAGGCGGTACGACGTGCAGCTGAAATTATCAAAGACCGTGGTGATGCCATTCAGACCGATAATCCGAATGACCTGGCAGAAATGATGGGTGTTGGGGCCCTCGTGTACGGCATCCTTAGTCAGAACCGAAAGATGGACATGGTCTTCGACTGGGACAAGATGCTCAGCTTTGACGGTAACAGTGCACCGTATCTTCAGTACACCCATGCTCGCGCACGATCCGTTCTTCGCAAAGCGGAGTCCGACGGACAATCCGCTCCTGCCATCGACTCGTTCACACCTTATGAGCGCAGCCTCATTTTGACCCTTCTCAAATATCCGCAGGTGCTCCTGAATGCGCGCGCCGAGCACCTACCGCACAAACTCGCAAACTATCTCTACGATCTTTGTCAGTCGTTCAACACGTTCTACAACGTCGATCCCATTCTCCAGGCAGACGAGCCTCAGCGTTCACTTCGTCTGTTCCTTTGCCGCTCCGTCGCCGACGTGCTGCGCAGCGGTGCATCTCTTCTCACGATCCGCGTTCCGGATCGCATGTAATTCCCCCTCACCCCTTTTCATCATGGCAACCCGGTACCGCCGCCCCGTCTCCCGCTCCCCCCGTTCGTTCCATCCCCTTATTCCATTTCTGATCGTCGCTTCATTCGGCATTCTCTTTGTCGGATGTGGTGGACCAGAAGACGTTGAAGAAACAATGGTCTTCACAGACGATGATGAAGCCCTTTACCGCGAGCTAGCAGATAGCGCGTCGGGCACGACAACCATGACTGGCTCAGGAGAAGATCTGCCGTACATCGCGCCACTCGATAGTGGATCTGGCAGTGCATCCGATGATTCAGTCGTGCTCGATCTCTCTATGGTCGATTCCTACTCCGCCATGCGAAAGGGGACGGCGGGTAATGGCTCGTACCAGGTGACGAACACCTTTTTGAATGTCCGTGATAAGCCTTCAACCGGAGGGGCGAACATCGCTCAATACCAGTTCGGACAGTCGGTGAATGTCGTCGAGTTTCTCGACTCACAGTGGGCGAAGGTCAAACTCGCTGATGGAAAAGAGGGCTACGTCGCACATCGCTACCTTGCGAAGGCGACAAGCGAGGAGCGGCTTGCCGATGAGAAAAAGCAGTTTGAAGGAATGTACTTCGTGAGCTTCGGATTCGTGAATATGCGTAAGAGCGCAGACCAGAGCAGCGACAAGATTGGGGAAATCCCAGGCGGCAAAATTATTCGCCCATCTCAGATTCAGGGCGGCTGGGCCAAGGTGACCTACGATGGAAAAGAGGGATTCGTGTCTGAGTCGTACCTTGCTCCATTCCTCCCAAACTTCATTGTCCGTCAGGAGACATACGATCTACCTGTTCTGCACTACCGCCTGACAAGCGACAGGACGGATGAGCTTCTGTCGATGCTCAGCAAACAGGTCGCCGAACTTCGTTCTCAGGGGTACACCTTCATGACGTTCACCGATTTGCGCGACCTCCTCGTTCGTCAGCAAGAGCGTGATGTCCGCTTGGATCCCAAGAAAGTCATCGTCTCTGTTTCCGGCATTACGCCGGACAACATCAAAGATGTTTCATCCGCGCTGAACACAGCGGGCATCAACGCAACGCTCTTCATTCAGACGCAGCATATTGGCCTCTCGGGCATTACCGAAAAGACCCTGCTGACGATGATGGCGAATGGCTTTGATATTCAATCGGGCACGCACACCGGTGATGACCTCCGTGCACTGACTAATGCTCAAGCCGAGCTGGAGCTGCAGCAGAGTCGTAAGCTATTGGAGGAATACACGCACAAGACAGTGTTCGCCGTTGCGTATCCACAGGGTGGAACCAATGACCGCATTGCGCAGATTGCTGCCGATGCAGGATACCTCTTTGGCATTGGGGATGACGCTGACCGCAGCTTCGGTCGCAGCCAACTACTCCGCGTTCCTGCGTTGGTTATCTTCCCAAGCATGTCGACGGAGGAAGTGTTGAAGTTTGTGAAAGGTTCGTAAGAAAACCTTTCACCCTGAGCTTGTCGAAGGGTCACTGGCTCGTAAAAGCATTCATCCACATCCACACACAATAAGGCGTCCGCGAGGGCGCCTTTTTACTGACCCTTCATATAATCCTCCAGCATTTGCAGATAGCCACCGGAGCTAGCATCTCCAGCTTCATTAGGCTGTATCCCCAATGATCCCTGAATCATCTGATTCGTCATCTGCTCAATCATCTCGGGCATATGAACGATGAAATACCACGTACTCCAGAACAACAAAAGAATAGAGGCCAGCCAAATCATGCCGTGGATATACGACCCAATCATGCGTGCGCGATCGCGGCGCTCCATGCGATGCAGATACAGAATAATCTCGTCGAGCTTGTCTTCGACGGTCTGCTTTGGTTCCTCTGATACGTCTGCTGCTTTGCGCATGGCGTTACTATAGACGGTGTCACGGATAGTCGACAATCTTTTCATGAATAATTAGCGCTCCGCCATCCGTCCTCGCTGGTCCATCAAGTTCCGAAGCGTGATGGCCTGCGCCTGCCTGCCGGCAGGCAGGCTCGAACCGGACGGCTCCGCGCTGAACTAAAACCCTCTCTTCCACTTTCGGACAAATTCGAATGCCCGCGTGAAGTGATAGGACGATGTCAGAGGGAGATCAACACAGTGCACTAGTGGCAGCGGCTTTCCGCCGAAGCCGGTCTTGAATGTGGTGACACCGGCAAATGGATGGTTCTTGTCGATGATCACTTCTTCTCCTTGTTCGTTGATGTGACGCGGCGCGATACCCCAGAAGTTGTAGATGCTATCTCCACGTTTGAGCGCATCGGAGATGGCAGTCCACTGCAGCAGGTAGCTAGCAGGGATCTTGGCGTACTTATGGGTGCTGGCTCCGTGGTGATAACTCGTGACACCGCCGTAGGTCATATGCACTGACGCAGCCACAGGCTCACCTTGATACCGAGCGATGTAGACGATTGCATTGTTTGTAGGGGCAAAATGCTTCACTTGCGCACGAATATAACTCTCGCGATAGGGGACAAAGTGATGACGCTTATAGGTCTCTTCTTGCAGCGCAAAGTAGATATCGAGATCTCGGTTCGGATCAGTCGATGCTTGGACTGTGACACCTTCGCGCTCAGCACGGCCAATCAAATTGCGCGTCGTCTTGCGCATGTCCGCCTTAATCGATTCTTCCGTCCGAGGCTCAGATGTCGTATCAAACTGTGCATCAATCCAACGGTCTGTTGATCGCAGCGCGATGTACCAGGTGTACTCCGACAGAAGATGCAGAGGAGACGACAGTGATCCTTCCGGTGGCCATCCGGCCTGGCTTGCTGTTGCTTCGGGCTGGAAGGGGCTAACGCGGATGAAGCTGCAGTTGTGGTCTCGAGCGATATCTTTGAGGGTATTCAAGAGGGCATCAGATTTCCGATTTCCGATGTCCGTAACGATAGGCCCATATTGGACCATCAAGTGTCGACCGCGGCGCGCGGGCACGACAATCGCTTGGCATATACCGGCGATCACTCCGCCTTCGTGCATTTCTAATCTGATCGGCTCTTGGCCAATATCGCGATAGACCTCGCCCATCGTCCAGTTCTGGAGAAACGGACTGAAGCGTTGAGACTTCAGAAAGTGTTCCCAGGCCGCAGAGTCAGTAGCGAGTTGAATGTTCATTATGAGAAGAATAGCAGATGGCAGATATCAGATATCAGTACGATGTTTACTGCTGACATCTGATATTTGAGATCGTAATAAAGGATCGAGGAGCTTAACCAATTCTTGTGCCTGACTCATAGAAGTGTCGGGATTCGTCGGCAAACACAGAATCTGCTGACCAGCCATTTCGGCATCAGGATCATCACCATCTTTGTATCCGCATGCTGCATCATCGGCGTCAGCAGGGCAGATCACGCAGCCGGTCCAACCATCGTGCAGATAGATGTTGTGCGTACGAAGTTCCTGGCGGATCTTTTCTGCTCCTGGGGTAAACAATGGAAATTTTTGCAGCGGGAGATCGGGCGTTACCCCTAGAAGCAGCGGCCAATTTCTGCGGACTGCTTCGGTGAAGTAATAGTCAGTTAACACACGACGATGATGGTTAATCTCTTTGAGTCGCTTCCATTGCTGCAGTGCAAGAGCGGCGCAGGCATTGGGCATGCGGTGTAGCACGGGCTCCATCTGTCCCTCTTTTTCTGCTTTGGTCACGATAGGCGCGAGCATGCGCAGTTTGCCGAAGCCAGCGAGTAACACTTTCCCGATGCCCATTCCATACAGTGGCTTCGCAATGCCGTAGAGGATGGGGTACTGCAGCCAGCGTTTGATGGGCCACAAGGCGTAGGACACTGCGTCATCTTCCAATTTTTGCAGATCGCGACAGATGTCCGATCGTTTACATACCACTGCACCGCCGGTTACACCGGAGATTGCCTTGTCTCGTCCAAAGCTAAAAAAAAGGAGATCGCCCAGTTGTCCGATTTCCTTAGGGCCAGCACTATCGGGAATCACGTGTGCACAGTCTTCAATCAAAATAAGCGAATGCCGATCGCAGAGTGTTCGCAGTTCCTTGGTGAAAGCAGGAATGCCAAATGTGTGCTGGCAGATGATCGCGCGAGTTTTAGGGGTAATCAGTTTTTCCACTTCGGCTACGTCTAAGTTAAGTGTGTCCTGTTCAATGTCGGCGAAGATCGGCGTCATTCCCGCGGCAATGATTGCGTTTGGAACCACAACGCATGTGTACCCCTGAACAATTACTTCTTCGTCTTTGTGAGACTTCAGCGATTTGAGAATTGCGAGCAATGCTTCACGCCCCGATCCGAACAAATGAGTCTGTCCATGGAAGTGATCTGACAATGCCTTCTTCAGTAGATCTTTCTCTGGGCCCTCTCGCCACCTCCCAGGCTTAAACGCGAGCTTCAGTGCTTTGCGCATCTGTCGTCGGTCAGCGAGTGGCGCGAAGGTGTGATGAGTAGGACGAGACACAGGAGTTAGGAGCGAGGAAGTAGGCGACTCACGGTTGAAAGTGGCATGCGGCCGACTGCGAGAAGGAGAGATCTTGCTGCAAGACGTGGGGTTTGTGCATTCAGAATTTCCACGGGCTTACCGAATGCCTGGGCAAAGATGTCCGATCCGTGTGGATCGGTAAAGATCACGCGGTCGATAATAGCGGATGCTTTCTTGCCAAGTTCCCGCAGGAATCGCTCTTCGTCAGGCCCAGTTTCCTGGAGGCCGCTCGTCAAAAGAACGCGAGGACTTTCGGTCCGTGTCGATGCCCAATCGAGTGCAGCGTGAAAGCTGAGTGGACTGATGTTGTACGTGTCATCAAGAATCGTTACGCCATGCTCAGTTTTGACCGAGAACGTGTGTGCCTGAGGCTTGAAGGTCTTTAGGAGTTCTTTCACTCGGTCTGCTGTAACCCCGAGATGCTGTGCGACAGCAACAGCGAGTGCGACGTTGTATTGATTATGTCGACCTTCGAGAGAATGCGTGAGATGTGAGTCATCTTTTGCAATCGTTACGGAGCACATCGCATTCTTTGCTAACTCAGCACATCCTTTGTTATCTCCATAGAAGAATGCATGTCCGTCTTTTGGTAATGCTGCAATCAGCTCTCCATTTGCATCAACAATATTCTGTTCCGATCCGAATAACGCCAAGTGATCCGATCCAAGCGCGGTCATCACGCCAATCGTTGGCTGCGCGATACGACAGAGGAGAGCAATCTCACCTTTTCTGTATGCCCCCATCTCGATGATCAGGAGCGAGGAGCGAGGAGCTAGGAGGCTAGCTTTTTTTGAATTCAGCCAGTGTGCCACGCCCATCTCGGTATTCACGTGTGCCGGAGTTACGAGGGGCGTTAAATCTTGTGTCAGATGTGCGATTAATTCTTTCACGGTTGTCTTACCGACGCTGCCAGCAATGCCGATGACCGTTACATCCTTCATCGATGATCGCAGCTGCGCTGCCTGGTCCATCACACGCTTCTTTAACAGGAGATCGATTGGTCGCCAGACCAGCCATGAAACAAGAAGGATCAACGGTTGGACGATTGCTATAAGAGGATAAGCAACCGGCAGTATGCGCAGATTGATGACTGCAATCAGATTGATCACGATTGCCGTTCCAACAAGTGCCAATGCCTTACTGGTTGGCTGGGGATAGCGCTGTTTGCGAAGAAGAATTTGAGCAGCAGAGAGTCCTGCGAGGATAGTCATCGCTGCGATAACCGACGTCGCGGCAGGCATCATCCAAATGCCCAGTAATCCGATCAGTGCTACAACAGGGCGGATACGACCGAAGAGCTGCCCGATCCATCCATCCCGTCTCAAATGTTCTCTTAGGCGGTCTATACGCCATTCTTTTTGCTGAAAGAGCGCCGCAAACGTCAAAAGAGGGGAGGTGGCGGCAACCAGGCTCAGGCCGATAACAAGCGCAAAAATGACTGCCATGGAGATATGGAAACTGGATTGTACCTGATCCTGTAATTGATAAAATAGGCAAAATATGGTATTATATTTATATTAACGTTCTTCTCCCATCTTCTATGCAGAAGGAAACACATACCAATCTCCAGCATCTGTTCGCAGGATTCGTGCTGGCATCGATGTACTTCGTGTACATGTTCGTGCTGTTGCCGAATTTCTAAAGATTGCTGCGAATCGCTTCGGCGATTTCATTCGCTTTATCTCTGTGCACACGGTGTCGGACTCCTTGATATATATGGAGTCGGCTTCCTACGATACCTTTGTGCATCACGTACGCATCGCTCACCGGAGTCATGCCATCTTCGGTTCCCCAGAATATGTCGGTTGGGGTTTTAATGAACGGTAAGATTGATCGCAGATCTTCATGAACCACGCGACTCATGGTATCGCGCATGATTGGCGATGCCTTCTCATAGTCGTGCACACGAACGAGTCTGTAGAGCAGTTTTTTGGCAACTGGCTGCAATTGCTTCAGTCCTGGAATCATCAAGAAAAATTTACCGGTCTTCGCGAGCATCAGCCCGAACATGCGTTTGAAATGACGTGGATGGCGAATACCTGCCGCAGCGCAGAGGTACAGATGCTTGATAGGGAGTGATCCGCGTGCAGCAAGCTTGAGGGAGATCCGTCCGCCGTGCGAGTGGCCTAGCAAGTGGAACGGTCGATCTCCGATCTCCGATCTCCGCACCCATTCTTCAATCCAATCTGCGTAGTCGTCGACGGTCCATGGTGTCTTTGGTTCCGGCTCATCGCCAAAACCAGGAAGATCCGGTGTGAGGATCTCTATATCAGTGCCTTTGAGTGCTTCACGGAGTTCCGTAAAGGATTCCTTTGAGCCACCCCACCCATGGAGACAGAGCAAAACGGGCTTCATACAGGTAGTGTACAGCAAAACCGTTCGCAGCATCTTGTTCTATACAGGTCTTTTGGCTACCCTTTGCAGGCCCTTTAGGCATCGATCTATGTCACGGTAGCTCAGTAGGTTAGAGCGCGGGACTCATAAGCCCGAGGTCGCCGGTTCAATTCCGGCCCGTGACACCACATAAGGTTTACAGGTTTAGTGTCATGTTCGATAAATTACAGCAATGGCTTTTAGACCTTCCGAACAAGAAAAAATGGACATGGAAGGTATGCCTTATTCTAATCGTCGTTGTTTTGGTTCTTGTTTTGTATGCCATGCCCAACTTCGAAAATTTTGTCCTTAGTATAGGACAAAAAGGTGGGCAGACGGCACATACAATCATAAATTCGAAACCATCTGATAGGCATTTGAACGATGAGATAAAAGAAGAATTGGAAAAAAACTTACCTTCAAACAAAGATGGTACTGTTGTTGTAGCGAGTGCAGAGGGTGATTGGGAGGCCGATCAATTTGCTGCTGAAGTGAGCAATTATTTGAAAGAATTGGGTTGGAAGCAGGTATTTCGCTTCTATCAAGGGGGAGCACCCTTGGAGCCTGGGATTTCATTTGGAAAATGGAGCGAGTGGCCTGCGGTTCAAATAGGTAAAAATGAGTGAATTTTGTAGCTTAGCGATTTATAAACTGTAACCCCCGCGTCACCATCCGTCTTCGCCTTCGGCTACGCCGCGACGGTTCAATTTGAGGTGCAGCGATATGTAAAGAAGCCGGTCCACCACGACGTTATTTATCCTTTACGATATCGCTCCGCACGCATATTCCGTGAATAATATGCAGGCTAGTGAAAATGCTATAAAGACAACAAAACTCACCGAAACCAGAAAAATCGAGAGTGTGATAAGACCTGTCACAATCATTGGCCTCCATTTTTGCTGTTTGTAATACACAAAAGTATTCCGCCCCAAGATGCACATCAGCAGTATCCAGAGCAGAAGAATCAGAGCCAATATCAAATCTTCAAATACCATGTTTCTAGAATATCATAAAGTCTTCAAATCAACGCAAACAGACTCAATGCCATAAACAACAGGCCAATATCGCGAATGGCAATATCGTTCCAGCCGGTTTGCGTAAGAATGGCGACCAGGTGCAGGGCAATCAGAACAGTGCCGGTTTGGCGAACAATGCGGACGGGAATCAGAATGAGTAGAGCAAAGAGAATTTCCGTGATTCCAATAAGAAGCAGCCATCCGTTGCGACTAAAGGTCAGCAGACCTTCCATCCACAGCGGAATCCAGCCAATCCAGTAATCTGGATGGACCAATTTATCGATGCCAAAGTACCCAAACACGAACGCGAGGCCAATTGTCAGAAGTAGATTTGGGAGGGCTTTTCGTTGCATCACCCATCAGCCTAGCTTAGGCTTTGTTCTTCTGCATTTCTTTTCCGTTGTTTCTTCTTATGAAATCACGCTCCGCATCCATTCTGGCTCTGTCAGCTCTTCTCCTGGCTGCCTGCAATGCACAGACTTCTATTGATATCGATTCCGACTCGAGTTCATCGTCCAGCGAAGGAGTTACTGCCAGCATGCCGTACCTCGATAACGGTTCGTCCTCCGATTCCGTTGAATTGAATATCAGTTCTACTCCGACAGCTGCTAGCAGCCAGCAGGCAAACAATGGACAGGCTCGTGTCATTGCAATCAACGTGACCGACTGGCAGTTCAGCCCATCAATGATCAACGTGAAGAAAGGGGAGAGGGTCCAACTGCAACTTACTGGTGGCACCGGTATTCACAGCTTTGCAGTTCCAGGTCTCGGCTTGAACGTGCGCATTGAACCTGGACAGACAGTTACTGTCGATTTGCCAACCGATGCCGCAGGAACGTTTGATGCGTCCTGTCGCATTCCTTGTGGCCCTGGTCACAAAGATATGAAGGCGACGATCGTCATTTCCTAACTATCGAAAATACTGCGAAAAGGGGGTCCATCTGGGCCTCCTTTTGCTATACTGCAGCTATGAAGCGCTACCTTCCTGTTTTCATCGCAGCCATCGCGATCGGCTCATCCATCGTGTATGGCATGACACGCGAGTATCCAAACCCCGATCCGAACCACACACATGCGGATTTTGCCGTGTGGGTGAATGGAGCACAGCTCGATTTCACCAATCAGCGGTACATGAGCGAAGCATACGAAGAGGGTAAAGAAATTCGCGTTGATCCAATGCGCAAATATCTGCATTTACATGATGGACTTGGAACCGTGGTTCATCGTCATAAGCCTGGGCTGACACTCGGCGAGTTCATGGCGTCACTCGGTAATCCAATGCAAGGCCAATGTATGACACTTGATGAGCTGCAATACGCAGCGCTCGATAGCGGCTGGAAGCAGGACTTTGCAATCGAGCCAAAGATCTGCGACAACGGAAAGTTTCACTGGACGATGGTCGTCAATGAGCAACAGGTTCCATTGAACGCAGATTTTGTCTTTAACGATGGTGATAAGATTCTTCTTAGCTATGGTGCGAGCGATACAGCATGGCAGGAGCAGTGGAATGACATGACCAACGAAGCTTGTCTCTTCAGTAAGACCTGTCCATGGCGCGGCGATCCGCCAGCTGAAAACTGTATTGCCGACCCAACCGTTCCTTGCGTTGCTCCCGAAAATTAATCTCTTCTTTTACGAATACCATGTCAGACGATCAGACTCAGACCACCGGCGACGATTCCGTACAGCAGATGGATGTCTTGCAGGCGGAATTGCAGAAGATGAAAGACTTGGCTGCGCGTGCCCAAGCAGATCTGCAGAATGCAAAAGCCCGTGTCGAACGCGATGCGATAGATATGCGTAAGTTTGCTTCCGAAGGCATGCTTGTCCGATTGCTTCCAACCCTCGATAACTTCCAGCGTGCCTTCCAGCATGTTCCGGACGATCTCAAAAATCACGAATGGGTGAAGGGCGTTGCGGCTATTGAATCCGATTTAATGAAGCAGGTGAGCGATGCTGGGCTGAAGCGTATGAAGTCACTCGGCGAAGTGGTCGATTCCGATCGTCATGAAGTGCTTAGCCTTGGTGCAGGAGAAGACGGAAAAGTGGTTGAGGTCTTCGAAGAGGGATACGAGCTGCACGGCAAAGTACTTCGCCCAGCAAAGGTAAAGGCTGGAGATGGATCAGCTGCTTAAGAACCCAAAGCCTGCGACATGATCAGCATCGTAAAGACACCGATTGTGTTGAACGCGAAGCAGATACCGGCGAACGTCCGCGGTTGCAGTTCGGTGTATCCGCTCAGCAATGTCACACCGAGTTCGTCAGGAAGAGGGGAGGCAATCAGGATACCGGCGATGGACCATGCGGTGTACTGGCGAATCCGCTCAGGAACGCTCTCCCGATGAACGCGATTGCGGAACCAACGGATGACCGCAGTACGTTTAAGGCGGCGCAGTTCATCCATGAACGAGAAACGGACGAATTCGAAAATCGTCATGTCCGAAATCACCGCTCCCACACCGGCAATGAGTGCGCCAAAAACAGGGTTCACGGTGTCTGCCATTTCCACGAAAATTGCGATGGCAAACGGTGTCGTAAAACCGAAGCTGAAAAGCAGGCCGCCGAAGAACATTGAGATGTAGCCGTAGCCGTTTAAAAGCTCCGGCAGTAGGTCAAAAAAGCCCTGCAAATAGAGGATATAGGCGAGCAAAAAAGAGCACGCTAAAAGGCTTAATTTGGGGTATTGGATACGGTACTTCAGGTGTTTTTTCACTTATTTATTTTAACACAAAATGCACTTTTAAGCAATATTACGAATGCAGCGGTGGAATTCGTCTCCCTTCTCTTCAAAGTTCTTGAACATGCCGTAGCTGGGGGAGGCGGTTGAGAGGAGGACGATGGGGGTTGAGGAGCTAGGATCTAGGAAGGAGGATCTAGCTTTCTCCACTGCTTCTTCCATCGACTGAACATCGATCATTTCTGCGCTTACGGCTGCATCTACTAATGCCTGACGTATACGTGGGCCGGAGCCAGGAAAGAGAAAAATCAATGCAACCGACGAATCTTTGATTCGCTGAGCGAGTTCGCTGAAGTCATAGCCACGATCATGTCCTCCCAGAATCATTGTTGTCACTCTGTCGCCCAATGCATCGAGGGCAGCAATGGCAGATTCCGGTGTTGTCGAGATTGCATCATCAATCCATTCGATGTCGTGATGAATGCCTAGTGACTGAAGGCGATGCGGAAGAGGACTGAATTTCTTTACTGCTTCCATCGTTGCTTGTGCATCAACATCGAGCGCAGCAGCAACCATGCAGGCAGCGGCGATGTTGCTGCGGTTGTGATCACCAATTAATCGCGTTTCTTCCAAGTCGATGGGGCAGTCGTCGGTGGAGAAGGGGATTTTACGGCCATCACCTTCTTTCGCAATCTCTATCGATCCTTTCATCGTATCGTTAAAGAATACGAGGTCATCGGCTCCTTGATAGCGCGTTATATTCTTTTTGGCTTCCAGATAGGCTTCTTCGGAACCATGATAGTCCAGATGTTCTGGGAAGAAGCTCGTGATAACGGCGATGTGCGGACTGGTCGTCAGATTCATCAGTTGATAACTGCTCATTTCCATCACGATGATTGTTCCACTTTTCACATCATCCAGGTGGGCAATGGATGGTTCGCCAATGTTGCCTGTCAAAACCGCATCCTTGTTTGCAGTCCGTAGAATCGCGTAGATCAAACTGCTCGTTGTACTTTTGCCTTTCGATCCCGTCACACCAACCGTAATGGCTCCACGATCGGCAATCGTATCGAGGAAAATTTGTGTCGAAGATGTGAGGTTTTTGATATCAGATGGCAGCACGGATGGGGGAATGCCAGGAGACTTAATGATCACGTCGAACTTCTCCAGATTCTTCAGCCAGCCTTCACCGACCTGCAGCCAGTGTTTACCATTCTCTGGTTCAATTGTTGTGTCTTTATCCGCAATTGTAATTTCACACTGTGGAGCGTGTTTCTCGAGTGCTTCGACCATCGCTTTTCCTTCGCGCCCGTACCCGAGCACGCAAACGGATTTGCCGTTGAGCTCGGAAATAATCATTGAGGAAGAAGGGAGAGAAATTCGTTGGGAATGCAGTGCTCATCCGATTTCGTCATGACTTTGTTGATCAGCTTCTCTGGGTTATCGATGGTGGGCAACACGCTTTCTATAAACATGCTCATGATCGGTGTGTCGTCCCAATTATCACGCTTGCGAGCAAGAACGAAGGCAGCGGCCGTTTCTTCGGGTGTTCCCACGCACTCAAATGGCTTAAATCCTTCTAGGCCCAAAAGCTCTTTGTAGAGCGGCATGAGCGATATTTCGGCAAACAAATTTTTTCCAAAGATTCGCTCTACCTCTTTTCGTGGCAAAAATGCTGCAAGCATCGCAAACACAAAAGCACACTTGGGACATTCTCCACACCAACGCGGACGATTGGATTCCTTGGAAAGAATCTGCCAGTTACGGTTACAGCTCGTCGTCATCTCTAAGTATGTCGGATATCCGGTGAATAGTTCCGTAATCTTCAGCTCCGAGAATGGTCGCAGCATGCTAAAGCAGGTGACTTGTTTTGTGACGAAGGTGGAAACGTATTCCTGAAATGCCTTCTCGAATGCGATGCTCTTGCTCCACTGATGGTTAATCTCCATGCCGTGGAATTCAACGTTGCCTTCGTCGGCGCTCGCTTCATCGCTAAAGGCGACATGTGTTTTGCCCGATACCAATCCGATAACGACGGACAAGAAATGGAGATAGGCGGTAATCGGCACATGTCCGTTTAGCGCTCCATCTGCGTTTAATTGGAAGAGTTGCTGTGCCAGTGCGCGTCCAACGTTCCACAGTGGTAGTCCTGCTGTTTTTGCTACGTCATCAATCAACGTATGTTTCCCAATACGTAACAACGTTACGTCGTGACCTGCTTTCTTCAGAAGTTCCATGGTTACCGTGGAATCTTTACCGCCTCCAATAGGAACGATGAGTCCAGGTTTCGCATCAGCCTTTGCATCTTCTGGAATAACGAAATGTTCAGCATTTGATGGAAAGCGAATGAGGCCACGGAAATCGATGTCATTCTTGTAGAAAAATTCCCCAAGTCCTTTCTCGTACAGGTCATTCCAGAAGCTTGCTTGTTTCGAGGTCAGCTTTCCCGAGCGGACTTCAATCTCTGGTGGAAGACAGGTTTTGTAGTAGCTGATACCGCCAATTAAATGCAGTGCGAACAATGCTCGGTCCAAATCGGGGTGCGATTCATCGCATGGCATGTCATCGGGCAGCCGAATAGTCTCCGTAAAGGGAACAATGCCGTCCAAGCTGTAATGCAGACGAATCGTGCGATTCGGCGCGTCAAACTCGTAGGAATCGAAAATGAAGGATTGGTACTGGTCCATGGGATCAGAGTATACGCTTTTTCTTGTATTTACTGCACCATAGTACTATACCTTTGTCATATGAACGAACTCACTCACATCCCACACCCTGAAGACGCAGCTCTCAACGCTGTTCCTCGTACTTTTGCTGAACTGTACGGTATTATCCCGTTACAGATCCAAGATAGTGTTCTTTCTATTATTGCTGAAAGTGGAGAATCTGATTCTCTTGAGCAGGCAACGAGTGATTTAAGCAATTTCCTGGGATTGGACATTGTCATTGCACGAACAGCGACACGAGATCAGATTTTCGCTGCTATCCATCAGTATTATCCACCTGCTGCTGAATATTTAACTGTTGATGAAATATTACAAGATATAGATGCGGACCCTCAGACACCAGTTCTAGAGAAGGGATTCTTGAGTATCTTACGCAGGTGGATGGGCGGTGGTGCTAACAAGTGATGTGTCATTGGCAAAGACTTCCATACGAAGCGCCAAAACGCTAGGATTTCCCGGCCAGCCATGGTGGCGGAATGGTATACGCGCACGACTCAAAATCGTGTTCCCTTACGGGATTGAGGGTTCAAGTCCCTCCCATGGCACCATCCGGCTTCGCCCAAAGGGCTACGCCGCGATGATCATTAACTCAATCTCGATAGATCGGACGCCGCTTTACTCCTAAGAGAGCGCATAGAGGCGATCTCTTTGTCATAATTTGCGATCTGCGTTCGCAGCATTTGCTTCTGATCATTGATCATTTTCTCTGCAGCGCGCTTTTGCTCTTCAGCTTGTTTCATCTGTGCCTCTAATTCACCTGCGGTGGGAGTCATACGGAAAAGGGGGAAATCTTCTGTAAGACGTTTTGAGCGGCTTACTCTTTCAGCTATCCTGCGGTCTCTATGTACGACGTTCTCATTATCGGACTTGGCTGTGCCGGATATACAGCCGCAATCTACAGCGCTCGCTACAAACTGAAGACCTATTTGGTCGGATCGGTACAAGGCGGACTTGGTCTAACTGCTGCCGAAGTTGGCAACTGGCCAGGTGACATTGAAATCACTGGCCCAGATTTGATGGAGAAGTTTCACAAGCATGCAGCAAGCTTTGAAGAGGTGACTGTAAAACTGGCTCGTGTTGATACGATTGAAAAAATTGAAGGGGGATTTCGATTGCACCAAGACGACGGGTGCACCATTGATGGAAAGACGATTATTTTCGCGATGGGCAGCAACAAGCGTCATCTCGATATTCCGGGCGAAGATCGTTTGTCCGGAAAAGGTGTGACGTACTGTGCCACCTGCGATGCGTTCTTTTACCGTGGCAAAGATGTGGCCGTCATTGGAGGAGGGGATAGCGCCGTAGAAGGCGCCGCGATTGCCGCACAGGTAGCTCGTCGCGTGTACCTCATTCACCGTCGCAGCGACTTCCGCGCAGAGCCGTACTGGGTTGATCGAGTAAAGTCGCGCGAAAATATCACGATGGTCTTAGATACCAATGTTTTGGAGGTCTTAGGCGACCAACGCGTCAGCGGCATAAAGCTTGATAAGCCGTTTGAGGGGTCAGATACGCTTGCTGTTGATGGTGTCTTTATTGAAATTGGCGCTAATCCTGCAACGGCACTGCCTCAGTCCTTGGGATGCGCCATTGATGAAAAAGGCTATCTCAAGGTCGATGATGCAATGAAAACGACTGTTCAGGGCATTTATGGTGCAGGCGATATTACTAGCGGATCGAACTACTTTGCCCAATTTGTGACAGCTGCAGGAGAAGGGGCGGTTGCCGCCAATAGTGCCTTCAATTATCTGCAGTCGGGCCATTAAAGCCGGAAATAGGCGCTATTTCGGTATTTTTGGATCTTGCATTGGACAAAAACCCCTGTAAGATGCCCGCACTATGCCGAGAGGAAAGCGCACCGTGTTCGCAATGTTCTGTGCCGAGACCAATATGCGTCTGGGTACAATCCGCCTGCACAAGCAGGATAAGCTGGGTAAATCCTGGAAGGATCACGTTGCCGGTATGAAAAAGTACTGCCCAACACTGCGCCGCCGCGTGGAGCTGAAATTCAAGGAAGAGAAGCACTCAAGCTGAGTTGTTAGCTTCTAGCTGATAGCTGTTAGGGTTTTTCGTCGTGCCTAGAAGCTAGCGTGTCATGGTGAGCCCGGACGAACCATGCACGCCACATCCCTCGGCAACGCTCGGGATGGCGCCGCTTTTTTGTCGTGCCTAGAAGCTAACACCTAAAAGCTATAAGCTACGTCCGTGCCCACCGACTGCTACCGCAATGCCGCGTCTCTTTTACTCCTGCGTCCAAGTGTTCGCGAGGGGTGGGAGATTTTGCTCGTGCATAAACCGCGCAAACGCGATGCGTGGCAGCTTCCGCAGGGTGGAATGGAAGAGGGGGAGACGCCGGAGCAGTGTGCGACTCGTGAGTTACAGGAAGAAGCCGGTCTCACTGGCGCGACCATTTTGGGGCTCAGCAATATTGTCTATCAGTATGATTTCCCAGCGTCCTACCGCCGCTTCCGTCCCGATCACATCTGCGGACAGAAGATTCACTTTGTGTATGGAACTATTGGACGTGATGCCGTTGTCGCTGTTGATAACAAAGAAATTGATGGATTTAAGTGGGTCACGGTTAAAGATTTTCCGCGCTATCTGAAGCGAAAAGAGTATTTCGATCTGGCGACGAATTTGTACGAAGAGGCGATTGCAGCAGCTGCATAAAAAAGAACCCTGACATTGCTGTCAGGGTCCAGTTCACACCTCGTTTCTAGGTTTTTGGACGCATGCGGTTCCGAATGCGTCTTTCGCGTTTTTCAACTTTCTTAGCTTGGGCCCAGGCAGCAATGTGCAGAATCATACCTTGCTCTTTGCTTCCCCTATTCTGGATTGCTGTTGCCTCCAGGACTCCTGGTGAACAGTGCAGGAGTCGGGGGTGGGGATCATCAGAATTGAGCGTGCCGTTTTGGCACATGGCATCAAAGAGTTCTTGAATCAGTTGATGATAAAGCGCTTCTTTCAAGCAGAACATCGAACGATCTCGTCGGATACGTTCTGGCGTCCAAAGTCCATTCCAACTGCGCCATTCTTTAAGTGCCTGAGCTTGGTCTTTTGGGAAGCCAATCAGTGCATGACGCAGATCCTGCCATCCTCGCATCCAGTCCTTCTTTGCAATGCGATAACGAAGACGGGTGGACCAGTAAGCATCTAGACCAGCACCCTCGTGCTCTTTCTCCCAGAGGCACACATACCACTCTCGAATATTGATCGATGCGACGATTGCAGGTTTGTCAGTTGCGCAGATGGCAACTAAGACATCGTGCATCGTGCACATGATGCGTTCTTTATCAAGATCGATGAGGGGGCATGCTAAGACAAAATCCTGAAACGCTTCTTCATCCATTGCTCCACATGTCGCTTTGAGCAAGCGTTCAGTTCCATCATCACACGTTCGTCGAGAAGGGAAGACGCAGAGTCGAATCAAGTTTTCAGCATCGTGGACAAGACCCCGTCGTGCGACTTCTGCCATGCAGAGCTCCGCATCCTCGATGGTGCTATCCGTATCCCACGGATGTACGTGGCGATCTCCTGCGCAACTCACAACGTAGTCTACTAAAGACGGCGTTCTCATGTTCCTACCTACCTGTCCCGCTGGGACAATTTGAGGTGTGAAAGATCCAGTCAGACACCGTGCCTGACAAGTATATTTTACAAATAGTATCCTGTTTGTCAAAAGAGGCGAAAACTCACTGAAAGCCGAAAGCGGAGTCATGTATCCTCATTCCGTGCGCATTCGCAGTCTTGAGCTTCGGCAGTTTCGTAACTACACCGAACAGGTTGTCCGGTTTGGCGATGATGACATCCAGCTCTTTACGGGCAGAAATGGCAGTGGCAAAACAAATTTGATCGAAGCGGTATCAATCTTATCTATCACTCGATCTTGCCGCGGACGCGATGAAGACGAGATGGTTCAATGGGGACATCCGTTCTATCGGCTCCGCGCCGACGTCGAGAATGATGCAGGTGAGACATTTAGGCTTGAGGCAGTCAGCGAAGTGCAGCCCAGAAAACGGAAAGCATTTTTCATCAACGATGTTCGTACCAGTGTGACGGGCATTGTCGGATTTTTGCCAAGCGTCACATTTCTGCCACAGGACTTGGAACTCTTTACGGGGCCACCGGCAGAACGTCGTCGATTTCTCGATCAATTACTCAGCCAGCTTTCGTCCGATTATCTGCAGGCGCTGGCCGAGTATCAAAAGATCGTTCAGCAGCGAAATGCTCTGCTGAAGCGCATTGCATCAGGCTCCGAAAGTCCAACATCGCTCGATTTGTGGGATAGCGAATGTGCCCAGCGCAGCGCCGTTATTACGGTTGCGCGCCTGGAGCTGATGGAAACCCTTAACTTGTCGTTTGCGCAGGAGATGTCTGCTCTTGGGGAGAACTGGCCCGATGTTCGTCTGCAATACGATCGCAAAGGAACCGCGAAGGCTCGAGGGGAAATGGAACAGGAATATCGTGAGCTCCTTCGTGCCAGTCGCGATCGGGATATTTTGCTGCAATCGACGGGTACCGGTCCTCATCGCGAAGATTGGCAGGTGTATCGCGATGGTCGTCCACTTCCATCATTCGCTTCGCGTGGGCAAGAACGTACAGCCGTGTTGGCGATGCTGCAGTTGCAGGTCTCGTATTTGGAGCTGCGCAAAGGACAGAAGCCTATTATTCTTCTGGATGACGTTTTCTCAGAGCTTGATGATGAGCATCAGGCATCAGTATTGCGTGGGTTCAAAGGTCGCCAGGTGATTATGACATCTACACGCGTGCCTCCAGGTGCGGAGCATGCGAAGATATTTACGGTTGATGCAGGATCGGTTTCAGCTGGCGAGTGAGAATGTGTTTTGATGCAACGCCCCATAGATAGCCAAGGCCAATGCATCAGCCGCATCATCGGGGCGGGGGATTTCGCTCAGATTTAATAAGTGCATCAACATTGTCTGTACTTGGAGTTTGTCTGCCTGTCCGTCACCGGTAATCGCGAGCTTCATTTGGAGTGGTGTTGCCTCAATAATTGGAATACCTGCTTCGGCAACGGTTGCAACAATGACACCGCGTGCCTGTGCGACATCAATGGCTGTTAGGGCATTAGTCGCAAAAAAGAGTTTTTCGATAACTGCCAGTTCTGGTTTTGTTTCGGCCAAAAACTGAGTCAGATCTTTGCGGATTTCCAGCAGACGGTCGGGGAGGGGGAGGCCAGCAGGCGTCGTGATAGTCAGCCAGTCAGGATTGCGTAAATCGACTCCAGAATCGCTCTCAATTAGTCCGATTCCAATGGTTGCTAGGCCGGGGTCGATACCGAGGATTTTCACGTACGGAGCTTATAGCTTATAGCTGTTAGCTTCTAGTTTTTGGTATATTGACGACTATGAAATATTCATTCCCGTACCATACTCAAAATGCCTCTTTTCTGCTATAATAAGGGGAAAACATGAATTCTCATACAAACACCAAAACGGCTCAAAACAGGCGTCATCGTCTGTATGTCGCTGTGCCATTATTTGTGTTCTTTGCCTGGCTTGGTCTACCGCAGAGCGGTCACAATATGCCGGCGGATCTTTCGACTATTCGTTCAGAGGAGGATGGTTTAATCGCTGGTAAAAGCATCGTTACTGCAACCATCAACGATCTGACATTGTCCGGTTGGAATGGCGCATTTCACATTGATGCAGCATCGACGGATCGCGTCACAATCGCAGCCCTCACTACTCCCGTAGTAGCTACGCGGAGCGATGTGCAGTGGATCGTTCCAGTTGGCATGCAGTTAACAATCGATGCAGATGCGTCGAGTACGCTTGATGCCTCTTGGCTACAGAATCATCGTCCACAGCGACTGCCAGTCCACTATGTGCGCGAGATGTTACCGAAGGTCGAAGTCTTGATGGAAAGAGTACGTCTTAGTGCTCTGCCAGCTGCAGAAACAACATTGCCCCCACTTCTTGGGAGCGCCCTTCGTTTTGATGCTGCGGAAAATCGTGCATGGGAGCAGGAAACTGCCCTACGTCTTTCTGTGCTTACTCAGGCAATGCAGGAGAGCGATGATGCGTTGATTGATGAATTGCTTCTTCGTCAGGACACACAACAGGCTCTGCAACACGCACCAGTCCAGCAACTTTGGACGGTTTTGTCGCTTGCTGCTGCGTCTAACCGCGATGCACTAATTCTGCCGTTCCTGCTCGATGATGCAGATGCGGCACTGATCGCTCGCTATCATCCGCTTCTTAGTGATCGTGCATGGGTCTATCCAGGATCCGACACCGATCGCTCTGCTCTTCTGTTGCAAATCCTTCTGCCGCAGTCTGATCGTGCAGGAGACCCTCGTCCTGAGGCGGTTATTCGTGCATGGCAGGATGGCTGGCAGGCTCTCGTGAAAGATGAAGCTCAAGCGACGTTCATTCGCGAGACGGTGTTGCCACTCATTCGTGAGGATATCGTCGCTCTAGACCGGGACGGATACCCTGCTCGTGCTCGTGCTTACAGCGATGCGCTCGCAGCTGCTTTTGGGTCGGAGCAGGAAGTGATTGTTGATGCTCGGGTGGATATCGCCGAGGAACAGATTGATGAAGCGGAGGAAAGGGCTACTGAAGAGCCAGAGGTAACACAGGAAATCATCTCCGAGGATCAGGTTCGAAAGATATTGAGTGACTTGGGTGTAATGTTTACGTCCAAGAGTGCATTGAGCCTCAACGAGGATGGGTCGTATGCCATTCGAGATATTGTCATGGGAACAAACACTGGCGATCGGGTTCTATCGTTCACGTATCAGCCTTCTCGTGATCTTGTTTCGGGTATCGAACATGAGGGTAAAATACTGCCATATAGTCTGTCTCTGGAGCAGTATCTGACCTGGGTAAGGGGAGAAAAATAAGAGATTCACTGTTTTAGCCCCCTTACTTGACCCTGAAGCTGTTTCTGCCTACTCTTGCCGCACCCTAAAAGAGGGTTTTTGGGCGGCTATCCCGCGCCTGCGGGATGGTTAGAGCGCATTCGGCGCATTTTACAACAACGGGCGGTTAGCTCAGCTGGTTAGAGCGCGACACTGATAATGTCGAGGTCCGCAGTTCAAGTCTGCGATCGCCCACCATCTCCCTTATTTTTTCCAAACAATTCTACTACCTCCGCTTTGGTAAGCCCTTTTTGGGTTCTACCCTTCTTTTCTGTACTTGTGAATTTATCAGGTACAAAACGGAAGATTACTTTTGCCTGTATATCCCACTTGGAACGCTTCCCCTCTGAAGGCTTCTCTATGCGATTCATCTCTACACGATCCACAAAGAGATCAATCAAAATCTTCTTCTGCTTTCTGTCCAAGTTATCCAAATTGTAGCGCACCACTTCCGCAGCCTTCCGCAGCCCTGCAATTTCCGCCTCTTTCAAGGAGGCAATGCTTAACTCTTTTTGGATCCCCTCAATTCTGCCCTCTACGACTCTTATTTGCTCCTCTAACTCTCTAATTTTATCTTCCATTTTCTCTAAGCTGTACGTGCCTTTATCGTACGCTTTCTCAATACGTGCTTCTTCCATCTCAAGGTTAGCCTTGTTCCCTCTCAAGGTGAGTAAGTTGTTATTCATATCATCCAAGCGGCTCTTACCATATTTTTGCTCATTAAAGTATTCCTGAATAAACACCTCGGGATTCT
>JBGAVO010000020.1:0-9337 GCA_044228075.1 Candidatus Peribacteraceae bacterium
GACAGTCTCTGGCCATTGTCAAGCGCCTGATGATTGTCAAAATTCTTCTTGACACCTGTTTGTATTGGCGTACAATACAGCTATCGACACACAACAACCAAGGAGAACGAGATGAATGTAAAAATCACATCAACAAGGCGTGGAAGTTTTTCAACGTTCGTGGCTTTCACCGCGGACGGCGTTAATCACACCGCTTTGATTTATCCACAGGAGCGCGCTGTAGACTCAAAAGTGTTTGCGTTCGGAAAACAAGGGGACTCCTGCACAACAACGCACGAGATACGCGCGCCAGAGCTTTTGTCAGCTGTCTCTGCCCTGATTCAGCAGGCGTGACCAACCACCGCGGCCCGAAAGGGCCGCACAGGAGAACGAGATGATGCCAACAACTAGAATATCAACACTACGCGCCAACAAGTTCAGCGTAATAAACTGCACTGGCAATATTTGCCAAGTGCAGGCCGGATTCCCGTTTTTCGTAAAAATGAACTCTGGCGAAATTCGCCCGGCCCGCCGCGTTCGCGCTGACGCTTTTGAGTTTTGTTTTAGAGGTCAGTTCAGCACTGCGCTTCCGAAACAAGTATCCGCTTAACAAACAGGCCCGCAAGGGCCGCAAGGAGAATGAGATGGGAAACGTTAGAATTGAAAATAAAGGGAACGTCCACCAGTGCGGGAAGAAGACAAGCTTCAAGCTGTTTATCTTCAGCGATAGCGCAAACGCATTCGTGTTCCATGGCCAGTATTTTGCCCCTGGCTGGAATCTCACGGACGAGCAGTGCACAGCCTACGCAGAGCGCTGCAAAATTGAAGCAATGGACAACTCACAAGGAGAACGAAATGAGCAACAGGCTAAACGACGCATACGAAAAAGCCGTCGAGACTCACGGACAAGAATCCGCCGATTCCGCAGCACAAATCAGTATTGACGTTTTCAACACTAACGCCATTGCGGGAATGTCTGACAAGGTGTGCGAAGATGAGCAGATGGTTGCATTCCTTGGTGCGCTCAATGAGCAAGCGTAAAGGCAACGCACCCGGCCAAGGCCGCCAGCCGACCATCGCCCCGCGCGGCCAGGTGACGAAAATTACCGCCCGCGTCAGCTCTGAACAGAAGGTAGAGTACGAGCGTAGGGGCGCGAAGGCTCTGCGGGATTGGCTGGACGGTAAGCTTTACGAAGCCGAAAAAACCAACAACTAGCCGCCTTCGGGCGGTTTTTTCGTTCAAATCACCACATCAATCGGCGCCGATTAGTTTCCGCAACTCTCCGACGCGAACCTTTGTAGATTGACCGATTTTGATCTTCGTAAGATCACCAGCTTTGAAGTGTCGATAAATGCTTCCGAGGCTTCTTCCAGACACAACAACTGCGTCCTGAATGTGTAGCACTGCGGAGTCTGGAAGGCTATCGAACTGCTGAACTGCTACTGATGTTTTTTTCATACTTTCCCTTTGCGCAGTTTGTCATCACATCTTAGGAAGAGTAACGCCTACCTGCCCTTGGTACTTCCCGCCACGGTCCTTATACGAAGTCTGGCATACCTCGTCAGACTCGAAGAATAGGACTTGTGCTATTCCCTCGTTGGCGTAAATTTTGGCCGGTAGCGGTGTTGTGTTCGAGAATTCTAGTGTCACGTAGCCTTCCCACTCGGGTTCAAACGGAGTTACATTGACGATGATCCCGCACCGTGCGTATGTGCTCTTTCCGAGACAGACAGTCAGCACGCTACGAGGAATGCGGAAATACTCGACCGTGCTCGCCAGTGCGAACGAGTTAGGCGGGATGATACAGTGATCGCCTTCGACCTCGACGAATGATGCTGGATCGAAGTTCTTAGGATCGACAATCGTTGAGTTGATGTTGGTGAATAGCTTGAACTTGTTTGAGCAGCGAATATCGTATCCGTAGCTCGACGTACCGTATGAAATGATCTTCCTGCCTTCAGTTTCTCGTACCTGCCCAGGCTCGAATGGCTCGATCATTCCGTGATCTTGCGCCATTCTGCGAATCCACTTGTCTGACTTTATCGTCACTGCATCATCCCCATAACACTCCCTTCCGTCTAAACGCGACCTCTAGCGCCTCGTGCGCGTCCAGCAGCGTTTGTTCGTAGTCTCTCAGCCGATATACAGCGGACAGATAGCATCGGTGTATAGCTGCGCTTTGCGCTTTTACCGGCAAATCATCAATGCACCGATCGACGATACGGCAGCGATCAGCGGCAACATCATCGTACTGGTGTTCTGATGTTTCTTTTGTCACTACCCCGCATCCTGTCTCAAATACTGCCGACCTTGACGGGTATCCGATTCGCATCCGGTAGCCTTTTGACCAGTTTGCCCATTCTACCAAAATACCTGATACGGCATTTTCCTTACCCACTGCTTGGGCTTGTACTTCAGGCATTTTGCTTTCGGAACTCCATTTGCGCACATCCGAACGACGGCGCCCCATAGCGTTGTCTCTTTGATCGTTGCACACCCGTTGCATGTCCTGCCCTCCCGTCTCATTGCCACCAGCTCATGATTACCGTATACCCACCGCTCAAGTTCAGCCACTCGCGGACCTCGCATCTTCCAGTTCAGAGTCAGTCATCCCCATCTGAAAAGCGGCCTGATCTTCTGACGCCTCACGAGATAGCTGCATGCTCTCAGCGAGGATTGCCGACCTCTCTACCCATGCCTCTATTTGATCTACTGTCATGACCTCAACATATCAGCACGGTGAGCAACAAACCTTGCTCCCAATTCCATTCCTACAGACAAAGAGGCATCAACGATATTGCTTGTTGGTAGATCTCGCCACTCTCTCCATGTCTCGCACCAACTGTCAATATTCTCAGCCAAATTCAATGCGCCGTCTGACAACGGAAAATTGCCGCGAAGAATATTTGCAACAATTTTTGCTTCTCTTTCAAGCCCAGACAAGTGCGGCTGTGCAGGAATTCTAGACCGATTGCTTACGAGAACGCTGGATACTCTTACCATCTCATCCGATAATGCGCTCATTCTCTCAGCTATTTTTGCCACATTCCTTGTGGTCATGCGCTAACTTCCTTAATGATTACACCCTGCAGGGCCAAGAGGTGCCGTTTGAGTTTGTAAATCGGGGTAAGCCTTCCCTTGAAGTCCTCGATCACAACCTCCCCGCACAAATTACGGTAACAGAAGTCAGCAAAATACCGGACTGGCGGACTCGCTCTCTTTGCCCCAGGAAGCCTAACGCCTGGCGCGATCTGTACCTTGTGCTGAATGCGGAGGTCGTATATTTCCCCACCTTCCTGCATGCACTTCAGAATTTTGTATCGCTCGCTTTCGCCCTTGCTGTCAAATGTAATTCCATCGACAACGGTTTTTACATTGCGGTGCTTTGATCGTTTGGCCATTGCGATCATTTCCTTTTGTCCAACTTTGATCGAGCCTCGCTCGCCACCTTCCGCATGAACGCATCCCCCAACAGTCCCGCCCACAGCTTCAGGCACTCCCTGCAATACTGCCGCTCGTGTCCATTGCGCACAATCCATGCGACTGCTTCGGCGTGCGTTGGAGGACGTGTTTCTGGCACTCATGCCGCCATGTCTGCAATCAGCTCAGCAGTTTTTGACGAATACATCGAGCGAATATCTTTCAACTGACTAACCGTGTAATGCTTCGCCTGGTGATGGCCGTCCAGCGAATCCAGAACATGTTGACCGTATATTGCAGCAATTCCAACACGAAACCCGGCCCTGTTCCCTCCAAGATCAACATTACATCTTTGGCACTGACCATGCACATTCATCTCGTCGAATCGCAACTCGGGCGCTGCGCCAACGCTACGATAGTGACCAGCCTGCAACTCTGTCATTTTCCCGCATGAAATACAGGGAGAACCATAGTCCCTGGCTCGAACATACGCATTGAATGCCTTTTGCGCCATAGCCTCAGCAACCGACAATGACTTCAGCGACCGACTTCTGATCGGAGATCGCTTCACTCTTCCGCCATCCATTTCGGCGCCATGAATTTAACGCCATGCTCGATACCAAACGACAAAGATAGTTCAATCATGTCACTCATTTCCTTTATTGACATTTTACTCGTTCTGGCTCCTATTGACACAAACCCCGTTCCAAATATGTCGGGCACTATCTTCTGTTTTTTGAGTCCAGCAGAGATTACGTCTTTCCACTCGCTAGGATCGAGTTTGTTACCGTACCAAACCACTTGACGCGATATGTCTGTGAGGTGTGCCCACATACAAGCATTGGCTTGCAGGCTTCGTGTGCTTTTGACCGGAGTTAGTAGCAGCTTCCAGACAATCTCATGCCCGCCCTCGTCCTCGAATACCTGTTTGGCAACGGCGAACGCATAGGAAAACGCTTCTTTAAGCGTCCTCGGCGTTACTACGCGCTCGAATGGCTCGGCTATCACGCTGGCGTTACTGCAACAGATTCTGCGCGAAGCTTATCAACCTCGGCCCGCGCTTTCTCGCACTCATCCTGCCAGTAGTGGCGGTCACAGAAGTCGCCCTGGTCAAGGCCTTCCTTCTCAAGATTGAAGGCGTAGCTGCCGCACAAATGCCCGGAAGCGTCTCGAAACTTGCAGCGTTTGTTCATTTCGTCATCCTCTCGAAAATCTTTGCAGACAAGCAAAGAATCACGCAAGCGCACCAGACAAACCAAAAAGCTTGCGCTCTTGACTGTCCATCAATAAATGTTGGAATTGAAGCGGCGACGCTTGCGAGCAACGCTGTATTTCCAATCAAAATTTTCATCACTTACGCGCCAATTCACCAACAACCAAAACGGACCCCAAATTTATCCCGCCGACCACCATCCCGGCGAACATTAAGACATTCCCTTGTAGTTGTAAAACATCCAACGACAGACTTGCCCCAACTGCGGAAACCGCCGCACTAACGACGGCCTGTAGTAAAAAAGTTTTCATGCTGCCAACTCCTGATCAATCCGCACGTACCAAGGCGGGATTACGAATTCACGAACCGCGACACTCCACAACTTCAGCGCTTGGCCGTCGTCGTCACAAATTCCACGCGCAATGTGCGAGTCGCGGATTGATGCGAACACACCGCCGTTGCGCGCCTCTTCAAAAATCACATCCATAGCGCGTTGCGACGTTGGAAAATACGCCCATCGCAACGGGTCGATTCCGGCCATGTCCAAAAACTCACCGATTTGTTTCATGCTCTCCTCTTCATGTTTGTCCGCATTTTCACCCCTTTTCCCCCACCCCCTAAGGGCAGCCAAAGGCTCCCCCTACCCCATAGGTAATGGAAGCTAGAGGCCGGCAGCTCGATTAAATCGAACAGCGCATGATAACAATGGCAAGTTGTTATCCCCCGGACATGCGCCGCAAGGCTAGTCCCCAGGATTGTTACGGTTTTGCACCGGGCGCCACCTACTTCAGTTCGTGGCCCTTACCTGTAGCGTTTTCTTCCGCGCGGCCCGCTTTTGGCCCTTTATAAAGCTCGGAGCGCTGACTATCTCGCTGCTATGAACTTCCGCAGCATCTGACTAACCTTGAACAATCCAATCTCTCTGTGCAAATCGTTGAAATCCTGCCCGACTGTCGGCGGAAGAAAGTATTTGCAGCCTGACTCTTGCGCTGCTCTCTCTCCCGTTCCAGACTCATCGTTATCGGCTACAACAAGCGCCCCAGGGCACACAGACGCCATTCTTTTCAGGTTGCCGGCAGAGAAGGTTACATGGATGCGAAACCTAATCTTGAGTGCTCCTAGCGCAGCTTTGAGACTCAACGCTGTGGCGTACCCTTCGCAAAACCAATCCTGCCCTTTGCCGTCAATAAGGAATTCCGCTTCTGCCGTTTTCTGGCCAAGCAGGAATTTCTTATTGCCGTCAATGTTTATTATTTGCAGCCCGACAATAATTTTACAAGACCTCATCGGAATGCACAACAATGGGTTGTGTTCGTTGGTTTGCCACACGTTCCCAAGCGCTTCTGGAAACCCTTTAGAGTCGAGATAAGCGTGCTTTTCGAGAGAGCACTGGCTTAGTATTCTTGCTGCTTTTTGGGCTGCCCTGAGATGTCCTGCGGCAGTCTCAGCGTCTTGTTTTCTTGCTCTCTCGATTGCCGCTTTCCTTCTGATTTGTATCTGTTCTTTCGTCAAAAAAGGGCGCTTGCTGTCGTCGGTCCATCCTTCCAGTCTGGCATAGTGAAATAGTGTCCCTGCGGTGATTGCTCCTGCTGGACTGATCGACTTCCAAACGGCTTTGGCATCGTTTTCGTTGTACGAGGATTCTTGGCTGCTCCATCGATCCCATATGTCGAATCCTGAATCGCCAAGCTCAGACTTGACGGCCATGCCGACCTCGACCCACACATCGCGATCTATGGCAGGAATGAACGAGATTGCTGACTCGATTCTAATGGCCTCGTCTATCACGCCGTTTTCATTTTCGCAAAGGCGATGTTCCGTGATCGGACGAACTGCACGACCTCGAAGCTTGGCGCCTGTGGTTCAGGCTTTGCCATGCTCGGATGCACGCCGAACTTCTCGTGATAACGGTGATAGGCGGAGCCTGGATTCTGGCCTTTGGACTCGGCGTACCCGAGAAGCTGCGCATAGAAAGCTGTCTTGTATTCGATCGAATATTTCTCTGTTTTCTTCGCCGTAGCCAACTCGAACATTTCGCCGGCAACCTCGATAACTGATGATTTGCGCTCGCGCTTGAATCCGCAATGCGCGCACGTGTCCGACTGTCCGGGCCACAAATGACCGCAGGCGGGGCATTTGGCGGCGTCTTTCTCTTGTTCGGTAGGCTCGGGCTTTGGTTTCTCTGCGCCGTCGTCAAGATCATCAACGCCGTTCGCGCAAAGTTCGTCCCATACCTTCTTGAATCGCAGGTAATTTCCAGAGTGGTCGAGCCATACCGCTTGTTCTTTCCCTTCATGCGGGCGCATTACCCGGCCAATCTGTTGAACGTGCGAAGAGAACGATTTGGAAAACGGCCTTGCAGATACGCCAATCATCACGTCAGAGCAATCAAACCCCTTTGTTAACAGGTCGGTTGCTATGAGTCCGTGAATTTCCGTATCTGGCAAGCTGAAGTCTGCGATTGCTTGTGATTTGAATTCGTCATCGTCCTGGTAGCTGATCGATACAAAGTTGTAGCCAGCCTCAGCGAATTTTCTTGCTAGCGACTCTCCGTGCGCAACTCCAGAGCAAAAAACGATTGTTTTGCGCGGACCTCCGAATATCTCGTGAGTTTTCTTGACCCACTCGCTGACAATATCTCCGGTGATCTTCATCCCTCGGTCGGTAGATTCCTTCGATGACCATTCGCCGGCTACTTTTTTGGCGCCGGTCATGTCTATTTCTTTGGCGATGAACACGCGAGGGGAAATAAGCCATCCATCGGATACAAGCTGGTCTATCGTGATCGCTGATTCAACGTTGGAGTAGATCGAGCCAAGACCCTTGGCAAATGGGCTGCCGGAAAGCCCTACGACTTTAAGCCCTGGATGGTTCTTGATGAACGATGCCGTTTCCTTGCGAACACAATGCGCCTCGTCGATCACCAGAAGATCGACGGCGGGGAAGCCTTCGCGCTTTTCGAGCGTCTGAGCTGTGCAAATCTGTATCTTCTGGTCCGGGCGATAGCGGTTCGATCCTTGCATAATCACGCCGTGATCTATCCCGTACTTCCATAGTCTTTGGCTGGTTTGTTCGCAAAGAATCCGCCTGTCGAGCACCATCGCTGATCGCTTCCCTTTTGCTGCCGCGCCAGCCATCATTGAGATAGCTAGCTCGGTCTTGCCAAAGGCGCACGGCCCATAGAGGATTTGCGCGTGATGCCCGCGTGCAAACCCGCTACGTAGCTTCTCTAGCCCCGACACTTGGTGCGGGCGCAGTTGCAAGCTCATGCCGTCTTCGTCCCTGCGAGCTTGTCAATCTCTTTGCGCTGCATCCGAATCTGCGTCTTCAATTCCTTGTTTTCTTGCTGTAGCAGGTTCCGAGAAGCAGTAACCGCCCGCAACGTCGCCTCAAGCGTCTTGATTTCTGCCCTGAGTCCATCTACTAAGTTGATCGCTTCGGCTTTTTCCTCCTCGCCAAGCTCGCCTTGTGCGGCGATGGATAGCGCATTCTGAAGCTCTGCTATTTGATCGTGCGCTTGATCTAACTCGGTGTATTCTTGCTCTTCGTCGATGCGGTCGTTTGCATCGTCGCAAGCATATTGGTCACCGCCTGAATTGTCCGTATTTGCTGGCTTTGAAGGCTGTTCGGCGTCGTTTTGGCCAGCATCAGAATCAGGCTTTTCCTCGTCTTTGGGTGGTAATATTACCAGTGGACGGTTTCGCTCATCGAGAACAAGAGGATGCGAAACATTGCAAATCCGGGCTATTTCCCGACTGCTCAACGCGGTCCATTCTGGATCGTCAAGCAGCGTCCGAATCGCTTTTCGCTTGTCTGCGTTGCTTCTCGGAAGTCCGTGGCTCGCGTTAGCTCCAAGCGAGTGCAGAACGGCGTCACGAAGAGTGCCAGGCGTGATTTCTTCCAGGATTTGCTTCTTTCCGGCTGTTTGTGCGCCAAAGTAGCGATGGAAGCCATCAGCAAGCCAATAGTTTTGCCCGTCGAAGTACAGTGTAATTGGCGGGAACGTTGCGCCATTTTTGTAGCCTTCCGCGTATTCGGCGATAGTTGCTTTGCAAAGCCTTGTGCGTGCTTGCGCCTTGCTGTCGATCTTTATCTTTTCAATGTCGATCACGATCCGACTCCCACGAAACTACGACGAACAACCTCAACGCCAAAAAAGTCGCGCAACTGGTTGTCCAGAGTTTTCCACGCTCCTTCTCTTGCATCTTCTTGAAGGTGTTGAATATCCTTCAAGCGGTCCTGGCACTGTTTCGGCAGCGGGTACGGCAGGGCGATGAACGAGTGAATAGGGCCGGTCGGCATGTTTGGTAACGGCTTAGTTTTGTTTTTCAAAACAATTCTCCTGTCGTGCGCAATGCTGCGTTAAGGTTTTGGCTTGCTTGTCTGAAGTACGAGTCCTTCAGTTCGACCCCTACGAACTTCCGCCCCATCTGCACACTGACGAATCCCTCACTACCGATGCCAGCAAAAGGGGAAAGAACCACGTCGCCAGGGTTTGTCCAAAGCTCGACACCGCGCCTGATTACCTCAAGCTGAAGAGGGCAAATATGCCGCTCGTCGTCGTGCTCTCGCGCCGATTGGTATTGCAGGGTGTCCGAAGGGTTGATGTCCATCCAGACCGGGCTGGCTACCTTTTGCCAGCGATCGACGGGATAGTCATCTCTCGTGTGCGTCACGCGGTCCAGTTGATCGCCAGGCGCGCGCATCGTCACGAGGTAATCAGG
>JBGAVO010000021.1:0-8684 GCA_044228075.1 Candidatus Peribacteraceae bacterium
GAAGAATTCTAACTGGAGGAAAAATCGGCGATAGAACAGCATGCGTGCCGCAACAAAGAAGAAGCTCCAGAGCACAGCGAGCTGCCACGGAGTCCAGCGTTCAGTGCGAAGATTGAGGATTAAACCAAGAATACCAGCAATCAAAATGCCGCCCTCGTAATACAGATAAAACGATGACGCTGGGAAGCTGCCAGATGATACCTCGGTTTGCCCCAACAACATCGGAAGAATTTGTGCGACCGCCTCTGTCCAGATAGGCAGATAGACGAGCAACCCAATACCCAGAATAGCCAACCCTCCACCAAGAACGATCACAACGTCACGTGGACGAATGCGGCTGATTTTTATGGGCGACGATGGTTTAACCCATGGAATGAAGGGCAAAATCAGATAGCTGAGCAGGACTAACCCGAAGAGTAATCCTGTCTGACTGTGCGTAGCCACAGCCAAAATGCCGAATGGAACGGTGAGCCATGAACGCCGCTCCAGAGCAGAAAACGCGAGTACACACCACAAGAGCGATGCGAACGTCTTCCAATACATCGCTGCAAAACCATCAAATGTTGAAACAGAGAGAACACACGCAACTAATGTCCATACTCCCGCATCGCGCCCGAAACGCTTACCAGCTGTCCATGAAAGCGCACAAAGAAGAATGATAGCGAACAGATTCCAGATCCATCCAATCAACCAATCAACCGGAATGCCAAGCTTAAGAAGAATGGTCGAAAAGAAGAATAAACCAAGCGGATGCGCTCGTGCCCACGGTTCCAAATCGGTAATCCAGAATGGTGGAAACGCCTCGGCGTGTCGCAAAAACAGATAGCGATAAAAACCAGTGTCGTATCCAAGTGGCAGATCAAACGCAAACAACGACCATCCGTACTTCACGAAAAGCGCAGCAACAAGCGCGGAGACAATCCAGAAAAGCGGACGACGGAGAGCAGTAATATCGAACACGGCAGACAGCGTATCACACTGCCGCTGCAAGCGCCGCATCACAGGAGGCTGGATCACACAGATGCTTGATTCGTGCAGCAGCATTCTTCCCAAGTCTTGTGCGGAGTGTTTCATTACGCAACGCACGAATAACCGCATCGGCAAATGCTCGATCATCACCGGGTGTCACAAGCATGCCAGAATCCATATCAACTAATGATCGTAATCCATCTGTATCAGATGCGATAACACAGCAACCCGCAGCCATTGCTTCTGCACACGCAAGTCCGAATCCTTCCAAATACGCAGGACAACATGCGACAGAAGCCTGAGCAAGAAGGAGATCGAGTTCTTTTTGTGGGAGTGATGGACGTCTTTCAACACCAGTAAGTTTGCTGATCATTCGATCGATCTTTCCCCGTTGAGCGCCATCGCCGACAATGACTAATCGCGCGCCAGGAACTGATTGAAGAATGCGCGGCCACGCACGCACCAACACATCGACACCTTTTCGTGCTTCCAACCGCGCAACACAGACGCAGAGCAATGGATCACGTTCGATGGCTTGCGATGAGACCGATACGGCATGGGATAGAACGGTGATGCGCGACGGATCAATACCATACGATCGGACAAGCGCATCTTTTGTGTCCTGACAGAAACAAATGATAGATGAGCAATATCGTAACGTTCGACGCTCAAATGGCTTGAAGATTTGCTTCCACCACTGCCCTGGAACAAGGGCACTCTGTTGTGCGTAGCTGTGATACACAATGGCAGTAGCCGGAACAGATGGTCGACGGAGCAGCAACACACCACCGGGACCGACTGGCAGAAGAAGTTTATTGATGACGCGTAATCGTTGCTCCAGAACAAACGGCAGTAACAACGAAAACAGAATCTGCCCGCCGAATCGACTGGTGAAAGATAGGAGTGGTTTATCACCATATGGAGCAAAAACATTGATGATTCTTTTTGGCGCTCCGCCAGGTGTGTCATGGTGAGGCCGCTCGAACCATGACATCCTTCGACCGGGCTCAGGATGACACAGGGCGTGATGCTGCGCCTGCCTACCGGCAGGCAGGCTCGAACCGGACGGCTCCGCGCCAGAATCAACAGATCGCAATACTTCTACAATATGCTGCAGTGATCGCCCCATTCCCCCTTTGGGTTGTGCGTAATCCCACGTCAGCAAGCCGATCGTCTCAGGAGTCGAAGACATCGTTGTAGAGAGGAATAATGCGATTCCAAGAAAAACGATTCAGTGTTGCTGTGCGCACATGTTGGGGATCGAGCGGGTGCCGCAGCATTTCCGTAAGAATGCCGATGCAATCGTCGACATTTTTTTGAGCAAACAATCGCCCACTCTGCCTATCAATTACCGCATCTTGTAGGCCTTCGATGCGAGCGGCTGCCGTTTGCAATCCTCGCTCTCCTGCTTCCACACAAACAATGCCGAATCCTTCCATATCACCTCTGACACGAATATTCGGTGCGATAAACACCGATGCCGTATCCAGAATGCTCTGACGAGTTTCATCCGATGCATTCGGCCAAATGCTGACGGCGTCATCAAGATGCAATTGTGTAATGATCGATTCAATGCGCTCTTTCTCCTGGCCATCACCGACAATGACATACCGCAGCTGTGGATTCTTAACTAACAACCGTGGAAAGACATGTTCCAAAAACCACGAAACACCCTTGCGACGAACAAGCCGACCAACAGTCACCAGCAGATGTGGATCGCGTTTGGTATAAAGCTGCGTATCAGATGCATCAATGCCGCACGGAATCACGGTAATCTTCTCCGTTGCTATTCCCCTCTGTCGAATTTCCTCTGCTGTTACATCACTAATACAAAGGACGTGTACGCATCGAGGCAGGCAAAAACGCAGCATCGATTGATACCAATGCCTCGGATATATCACATCGAGTCCACAGGCAGTCGTACTGAGAGATCCCCTGCTCATCCACTTACAGACGATGCCCAACGGAAGAGCGGCTGCATCGCCGGTGTGAACGCGGACACCTCTGCCACGCAGAGTCCATGCAGCAGCTATAGACCGCAAACAAAAGCCAAATAGGTCTGTAAATGACCGTCCTGCGGGATAGACCGCCCGAAACGAATTTCCCCTCTCTTTTGCCATATGACCAACAACATCGCGGTTAAGGCGCTGCATACCGCCATGGCCATGCCAGGAGCGGGCAAGAAAGAGTACTGGACGTTGCATCTAGGCTATAATGCCACAACATCATGCGAATCCTTGCTATCGAATCATCGTGCGACGAAACGGCTGCCGCGGTCATTGAAGACGGCGTGCACGTTCGCAGTAACGTCATTTCCACCTCTCGAAAGTCATTTGAGCAAACAGGAGGCGTTATTCCAGAGGATGCGGCGCGCAAAACCGTCGAATGCATTGGACCGGTTATCAACCAGGCCCTGGAAGGGGTCATTGCATCGTGGGATGACATTGATGCAATTGCGGTGACACGCGGACCGGGGTTGCTGGGTTCACTCCTTGTTGGAACCACTGCCGCACGCGCCATCGCTCGTATTCGAAACAAGCCGCTGATTGGTGTCCACCACACATTAGGACACCTCAGTTCTACATGGTTGGAAACAGATCCGTCGAACCAACCGCAGTTTCCGATTCTGACACTGTCGGCATCGGGTGGTCATACAGATTTATGGCTGCGAACCGCGCACACAAAAGGAATGCTCATTGGACGAACACGCGACGATGCAGCAGGTGAAGCATTCGATAAAGGTGCATCCATGCTTGGACTGCCGTATCCCGGTGGACCATCGATTTCGAAAGCAGGTGCTGAAGGAAACCCTCTCGCATTCCCCTTCCCCCTCCCGCTGCAAAAAGAACAGACGATCGATTACAGCTTCTCAGGGCTAAAAACTGCACTTCGATACATCATCAGAGATCTTGATGCAGATGGCGGAAATCGGATATCGGAAAACGGAAAACTTCTATCTGATCTCGCCGCCAGCTACGAACATGCTCTCTGCTCTCACCTTTGTGATCGCATGAAGCGCGCACTGGAACTGCATACTGATATCCGCGAAGTACACCTCGTTGGTGGTGTTTCGGCCAATACCAGATTACGCGCGATGGCATCGGAGATCTGTGACGGGCGCACGTTGCGCTTCCCTGCAACGCTCGGTTATTGCACAGATAACGCAGCGATGATTGGTGCTGCAGCAGAGTTCTTGGTGCAGGAACGAGGAGTAGATGCCTATCTGCCATTCGAAACAATCGCATCACTCCCCTTGGACCAAGCAGTGATTGCGGCCTGACCCACGTACGACGTACCATAGGACACGATGGAAATCTCGCTCTCCTGGGACCTCATCGTCATTATCTTCTTCGCGGTCATTCTCGCGTACAGCTTTATTGTGGGAAAAGACGAATCGGTAAAGATCATTATCGCCTCTTATATAGCCATCGTTGCGGTGCAGGCAATTGGGAATCTTCTTGGTCTTCTCAGCCTTCAGTCATCACCGATGATGACGACACTGGGATTCGCCTTAGATCAGAACATCATCTCCATCATCAAGCTCATCCTGTTTATTGTGATGATTATTTTCATTGCCATTAAAGGTGGATTCGAGATGCAGTACGCGAAAGACCTTCCTGGCACATGGGATCCGGTTGTCACAGGTGCGTTCGGTTTTGCTACCGCAGGATTATTGCTCAGCGCTCTTCTTACCTATGTTGCCGCTAAACCTCTGCTCGATTCCACTCTTGGAATGGCGCCGCTTCTGCAGCCTCTTTTAGCTGGAAGTACGCTGGTGCAGATCATGGTTGATTACCAAAACCTATGGTTCAGTATCCCCGCTATTCTTCTGTTGGTTGTAGGAATCATCTCAAACCGATCGAGTACTTGATGCGATTGGAAATATTCCGTGCGTTTCCGTCAATAGAATGTCCCCGTACGACGGCGCGATGATCTTGCGCAGGAAAGCGCCATACAGGAGACTGATCGCGTTTCTCCTCCCTTTCTTTCCATGACACAGACTCTTCAGAAAACAACACTGTCGCTAGCTGCTGCTGGCTACACAGCAATGTCTCTTATTCGCTCTGCGTTCGCACAGGACGGCGGAGACTTTGCAGGACCAACTCCTGATGCAGGTGGTCTGCCAAATGCATCCGAGCCAGAAGATATCCGCGAGGTCGTCGTCAGCATCCTTGAGGCAGTCTTGAACTTCCTTGCGCTGATCGCTGTCGTCGTCATCGTTATCGCTGGTATCCGCCTCATCGTCTCTCAGGGTGATGAAGGTGCTCGCGATACAGCAAAGAAGACAATCTTCTACGCTCTTATCGGTTTGATCATCGTTCTCTTCGCTCGCGTCATTGTGAGCCTTGTAACGGTCTACCTCTTCGATGAAGTCCAGAACGCAGGTTCCTAATCATTCACACATCGATTCTAAAACGGGGCGCAAGCCCCGTTTTTTATTGATCCGCTGCTCGTTTCACCACTCTGCTTGCAGGCGTCGTTCCCAAAGGATCTAGCGTGGGCAGAACTGGCGCCTCCACTTGCACCTCCTCTTCTTTTGCAGGATTAATGAGACGAACAATAACGGCGTCCGATCGGACTTGTTGAATGCTGGCTGCTGGAACAGGTGTTTTCCAGAAGAAGAACTTCCGCGGGAACATCCACTCCAGACGGAAGAAGCGCGTATCAAACTGAATGTCTGCACATCGACCAAGCACCATTCCCTCTTCGGTTTTAATCAATTGCCCAAGCACTGGTCGTCGCTCTTCTGCTATTTGCTGCAAGCGAACAAGATCTTCCAGTGGGCTGAGTGAATCGGCATCGCGGATGCGCACACGCCTTCCCCAGTGTTGAATGTCGATAGTCGCAACAAACATGATATCGGACGATAAAAACGATGCGACACGCACAAAGATCCCTTCAATGGCGCCGGTATCAGGATTGATAAATACGCCCGAAATCAGACCCAATAATTCTTCGGATGGATCGACGACAGGAAGGCCGATTGCAGTGGAGAGTCGAAGGTGCATCTGCTATAAGTGTAGACGAATATGCACCTCTTCGCAGGATCATCCCATCAAACATTAGGTGCGGCGCTTGCCGCCGAACTTGGTGTTCCTCAGGGCAAAATAGAACTCAAACATTTCTCGAGCGGCGAGTGCTATGTAAAGTTCCTCGAATCCGTCCGCGGAAAAGATGTCTATTTGCTGCAGGCACCAGGAAAAGATCCGCATGAAGCATTATTCGAACTCTTTTTGATGTGCCAGGCGGCGCGTTTGAGCTTTGCACAAACAATCCACGTGATTCTCCCCTACTTCCCGTACGCACGTCAGGACCGTGTCAGTGAGCCGCGTGAACCAATTTCTGCCAAGTTGATGGCACGATTGCTAGAGGAAGCCGGAGCCGATCACATCATTACGATGAATCTGCATTCCGATCAGATTCAGGGATTCTTCTCTGTTCCGGTCGATGTATTGGATGCTCGCCCGCTGTTTGCGCGATATTTTGAAAAGAAACTACAGAACCCTGTGGTTGTCTCACCGGATATCGGTGGCGCCAAGCAGGCCAAAAAGTTTGCCGATAACATGGGCGCCGATCTCGCGATTCTTCATAAGTCCCGCAGCGGACACCATCAGGCAGAAATTCTGGAAGTCGTTGGAAGTATTGAAGGTCGCACCTGCATTTTGTTTGATGACATGATCGATACCGCAGGAACACTGGTTGCCGCTAAAAAAGCACTGATTGAACGTGGCGCAGACAAAGATGTGTACGTCGCGGCTACGCATGCACTGTTCTCCGGACCAGCTGTCGATCGATTAAGAGAAGCAGAATTCAAAGAAGTAGTTGTCAGCGACAGCACGCCACAAACGGCCGATTTCCCCGGACTGACGATTCTGCCGATTGCCCCACTTTTGGCAGAAGTTATACGCCATATCGAACGTAAAGAAAGTGTGACAGACATGTATAAAAAGAAGTAAGAAAGATGCAACACCACTATCATTTCTGCTACAGTAAACATGTCTTTGTCTTTTCCCATTCTTTACGTATGAAAAAAACCGCATCCCTGATTGCAGGCCTTAGCCTGTGTCTGTCAGCTGCTCCAGCATTCGCCGAAAGCAGCAGCTCGTCGACATCGTCGATGATGTCATCATCTGTTATGTCCTCGTCTTCGACATCTTCTGCATCGTCGATGTCATCTGCCACCAGCTCTACTTCTTCCAAGAAGATGAAGCCCTGCGAAGATAAAACCGGTCTTGATCGTGCCGCATGTGTCCGAGCAGAAGCACTGAAACGCTTCCAAATGCGACACTCTGCTGTAAGAGGGGTTGTCAAAACAATCAAGCAGGAATGTTTGGGAAAGATTGGAGCGAATATGGCGCACTGCCTACGCTCTCAGGCAAAAGTCCGCATTGAGCAGAAAATGGAGAACAAAATGGACCGCCGCCTAGAGAAGGCAAGCCGCCGCGAATTGAAGATCGAAACCAAAATGAAGCGCATGGAAGAGCACAAGAAGTACCGCAGCAGCCGCTCCTCCAAGTCATCGGCATCGAGCATGTCTTCCTCGTCTGTTCAGTCGTCTTCTTCTGTTCAATCATCCTCTGTTCAGTCGTCGACATCATCTGCAACGACATCGACTTCCTCAACTATGCAGCCGTAAGAAGCGATTTATCAAAGCACTTTAAAGGGCGCCTGAGAGGGCGCCCTTTTTTGTAGCCGATGTATGCACGGAAGAGGTAGAAAGGGCATCTGCTACAATGTATTCATGATTTGTGAAAGATGCGGCAAGCAGTCTGAAAGTATTGTGGTGATGGGCAATGCTGAAAGATCGGCACAGTATTCTGCAATGGCTGGTGGCCCATATTACGAATATGACCATATATGCCCCTCCTGTGTGTTGGAAACTTTGGGCCTTCATCAGTCAGAACCCAATCCTAGGGAGACACTATTATCTGATATTTCAAAGCAGAAAGCCTTGATGATCGAAGTTGCAACGGGTGGATCTCGCATCCAAGAGAAAGATGACGAATATCGAAATAGACGATTGAGTATTGCTACCAGATTACGTCAAATTGGTATGGCTGATCCGAATCCATACTCAGATTTATGGTCTTGGTACGGCAAGTGGAGCAGTGGCGATCTTCCTTCGTATCAATCGCGCAGACAGTATATTGGACAACTATATGATCCTCTTATTACCAAAATAGAGAGACTAGCCAGCACAGTACCCGCAGATGCGAAGACAGGGCCTACAGGGTGGGCTAGAGTGGATAGAGGTATTGATGCAATAAGAGAGACGCTGGAAACAGCAAGAAATGAAGAACAGTTCCAAACAGTTGGCTTACTCTGTAGAGAAACGATCATTTCACTAGCTCAAGCGGTTTATGATCCTGAGAAGCATAAAATTGAGACTGATGTTGCTATTAGTAAAACTGATGCAAATCGAATGCTCGAAGTGTACTTTGCTACGGAAATAGCAGGTAGTTCAAACGAGGCATCTAGGAAGCATGCACGTGCATCACTTGCTTTAGCAAACGAGTTACAGCACCGACGTACAGCAACATTTCGAGATGCTGCTTTATGCAATGAAGCTACTCGTTCCGTGGTGAACATTGTCGCGATAATTTCGGGTATACGAAACCCATCGGATGAGTAACAAGTTTGAATATTGATGGTGGGCGATCGCAGACTTGAACTGCGGACCTCGACATTATCAGTGTCGCGCTCTAACCAGCTGA
>JBGAVO010000022.1:0-7886 GCA_044228075.1 Candidatus Peribacteraceae bacterium
GCAGTTTCAATCGCCAAATTCAGCAGCGCCGTACTGACTGCTATTCCAAGTGTCCGCGCTTCCTGAATCACCAATGCAGTGCTGCCAAGAGAAAGGATTTCATCGCTTATTCCGCCGTGTTCAACATCGAATAACCGAGTTGATTCATCTCGGTCAGAAAAGCGATCAGCTTTTTCTGGATTTCCAGAACGCCTACATACGGCACATCTTCCCACGTCACCGTCGATGAAGAAAAAGGCTTCTCATTGTCGGTAATCACCAATGAGAGCTTGACATCTAAACGCTTGTCGGTTCGCATCACAGCCTCCAATGGCGAGCCGTTGCCGACTCGCCACAATCCACTTACTCAGTCACTGGTTCAGGAACAACATCAGGAACGATGTCATCCAGCGCCTGGGTCTGACTACGCAGCGCTTCAATCGCAGCCGCAGCGTCTTCTGGCAAATCGACATCAATCAGCGCAGTTTCCAGCGCGGTAATCTTGCCAAGAATTTCGTCTTGGGCCTTGGTCAGTTGTGCCGACACTCCGGCAATGGCACTCGTCAATTCAGACAGCTTCATCAGGATTTCCCTCGGGTTGTAATAAATATTCAGCGTGTTGATCATCATCAGCAGACCCTCAACGCACGTCCTTGTGCGTCATGGTGCTTACCGCCCGGTTTCGGGTAGCGTAGTTTGCGCACCCTTCAACATCTGTTGCAATCCGGCAATCTGCGAACCCAGTTCGCTAATAATCTTGCCCAGGTCAGACTTTTCAACCTTGGAAATACTCGCCGCCTCTTCCGGGTCCAGCGCGTTCATCTTATTCAGCATCTGCGCCAGACTGGATTCAGCCAGCAGATTTAGCCGCTGCTGATGCGAAGCCAGATTCTGCGCCTGCACCGCCATCGCCTGAGCCAAGCCTACGGAAGCCGCTTCTGCGACAGTCTTAAAGTTCGCGTTCGTGACGCTATCCACTACACCTTGATCAAGAGCCATAGTATTTCTACTCCAAGTTAACAATAACATTAGGATTCTGGCATTCTCTGCCAGAAAGGTTACTCCACAAAAGATTGTGCGCGATTCGCACGTTTCGCGTTCATCGTCAAATCCGAGAACGCCTGATTCAAAATATCCGGGCACTCGCCGCGACTCGCCGCCAGACACGGCCCGCTCCATCCCAATACTTCATAGCCATTCGAGAGGCGCGAGGCGGCAATAACCACGTTTCCAATCCAGACGTACCGCACGGATTGACAGCCTTCCGGTACGCATAACTCGTTCGGCGCAACCGGATCATCCACTACTGGCGGAACTCCTACAGCAACACAGCCCGGCGTACACTGTCCTGGCCCGGTCTGCGGCCCGTCGCAAGAGTTAAAAATCTGCCCTTCCGGGCAAGACTGCGAAAATGCCGAAGCCGAAAATAGAACCAGTAAACTCAATAGTAAAACGCGCATTTCACTTCTCCAGATTCAATAAAATCAGTGATCGTCATTCCAGCCCACCGATCCTGAGTGAGGAGAGGCAGGGTTTTTAAACCGAGGGATGGATGGCAAGGTGTCGCGCAACTGGTCAGAAACGCGACGATGAGGATGAGGGGAATCATCAAAAGCCATTGGCGGGATATTGGGAACTTCGGCAGACTCGGATTTCCCTGTGAGTTCAATCGGCGGTAATGGCGTCGGCGTCCCGGTAGGCTGATTAAGATCGGTAGACCGCTCACGCACATTCTCCCGGAAAATGAAGGCCACAACGGCAGCAACAGCTAGAATCGCATTAATAATAGCTTCACGAAACTCCGGCTCGATCTTAATGCCCACCAAACCGGCCAGGGTGAAGATTGCCAGCCAGGTGCTGCGTTCTTTGAGTCGATTCAGGAGCCAGTTCATTGCAACAACTCACCACACAGTTCAATTGTACCGCGCACTGCAACACTACAAGGAGTATCCTCTCGGCATTGACTCGGCAAACGGACACTGGCAGCAGTATAAACAATGGGAGCAGTATAACTACCAAAACAACGAATCTTGTGGTTCCCGCTCACGGCATACCCAGAGCCTATGGATAACGCTGAATGCTCTGAAACCAGCAGCATATTTTTGGTGTGGGGATGGATCAAGTTCATATACCACTCCATTCTGTTCCGGTGCGTATGGCATGGACGATACGCGGGCCGCGTGATTTGACTTGTTTAAACCAGCGCGATTGAATCAAGTAGTCTCCCGCCTTTTCCCAATACTCGGATTTTGCAGCATGGAGAAAGCGTTTGAAATCTGCCAACTTGTAACCTAGGTTAAAAGTAAGATTTAAAAAACTAATCTGCCGTACTTCATCGAGCGAGCGCCATGATGGGAAGATATTTGTGAGCCGACGTTCAGCAATTGCAATGTCGCTGTCCAACAACGTCATCGCTTGATCATGCGTGAGCGTTTTGAAGTTCTCACCACGCAAAACCAAATGCCCGACGCCAATGGTCAAATGCCCCAACGTGTCGCGATATGCGGTCAACCGCAATCCTTCATCGCGGATCAACTCGGCGCGCAACTTCTCAGCGTCATAGCCCATTACTTGCCGTCATCCTGTTCGGCCTGATTCAGTGCTTCGGCCTGTTCGGCTCGCTGTTGCCAGTAGCGCACGACTTGCTCGGCCCATCCCAGCACGTCCGCTGCATCTTCCAGCAAGGCCAGTGCCGAAGGATTGCCCGCGCCGCTTTTCAAAAACATGGCGATGCGTGAACGCACCAAAGGGATATTATTCAGGATGCTCATAGTTTTATCCGTGAGAGACTGCCTTCTAGAAATGGCGGATATGATGTCAACGCATGTCTTGCTGTGACCGCCTTGTTGTAAGCTTCAAGGCAATCCATGAGATAGTCAGCCAGAATAAAGTCTGGAGTATTGCTGCCGTTTTCAGCCGAGTTTCGGTTGATCGCCAACTGAATCTCTTTTCTCAGATTCTCTAAGTTCATGCCGATTCCCATCCATGAAAAGGTAAGAAGTCGGTGGCCTTCTCAAATTCATTCGTCTCACAAGGCGTAAGATCAAACTCGGTATCGACCAGGGATGACGACTGAATGCGCTCAATCAAGACCTTCGCCCTCTCCCAATCCGCGTTCATCACCGCCACCATCAAATCATCACGCAGACCGTTCATTAAAGATTTCCTTCAAACCTTTGAAGTTGAGATTATCCAAGACTTGTTGCTCAAGCTCCTCCAGATCGTAATCTTCGGGAGACTTTCCTTTCAAACCTTGATTGGGCCGCACCGGATGGAGAAAACAAGCTTCGTTATCGCAGTTGGCGACTTCCCATTCGTTTTGCTGTTTGCAGTTCATGCAAAATAAACGAATGCACTGAATGGGTGTGGGCTTCATCGAACTCCCTAAAAAAGGGGCGATGATCCAAAAACCATCGCCCAACCTCGTCTACAAAGGAGAATGTGGCATAGCAGTACCACGGCTTCAATTCTACCGAAAGAAGATTCGATAGTCAATCAGTATTTCGATACCAATCGGCAAACTCTTTGCCACGTCGAGCCAGGGTTCCTGGACTGAATTGCGGCATCGTCTCCATTTCCGCATCGAAGGCCCACTGGTCAATCAACCGCTTATCCAGAAGCATCTGCATGACTTTGCGATACCGCTCTTCCACTTGATCCGGCACCTTCACGAGCAAGGCTTTCCATTGATCCACGGATAACGATTCCTCTTCGATCAAGGTAGAACATTCCATTCGAGTATTATCATCCCACTTGACTGCATCCATGCTTTCCCAATGCCGCAAGACTTCCTGCATCTCTTCAAGGCTCAAACGAATCGGGTGATGGGTGGGATCAATCCCATCCGAAGATACCGATTCTGATACTGCGTTCGATAGTGCCGCATCCATCGATCATCGTCCTCGGTTAAACCTGCTTGGGTAATTTCATGAGAGCCGACTTCTCCTGCCCGGCACTTCGGCGGGACTTCACACTGAACCCGATCAAGGGCCACCTTCAAGGGAAGATCCAACTGCCATTTCCGCACTGACCGCACGACCTTGGAAGGCACAAAACGAACGACGTGCTTATGACACAGATTGGTCAATAAAGATGCAGTGGAGTGATAGGGAAGATACAAGTATTCAGCGATCTCGGCACTCGTTAAAGACTCGTGGTTCGCCAACAGTTCGATGATGGAGATCGCCAGAGGAATGCTTTTGTAAGGAACCGTGGGCGGCGGCGGCGGCGACTGACAACCACACGAGGTGATACGCCCCATCTTGAGTTGCCGAGTCACTAACATCACTTCGTTTCCACACACACAGCGACATTCCCACTTCGCATGACCTTGATAACGAAGGACGGTCAGGTGTCCAAAGACTTGGTTCTCTAAAGACGAAGCCTTCATTTCCCATCGCTCGATGCGAGTTGATCCGCCAGACACCACTGCTCCATCATCTCAATCCGTTGACTCAACACAGCAATCTGATCCATCAATTGTCGCTTGACTTCACGCAACTCGCACAACAAGTAAGGCGTAGAATCGTTATAATTCGGATGCAACGTCGGAATCATCGGATGAATGTTGGGATACGCCATAACCACCTCGTGGTTGAACAGACTGTAGTTTAACACAGTCTGCCTTTGTTGTCAACCTAAAATCTATTCATCAACTTTCAGCCGTTATTCATCGCCACGAATGACATCAAGAAGATCCAGTTGTTCTTCCAAGTCATCACGAGTGGTCTTCACTTTATCTTTGTAATAGGCCAAGGCTGACTTCTTAAAGTGTGCAGGCTTCACTTGACATTCGAGTTCGGCACGTTCGGCCATCGCTTTCTGCAAGTCTTTCTCCGCATCCATGCGCAACAGACTATCGCCATACTCCTTAACGAGATCGAGTAACTTAATACGGATTTCGGTATTCATTCAGGTTTCACCTTAATGGTTAACATGGAATCGTACTCATGGTAATCTCGACAAAACTTCCATGTCCTAATACAAGCATGAATCGTATCATGCGAATAACTCGAAACATCCATTTTACTGATGTCGATAATTAAACCATTGCCATTCTTGACAGTACGACGATCACCGGCACTCAAGAAAAATCGTCCATCATCGAATTCCAGCGTTAATCCAACTTCGGTAGCTTCTTTTTGAAGCTTCTTGAAAGCAATGTGTGCTGCAAGCATCTGATCCACCCTTTTACACCTCGTTAGACAGACTTCGTTTCGATAGACTTTTGATAGTCAATCGGTATTCATTTAATCAATATAGAAAGTATATAAAAGAAATCAGCAGGAGTTATCCCATAGTTTTTGCACAAACAAAAGATACACGATTTGAACTTATCGTCATCGTATTCGTGATTGTTGTTACAAGTCTTCATTTCTTTTCTCCTAAACCAAATAAGAATCCAATTATTCTCCGTCATCTAGTACCCCGTTCGATTGAGAGGCTTCGCGAACACGGGATCACATTCGCTGAATTAAATTAAGCGGCTTCTTTATTCACACCATCAAAATCAAGACGCGCCTGCATACTCCGCATCTCTTTGAGACTACTTGATATATAATCAAGCTTCTCTTTGAGTTGTTTCTTCTCAATCTCAAGCTGACCAATAACGTGTTTCATCAAACCACGTTGAGCATCACTCGCATCTAAATAATGATTAGCCCACACAGTACGATCACGCACTGCGCCCATCGCATTAGTGACTCGCTTAACGCCATTATCAATTACATTCTCCGTATAATCGAAGTCTGCAATCTTTCTCCACGAATCGCCAGGAACAGAAACAACAAGCTGAAACGGAGCAAACTCAGCCAAGCAGGTGTCTTTGCCTTTTCGCGCCATCGCATTGACCCTGGCCTTCGTCTGATTCAGCAACTCATTCAGCCGAGCGCGGTCAAAATGATCTTCGCGATCCAGTTGCTCCCAACCCATCAACTCCTTGACGCGCCGATAGTCAATCACGTCATTATGCGAAAGGGCGTTGACATACTCGAACAAACGGTTTAGATTATTCTCGTCAATGACCATATCATTCACTCACTAGTAACTTCACAACGGGCTGCGATTCTGCTTTCTGTTGCACCAGATAGTCAGATCGTAACCCAAGTTTCTCATAGAACCTCACCAAAGACTCAAGCAACGCTTCTGTCTTAAAATGAACTTCGTATGCACCCATACCACCAACATCGGTGATATTCAACTGATCCATCTTCTCCATTACCTTACTACAACTAATAGCAAGACTGGTGGACTTCGATTTAATCTCTTCAAAACGACGCTCTAATTCAAACAACGGATTGTCTGATTCTCTTTGCTTGCGTACTCCAGCAATAAAGTTTTTCATCTCAGCTTCAAAGTATTGACGAAGTTTATCCGTCGTGACTTCCCCAGGAATGTAGCCTTTGAGATAAGCAGCGAACTCCGCTTGCTTGTCCTTCGCTAAAATATCGAGCGTTCCTGGCAATAAACACAACCGGCGAAACTCGGCGGCATGATCGTGTTTCTCCCATACGAAGGTCGCTGCTTGATCATAGCGATCTTGCTCAAGAGCAGCTTTACGCTTCTGCTGTTCAGCCTGATTCGCTTCCTTCGCTTTCTTCTCGGCATCTCGTTGTGCTTTCTCAGCAGCCTTCGCTCGCTTATCAGCAGCATCACGTTCTTTCTTGGCTGCTTCACGAAGTAATGCTTGTTTGTCTGCTTCTGCCTGAGCAACCTTTTTCTTCTCTTCGTCAACAACATTACGAGCTATCGCAGCTTGCTTGCGACGAATATCCTCTGCTTCCTTCGCTTTACGATCAGCTACATCTTTTTCACGCTGAGCCTGTAATTCAGCTTCGCGCTGTTCAGCTAACAACTCATCCGCTTTCCGACGCTCATCTTCCATCTTAGAAAGCATTACTTTCTCTCGATCAGATGGCCCAAGAATACGAAGTGTTTTTGATACAGCATCATCCGTCAATCCAGAAACAAATCTCTGGATAATTGAATGACCAACTCCGTACTTAATAGACTTTTCCCAATTATTCGGTGTATCAGAACCACCAAACCAACGCTCTATTTGAGAAACATCCCAACTCGCTCCAAATTCATCCAGTTGCTTGTTTTCAAGCGACTGTCTAAAATCGTACCAAGTTGGGAACTTCTCAAACCATGAATCAAAGAATGCCCTTGCCTGCTTCACAACCAAATGCGCGTGTTGAACTGGATTCATCCAATCTTCGGAATTCTCCAATCCCATCACTCGCAGCATCTCAATATCAGAGAGTTCACGAATGGTGATTCCAATCTCGTGATCTTCTCCGTAGACTCGCTTGGCGGCTTCAATCCGATGGTGGCCGTAAGCGATCTCCACTCCGCCTTCAACAATGCGACCGAGGACGTTATCCCAAAATCCTGTTTCTTGAATGGAGTTCTGTAACGCAGCAACCTTTTTCTCGATCAGCGGAAATTCATCAAAGCGCCGGAAGGGATTATGGCGAACGTCGCCCAACCGAATCTTTGCAATCGTCATATCGTCAATCCTAATAATGTTCATGGGTGGCTTCTCAACCTTAGAACGCCTAAAGTAGCATCCTTTAGGCGTCATGTCAACTGATTGTCGATAAATAAATTTTCAGTCTTTATTTCATCAAAACGTCTCCACGTCCGAGCGCCGATCCGCCAGATAGCTTCTCGATACCGGGAACTTCCTTTCGTGGTATTGCAGCGAACTGTTCTCGAACCATAAGCCAAACTTGCCTTCGACACCGGTTTCACGGTTCTTGACGATGGAGAGAATCGTATCGGGTGGATGATCGTCGGTCGGAGCCTCCACTTTCTTCTTGCGGCCATAGTTCGGTTGCGGTTCTTCATCACTCGGATCAGGCCGTCGCCAAATTGAGATCACGCTACTCGCTTCATCAGTAATC
>JBGAVO010000023.1:0-7838 GCA_044228075.1 Candidatus Peribacteraceae bacterium
CACTCCTTCCACAAATTGCCGATACAATCTCCGATCAATTCGGTTTCTATCATGTAGGCATCTTCCTATTGGATTCTCATAGGGAATATGCAATCCTTGCTGCCGCAAACAGCGAAGGCGGAAAAAGGATGCTGAACCGCAACCACCGACTACTGGTTGGAGGGACCGGTATCGTGGGCTTTGTAACCAACTCCGGGCAGCCCCGTGTCGCCCTTGACGTCGGAATGGATGCGGCTTTCTTCAACAATCCCGACCTTCCAGAAACCCACTCCGAAATTGCCCTCCCCCTCCTCATCGGTATGGAAGTCATCGGCGCATTGGATGTACAAAGCACAGAAACGAACGCCTTCTCTCAGGAAGATGTCAGCATTTTATCCACGCTTGCTGACCAGGTAAGTATCGCCATTCAAAATGCTCGTTCTTATCAGAAGAGTCGTGAAGCACTCAACCAGGCGGAAGCCGCTTCGATGCAAATGAGTGAACAACAATGGGGACGCTTCTTTGCAGACCAGCCTGCGAATGGGTATGTGTTTGACGGTATCGACGCGAAGGATATTAAATTCTCGGGCATTCCAAGCAACAACACTTACACCGTCCCGCTCATCCTGCGCGGCACAAAAATTGGAACGCTTAAACTAAATGCAACCAACCCTGACCGCACCTGGACAGACGATGAGATCGCCATGGCACAGGCAACAGCAGAACGTACTGCCCTCGCCATTGAAAACGCCCGCCTGCTGCAGGAGGCACAAAAACGAGCCGCGAAGGAACGTGCCATTGGGCAGATCACAGCCAGGATCGGTGGTTTGGTCAACATCGAGAGCATCCTGCAAACTTCAATTCAGGAATTGGGAAACACACTTCCATTTACAGATATCGCCATTCAAATATCCCCTGAACAACCAGAGCAAAAGTAAAGGCTCAGGAGAACGATATGCTTTCAAAAATGTTCGCTTATTTTAGAGATGAAGAAGATAACGATCCGTCATTCATCAGGCTGGTACGAAATATTGTTGTTTTCGTACTACTTGTAAATATCGCGCTCCTCCCACTCGTCACGGGTTTCATAGGCGAGGGATCTCGAAACCCGCCCGCTTTTATCACGCTGACCATCACACTGGTGCTCGAGGTCATTTCGCTGCTCCTTCTATTCCGCGGAAAAGTCGGAATGGCAAAAGCAATTGTCCCGTTCGCGTTGATCGCGGCGGTCACGATCATCTCTCTAAACACCAATGGCCTCAAGAACGCATCCATGGTGGGCATGCCCATCGTCCTTGTGATTTCCGCGATCCTTTTGGGAAGGCGGTCTATTTATCTGACCGCTCCAGTTGCCATCATTGCTGTGATCTTTGTAGGCGTGGTCAATTTACGAGGTGATATCGTCAATGTGCCTGTAGGCCTTGACGATGCGATCATTCTTCCCGTACTCTTAATGGGCTGCGCCGGGATCGTTCAATTGCTCATTGCCCGTCTGAACGAAAGTATCAGCAGGGCGCGAAAAAGCGAGCAGATCCAAAAACTTGAAAACGCAGAGTTGAATGAATTAAGATCCCAACTTGAAGAACGCGTTAGTCAGCGCACAGCCGAGTTGGATTTTGCAAACCGTAACAACGAACGGCGCGCCAAGCAATTTGAAGCCATTGCGCAGGTCGTACGCGTTGTTTCATCCATTCAGGATCTGGAATTACTGATTCCACGAATTGCCCAGGTGATTAGCGAACAATTCGGTTTTTATCATACAGGCATCTTCCTTCTGGACGACGAAGGCGAATTTGCAGTCCTTCGCGCCGCCAACAGCGAAGGCGGAAGAAGAATGCTCGATCGTGGACACAAGCTACAGGTCGGGCAGACCGGCATTGTCGGTTTTGTAACAGCAACCGGCCAGCCCCGCATCGCATTGGACGTGGGAACAGACGCTGTCTTTTTCGATAACCCCGATATGCCCAATACCCGTTCCGAGATCGCCCTGCCGCTTCGATACGCCGGAAAGATCATTGGCGCGCTCGACGTTCAAAGTACTGAGGCGAATGCCTTTGGTCAAAACGATGTGGAAACCCTGACAACGCTTGCTGACCAGATCTCGATCGCGATCAATAATACGACCACCCTTGAAGAAGCACGCAAGGCCTTTGCAGAATCACAAAGCAGGTTCGGCGATACAGTGATTGAGTCCTGGAAGGTCATGCAACCCGAATCAATGGGGCTCGGATATCAACTGATAAATTCATCACTTAAGCCTTTGGATAAACCTCTGGAAGGCTCGCACATTCAGGAAGCGCTTGCCCAGGATAAGACAATCCTTTCCACCATGGAAGACAAGTCATCGGCTCTAGCCATCCCAATTCGTCTACGCGGAAAGATGATCGGAATCATGCATCTGCGCTCGAAGAATAATTATTTATTAACACAAGATGATGCGGATATTGCCGAAGCAGTATCTGAACGTCTTTCGCTCGCAATTGAAACAGCAACCCTTCTGCGCACCACCCAACACCGCGCAGATATCGAGCGTGTCACAGCGGACATCTCATCCAAGATCAGTTCATCCACGCATTTCGACGCCATTTTACAGATTACAGCCCAGGAACTCAGTAAGGCGCTGGGCGGTTCTGATGTTTTAGTGCAGATCGAGCCGGTATCCATGGAATTAGGTATGTCCAGCTAGCATAGGCAAAACACTTAGATGAAACAAAAATTTTTCACTCGATCTCTGCTTATTTTGATTGCCACAGTTGTTCTGTATGCCTGCGCCACACCCCAGGCGGCCACACCACTCCCCCCGCTCCGCGTGGAATTTACAAACTGGTGGGGCGACTATACGCTATTGGTAGCCAAAGAAAAGGGCTTTTTTGAAAAATATGGTGTGGAAGTAGAGCCTGTGTATTACGAGATTTTCTCCGATACCTACCCAGACCTTGCAGCAGGACAGATCGACGCCGGTCTCATTGCTGTTGGAGATACGATTAACATTACCCGTATCGCACCAATGAAGGTGGTTGCTGTGCATGACAACGGCGGTGATGATGCCATGGTCGCCAGGCCGGAAATCACCTCAGTGGAAAACCTTAGGGGTGCAACCGTCGGAACCCAGATCGGCTCGCAATACGAGTTGATGGTCACCGAAATGTTACGAAGCGCCAATATGGATACCGCGGACATTAACATGGTTTCCATATATCCTGAAGACGGTCTGGCGGCGCTTGAGAGTAACCAAGTACAGGCGGTCTATATTTGGGAGCCTTATTTATCAGAGGCACTCTCAAAAGGTTACCGGGTTATATATCCTTCCGAGCAATTACACCTATTCCCGGATCTGATCGTATTCCACAAAGCCGTTGTGGACCAAAGACCTAATGATGTCCGCGCATTTCTCAAAGCCTGGTTCGAAGCCGTGGAGTATCGCCTGCAAAACCCCGAAGAAACCCGCGCCATCGCCGCCAAATATCTTGGTGTAACTGTCAACGAAGTGCAACCTGATGACAATTTAAAAATCCTCACATTGGAGGATAATAGAGTCATCTTCGATCTTCAGGATGTAAACTCGATTTACTCCATCACAAAAACGACCTCCGATTACCTCATTTCCATTGGCACGATCACCCAAATGATCGATCCGCTTGAATTGCTCGACCCGGAATTTCTGCCTTAGACGATAAGAGAGCCTTTATATATGAACAACCCGACCAGCCAGCCTAAACAATCAGAAAAGAGACGCAAACAAAATGCGCTTGTGATCAGTCTTGTCACTGGCATTTTGCTTACGCTCGTCTTGGCTTATCTTATCCCCGCAGCCTATTCTGAAAATGGAATTGATGGCCTATGGGGCATCATTCCTGCAATAGCGGTGGCACTGGCGGCATACGGCAGCGTTCTTATGATCATTCGCGATCGTATCACTTTGGGAATCGGCGTCTTAATTTCAACCATCTTATTGGCGAGTCTAAGCCTGCCGATTTTTGCACACGGACAAGGACTTTCACTCGGTGTTATGGTTCTTGTTCTAGTGGCGGGTATTTCTTCTGCCACGCTCTCGTCCCTGTGGGCGACACGCGCAATTGGCAGCGCATTTGTTATTTCACTGATCATCGTCCTGACTGATCTGTATTTCCCTGGCTCCAGTCTGCCGACCGACCCCCGTTACACGAACGCCATTGCAGTGATCATGTCGGCTGTATATGTTTTCTTCATTCTCAGGCGTTTCAACACATACGGACTGCGGGCTAAGATCATCATAGCCTTCATATTCATCGCAGGTACTCCATTGATCACTCTGGGATACTTTTACAGCCGATCATCTGCACAGGTGCTGCAAAATCAAAGCAAGATCCAGCTTGCAAACATCGCCAAGATCGAAGCAAGCAGTGTAGATAACTTCATAACAAATCAGATCGACAGCGTACACGCAGACGCGAAACAACTGGCATTCCTTGAATACCTGAGATTACCCGTTCCAGCACGAGCCGATAGCGTGAAGGAAACAAATGCGCGGCTCGCACTACTGTCCCTGACCCGCAAAGACCCGGTCTTCATCCATTCGATCGCCATTCTTGATGTAGATGGTCTCAACCTCCTTGACACCTTCGAAGAGTACAAAGGTCGAAGCGAAGCCGACCGTATTTATTTTCTCCGCCCCATGCAAACCGGGCTGCCCTTTGTATCCAATATCCTTTTCCAGGATAATCGTGAGAATATTTATTTTTCTGCACCTATAAAATCTCAAAGCGGGAATATTATTGGCGTTTTACGGGTTGAGTATCATGCGAAAATAATCCAGGCGATTATTCGATCTGTTGACCCGCTTAATCCCGGCACAACACTTTCGCTCATCGACACAAACACCTATCTGCGCGTGGCCTACACCGGCGACCGTGATGAATTGTTCAAGTCGTACAAAAACTTTACAGACCCGGAACTCTCGATCCTGCAAATCGAAGGTCGCCTGCCTGCTGGCACAAGGGAAAATGTATTGTCAGAAACAGACAACTCAATAGTGGAGGGCATCGACAATCTGCAGCAACAGCCATTCTTCGACGCCACATCACAATCTCTTGGCCCTTCCACCAACACAGGCGTCTTCCTCCAAACACAACCATGGGTTGCAGTGGTTCGCCAGTCCAAAGCCAATTATCTTGCGCCCGTCGAAGAACAAAACAGAGTAACGATCCTCATTTCTCTTATTTTGATCATTCTAAGCATCGGAGCAGGCTTTCTCGCTTCACAAGTCCTCACCGCACCGCTGATCACGCTTGCAAGAACAGCTGAGAAAATCGCGGTAGGCGACCGTACCGCACGCGCCGAAGCCAATACTGAAGACGAGATTGGTCTGCTTGCATCGTCGTTCAACCGCATGACAGATGAATTGAATCAAACCTTCAAAAACCTTGAAATTCGCGTGGTTGAGCGAACTACTGACCTTGAAATCGCGCGGCGTCAGAGCGAAAAACGCGCAGGCGAACTTCAAGCCATTGGCGAGATATCGAAGGTCATTACCGGAGAGCAGGCGCTAGAAAAGCTGCTTCCGCTGATCTCCAGACTCGTAAGTGAACGCTTCGGCTTTTATCACACAGGAATCTTCCTTCTGAACGATACAAATCAATTTGCCGTTCTACAAGCTGCAAGCAGCGAAGGTGGACAAAAAATGCTCGCCCGCGAACACAGGCTCGAGGTCGGTGGAAGCGGCATTGTCGGCTATGTTGCAAAATTTGGAACACCCCGCATCTCTCTTGACGTTGGGCAGGATGCGGTTTTCTTCAACAATCCCGACCTTCCAAGCACCCGCTCCGAAATGGCACTGCCGCTCAAAGTCCGCAACCGTATCATGGGCGTACTTGATGTACAAAGTGAAAAACCAGGTGCATTTACCGAATATGACGCAAGCACACTTAGCATTTTGGCTGACCAGATTGCGATTGCTCTCGAAAACGCACGGCTATTCACACAGACACAACATGCTTTGGCCGAGGCACAGGCACAATATCGTCAAAACTTGCAGGGGAGCTGGAAAGCCTTCAGCCGCGAAGAAGAAACCATCGGATACCATCAGAGTTTGATGAGCGGCAAAAAAATATCCAAACCGATTGAAACAGACGAGATCCGCGAGGCGATCAATCGCGGCGAGGTTTTGGTGCTCAACGCCGATAAAGATCGACATGATGCAACCATCGTCGTCCCCATCAAACTTCGCGGACAGATCATTGGGACGATGAACATCAAAGCTCCGACTACTAATCGTCTTTGGTCAAAAAATGAAGTTAATCTGGCAGAAGCCATCTCAGAACGCCTGTCACTTGCGCTCGAGAACGCGCGCCTTATTCAGGAGTCGCAGCGCCAGGTTATCAAGGAACAAACGATCAGCGAAGTCACCGGCAAGATCGGCGCGTCCATCAATTTGAAGAACGTATTACAAACTGCAGTGGAGGAGTTGGGCCATGCAATCCCAGGATCAGAAGTAACGATCGAATTCGAACAAAAAAATGGGAATGTGGAACAATAATCATGGCTACCACTTATTCTGAAACCCCGATTTTCCAAGACACAGATAAGGAGCAGCGTCAGCGCATCGCCCTGACTGTTGCAGCTGCGTTCCTTGTTACAGGAACGATGATCTCCTTTACTGTTCTCTATATCGCCATCTCTCTAAAAAGCTGGCATTTATTTGCACTATATGGCAGCAATATACTATATCTATTTCTTACATACATCGGCCTAAGGCAGATCCAGAAAAAAAATATAGTCTCCGGCGTCTTCCTGGTTTCAGGTTCGATAATCCTGACCATCGCCCTTCTCCCCATCCTCTTTGAGGGGATAGGAACCCTCGTCGGCCTATTCTGCATGCTGGTTTCATCCCTGATTATCAGCCAAACCCTGGATTCAAAGATCGCGCGCAGGGCGATTCCGGTCAGCGCCCTTGGCGGCGCTCTTATCATCCTGCTCGGCTCCCTGCCATTTTCATTTCGCATTCCCATCCCCAGCATACTGGTCATTACAGTTGGCATCCTTGCCGTCCTGGAAACGGCGATCTTTATCGTTCTTATCTGGCGTCAATTCAAGACATTCAACATCCAGACAAAATTAATCCTTGTTTTCGTTACCATGCTTGTAACCTCATTACTGGTCACCGGTGGCTTTAACGCCATCCAGAGTTACAGGCTTCAACGCACTCAAACCGCTACAAACCTTGAAAATGACCTGATCGTAAAACGTGCAGCGATCGTCGATTTTCTCGAAGCAGCCAGGCAGGATGTAGTTTTCCTTGGCGAAGCCGAAGTTATCCATAGCTACGTAAAAACGATCGACGATATTGCTGATCCTAACATCGTGGTCAGGGCGCGAACTATTATGGAACGCGAATTCCGCCGATTCACCGAAAGTCGCGGAATTTACCAGGAAGTTCGTTTTCTAAACAATGACGGCAACGAAATCATTAGAATAGAAACCGACCTGAATGGAGTGTCCTCGATCGTCCCGCAGCTCGAATTACGGAAACGCGAGGAACTTGATCCCGCAAAAGACTTAAACTACTTTACTCAAACAAGCCTGTTGCCGGCCGGAGGCTTATTCGAGTCCCCGATCAGTCTAACGACAGAAGGTGGCCAGATCATCACCCCGCACGAGCCTGTTATTGAGTTTGGCGCGCCATTGGTGATCAACACACAAAAGAAGGGTGTCATTCTCACTAATATTTATGCCGAAAAATTCCTTGGCATACTATCCGCATCAGGAGCAGATACTTTTCTTGTGGACATAGATGGCTACTATTTATTTCACCCGGAAGATTCCAAGCGCTGGGGCAGAGACCTGAACACCAGCATGACCGTCGGCAGCGACTTCCCTGATTT
>JBGAVO010000024.1:0-7664 GCA_044228075.1 Candidatus Peribacteraceae bacterium
ATTAGGTAGTCATAAAGATTTTCGGCAATATGCGCTGGGTCGAGTCGCCCTTTCAGAGGGGTTGCGTCGTCTTCAGTCTCTTGGAGCACAGAATATTTTTGTTGAAACAGACAACTATCGAAATACTGCTTTTCGGCTTTACGAGTCATTTGATTTTCAAGTGATACAAGATGTTCTTGTATATCGAAAAGATTATGAAACCGATTAACACAGAGTCGTTTTGCTAAACCACCCCCCGACAAAGCGTCCCAGACGACCATCGGGATAACGTACCTGACCCTTCGCCTCGTCACGCGGACTTGGCGAAGTTTTGCAGGAAATTTGCAGCAATTGTTTGAAACATATAAATGGAGGCGCATCATGGAATACGTCCGCTTAGGCTCAACAGGCATGAAGGTCTCACGGATCTGTCTGGGTTGTATGGGGTTTGGCGATGCAGCGCGCTGGGTTCATCAATGGGTGCTGAACGAAGAAAACAGCCGTCCCATTATCAAAAAAGCGCTTGAGTTGGGCATCAACTTCTTCGATACAGCCAACGTCTATTCGATAGGAGCCAGCGAAGAAATTCTCGGACGTGCCCTGAAAGATTTTGCCAAACGAGAAGAAGTGGTCATCGCCACCAAATTGCATGGCAAAATGCGCGAAGACCCAAATGGCGGCGGACTTTCCCGCAAAGCCATTCTGCATGAGGTCGATGCCAGCCTCAAGCGTCTGGGAACCGACTATATCGATCTGTATCAAATCCATCGCTGGGATTATGAAACTCCCATTGAAGAAACGATGGAAGCCCTGAATGATGTCGTCCGCGCGGGGAAAGTCCGTTATATCGGCGCATCTGCCATGTGGGCATGGCAATTTCAAAAAGCATTATACGTAGCCGAAAAACATGGCTGGACTCGTTTTGTTTCCATGCAAGATCACCTCAATCTTATCTATCGTGAAGAAGAACGTGAGATGCTGCCGCTTTGTCGTGCAGAAAAGATCGGCGTCATTCCATACAGTCCGCTCGCATCAGGAAGATTAACGCGTGACTGGTCTTCAGAAACCACCCTGCGTTCTGAAACCGACCAGATTGCAAAAGGGAAATACGATGCGACTTCGGAAACAGATCAACGCATCGTGGCGCGGGTGGCAGAAATCGCAGGAAAATACAAAGTTCCGCGCACACACATAGCCCTTGCCTGGCTGCTGCAAAAAGAACCTGTCACCGCACCGATTATTGGAGCTACGAAGATCGCACATCTGGAAGAAGCCATCGGGGCCCTGTCTGTAAAACTCACCCCGGAAGACGTCACATACTTGGAAGAGCCTTACGTGCCCCATCGCATCATTGGGCATCAATAAAAAACTGGGCTACGCTGATCATTAACAACAACCCTCTTTGAGCAGGATCATATAATGGGGTATCATCAAATAAGTCGAACCACAAGCGGTTAAGAGGAGTTTTCATTATGGCGATTTATTCCAGTTGGATTCATGGTAACGCACTTCGAATCGAAACACCTTTTTCCTACAATGTGCAAGGTGAGCAAAATGGACAACTCGTCCTCACCCCACTTGGTTGGGGGGCAAATGTCGTTTCCAGCGGTCATGCGGTGGTAAGTTGGATGCATCTGCCCATCCCGACGATCAAGGAACCCGTCAGTTTTTTTGAGCGGTTCGAACTGGTTCGCGTCTTTCTACTCTTTGAGTGTTCCGAAGCCTTTGTCACTGACGTTCACATCTACGATGGTAATGTAAAGATAGCCGAATTTGCTAATCGTTCCCTTCAAGGGTCATTCCTATCGAAGGGAGTAGTAAATACTTTTGTATTGGATAAACCTCACATGCTGAAGAGTGGGCTTGGTTTATCTTTTCTATTTAAGACAGCTATCGGCACTGGTGGTATGAATGAGCATATTCCACAAGGAACGCTAGTGGTCGCTGCGGCAGGTGCAGAGTATGAAACCCGCAATATTATCTTCAGTGCAGTCGGCAGGATTTTCTCCAAGTAGTCTAAACATACATCTCCGCTAGTTTGCTGATAATACAGCTTTGCCAAGTCCATGCGGCGGGCTCCGCACAGGGCGATCGGCAATTCGTTGGATACTAAAATATGGATACATTATTGTTCAAGGAGAGCTCAATACCATGAACGAGGTTATGTCTGCCCAGAAGGCTAAAGTCATGTTGATGGGGGTGTTTCATTTTGGTAATCCTCAACAAGATGTCGTCAAAACAGATCAAATAAATGTTCTGACAGATGAAAATCAAGAATACCTTGAGCACCTTACCAGTCATCTCGGTACATTTATGCCTACGGCCGTATTGCTTGAATTTGACCCTCTAAACGAAAAAGAAGTTCAAGAACAATATACCCAGTACCGAAATGGCGGTTTCAACTTGCCGCCCAATGAAATTTATCAACTCGGCTTTCGCATTGCCAAAAAATCCAATTTAATGACAGTGTACAGTTTTGATGAACGATCTGTAGAGTGGAACGCTGAGCCCTTGTTCGAGTACATTAATACACATGACCCGGAAACAAAACTGCGTTTCGATACTCTGATCCAAAAGATCACCGCAGAGACAAAGAAGGCTCACGAAACGCTACCCCTTTCTGAGCTGCTCATGGATGCGAATATGGAAGAAAAAGACTCTCTTAATAAATATTTGTATTTGCTTACCAATCATGTTGGTGCAGGCGGGAGCTTTGAAGGTGCTGATGCGGCGGCAAGTTGGTGGCACAGAAACTTCAGAATGTATGCCAATATTCAAAGACATGCCGTATCTGGAGAAAGAGTCTTGGTAATTGGCGGGCAAGGACACACAGCCATATTAAAAGACCTGTTAAAAATCGATCAAGATCGAGACGCTGTTGATTTTCTCCAATATGTATCGTCTTTCCCGTTGAGTAGTTCCTAGTAGAACACCTCGGTCTCTTTGACGAGTTTTCGGCAGATTCCACCTCAGATAATCCGGAATCAGGATGAAGAGAATGAATATTCCCTTTGAAAAATTAGCGTATCTAATGTCATTGATGATTCACTTTCAATAAACAAAAAACACAGTAGCCTAGGCTACTGTGTTTTTTGTAAACATACTAACGCAAGGATTTAATTTCTTCGTCAAAGAACTGTATGATAGGCGGCGGGCTTGGCAGGCGTTCGCAGGCGGAGGGGAACTGGGCGCAAAAATCGATCTCTTCAGCTTCTTCAGGCTCCGGGGCAAGGTTACTCACATCACACCCCAGGGGTTCGTTGCCAGTGGCTTGAAAACCAAATGGAACCCGGCAGGTATTGTCCATGGCGGCGAGGAGCTTAACGGGATAGTTCGGGTTAGATTTGGTGGGCGAACCGGCGTCAGCTTCTGTCAATGCATCGTGAAAATTATATTGCGCAGGGTTGATCAAGGCATCATTGGCGGTAACGCTCCACATAAAATTTTCATTCCCATCTTTGAAGAGCCATTTTTTGTAGGCGATCTCTACGGCGGGTTTGCCGTCATTGATAAAGCGCACCCAGGCGAGGTCTACATCTTCCGGGTGAATGTTGTTGCTCAGGTCGAAGAGGATGGAGTCGAAGCCATCTCCATTGGTTGCGTCGGGGCTGGCGACTTGGTCCGCACCGACATCACCATTCGAGTCAATAAAGAGGTACACATTATCGGCAGTAAATTCGGTGCTGTAAGGCGGGTGCGTGACGAGGAATATCTCGGCGCGTCCGTCTGAGTTTTTGTCGAATTCCACACCGTAAAAACCGGTCAACGTTTGGCTGGTAAGCTCCACGTCGACGAGATCGATGCGAATGTAAAAGAAAGAGTCGTCGCTGGTAATCGAGAAATCCACAATGTCGAGATCAGGCAAGTAGGTCATGTCATTGGCAGTGAAAGGACGTTCGAAGCGATTGCTGGAAAAGTCATCGCCAAAGGTGACATCTTTATCTTCAGCAGAGGAACTCACTTCGTTATCGTGGGCGGTTGCGCGCGTTTCCAATCCTTCGGTTGGGATAGTTACATGCACAATCGGCTCTACCGTGGCTTCGGCGGCTGGGGCTTCTGTCGCGGCAGGCAGAGATTCTGTGGCGGGGGCTTCTGAGGGCTGAGGTGCCTCTGTTGTAGTACTCCCACCGCAAGCTTGTAGAACAAACATTACGATAAACAAGAATGGGGTAAGACGTTTCATGATTTCTCCTAGTTTTAAGCGGCTTCCTGACTGGCGAACGCAGGAAATACATTTACGGATAGGATAATAATTCGAACTGCTCAAAGCTTGCACTCCTAAAGGTGAGAGAAGCGATACTTACTTTAGTGATGGTTTTTGACCATGCTCTCCCCAAGCGGCTTGAAAATTAACACTCCTCTTATGCCATATTGACAAAACGCCGATGTGGGCTTTGTTATAATCGCCCTTGTCAGTCCAGACCCTAAAGGTCTCAAAGACCTTTAGGGTCTTTTGTTAGAAAGAGGAAAATTCCCATGATGCGATTTGACCGATTTACAGAGAGAGCTCAAGAAGCCGCCCAGCGTGCCGCGGAGATTATCCAACGCTATGGGCATAATCAAATTGATACTGAACACATCCTTCTGGCATTGATCGAACAGCCCGGCGGAGTGATTCCCCAAATTTTGGAAAAACTGAGCGTTAGTGCCCAGGCACTCACTGAACGGCTCGATGCCACCCTTCGTGCCAGCCCAAAGGCGAATATCTTTGGTGGTGGAGCAGGGCAGATCTTTATCACGCCGCGCGTTAAGCGGATTATTGATCTTGCCAATGAAGAAGCCAATCGTCTAAAAGACGAATACATTTCCACTGAACATATCTTTTTGGCGATCCTCACAGAACGCAACACGCCCGCTGCAAGAATATTGGAATCTGCCGGTTTGAGCCGTGACCGTGTCTATGACGCCATACAAGACTTGCGCGGCGGGCAGCGTGTCACCGACCCGCAAGCCGAGACGAAATACCGCACCCTTGAAAAATACTCACGCGATACCTCACTCAACTTGCACGTGAAGGCAAGCTTGACCCAGTTATTGGGCGTGATAAAGAAATCTTGCGCCTGATCCAAATTTTGTCCCGTCGTACTAAGAACAATCCTGTTCTCATCGGTGAAGCGGGTGTAGGTAAGACCGCTATTGCTGAAGGACTTGCACAAAAAATCGCCACCAACGATGTGCCGGAGATCCTCTCAGGCAAACGCGTGGTAGCGCTTGATCTTGGTGCGATGATCGCCGGGTCCAGATTCCGAGGCGAATTTGAAGAGCGCCTCAAAGCGATCATGGAAGAGGTTCAGCGTGCCAAGGGTGATGTCATCCTGATGATCGACGAGTTGCACACCGTCGTTGGTGCAGGAGCAGCTCAAGGCGCGATGGATGCGAGCAACATGCTCAAGCCTGCCCTGGCTCGCGGTGAACTACAGTGCATCGGCGCAACGACTCTCGATGAGTTCCACAAGCACATTGAAAAAGATGCTGCGCTCGAACGCCGTTTCGCACCCATCTATGTGGATGAGCCCAGCGTGGAAGATACCATCAAGATGCTGCACGGATTGCGCGACCGTTATGAGGCGCATCACAAAGTGCGCTTCTCGGATGAAGCCTTATCTGCTGCTGCCCATTTGGCAGATCGCTACGTGACGGATCGCCACATGCCCGACAAAGCTATCGACTTGATGGACGAGTCTGCGGCGAAATTGCGCGTGGCGTTATATTCCATGCCGCCTGATCTCAAAGCGTTGAAAACTGAAATTGACAAACTTGCTGCCGAAGAAGAGCAGGCTGGTTTGGAACGTGACTATGAACGCGCCGCGCAAAAGAAAGCTGAACGTTTGCGCATTGATCTCGAATACTCCACCAAGCGTGATCAGTGGGAAGCCGAACATCACCTCGATGAAGTGGTGGATGTGAATGACATCGCCGCCGTTGTGCATCAGTGGACGGGTATTCCCGTCACGCAGATGCTCGAAACTGAATCTGAAAAACTCCTGCACATGGAAGCGCGTTTGCACGAGCGTATCATCGGTCAGGAAGAAGCCATTCATGCTGTCTCTGATGCCATCCGTCGTGCACGCTCCGGATTGAAAGACCCGGCTCGTCCGATCGGTTCGTTCATCTTCATCGGTCCTTCGGGCGTTGGTAAAACGGAATTGGCAAAAGCCCTTGCCTGGTTTATGTTCGATGACGAAGATGCCATGGTGCGTGTGGACATGTCTGAGTATCGCGAACAGCACACCGTCTCGCGTCTCTTCGGTGCGCCTCCCGGATATGTTGGCTATGAAGAAGGTGGTCAACTCACCGAAGCCATTCGCCGCCGACCATATCGCGTGGTGCTCTTCGATGAAATTGAAAAGGCACACCCTGAAGTGTGGAATGCCCTGTTGCAAATTTTGGATGATGGACGTCTGACCGATGGACAAGGCAACGTAGTGGACTTCCGTAACACGGTTCTTATCATGACCTCGAACCTGGGTACCGAGTACGTGAGAAAAGGTGGCACCTTGGGCTTTTTATCCGGCAAGGCAGAAGCCTCTGAACGCGAAGCCCACGACAAGATCGACAAGGCGCTTAAAGCTGCCTTCCGCCCCGAGTTCATCAACCGTATTGATGAGATCATCATGTTCTCGCCGCTCTCCATTGAAGAAATGGAACACATCGTGGTGCTGCAAATGAAGGAAGTGCAAGACCGCCTCAACGATCACAACATCATGGTTCAGCTTACTGATGCTGCCCGTAAGTGGCTTGCAAAGGAAGGCTACGACCCGGCATTTGGGGCACGTCCATTGCGCAGGGCGATCCAGAAATATGTTGAGAGTCCGCTTTCGGTGGAACTGCTTGGCGGTAAGTTCAAAGATGGCGCCGAAGTGGTTATCGATGTGGATGAAAAAGAGAACAAGATCATCTTTAGCACATCTGCACCGGCAAAGAAGAAAAAGAACTCCAAACAGGAAGTGGAAGCGTAGGCTAACTACCCCGGTGAAAGCCGGGGTAGTTTTTATTTCCCCCCAATGTCCTAACCTCTTTTTCAGCCGGACAAGGTATCATCGGACAATCTTTTACAGAGTATCGCATAATTTAGTAAACAAAAATTCAATTTTCAATCGCGAATTTTCACGAAACGTTTACTTAATTATTAGACAAGCGACAGAAAAGGATCACATATGGAAAACAATGAGAACGCCTCCAACGGAACAACAAAAGGTCTTATTATAGGCATTGTTGTTGTTCTGGCTTGTATTTGTCTGATCGTGCTGGGTATGGGGGGGTATGCCTTTTATATGTTATTTGGGTCAAATCAGATTACGACTACAAATACCACCACAACTCCAACCACACAAAGCGAATTAAAGCTTAAACGTGTGCCCTTAGATCAGATTTCATACTACACTATACAAACTTTGGAGAACATGAATGTACCAATAAATGATCCGCGTGAGTTGGCGTGCCGGTTGGATGGCAAATGCGGTGTCCCCGAGGTGATGGCAGAATCTGCTGCACCGCGCTCGCTGGGCGAAAAGCAGAATTTCTGGGTACACGATCTCGATACGAATGAAAACAATGAAGTTCAGGCGAGCCTGCGTTATATCACTCCGCATGTTTATTTTTGGGTGCAGGATGGCTTGGATATCAATGAAGATGAAATGAAGGCACTGGTGGATACCTTCGAGAATCAGATGTACCCCACCAAC
>JBGAVO010000025.1:0-7444 GCA_044228075.1 Candidatus Peribacteraceae bacterium
AGTTTTCAAAATCGGACTGCTCGTCATGGTACATCAAAAGCTCCTCCGAGCTTTGGGCTTGCCAGTACGCCATGCATTGACGCTCTGTCGTCAAAAAGAGATCGAGCAGGTTGACTCCAGTCTTTTGCAGTCGGCGTAGATGATCGATTCCGCCAAGCACTTTGTTCGCAGTCAGCAGGCGATCCGCGAATATTGCAGAAAATTTCTCGGAAGCAGCGGCCAAGCCTTCGATCTGTTTCCAGAAAGAATCAAAAGCTACGGTTGATTTGCTTTGGTCGGAGAGCATTTCATAGAGAAGACGCAATAGTTTATAGAAACGATCGCGCCCCAGTTCGTGTTCGAGCATCACGTAACACATTGAGCCGAAACCAGAAGGACGAACTTCCGACTCCGGGTCAACGCCAGTAACCTTTTGAATGTACGGATTTATCCATAGCGAAATCAATTTAGTGAAGAGCGCAAAGGGTTTGTGAACCACACCGACACAGAAATTATCGGGATAATCCTTTGCCAGGCGTGCAATGAGTTTTCCAAAGAGTTCGAAATGCTCTTCCTTTTGCTCCGTAAAGTGTAGTTCGCCGATGCTCGTCCCTTTAAAGACACCGTCAATTATGGATTGAGCGGTTGCCTCATCAAGATTGGTTGTCGCGACGACAAATACTGGCGTTGCTGCATGCACCAAATCGTTATAACCAGATTCATCTATATAAATGTCCATTTCGCCGTCCTCTTTGGGACCGTGCATATTCCGAAGCACTTTCCCGCTGCTTTCCCAAAAACAATCCTTTAGATAAAAGGTCGGCAGTTCCGCTCAACCGCCAAGGCCGTAGGAATTCCCGCCCTCGCAGCGTTTCGGAGCTTTCTACCGATTTAGCCGCATAAGATGAGCAAATTTCGCATCTTGTGCTATAGTATATATCAAAATGACGGATTATGCTACTGGGTAGGTGAATTTAGCTCGATTTGAGGGAGCCCATATGTTAGTAAGCTTTTCTGTTCAGAACTGGATGTCTTTCCAAGAGACGGCTGCATTGTCAATGGTTGCCAGTAAGGAGAAGCAACATGGTGAGCGTGTCCCAGCTGTTGAGAAATATAGGACCAGGATCCTTCCGCTGGCTGTCGTCTATGGCGGCAATGCATCCGGCAAGACCAATCTCTTCAAAGCGCTGAGCTTTATCAAGAACCTGGTTGTTCGTGGCACCCATCCCAGCTCTGCAATTCCAGTCGAAGTTTTCATGCTTGACCCGAAGAGCGCAGCTGCCCCCGCCAAATTTTCGCTCGAAATGTTGATTGATGAGAGGATTTACGCGTTCAGTTTCGCTGTGACCAGAAAAGCAGTGCTGGAAGAGAAGCTGGTCGAAGTATTGTCCACCAGTGAAAAAGTGCTCTATGAACGTAACGGCTCGAAAATCCGCTTTGATAAAACTCTTGAGAAAGATCAGTCGCTGCAGTTTGTCTTCAGAGGTACGAGGGACAATCAGCTTTTTCTGACAAACTCAATCTCGCAGAAAGTGGATCGCTTCCGGGCCGTCTATGACTGGTTTGAGAACAATCTTCAGCTAGTAGCACCCGATTCCCGCTTTGGTCGGTTTGAGCGGTTCTTGGAGGATAGCAGCCCGACTCTTTGTGCGATGAGAGATGCGCTTGCAAATCTAGACACTGGAATTACAAATCTCGATTTCGAGTCTGTAAGGTTGGATGACTTTGGATTGCCCAAAGAGCTTCTTGCGGATATCGAAGAAAATCTAAAAGAGGGCGACGTGGCCCTGCTTATGCTTAGGGATCCAATTGCTCTGTCTCGACGCGATGGTGAGCTGCTTGCGCGAAAGCTAGTTACTTTTCATTCGAACAGTCTCGGCGAGAGTGTCAAGTTTGGCATGGAATATGAATCCGACGGATCACGGCGTGTCATAGATTTGCTGCCGGTTTTTCTTGACCTTTGTGTTGAAAGTTCGCAGAAAGTGTATGTCATCGACGAGCTTGATAGAAGCCTGCATACTTTGCTCACTCGCCACTTGCTAGAAGGATACTTATCGAGCTGTTCCCCGGATAGCCGTGCGCAGTTGCTACTCACAACGCACGATGTGTTGCTCATGGATCAGGATCTAGTGAGGCGCGATGAGATGTGGATTACCGAACGCGGCGAAAAAGGAGGCTCTACTCTAAGCTCATTTAGTGAATTCAAGGATGTAAGGTACGACAAAGATATCCGCAAAAGCTATTTGCAAGGACGGCTTGGTGGTATTCCGCGCGTGTTTTTTGATGGTCGAAGCGTGCACTCGTGGCATGAGAACGAATGTAAGCAGGGTATTTGATGGCTTCAAAGCGACGAGTATTTAGCCGTCCATTTGGCGAACGGAGATACCGCAAACTTTTCCTGGTTGCTGTAGAAGGTTCGAAAACAGAACCGCAATATTTTGCCATGCTGAATACGGGCAATGCCGTCATCAGAATTGAATGCATACCTGGTGAGGATGCCTCTTCGCCGTCGCACGTTTTGGAACGCTTGAAAACGAGGATCAAGAAAAATGCTCTGCGGAAAACAGATGAAGCGTGGCTTGTAGTGGATAAGGACGATTGGAGCGATGATCAACTAAGACCATTGTTTGGTTGGTCGCAGGAAAAGGAACAGAATGGATTTGCTTTGAGCAATCCAAAATTCGAATACTGGCTGCTGTTACACTTTGAAGATGCAAGTATTGCAAGCTCGCGTCAATGTAGCGAAAAGTTAGAGCGGCATTTACCAAACTACGACAAGGGCATTGACGTCCGGAAATTTACGGATGAGCGGATTGAAGTCGCCATAGAGCGAGCAAAGACCCGGGACAGTCCGCCGTGCGCCGATTGGCCTCGGACGTTCGGCACAACGGTGTATAGATTGGTCGAAAGGATCCTGAGCGCGCGAAGGGGCCGGTGACGGCAATTGGCGGATTATCTTGTGCGCAGCCGCGAAATGAAGTCGATTCGGAGGAGTTTCATTTAAGCAATGGCAGATCGTTCTGCGAATTCAACGTTACTTGGCTATCTCTATCAGTTCGATAAGACATTGCTCGAATTGATCGCGCTGGCGAAAAATAGTGATCAGCTGGTTGTAGAAGGTGTCGAGGACGTTGACGTTGCCACTGCGGGCTTAACCAAGGCGATCCAATGCAAGTATTATGCCGCGCAAACTTATTACCCATCGAAATTAAGAGAGCCAATTTCGCCGATGCTTGAGCATTTCATCAAGAATGGCGGAAGTGCTGCATTCAAATATCACCTTTATCTGTACTTCGGCGATTTTCGTGCAATGCCATCGGCCCTTACTGTCGACGAGCTGAAGTCTGTTCTCACAAATACCCCCAAGGGCAAACCCACTATAAAGGTCTACGAAGACCTAGGAGCTACAGACAAGCAGCTTGAGGATTTTCTCTCGGTTTTGAGTCTCGAACGCGCAGACAACTTTGATGAACAACATGAGCGCCTTTTGAACGCGCTCAAGGCTCAAATGAATTGCGACAGGTTCGAGGCCGAGGCATTTTTCTACAACAACGGGCTGCGGTTCGTCTTCGAGAAGGCCACTAAGAGCTCGGCTGCCGAAAGAGTTGTCACCAAGAAGGAATTTCTAAAGACAATCAATTCGAAGGAGCTAATGTTTTCCAGATGGCTGCTTGAACTCAAAGGACGCACCGAATACCTGAAGATGATCAGAAGGCAGCTACAGCAACGTAAGTGCTTGCAATCACAAAAAAATAAGGGGATTCTGTTGAGCGCTGCGGTCTTAGCCGATACCAAATACAGCTTTAGGCGCTTCTGTGAAGAGATAATCGTTGCTTATTACAACAAAGGCTATCACCGAATCGATGCCACGCCATGGACGGTTGTTCTTGACGTCAGTGTTGATGAAGTTAAGCAGTACAAGAAAGAACTGCTCGTTGCTGACGTTTTCTTCACTGATGGATATGAGCATGTTGAGTTCAGTCCGTCAATGTTCAATCGGCGGCCGATTAAGACGAAAGTGGTGCAGGCCTCGACGGGCAAAGCTACCGACCAACTTGCTGACTCTTCTTACGTCCTCAAAGTTATCACCGCCGGCACATTTAGCAAAAACCGCAAGAATATTCAAGAATTGGATGTGTTCTTCTGCGAATCGGGGGTGGATGTGTCGAAGTATTTTTCGGCATCGAGCGATGTCGACATCGTTAGAGTCGACTCGCTGAATTCCCTGGCCGACTTGGCGACGCTTCTGACGAGCAAATGAGAGAGGAAGAAATGACGACACACATGAAAGTGGAAAATTACAAGATAGTTTCGGTTGCACCGAATTTGATACAGATTGAGGTGCTTGATACGGCGGCGTTTAAAAGCTCAGCCGACTCGGAGTTGTCCATCGGAAGTTATCTCAAAATTTCTGACGATAATGATTTATCCATGATCGCGATCGTTCAGAGCTATCGTCTAAAGCAACCGGTCGGCGCTCATGATGGCAACGCGATTGTTTCTCCCGTCTTCATTCTGGACGCCCTTCCGATAGGGTATACCGCAGAAGACGGCTCATTTAAGAGAGGTGGACAACGAATTGCAATACCGCCCAGCCGGGTGACAATGGCTAGCGAGGAGGATTTGCAGAAGATCTATTCTACCGTTGAAGAATCGAAGCGGTTTGTTTTTGGGAGTCTATCCAACGTCGAAGCTGTGGAAGTCGCTTTGGACGGCGATCGGTTGTTCAGTACACACGTAGCGATTGTAGGCTCAACTGGTTCTGGAAAGTCCTGCACGGTTGCAAAAATTCTCCAAGAGGGTATCAAGCAGAGTTCGGAGCAGCAGAAGAAGAAGCTTTTGAACAATTCGCACATCGTCATCTTCGATTTACATGGCGAATATAAAGCTGCCTTTCCTTCGGCCAACAATTTAGCGATTGACAATTTGGTGATTCCGTACTGGCTTCTTACTTCCGAAGAGCTAGAAGAGATGTTTGTCGAAATAAGCAACGAGCAAAATCACAACCAACGATCGCAGTTCCGACACGCGGTAATCGAGAACAAAAAGCTGAAGAACAAAGGATTACCGAAGATTTCCTACGACTCACCCGTGTGTTTTAGCCTCGAAGAAGTTTTGAATTATCTGACTAATCTCAATACGGAAGTGATTTCCAAGGTGGACGGTGCGGGGAAGGATAAGCCGAAGCTTGCTGATGGAACCGCCATCGAAAGGCGCGAGGAGTCGTACTTTGAGAAGGTGTTGCAATTTGCACCAACAAGTCAGGAAAAAGACAAAAAGGCGAGCAATGGGCCCCTGGTTGGTGATTTGGATCGATTTCTTATGCGGCTGGAGGCAAAGCTCAACGATGAAAGATTGGCTTTCATTCTGAAGCCTCGCAAATCAGATAACTCTGAGTACCAAACGGCTGACTTCGCAGATATCCTGAGGCAGCTGGTAGGTTACGTGTCACAAAGCAAAGCTAATGTCACGGTCATTGATCTAAGTGGCATACCTTTCGAGGTCTTGAGCATTGTAGTGTCCTTGATGAGCAGACTGGTTTTCGATTTATGTTTCAGGCACAAGAAGATCGTATCCTCTGCGGTGGCGAGCAATGGAAAACATCAGCATTGGCCCGTGTTGATGGTTTATGAGGAGGCACATAAATACGTGCCGCGCCAACAATCAGCTGCTTTTGCTTCCGTTAGCAAGTCGATCGAACGAATAGCTAAGGAAGGACGCAAATACGGGATTTCCCTCATGATTGTCAGTCAGAGACCATCCGAAATATCGGAAACTATTTTTTCGCAATGCAACAACGTTGTAGCTATGCGTTTAACCAATCCCAATGATCAAAACTACGTCCAACGTTTGTTGCCTGATGCTTTGGGCACCATAACCGAAAGCTTACCTGCTCTAGAGAAAAGGGAAGCGCTAATAATAGGAGACGCTATCTCGTTGCCTACCATAGTTAGAATCGGTGAGGTTGAGCATGCGCCCGATTCCAAGGATATCAATGTGCATCATGAATGGAAACAAGATTGGTTGGACATTGTATTTGAAAAGGTGCTTCAGAGCTGCTAAATCGATGGACCAAGTGGAGCCTTTGGAATTGCCTCGACCGTTTCATTTTTATGGAACGTGTATCATTGCTGCTTCGATTTGGGCTGATAGTGACGAGATGATCGAATCGCAGGCTGCATAATTTGCTCCCTCGACCGTCGGTGAGAAGTCGAGCTGCACGTGCGTGGTCCCGCGTTCGGTTTGGCGGATCTGGATCTCGACCGCCAGGAAGCGCTGGAGCCTTTCCTTGCGGGTATGGATGTCGCCGCGTGCGTGTTTGCGCAAGCTTGACTAGTGTTCGGGTCTGTTGACTTGCTTTGCGTATTGGTGGAACCGGGGTTCGGATTGCTTCGTGGGGGCATCGCGTGTGGGTTCAATTCGAACCAGTTTTTCAAGATGTCGCGCGCGTTGTTTAGTTGTTTCTGTTTCTCAGGAGCCTGCTGATAGGCGTTTGGATCGCGAGCGTGCCGGTCTGGATGATGTACACGCGAGAGCTTTCGCCATCGCTCATTTACTTCTTTCACCCCGGCACCGAAGGTCAATTGCCGGGCTGCATAGCAAGCCTCATAATTGATTACTGTCATTGTTTGTTGTCCTCCTGTCTGTGCTTACGCCAGCAGAAAAGAGGGCGCACTTAGTGCGCCCCCCCGGTTTGAATTTAGTTGTGGATTCACTTGCAGCAAGAGAGCCAAGGTGTTGTACTTCATTGCTTCGCGATGCTTGCCTTGTCTGCAGGACACGTGACCGAGAAGCTTGTAGATAGTCACAAGTCTCGCGTTATCCGCAGGCTCGATTTTGTAGATTATGCGGTATGCCGTAACGAGCGCCTTTTCTGCGAGGCGATTGGTATTGCGTATGTGTTCTTCTTGATTGTTGACGGCGGCATAAATGCGCAACAAATTGGGCGGCAACAGAATTTCACATATCAGAAGGAAAGGGCTGCCGGCTACGGCAGCCCTTTCCTTCTGGTTTTTTGAGAACGCTCAACCCGCGTTCTGCTTGGACATGGCTTCCATCACGCAGCTGTCGCAAGCATGCTGGCCTCGATAGCCGCTCCAGCCAGCCTCCTCCGCCGCGAACTCAAGGTTTTGGAGTTCCTCATCCCACTGGATTCCGATTGAACCACGCTGCCTTACCACTGTAGGCCAGGTCTCCTCGCATTGGTCGCACTCAAGCAAGAACAGCAGTCTGATCATTGGCTGATTCCTCCATCTTTCTTGCTCGACCGCGCTTTCTCTGGGCTCTCTTTTCAGCGGACTCCAGTGCTTCTTTCGTTCGATAGGAGGCTCCGTCAATCTTGACGATTTCTGATCTGTGTATCAATCTGTCCACAAGAGTGACTACACAAGCCGCATTCGGGAAGATTTCTCCCCACTCTTTGAAGGGCTTGTTGGTCGTGATGATTGTTGATGACTTCAGGTAC
>JBGAVO010000026.1:0-7166 GCA_044228075.1 Candidatus Peribacteraceae bacterium
GTCGCGTTGGCGGCTGGTTGGCGTTCCCAGCGGTCACTGTGAATCTGGTGACTCACAGCCCGGTTGACCTGGTGGAAGCCCGGCAATCCAAGCCTGCTGGCGCGTCTCACTGCGCTGTCTTGTCTGTAGCCGGTGCGCTCGCACACTTCGGCGAGGTTGCGGGATGCGGTCCAGATGTGGCGAAATTCATCGTCTGATAAAATTGTTGCTCGTGGTTTTCTTTCCATGTGCCTCCTAGAACAACCGCAAGTTATCGCCACCGACTTTCACCCATGCGCAGCTTTCGATGATGCGCTCCACGGTCCGCTGCCCAAACTGCATCGACATCTCTGCCGCAGTCAGATTGGACGTGATCAGCATCGGCAGCCCGTTATTGTGCCGATAGTTGATCAACTGGTAGATGATGCGGCGGCGGTCATCAGACTCTGCGTTGGTTCGACTTTTGTCGCCAAAGTCATCGAGCAGGATGACGTCGGCGCGCTGGGCGGCTTCGAGGCGCTTCAGGCTGGAACCATCTTCGTAACCGCTCTGAATCTCTGAAATGAAATCGTAGGTTTCAATCCACAGCCCACTCTTTCCAGATTCCAACATACTGCGCAGTGCCGGGGTAAGCAACCCAGTCTTGCCGCGCCCAAAGTCGCCAGAGAGCACCAACCCATTCTTGTAGCGCTTACTCATCGAATCTTCGACATAGCCGTTTTCGATGAAAGACTTAACCGTGGCAATCGCTTCCTTTTTGCCGGGGTCTTTTGCGCAGCGTTCAACCATGCTTTCGATGGTGAATCCCCGAAAATGGGCAGGGATGCCAGCGTTGGAGAAGATCGAATCAAGCTGCTTTTGCTGGGTCTTGATAGACTGTAGCTTCCAGTAATCGAGCGTTTTCTGTCCCTTCTCACACTCGCAGAAGGCGCACTCTTTGACGGGATAGCCAGCGTGCGGTGTCTTCCAGCCGAGGTAGCCGGTATCCTGGCAACTGACACACTGATAGGTGGTTTTACGCGAAGCGGGAATACTCTGGGTAGAGGTCTTCTGCATTGACTGCACGATTTCCGTCGCTTCCTGGTGAACGTCTTTCATGCTGTTTTGTCCTTTTTTCGTCCTGATAACGAACCTTGCCTGCCAAAAATAAACTTGCGTGCTCTTCGAGCCATGCGGGTTTAGGTACCGGGTAATCGGGTCGTGCCCTTGCCCAACTGTTAAATAGCTCCTGAATGCCATCCTTTGTTCTGAATTTCGGACTCATCCTGCAAAGTGTTTCCAACGTGCCACCCGCGTCGCGTTTGGCTTTGACAACTCCTGCCGATGCCAGGTCGCGCAACCCCAGCCCGTCCAGCATTGCCCCTAGCATCTCTGTCCATGCCGATGCCTGGATGATGATTTTTTCATCATCAGTGCTGATCACGCGATTGTCGGTGGGTGGCTGGAACGACGCCGCCTGAATGCGAGACGGTGGGTCAAACATGGGTGGCTCGGCAGCGACAATTGCCGCTTGCTGGGCGCTCATGCGAACCTTGACGGGCTTGGGGGCATTCTTTGACCAACGTCGCGAAAGCTCTAAGGTTTGCGGGTCGATGCCTTGAGTGGCTTTAGGCGCATTGGTTTCTGAAACGATTAATGAGTTTTCAAAATTGGGAGCGGGGGGGGCTTGCGGATCTACACGATCACTAACTCCCTCCCCCTCTTTTAGTTCTTTATTCAGTAATAGTTCTTTATTAGTAATAGTTAGTGTTCGATTTTCGACTTGTGGAAAATCGACTTGTGGAAAACCGAATTGTGGACTATCCATAATTTGATTTTCGACTTGTGGATAATCGCATTCTGGTTCTTCCACAAGTTGATTTTCTGATTGTGGGCAAAAGTTAGGGTTAAGGGATGGCGATTCGTAGGTATCTAACAGCCATCGAATCACGCGTCCGCGGTCGTCCACAACGCGACGCCGGTACATGTATCCAAGTTCAATCAGCTCGGCGATTCCTGCTCGCACAGACGCGCGCCCATCGTCGTGGCGCTTTACCAGGTCGTCTTCATTCGCTTCCCAGTTGTCCGGCTTGCTAAGGACGTACATAAGAATACCGATCGCCTTGTACGACAATCGAGACTCGCCTATGGCGTCATACCCAGCCACGAAATAGCGATTCCCGTTTCCTCTTTCCTCTCTAATAATCACTTGCTACCTCCAGAGACTACACTGGCAAAACTAAAGGCTTCCGAGACCGTAACAGTCTCTTTGGGCGCGTCATTCACAGCTAATTCCAAACAGGCACGGCATCTCAGAAGGATCAATCCATGGCAGTGCTTCCGCGAATGTCACCCTTTCGTCATCAAGCGGAAAGTATCTCTGTTCAAGCTCTTCGTCTTCGAGTGGGCGCGTTGAGGATAGAACTACTAATGCGTCCACATTGAGACCCTTCGCCACTTTGGCGGCGACCAGTTCGGCACTTTCGCCGATCCAGTATTGTGTTTTCAGTACTTGAAATACTTGAGATGCCATATTGTCCTCCTATTTGAAATTCATTATTCGGCTACCTGTCGGTAGTCGGAAGTAAATACTCTATATTTGTCCGTATCGTACTCTTACCTTTTCTGATATCATTTCACCAGCTAGCCTCTGGCGGCACTCCACATCCCCCGCCATGCTCACATCGCTCCTTCGCTGCTGCTGAACAATCATCCACTAATCTTTATTTGCAATTTAATACTTTTGTCGTAGACTAGATTCGGTTTGGCGCGTTTTGCGTCGCCTTGGCTAGTCCATAGGTGGCCTATGAATAAAATATCCCAGGAGATTGACCTGTTCCTCGAAAATCGGCGGGCGAAACATTTGTCCGCGAGTACTGTCAATTGGTACGCCCAGCGGCTTTCCTCTTTTTCGCGTTATGTGGATGAATGCGGGCTACCGGCTGACGACCCCGACACGATAGAAGCCTTTCTTATAGCGCAACAAAAGACCAACATATCTGAATCGACGCTTCATGCACGCTTTCGAGCCATCCGCGCTTTTATGCGCTGGTACGAAAAGCGATCTCATCGCAAGCGACAGACATTTGATAACCCGGTGGATTACATCGACGCTCCAAAGGTGGCGAAACATAAGCCGCGAGTGGCGGACCCTAACCACCTGAAAAAGCTACTGATGTTCATCGGCTCGGCTTCGTTTGCCGATATCCGTGACAAGTTTATCGTTCGCTTGCTTTGGTCAACTGGGGTGCGCATCAATGAGGCGTGCAATCTCACCCTGAACGACGTAGACTTGGTTGCGGGCTTTGTCCTGGTAAGGGATGGCAAGGGTGGAAAGGATCGACTGTGTCCCTTTGGCGAGGATTTCAAAACCGCTTATCTTGAGTATCTGATGAATCGACCAGCGACCACCTGCGAGAAGTTGCTGTTATCGACCGGGGGCAAAAAATCGTATTACTCAGTAGGGTTGTTGCCCAACGGTGTGCGCCAGATGCTTGAGCGCCGATGCGTGGATGCTGGCATCCAGAAGATCAATCCGCACTCGATCAGGCACCTTTACGCGATTGAACGCTTGAACAACGGAATGGCGCTCAGTGCTGTAAGTAGCGCGATGGGGCACACGTCGGTTTCGTTTACTGCGGCGAAATATGCAAAGTGGGTTTCAAGTGGCTTGCGGCGGGAGTATGATAACGCGACGAAGAACCAGAAGAATCAAAGCACATGATTTTTCGTCATGCGCTTTGGAATAAAAAGTCAGGCGCTTTGAGATTTGTTAATCAAAGTACGTGACTCTTAATCAGCGGGTTCTGGGTTCAAGTCCCAGGTGGAGCACAGCCCACCATTGGTATGGAGACGTGCGCCAAACCACAATCGTCTCCATACCAAAACGTAAACGTTTTGCCGCCCAATCCTCGCAAGGGGATTAAGACTGTTTTTAATGTGCGAAGCGTATGATGAAATGGTGATATCGGTGAAGAGTGGCTGATTACGTGGTCACTACGAAGTCTTAATAGTAACCAACCACGCGTCATGCGTGTTAGGTGATTGACAATCTCTCAACTTGGCGGAAGGTAGATGGTCAATCATATATGAGTCACTCATTGTATCGCATCATCAACAATCTGTCATCTGACAATTGTTGATGACTGGCTGAAGGGTGACTGAACCCTTTGGGGTTAAAGGAAGGCTCACTGTTGACGCAGTGGGCTTTCTTCTTTTTAGCCCCGGTCGATCTCTGTCACGCCATCGCCTGAATCGGCGTCGCAAGGATACTCGTCAATCCGAGTATCGCCGGGGCGTCTGTTTTTGGGAGTGGCAACTCTACGATAGCGTCGAGTGTACAACCCAATTCGCTGCACAGTGCCGCCAAACTGTCGCCGCTAGGAAAAGAAATTCCAGACATCCAATTAGAAAGCGCTTGTCGGGTGACACCGATACGCTTTGCTAATTCAGCCTGATTCTCAATTCGCTTGGCGATCATGAGTTCCAGCACTTTCCATTTGTTGAGCTTCATGTTTTTATGCCTCCAGGTGTTGGATATGAGTCACTGCTGATAGCTTACATCATCCGGTTTACTTTGTCAATACCAGATTTACATAGTATATAAACTGCATTGTTATTTCTGGATTGAGTCAAGGCGCTGTCTCCTTCGCTGTTCCAATCGCTATTGCCCGCCCGCTAATTTCCATCTAACCAAGATCGCCTATTCAGGCGATCATTACCATTTAGGGTGCCCAATTATAGTCCCCACTTTTTCATTTCGTTATTTTCACCCAATTCCGCATAACTTACGTACGTCAAAAGTCGCTATTTTTTGCCGTAATTTCGTGTTAAATTCAATTATCTTTGCAGAAAACTCCGCAAATTCGTTGAATCCATCCGTAAATATAAAAAAAGGGGAAACTATGCTATTCGTAAGATCGCTCGCGGTCTCCGTCGTGCTGTTATTGGCGCTCTTTGCTACCGCAATGGCTGACACCTATGAAATACCCGTCATTGCCGGAGGGAAAGTTATCACGTTGACTGTGGATGTCGATGGTAGTCAGATTGTTTCGGTGACTGCCTCAAAAGGGGCGCTTCTGGGCAAGGCCAAGAAGAAAGAGTCGGAACTTCTGGTATTAAATCCTGGCTACTGGTCTCAACAGATTCCAGATGCGCTAAATCTGGTCGAAGTGAAAAAGGATGAGTTTACCGGCATCACATTTTATACTAGCAAAGTTCCAGTTACAGGGCAGAGTGAAGTCTATCCGTATGTTGGCACGGATGGGAAGTCCGTGTGGTTTCGTTTTCTGGCGATGCTTGTAACGGGCGATCCTATGACGATTGATCGTTGCACAATTGTCGCTGACGACAAGCGTTTTACGCTCGACTTCCCTTTCCCTGCTGTAGATACCAGGTACTTGGGCTATCAAAGCTATTTCTCCTCTGGTGATATCAAATTAGCCAGTGCTGAGGAAAAAGCAATGCTTGATGCTGTCGCCAAGGCAGGGAAGGTAACGATTCGTTTTTACGAGCGAAGCCGAACCTATGACCATGCACTGGGCAAAGATGAACAGCGCGCATTTGCGGAGGCCCTCGCTGTTTATGAACTACTGGGTGGAAACAAATAGGAGAGGGGAGACACGCAATCAACTTGACATCTATACACAAAAAATAAAAGAGCGCCGATACCAGTCTTGGTATCGGCGCTCTTTTATTGGTGGTTTCATCTATGCTTTTTTCTGGAAGCAAAGAAAGTTTTTACAGATAAGTAAATTAAATATTGACATCAATACGTTTATGGTGTACAATGTCAATAGAGCGTGTACTAAAAAAAGTCTTGCCCCCACCGTGGAAAGTTTGGGCAAGACTCGTCTCGAACAACTCTCTATTTCACAAGGAGTCATTCATGCAGAAGTTTACCACACTCGGTGTGGTCGTTCAAGTTTACCTAAAGAACGACCCGCGCCGAAGCAACCCCTTCAATCATCCTGACCACACCTTCCAACCCAGCGACGACCCGTCTGCCGACAAATTGTATTTGGCAGGCGTGAAGGCTGGCACGATTGCCCGCTTTTATGTGACAGCGAGCGAGTCGATCAGACCCGGTCACCTCCAAGCCACCATTTACGACCGCCACAACGGCAACATTGTCGCCAACTTTGAGCCACGACAAAACAGCGGCTTCGCCAGAAAGTTTGGCACCCATGAAGCGAATCTCTTCCCGGTTCTGGAACTCATTCAACGCGTTGCAGATGAGCAAGGCGTTGAAATCAACATTGATGAAGACCACGCCAAAGCGCACAGTGCAAAAGGCATGGGCATGGTTGCCATTTTGCGCGACATGCTTGCGCAATGCCAGAGTAACCCGATAGACGCGCAGCTGTTCGCCGAGGGCGTCGCCCTGGCGAAAGCGCAGCAGCCACCAGTCAAGCTGTGGCACGACGAACAGAAGCGCGGCTACTTCTCTGTCGGAAATCCAAATTTCGCCTTTGCTGGCGCGTAAAGCGGACCCTGTCCAGATCGCCCATTTCGTTTGGTGATCTGGACAGGGAGATGGATGCATCTTGCAAACTACATTGGAGGGTACTATGGCTGTTTTTAAAGTGGAAGTCGAAGACAATCTCCGCACGCACATTGAAGAATTCTCGCAATATTACATCGCAGCAGATCGCAGCGTTCTGGCTGTCGCACTTTGCACCTACGGTGGGGTTCGCACCATCAAGAACGTGCAGGAGATGAGCATCAAAGAGCAACGTCAGGTAGAAACGGCGATGTCTGATGGAACCACGCTACGCGACCTGGCTCGCTCATATAGCAAGCCGTCGAAACGCCCACGACTGATTGCGTTCGGCCCCAAAACCTTGAGACGGGAGGAGCAAAAGCTTGCTTTTGCTGGGTGAACCTATGGCTACGTTAGTTGTAATGGTGGGGAAGATCACGCCAAAGGGGACCGAGACGGTCATCCTCCACGGCGCATTAAACGAGACGAAAAAAGAAGATAAGGGCAAGCAGCCTACAACCCCAAATGCCAAGAGTGGCGATGCGGGAAAGGGGGCTGGTTCAAAATGAATTTCCTATCGCAAGCCCTTGAAACGATTCGCCCATACAAGCCGGTGTTGATTGGCTCGGCTTCGTATGGGAACGTCTTCAACGACATCGATATGCTGATCTGCGTAGATGCCGCAAAACTGGAAGAGGTCGAAAGCCAACTTTCTCAACTGGGCTTT
>JBGAVO010000027.1:0-6999 GCA_044228075.1 Candidatus Peribacteraceae bacterium
ATTTCCTGTTTGCCTGGCTCAGCTGTAACGGTCAATTTATTTTTCGACATGTTATTGCTCCTTTTTCATTTGTTCTAAAACTTGATCGAGACGCTCAAAGCTCTCACTCCAATACTTTTCGAACGGTGTGACCCAATCATAGATGGGTTTGAGACGTTCGCCATTCACCCGATACAGGCGTTGACGTCCCACCCGCCGCTCGCTCACCAGCCCAACCTGCTTCAACACCCCAAGGTGTTTACTGACTGACGGCTGGTTCCAACCCAGCAACGCAACGAGATCGTTGACCGAGAGTTCCCGCATACCGAGTGCCGCAAGGACTTGGCGACGCTTGGGTTCAGCTACAGCGTTGAAGGGGTCATGGGTTGTCGGTGTGCGTGCCATGTTGATTATTATATTCCCATACAGGAATATGTCAATGACTACATTTTAGAATATTCGTTCTATTTTGTCAAGCTAAAAAATCAAGGAATTTTTAGCCCGCCCACTCCACCATTGATTAGTTCAACCGCTTCCAGCGTTTTGCTTTTTTCATCATAGATCTTTCGCCGTATAATACTCTCACGTTATACGTCAAAGTCCATAATCCGTTAAGCAGAGCGCGCCGCCGCACCCATCTAGTTCGACATCTCACTTGGCATCAACAATCAACATATTTTCAAAGGGGCTAGATATGAACGGAGATTCTGAGAAAAAACCCGGCTTGAGAAAGGCTTACACCGGTGCTGGCGCTGCCGTAGGACTCGCACTAGGCGTTGTATTGGGCACTGCGTTTGGTGTTGCTATGAATGTTGTAGCACATGTGCATTACAAGAACAGCAAAAAGATCTCAGCTTAATTCTGCTTCCGTATTAGATGAGGAAGAGCCTTTCGGCTCCCAATAGATCAGCAAGGAGAGGCAGCATGAAATTTCTACTCACTTCCGCAGGCATCAAGAACACAAGTATCCACAATGCACTGGTCGACCTACTGGGTAAACCAATCGCCGAGTCCAACGCTCTTTGCATTCCCACAGCGATCTATCCCTTCTCCGTCGGGCCATCCATGGCTTACCGATTCATCAGTGGATCAACCACCAGTCCCCTCACGGAACTGGGTTGGAAGTCGTTGGGCGTGCTGGAACTCACCGCACTACCCAGTATCAAGAGAGAGAATTGGGTCGCTCCTGTCGAGGCGACTGACGCCCTGCTGGTGTTTGGCGGCGATGTCCTGTATTTGTGCCGCTGGATGCGGGAGTCTGGGCTGGCAGACCTCCTGCCGTCGCTGCGCGAGACGGTCTATGTGGGGGTGAGCGCCGGCAGCATGGTGACAGCTCCTATTTTCGGAGAGACGTACGATGACCCGCAGACGCCCTTCGTCATCGATAAAGGGCTGGGACTGGTTGACTTTGCGCTGCTTCCACACGTGGATCACGAGCACCACCCGGAAAGTTCCATGGCAAAAGTAGAAAGAATGGCTGCCGAGGTACCCGTGCCGACCTACGCGATTGACGATCAGACCGCCATCAAAGTGATCGATGGTGCAGTCGAAGTTGTCTCCGAAGGTCATTGGAAACGGTTTCATCCTAATGGGGTGTAAACATGTTCGTGCGTGCGCCCTACACGCGCACGAAGCAGCGAATCATCGCCACCTGAATCAGTGGACCTTGTGCTCATAATCCTTGCTCATTACGATGAGGAAGCATTACATGAGTTTAAATATTGATCAAATCGCAGAAGCATTCTGCTGCCAAAGATTCTTCGATACACATCCCTCTATCTGGCTGACGAAATCAAATGGAACGTTGTTAGTAGGGAAAAAACTCATAGGTCGCGGGGCGGTCATCGATCCATGCTACAGGTCGGCGAAATTCCTTGAGATAGTCTCCACCACCTTACAAAGCCGAAAAATTAACCGCGCGGAGATTTTTGTATTTGTGGAAGGCACTGTACAATTTCAAGATCAGGAAAATCCAAGCTCAAGCGTGACCAGCTGCGCTGTCTTTCAATTTTCAGATGGGCACCTATCGAGATTACATCATATGCCATTGATGTTGAACAAACCGTAGTTGCATTTCAAGCTTTCGCTGGACTAAATTTAAGTAAAGTACATATCTCGTCTTGACAAATTAGAAAACATGTTCTACTATTTATTTTAATAAAGGAGAATTATCATGAGAAAAATTATTGTGCTTGAACATATCTCCCTGGATGGTGTCATACAAGCCCCAGGCGGACCCGAAGAAGATACCAGCGGCGGCTTCGCGCTTGGCGGGTGGATAGGTCCCTATGCCGACAAGATTGTTGGAACGGCTCTGAGAAAGCAGATGAATTCGTCGTTCGACCTGTTGTTAGGGCGCAAAACTTTTGACATTTGGGAGCCGTACTGGCCCAAACATGCGGACGCATGGCCCGGTGCCAGCACGGCGACCAAGTACATTGCATCGAATACCTTGACGTCCAGCGAATGGCAGCCGTCGGTGTTTTTGAACGGCGATGTTGCTGAAAAAGTCGCCAAGCTCAAAGAACAGACAGGACCGGATCTGCACGTTTGGGGAAGTAGTCAGCTCCTTCAGACGTTGATCAAGCATGATCTGGTTGATACGTTCTGGCTGATGATCTATCCGATCACGTTGGGCAGTGGAAAACGGTTATTTGACGATGGCACGCTCCCGGCGGCATTCAAACTGACGGAAAGCATCGTCGGCTCGAATGGTGTTATTGTTGTGAATTACGAGCGTGCAGGCGCAATCCCAACCGCAGGAGAATAGGTATGAAGGCAGAAAATATCATAGGACCCGCCTCGATCGTTGAAAAATCGGAAAGATCATATCTCGGAATTCGTCTCAACACCCCTTTCGGTGGAATGTTTGCGGTAATCACGAAGGCTTTGAAGGAATTGCGGAAGTGGAGCAGAGCCAACTCCCTGTCTGAGGCAGGCCCGTACTTTGTAAGGTATTACCATTGTGATATGCAAGATATCATGGATGTTGAGGTTGGGCTGATTACAAATTCCGGTCATGCTGGACAGGGGCACATTAAACCAGGTTCACTTCCAAAAGGAAGGTACGCTACTTTGATCTACAAAGGAAACGGCCTTCGAGGGAATCAGGCTCTCATGAAATGGGCAACCGACAACGGGGTCAAGTTCGATCCGCTTGTCCCCAACGCTGTGGAATCGTACGTATGCAGGTACGAAGCTTACCTAACAGACTATCGTGTCGAATCACGAAAGCTTCTTTGGGACGTTGAGCTGTCGATAAAGATTGCCGATGATTGAGCCCAAGATCCAGTTCAATAAGTCATAGATTGTAGTTTTAGACGAAAAATATCAAGTCCGAAGGGAGTAGAGTATATGCTAAGAGCAGCAATAGCAGAGACGCGTGCCTTCGAAAGTTGGCAAGACTACCAGGAGTCCCTCAAGCATGCAATCGCGCCGCTCACCGGTGAACAACTGCAGCGCCGGCTTATCCCTGGTCTGCGCACGCCTGGCGAAATCGCCGAACATATCGTCTTTGGACGTGCTCTGCATCTGCACCGCACACTGGGCGAGGAGGTTGCGGAATTGACGCCGCTGCTCCGATGGAATGACACCGACGACCCACCGCATACTGCCGCCGAGATCGTGCATGGGCTGGAACTGACTTGGCAGATCATCACTGCCTGTCTGATGCGTGGATCATCTGACGATGTTATCTCCGAGGATGATATAGCGATCATTCAAACGATCTGGGGGCTCCTCGACCACGACCTGCCTCACGCTGGGGAACTTTCGTTGCTATTGGGTGCGGATGGTCTGCCGGGGGTGGAGATTTAGTTCGTGGTCAACATTATAGGAATCTAAAACTCAGCTTGGTAACCAATAAAAGGTATATATGAACAATTCCGACACACAAAACCAACGTATTGCAAAAATGACCTTCGCTTCAGTCTATCCGCTATATCTCGAAAAGGTAGAAAAGAAAGGCAGAACCAAAGCAGAATTGCAGCAAGTCATAGAGTGGCTGACAAACTTCGATCATAAAAAGCTTCAGGAACTCATAAAAGAAAATGCAACTTTTGAAACCTTCTTCCAACAGGCTTCGCTAAACCCCAATGCAAAGCTCATTACCGGAGTGATCTGTGGGGCTCGTGTGGAGGAAATCGAGAATCCGTTGACACAGCAGGTTCGGTATTTGGACAAGTTGGTGGACGAGTTGGCGAAAGGCAGGAAGATGGAAAAGGTTTTGCGTGGCTCGTAAATGCAGAATCTATTTCAATAACTCTATCCAATACAAGAGGAGATCATGCTAACCATCGACATTGACATAGCCCGTCGTTTCATCCTTGGCAAGCAGGGCTTGTGGCCCGGTCGGAGGTGGCGCGGCGTTAAAGGTACAGAGCAAGCCATGCGCGTGATCGAATACCTGCAACTGGATCCGCTCCAGATCATCGCGCGCAGCCACGACATCACACTACATAGCCGCGTACTCGATTACAAGCCGGGCATGTGGGAGACGGTCACTTACGAGAAACGCAAATTCTTTGATTGGGGCGGCTGGCTGGCGGTCCGCCCGATGGACGAACTTCCGCACTGGCGCACGGTCATGCACCGCGAGCGCGATGGCAACTATGGCGACTCGCGAATTCGCCTCATGGCCCGCGAGCACACAGACGCCATCGCCGAAATGCGGGTCATCTTGCAGGAACGCGGCGTCGTGAGCAACCGCGACTTCGAAATGGCAACGCGCACACGCACCCAAAGTTATCGCGGCCGCAAGGACAGCGCGCTCGCCTTGTATTATCTGTGGCGCACTGGCGAAGTAATGACGCATCACCGTGAGCGCTTCGAGCGTGTGTATGCCCTCACCGAAAAGGTCGCGCCCGCACACCTAATTCGCGAGAGCAGCGAAACTGAGACTGATCGCTTTCTGATCAAAAAGGAAGTCAGCTGCAGCGGACTGGCGCGAATCAAACGTACGAGTGAAGCATGGGGGCGTGGCGAGCCGGATCGCGCGGCAAAGAAGATGCTTGAGGGGATGTTAGCCGACGGAGAACTCATCGAGGTGCAGGTCGAAGGCTGGAAAACGATACATCACGCACTCGCCAGCGACGCCAGGACGCTGCGTGATTTAAGTGCAGGCCGCACACCAAAGGCTTGGACGCCATTAGAAACGACCACGACGGAGGAGGTCCTCTTCCTCGCGCCACTTGATCAAGTGAGCGCACGCGGGCGGGCAAAAGTTTTGTTCGGCTTTGACTACGTTTGGGAGGTATACAAACCGGCGCACCTGCGCAAGTTCGGCTACTACACGATGCCGATCTTGTGGGGAGACCGACTCGTCGCACGCTTCGACAGCAAACTGGATCGGTCAACGAACACCTTCATCATCCTTGGGTTGTGGTTGGAAGACAAAGCCCTCTGCAAGGATGAGTCCTTTGCGGAGGCATTAACCCGCGGGTTCGCGCGATTCGTTACTTTCCTTGGCGCGAACAAGCTGGATGTGAAGTCTATTCGTGAGCCACTGTTACGCCGACGTTTATCCGAATTTAAGAGCGTCACTTGAAGTTGGAGTCCATGCAGACTACGATAGGATTGCTCCGCAAGCGCAAACCTTTTGGTTGCATCTCGAATCACCAACTTGAGAAAAACGAAGGACCGAAAGATGAAATCACTACAAGAAAACATGCTTGAATATAAGAAACAACTAGAGAAGGGGATGATCCAAAAAGCATATCAGGGCTTGCTGGAATATATGCTGAGTTTAAAGAAGCACTTTACAAATAAATACCCTGATTATTCCGTACCGGGAAGTCTTTATTCCGGCTATATGGACATGACCTATTTTTCCATCCTGCCAAAATCATTGAAAGCCAGGGATTTAAAGATAGCGATCGTGTTTCTTTACGACTCATTTAGATTTGAAATCTGGCTGTCTGGAAAGAACAAGCAGGTGCTTGCAAAATACTGGAAAATCATCAAAGCAAACAATTGGGATAAATATAAAATCGTGGAACCTGTGGAAGGTGTTGATTCTATTGCCGAACATGTTTTGATAGACAACCCGGATTTTAGTGATGTAGAAGTTCTGACAAAGCAAATAGACAAAGAAGCTTTGAAATTTATCAGGGATATTGAAAATTTCTTAACCAAAACCGCAGCCTAGCGCAGCGTATACCAGGGACGGCGTGCGGCACCTATGTATGGCAAGCATTTTTAGTTATCGAGCTTACGATTTCGAATTCACCCACACCGTCATCTGCACCTCGCCGCGATTCGCCCATAAGAAGTATGGAATAAACTTCAATGTCTTGCCATCCGTGGTTTTGCCGTGGATGACAACACAACCGCCTAAGAGGTCGGGGATGAATTCATCGCGCAAAGAGGCAGGGTCAAGTTGCGCAGTGAAAATATCCACACCGGGGTTATCCACACTTTCCAAACAATAGACCAGCGGTCCGCGCGTGACGGTGACTTTGCCAGCATGTCCCTGCACTTTGGGGTGCGCACGGCGCAATTGGATGGACATGTCAAGTTGTAGTTCTAAAATATCCCCAGGTGACCACGGCACATTGATCGTTGTGAAAGAACTACAACGAGGGTCGTATGTTTGGATTTTCTTATTCTCGACAATGTAATCCGCAATTTTGCGAATACCGGTTGAAGAATCAACATTGTGAGTAAAGTGATACTCGCCTCGAATTTCCATTTCTCTGCGAATTGGTTCATAAGGATGAACTGACAACAAATGGCTCCATGATGGAGCACGCAAATTCAACTCGAACTTTCGGCGCTCCTTCGGGTCAACATGAATTAAAACCTTTCCACTCCACGGCAACTCGGATTCAATCTTGATCTTCACATCATTGATCGTTGTTTCACTGCTGACGTATTGATGAATCCAAATATTGTTCTCTTCGTGTGAATAGATATATTTCCCCAAGCCTGCAAAGGTGCGCGAGAGATTTGATGGACAGCACGGCACGACATACCAGCCCTGACGCGTCACACCGTGATGCACTTCAAGCGGATTGTTGTAGA
>JBGAVO010000028.1:0-6603 GCA_044228075.1 Candidatus Peribacteraceae bacterium
TTTTCTAAAGATCTATCCGATACATATTCTGTCGGAAATGTTTTTCAAGGCTATATGGACTATACGTATTTTTATCTTTCAAATGATTTTTTGAAGGATAAAAAATTAAAACTTGGTTTGGTTTTCAATCATAATCATGTAAGATTTGAAGCATGGCTTTTAGGTCAAACGAAAGACATACAAGAAAAGTATTGGAAGTTGCTAAAAAGCACCAAATGGATCAATGGTTCAGAAATGCCCCAGTATTCAATTTTTGAAGTTATATTAGTTGATAATCCAGATTTTGATGACCTAGACACATTAACTGAGAATATAAAAAACAAACTTGTTTCTGTCGCTAAGGATATATCCACTTCAATACATTTGACAGATTGATCAAAATGAACCACCTAATAAATCGCTGCTTATCGCACAGAAGATTTCAGTTTAACATCATGGTATGGCAAAACAAAAACGCCTAACAAGGCGTCCCGGACGATCACCGGGATCATGCACTTTTTCTGGCTGCGAGCTGCTTCGCGTCTGCTCACAAGTAGAGTCCACGCCCGCCCCAGCACCACAGCCCACAGGGCTAGTCCGCGACCCAAACCGTTGGGCGCTGAGTGCAGAATTATCCAGGATCATAGAAAAATTTTCTGAAGGACTTGCATCATGAAAATTGCTTTGTTCTACTACGACGGGTTTTCTGAATTTGAAGTTGCACTGATCGGCTTGTTTTTCAAAGAACATGAGTTTGTTACTATAGCATTGAAAAATCGAGAATATAGAAGCGAGGAATGCCAACGCTTCGTCGTCGACAACGTGATCAAGGATATAGATATCCAAACCATTGACCTGTTTGTCATACCAGGAGGAGAGCCAGCTCCATTAGTTGAAAATCTTGAACTCAAGAATTTTGTTGAGAAGTTGATTGCCCAGGACAAGAAAGTAGCAGGAATATGCGGAGGAGCTAGTTTACTGGCAGGGCTTGGGATCCTCAAAGGAAAAAAGTGTACAGGCTTGGCATCAGGCAAAAATCCAAGCCTTCCCAGCTATCAATATTTCTCCGAAACGAATTTTTCAGATGAGCATGTAGTTGTTGACGGAAACATTATCACTGCACAAGGTCAAGCCTATGTTGAGTTTGCAGTTGAACTTGCACGACAGATGAGATTATGTGAAAAAGAGGCTGATTACGGAGAAGCCCTGAAGTGGTTCAAGAATATAAGGTGTTGATTCGAATTCTGACATCAAGCCCAACAAAGCGTCCCGGATGATCACCGGGATAATGCACTTTTTTTCTGGCTGCGAGCTGCAGCGCGTCTGCTCACAAGCAGAGAGTCCGCGCCCCAATGTCCGCTTACGCAAGCCGTTCAGCCACTCCAGGCTGATACAACCCAAGGAACAATCAATGCGACTAGCAAAATTTATTCTCGCGAACATCGAGCCCATCCTCGTGGAATGGGAAGCGTTTGCGGTCACCCTCGCGTCAGGAGCGAACATGACAAAGCTCGCCCTGCGTGACCATAGCCAGGCGATCCTGCTGGCAGCCGCGCGGGATATGGAGGTCAAGCAAAGCCTCGCGCAGCAGGCGGACAAGTCCCAAGGCGAGGGCGGCGCAGACACCCCGGAAAGCGACCGGCTCGACATCGCCTCGGCACGGCACGCCGAGGAGCGCGTCGGCGCGGGATTCGACATCGTCGAGGTTGTCTCCGAATACCGCGCTCTGCGCGCCAGCGTCCTGCGCCTCTGGCGCAAGGGCTTTCAGCAGCCCGACCTCGAGGACATTGACGACATCACCCGTTTTAACGAGGCGATCGATCAGTCGCTCGCCGAAGCCATCGAAAGTTACACCGAGCGCCTCGATCGGTCCCGTCAATTGTTCCTGGCGATCCTCGGCCACGATCTGCACAATCCGCTGACCGCCATTCGCATGAGCGCGCAGCTTGTCTCGCGGACAAATGCAGACCAGCAGTCTATTGAGGCGCTGTCGATGATCGGCACGGAATCGGAGGCGATGATAAAGTTGACCAGGGATATGATCGACTTCTCATCGACGTGGCTGGGCAGTGCCATGCCACTGAATTGCGAGCCGGTCGATCTGCAAATGCTCTGTCGTGAAGTGGTGGACGGATTCCGCGCGACGCACCCGCAGCGCATGCTGCACTTTAACCCGCGCGGCGACCTCACCTGCAATTGGGATGCGGCCCGCATCCGACAAGTCATCTCCAACCTGTTGGGCAACGCGCTTCAGCACGGGTCGCCAAAGGGACCGGTCGAACTATCAGCCGCTTCAGAAGGGTCGACCGTGGTGTTGAGCGTGCATAATGAAGGCGCGCCGATCCCGCCAGAGGCGCTGCCCACGCTCTTCGATCCGCTGGTGCGTCATGCTACGGTCGAATCGGCATTGCTGCGGGCGCCGGGCAGCATCGGGCTGGGCTTGTACATCGTGCGCGAGATTGTCAACGCCAAGGGAGGTACGATCACGGTCGCCTCGACGGCGCAGGCAGGCACAACGTTCACCGTCCGTATTCCGCGTCAACTTGGGTTGAAGGCGATGAACGCAGCAACGCCAAAACCGCGAGATACCCAGCCGCTGGAACAGAAATCAAAGGGGTCAAAACGGGGCAAGACTCTTTGATTCAGCGATCATTTTTTCTGGCTGCGAGCCGCCACGCGTCTGCTTACGTAAACCATTGGGCGGCACCGATATAATGCATTTCACATAGACGAGTTGGTATGCTGTAATAAAAAGGAAACTGATCATGAGCGAATATATACCGAGTCCCCGCAAATGGGTAGCCGACCAGGTTGAACTTTATGAAAGCAGCGGCGGAACCGCAGGTTTAACTTTGAGAGATACAGGTCTACCCGTCATCCTTGTGACAAATCGCGGAAAAAAGACAGGGGCGATCCGTAAGACACCGCTCATGAGAGTGGTTGATGGAAATAACTATATCCTCGTGGCATCTCAGGGTGGCGCGCCAGAACATCCACAGTGGTATCATAATTTGAAGGCAGATCCTAATGTTGAAATTCGCGATAAGGACGAAGTGTATCGAATGCGAGTTCGGGAAATAGTGGACCCGGTCGAGAGAAAACGACTTTGGGATATCGCCGTAGAAGCCTTTCCACCTTATCAAGATTACCAGAACAAAACCGATCGGCTCATCCCCGTCTTCATAGCCGAACCCGTAAAATAAGCCTCAGGTCAAGCAGTTTGTGTGGCGTTGAAGTTGGCTCCATCAAGGCAGCGTTACCTCGCCCGCCCACTTGCGGGTATCCCGCTAAAAGCGTGCGGGGCGTACGCAAATCCGTTGGGCACGACCGAATCGAGTTACGATAGGATATCCAACATGAATACGACTAACATCTTTGTTGAATTGGTGGTCATAGGATTTCATACCCTCATTGGAATAGCCATCATCGTGCTTGCGCTATTCGGGTATCAGAACGCTGATGCAGAAAAACTTCTAACGCTCAACCTGGCATTGCCTGTTCTGGCGACAGCTTATATCCTGGGGATTCTGATCGAGTTTCGGATCGCATCTTCATAGCGCAAGATTACAAAATGAGACCTTCTGGCAGTGAGGCAAATTTACCTCCATTTCTAACGATGCGATTCTACATTCTCCATAAATCAAGCGACATTTATGCACAACTAGAGTATATTCGCAGCCGCTTGCGAATCGCCCGTGCATCGGTTTTTAACTTCATCCTCATGACAATTGCAGTGTTAGTGTTCGTGTGGTTGCAATTTGGAAAATCCATCCCCACTCAAAACTCAATTCTTATCTATGCCAGCACCCTTGGTGTTGGCGCGATCCTAACACTTGCTTCTTATCAATCCTGGAGAGGTTTGGTAACGAGCTACAGTATTAGTACAATCAGAGCATATACTCTTCTCCGCGATGAAGAGACAAAGAATCAAAGCGCAGAGAAGATCAAGAAAGATAAACATCACGCCTAACATGCGCGCATCTGATGCTGGGGCTTCTGCGGCACGCTTCGCGTAAGCCTTTTCGCGGCTTAGAGTTTTTCCTGCTCCCAAACAGAGTCCCGCCCGCCCTATGCAAAGGTTACTTATGAAATCAAAAGCTGTAAAAAAAACTGCATCCACCAAAAAAGCTTCACTTGGAGGCGTGCTTAAGAAAAATGAGAAAATTAAACAAACTGTCAAGAAGGCTGCCAGTGAACTCACATCAGTAAATGAAGTTCTAAAGCAAGAAAATGTCCCTGTTCAGATCATGAAACAGGCGATCACTCAAAATGAAGATGTCGAACAGAAGGTTGCAAAAGCCGCAGACGATTTAAAGCTGGTTAACGTCAAACTCACCGAAGAAATAGCGGAGCGAATAGTCATCGAATCCGAACTCGCTGATACGAAGACTGACCTGGCGGAAGTACGCGACGATTTATCAAAAGCCCAGGTAAAAACAGAAGAAGCGCAACAAATTGCACTTCAGGACGCACTCACGGGTCTTCCCAACCGTGTCTTATTTGAACAGGGTCTCGACCACGGGTTGAGCCAGGCAAAGCGGCACGGTTGGGGACTCGCTGTCCTATTTATTGACATCGACAAATTCAAAAGTATTAACGACTCGTATGGTCATGATCTGGGAGACCAGGTATTGCTGATGGTGGCAAATCGTTTAAAGTCTTTTGTACGCGATGAAGACATAGTCAGTCGCTGGGGAGGCGACGAATTCGTATGCCTGTTGTTGGAAGTCAAGCAGGAAGCTGACGTAACTCACCTTGCAGAGAAGATGATCAATCGGATTGCCGAAGCCTGCGAGTTTAATGGGATCGTTCTTTCTATAAGAGCCAGTATCGGTATTGCCATTTATCCGGAAGATGGAGATATGCCCGAAATTCTTTTCAAAAATGCTGATACAGCGATGTATAAAGCCAAGGGAACAGAGAAGCGAGTTGTGCTGTTCCGAGAATCGGGTGAGCGAAAAGCGGGCTAACCACACAACACTATCGTCCTCATTAGGGATTAGGTCCATGATCCTCTACTGGGGACGATGACGCAAACCGTTGGGCGTTTAATTCTAAAAAGTCAGATGGAGGTGTTCAATGAGTGAAGTTTCGGTTCTAGGTTTGGGGAACATGGGTTCAGCATTGGCGCGCGTATTGCTTGCAAACGGGCGTCAACTTACCATTTGGAATCGGGACCCGAACAAGGCTGCGCCCCTGATAGAAATGGGGGCGGTACTGGCTCCGAACGCAACTGCAGCTGTGATAGCCAGCCCAGTCAGCATCGTATGCGTAACCAATTATGCAGCATCGCATTCCATACTGACCCAAGCAGCGGCATATCTTCCAGGAAAAGTATTGATTCAATGTACCACCGGCACTCCGCAGGATGCACGCATAAGCGAAGCGTGGGCTCACGAGAATGGTGCAGAATACATCGATTGTGCCATCACGGGCGGACCAAGTTCCATTGGAACACCAGACGCCCATATCCTGCTTGCAGGTCAGGAATCCGTCTTTCGAAAAACAGAACCCCTCTTGCGAACACTGGCTGAAAATCTGGACTACAAGGGTGAACCCATTGGACTTGCCTCCACCTGGGAAATGATCTATATCATGCATTACTACGGGATGTTTTTGAGCCTCTTCCATAGTGTGCAAATCTGCCAGGCGGAAGGCATTCCATTGGAACAATACATTGCTCTGCTGAGTAAGCAGGGGAAGAATTATGAAAAATGGTTATGTGAAAATATCCTGTCGGGCAATTATCAGGAGACTTCCGCGCCACTGGAACTATGGGCAGGCGGCATTCAACATATCGTTGAACATGCCGAAGCCAGTAACATCCGCGCGGAATTTCCCAAGTTGACTGCCCGCCTATTCCAAGACGCAATGAATGCGGGCTATGGACGCGAAGAAGTGTCAGCTTTATTTAAAGTACTGCAAAGACCATTGTGAAAGCATCAGCTCTTGCTGACAAGTACAACGTCCAAGACAGTGTCCCGGACAATTACCTGGATAATGCACTTTTTTTCTGGTTGCAAGCCGCTTCGCGTCTGCTCTCAAGCAGAGTCTGGTTGTCGGACAGTTCGTCTCGCTCTGCGGCTCACCGTGTCGAGACACGCGTCCGCTCACTGTCTACCAGCGCGAACCGTTGGGCATTCCCCTTGCAAGTCATAGGATAAGTATGTTTACAGTCAGAGAAAAACTTCCAGACTTTTGGAATTTATCCCAAGAAACTGCACTCGCTTTGCAGGCGGGGAAATTTTCTGATTGGGAGCCATTAATTCAACAAATAAGCCCGCTTCTGGGTGAAAGTTTTATTGAAGGCATGGATAAGGTTATCCCTGGGTGGAGAAAAATTGCAACTTTGCATGATGGGCAGACTGCGCTTCATACTTTACTTGTATTTTCTCTATGCCTAAATTTGCCCGAATACACTCTAACAGATGAACAAACTTGCATGGAAATCGAATGGGCAGCAGTATTGCATGACTTGGATAAAAATCTTGCCAGAAGTGATACCGCTCATCCGTTTCGCTCAGCAGCGGTGGTTGCGCAAATTATGCCCGAATTAGGATTTGAACTTTTGCCAAACGCCAACGCAACTGATCTGGAAACATGGTCAAATCTGGTGATGTCTGC
>JBGAVO010000029.1:0-6293 GCA_044228075.1 Candidatus Peribacteraceae bacterium
GTTGCCGGTGCCAAGTCCGACATTGATGGTCATGTCTGAGCGGTTCTTCCATCCCCTTGGATCAACCTCTACCCATTTCCCACGCAACCGGAAGATTTCCTTCTTGGTGTAGGTCGTTCTCACCAACCGATGCACCATCAGGAACAGGTCTTTCACGCCAGTCTCGGCAAACACACGCGCCACCAACTCCAGACGCGCGGCCGCAGCTTGCATGATGGCGTTGATGCCGGTAGCCGTTTTGTTCAGCGAGTCAGCGTCAAGACCCTGATTGTAAGCGGTCACTCCGGTACGCTTCTCCTTCATAGTGTCCATGTACTCGACCATCGTGAACGAGGTCGGAGGGAATGGAGTGTGCTGCAACGGAAGGATGGCATTGCCTGGTTCGCCTTGTACTCGCACAACACCGCCAGGGCGTGAAACAAGCATGTCCTCAAGATTCACGCGGTCAGAGATTGCGTACCGTCCATTGTTAGACAGGTACATATTGTCCAGTTGGCCGCGAATCAGCGCCGACTTGATCAACTGAATGTCCATCGTCAGGTCTGAGTAACTGCGCCCGATATGGCGATGCGGCATGATCATTGGCGTGATACAGGCAAACGGGACAATCTCCGTTTTTTCCTTCAGCAGTACATGGCTACCGACAATCACATACCGCCAGCGTTCGCCGTCGATCTTGATATAGGTATCCTTGACAAGCACTGTACCTTCTTCGTTGGCCGTCTTGTCGAATTCCTCGGAGTACAGATCGCGTGCGTTCGACTCAAGGCTCCACTCGTCATCCTCCATCGAACTTACGTCATCCGGCACCTTGAAGCCCTGTTCGCGGAGTTCGTCAATCGTGCTTTGTTCTCGGTGCTGTACGAAACGCGAATCGCAAAGCCGCAGTCCTGCGGTATCCACGGACACCATGAGCGATTCCGGCGCGACATTCTTGATCTTGATGCACTTCTTTGTTTCCGTGGTCTTGATCTTTACGTCATGCAGCATCGGAGGCGGAGGCATCGGCGGCATCTGCATCGGCGGCTGGCCTTGCTGTTGCGCTTGCATCATCTGTTGTTGATGCTGTTGCATTGCTTCCTGCAACTGTTGTTCGGCTATCGTATCTGGATACTGCGAATGCTCCAGAACCTCGATTCCGTCATCCTGTACAAGCATCTGCAACTGCGCGTCGGTCAAGCCTTGGTAGGATTCTTCCTCTTCCTCGTACTCTTCCTCGGCATAGACCTTGATGTAGGCATTCTTGCTGATCAGCGCATCCTTGAACCAGCAGTACATGACCTCGAAACCGTTGTTCTTCTCCATCACCAGATGGTTGATGTAATCGGTTTCCTGCTGCGCGGCTTGTTCGTCTTCCGGTCCTTTTGGGTCGAACCTGACAACCTGATCGCCGGAAGTGAAAATCTTGATCAACTGCGGGAGCGAGGATTCGACAGTATCCTGAACGTCGTAACTGACTACCTGCGACCGGCCTTCCACCTCGTTGCCGAACGGTTCGCCAAGGTAATACTTGATCGCCTGCGCTCGCTGGTCAGACAGTTCGGAGTCATTGATACCGTAAGCGATGCGTTCCTCGTACTCGATTTTTGCTATGACTTCGCTATCGGTGAGCTTCACGATTACACCTCCTCAGAGGGGAGTTGCGTGGTCGGCGCGGAATCAACATCAGCATCTATCACTTTTGGAGGACGCCCACGGCGCACGGAAGTGGTAGGAGCCTGAAATACGGGAGGCGGCGCAACTTCAACGGGCCGTTTTGCAGCGGCCTCAAGTTCATCGACACGCTTCTGAAGGTCGCGCACGGCGCGGATAACTTGTTGGATTGTCAGCATTTTTGTCTCCTAGACATAGCCCATCTGGGGATATTTGATGGCTCGACTCGACGTTCCCCAAGAGACAGGATAGGCGAAGGAAATGGCAATGGCGTCGGCAGAATCAGGGGATGCTGCACCGCGCCGCCTCATGTCCTCTTTCCGCTCAAGCATAATGGCACCCATCGAGTTCAGCTTGTAGGTAGGCCCGATCAAGTCAGACCTCAGTTCGCGGTCATTTGGGATTGCGGCTGTTTTGAGCCAGTCCCGCATCAATCCCCACATTTCAGCGCGTTTATTGCCGTAAGTAGCGGAATCCGCCTTACTTCCGAAGTTCACACCCCTCACTTTATACTGTTGCTCCAACAATCTGTCAAGGACGCCTGCTCCAAGGCCACCTTCATCCACGATTGTCAGAATCGGCTTGTATTTGTTGATTGCCTCGATCACCTTGCCGACAACATTCATTGTGTCCAGGCCGGAATACTTGCCGATGTCGATGATGTCGCGGCCTTTTCGGACGCAAATCACTGTTTTGTCGCTGCCAAACCGCGCAACGTCAATCCCTACAACAATCGGTGCGGTTGAATCGTTGTACTTCTCGCGCCGCATCGCGTCATCCACGATTCCGGAGTCAATGAACTGGTCATCGCCCTGCGATGGGAACTCGCCATAGACTTCGACCTTGGCCTGACGAGAATCCGCACCGTGTTCCGCAATGATTTGCTCATAGATGTTCTTGTCGGTGCCTTCAACCGTTCGCGCGTCGACCGTGCGCGTTGTCCAGAAGTTGCGCTTTGAGTTGAAACACTCGTAGAAATAACCTTCATTCCGTCGCGGGTTGCTGAAGGCGAACCAGTAGCGGTCAAGGATGTTCTCCGTGAAGAATCCAGCACCCACATCCCAAATCGGACTGACGATACCGGATGCCTCATCGAAGATCAGCATCATTCCATCATGGTTATGGACGCCTGCATAGGAATCGGGATTTTCCTCGCTCCACAGCTTCCCTTCTGCCGCCCAATAGCGCGTACCTTTCTTCAAGTCGCGCTCTACCAACGCGCACAACCATTGTGCCGGGACCAGTTTGGTTGCGGAAATCTCCCACCAATGGCTGTTGATAATCATGGCAGTCCATTTTGTCAACTCGCCCCATGTCACAGAGCGTAGCTGCGATTCGCTGTTGGCACTCACTACCACGGAACTTCCAATCCGCGTGGTCAGCATCCACAGGATCAACCAACTGACCAGCGCCGACTTTCCGATGCCGCGTCCGGAGGAAACTGCCGACTTCAGCGTTTCCATGTCAATTTTGCCCTGATTGTCCTGAATGTGGCGCTTTATGTCACTCAGAATTTCACGCTGCCACTTGCGCGGGCCGGAAAACTTCGCCAGTGGCGTATTCTTCTTTCCCCAAGGGAAAGCGAACATCACAAATGCTTCTGGATCGTCCGCTATCTCAGGCGCCCACAACTCGACCATGAGTTGCTGTTCGTCCTTCGGCGAGTAGATTTGCTGCTGTGCCATCTATCCGCACCGATCCGCCAGTTCCTTCTCGGCGTGCCAAACCTCTGCCATTGGCGAAGTCTCATACTCTCGGAATCCAGGGAGTCCCAAAGTCCAGTGGATCAACTTCGCCTCGCCATTCCGCCCATACTCGTCGGCCAACCAGTTCCACTCCGCCGGCAACTCACCGATCTGGTCATCCTCCAGCCACCCAAACCGATGCAGATGCTTGCCGGAAGCATCCTGCACATACTCAGGTGTCAACCCACGATGTGCAAAATGGTCGCACTCCCACAGAATTACGCTCGACCAGTTCTTGCGAGGATAGTTCTCGTTTTTCTGGCCTAGATACTTTTTCTCAGCCGTTGTCTGGTAATCATGTTTCACCACATGCAACGCCTTGTGGTTCCTGCCAACAGCAAACAGTTTCGCAATGTCATCCGTCACCACCATGTCACCGTCCATATACACGGCGCGGCATTTCCATGACATCAAGTACGGCACCAGAAACCGCGAGTAAATAAACTCGTTACTCCCGTCACCATGTTCCTCGGAGTACGCCTGCAAGTTGTTCAGTGCCAATGGGTGTATTGTCACTGACACCGACGCATGGCGGATAATGGAATTCACGCATACATGGAAGGCGACTGCTTCGGTGGGGTCGTAACCGATGAAAATATCCAGTGGCTCAGACATCACGCCCCCACCGCACAATGCTCACAAGCCGTCCCGGTCACATCCTTACGCAGATGCGCCGCCCTCAAGTCCTGTGCTTCCTGACAATTCCACGCTTCCATGAATGTCCCTCCCGCCAAATTCCCAACAACCCACCTGTGATGAGAATCGAAACAACACAACGAAATATCCCCTGCTGAAGTGATATGCCCTTCTTTAAAGACCGACCAGCAGGGCAACGGCTCACGCATTCTGTCCAACCTTCCTGGGTTCCCTCTGACCGGCGCTCCAAAGTCAGTCTGTCCTCCGAATGAAAACAGCGGCAACCAGTAGTGTTCATCGACATACGGTTCAATCTCCTTCACAGCCTCCTTCATGCGGACTCCCTGCTCACCGTCCAGCATGATACTGCTCGCATATATCCCGCATCCAAACCCGCCCGCATCCTTGACTGCGCGAGCATCCTTGATATTGGCAACAATCCTCCCGAAATTCCTCTCCGATACCCCAGCAACCTCCTTCACCTGCGCCCCATCCGCGTAGTTGAACGAGAATTTAATCGAGTCCAACCCCGCTTCCATCAGTGCCTTAACCTTAACGCCGGTAGCCAGCGCCCCATTCGTCGTCAGGAACACATACCCAATCCCAGCCTCCTTCGCATACCTCACCGCATCCAACAACCTCGCCGCCATCATCGGCTCGCCAATAAAAAATAACCCGATCTCCTCAATCCCCTCCCGCACCATCTCATCCACCAGCCTGCAATACATACCCCACTCCATCGGCCCTGCACTCTGCCCACTGCCGCTACCCCGCGCACAGAACCCACACCGGAATTGACACGCATCGTCCAAACTCACCTTGATACTCCTCGGTGCCGGGACCACCGTCTGCCAATAATCCCGCGTCACGTCCGTAACCGCATCAATCCTCTCGGTAATGCTGCTGCGCGCAATATTCATATCTCCACACTCTCCTGTTGTATCGTCACCGTGGAATCCGGGGAATCCGTAGCGTCCGTCATCCTCGCCACCGCCGACGCACCAATCACACGCATCCTCGCCTCCTCCAACGCATCCACCACACTGATCGTCTGGTTAATCTCAACCTGCACCTTCTCTCCCCACTCTTCCCTGCTCACCTTCCCCGCCGTCTTCGTGTAAGCATCAAACTGCAATTTCGCAACCTGCACTGTCTCAGGATCAGCATCCTTCACAGCCTTCAGACCTTCATATGCCAACCCGTCCGCAAAACACCTCTTCGCCAACTCCCACGCCTGCATCCTCTCCGGCTTGTCCTCCATCCACTTCCTCATCACTATCCACGGCATCCCCATGCTCAACGCAATGTCCTGCGGATTCTCTCCAATCGCTATCCGCGTCGTCACCCGCGCCAATACCCCCTCCTCACCATCCTCAGCAATCAGGGAGTCCAAGCGCGACCAGCCTTCAGTTCGGGAGTTCATGCCCTAGTGTAGCAAAAAAAAATAAAATTGTTCGCGAGGGGTGTGCCTCTACATACCCGCAAATCCTGACGGGGTACCCCCCCCTGAATCGTGGGCCTGTCGATGCCCGCCCTGCACGATGGCCCGATGGTTAGCAGGTATCCATGCAGGCTGGCGCGACCATGTGACCAGGTAGCTGCAGCGCATCGCATCGCTCGGTCCTGCGCCGGCGCATCGCACTACAACATGTAGGTCACGCGCACCAATACTGCACAGCCGCTCCAGAATGACCCAGGACGCGCTCGATCATCCTCGCCGATAGTCGGACATCAAAAGCACCTACATGATGCAAGGCGAGGCGCGCATGACTCGCGGAACATGTTTGCGGATAATGTGTCACATCTGTTATGTGATGCATGTTGCAGAAAATCCGTCCAATGTGTAATGACAGGACACGAAAACAGAATAGGACAGATTGGACAGATGTGACCCCGTTTCCACAAAGTTTTAAACGCGCACGCCCGCACGGGGGGACTTTTGTAAAACACCCATTGATCTGTCCAATGTGTCCTATTGCGATCTGTCCTATTTTGCAAGCCATTGATTCCATTGCAGGTAAGCATTTGCTAATATACTCTGCCAATGTTAGCGAATGATTATCTACTGCCGGACTGCAAATAAAGCTTGACAATCGTTTGCGACAGGCATACACTGCAATTGTGGCATCCAATAACGCTGCTATTTAGCAGCATTGAACAGGGGAATATCATGGACATGAGTCAATTCGTAGTATGGGAATATCGCGGAGTCCGGTACATATGTCTCGGAATCTACGGCGGGTATGTTCACCCGTTAAA
>JBGAVO010000002.1:0-177686 GCA_044228075.1 Candidatus Peribacteraceae bacterium
CATGAACTTGTTTCTAAGATTCAGATTTGGCACGGCCAAAGTACTAAAATACACATTGAAAACGTCCTTAAATTTTTGAGAAGCTTGAAACCAATTTTTCAAGATTGTTTCTGAGTTACCTGCCAATTCGTTAAAGGTGAAATTCATGAAATTTGGTCTGTTTCTTGCCTCTTGAATTCCATCGTTCTCAAAGAACCTATCATGTATCACAACTTCTGGATTGAATGTTTTGCCATCGAATTCTTCCTTATTACTGTCCGTAAAACCCACAATTGATTGGACTGATATGTGCAAACCTGTAGCCACCGTGAGAAAATCCCTGAAAGTGAGAATTGTGTTTCGCATGTCATCAAAGGGAATCTCGGTCGCATCGGTACTCTCAATGACCAGTTCCGCTTCTTGTACGATGGAAACATTCTTTGACGGAGAGAAGGGCATCGTTGCAAATGCACGGAGTGCAAGTGACATATTTCCTGTAGCGCCAATCGACGTTTTTGAGCCGGGTGTACAGATAAATCGCACTTCTTTCGGACTCCCATCGGCATTGTACTCTCTCTTCACCTCCACCATCGATTGCCCAAACCATTCAAAGAGAAATGGAAATTTTACTAACACTCTCTTGAACATTATCGCTTTCGGATCTGAAAAATGCACGTTCTCGAAAAATCTGTGAACGAGGTAAGCCTCTGAGTTGTACCCGCGACCAACGAGAAAAATATTGGAGCTTTTCGCTGGAAAATATTCAAGCGTGATTGGTTTACCATCTTTCGTGATTCCTAGAATCGTGTTTTCGGTGCTTGGAGAAATAAAACGCGGACGCTGCTGCGACAGGGCTTTCTTGAGATCTTCATCGGATTGTTGCTGGAAAGTACCATTCAACTTAAGGTTCCATCCTTTTTCATCGCATACCAAGTTACCGGACTCTTCATTCTCAGTCCCAGCAACCCACCATTTACCTTCGATGGTTCGGTTTTCCATAGATTATTTTGGAAAAAGCTTTGTGCGGGTTTTCTTGATAATTTCCAGACCCTTCTCGGCAAGGACTTGAGTTGCATAAAGCTGGTATCCGGCATCAAGACATGCATTGTGGAATCCTTCTATCCTATCAGGATACAGTTCCACATATTTTGCCAAGGCGTCCCTGAGAGAGAATCCTTTCCGTCTGATGAGAAATTCCAAATTCTCCAGATCTTCTGCTGTCATCAGTGTTACGGGCGCCACAAGAAAGCGGCCTTTCTTCATGAACCCATTCGGTAACGTTTCTTCTGGATTTAAGGCCTTCACGAATTCATTGGCGAAGAAGTAGGGGTGCATCGGAGCATCGATCAGTTCATCGTGTACCAGAAGAACCGGAAAGATTTTCTTCACGATGGAGAAATCTCGGCCAACCGGCACATACTCACCTGAATCGATACGCATGATCACATTTGCAAGCTGCGTGACGCCCTTTGCTTCTCCATCTGAGGTCATGACATACCTTTCTCGGAGCATCCCAACGTACTCTTCATTATCATTTCCAATGATTTTCTCCTGCCTGAGAAAAGTAGCCTTCATCTCAAACAGAACCATATCCTCCCCGTAGTCCAAACAGCCATCGGTGATCTCCGAAGGCTCACGTTCGCCACCTTTTGGTGCACGTAGAAGCGGACAACTGAGACGATCACTGAAGGTGGATGAGGGATAAAAGCTCTTGAGATACTCCCTCATGGACTCCTCGAAAGCGTATCCAAATTCCTGAAAGAAGTATTCTGCTTTGGCGCTACCGGCTTGAAGCAGCGTAAACAGAGGACCGTCCATCATTTTGTCGAAATAGAGAACCGGATCGATGAGCATGAATCTTCCATCCTTCGTGATGAAAAATGGTCGCGCACGAAAACTCCTATCATTGAATGCAGGTGCATCGTCGAAACTACTCACTGATGATTGCTGGATGTCACCCCATAAGGCATGCCGAATGGCTGCCGCCTCCTGTGTTTCAAGTGAGATAAATTTCTCAAAGGTATCGCGGAAATCCTCCGGAACAGAATCGAGAGCTTGCTGTTTGTAAACTGCAGATTTTCCATCTGTCTTTCCGTCGAGCACATTCGATGCAATATAGGTGAGACAGATATAGTAGTCCTCAATACTCATCCCCGACACCGCTTGGAACTTTTCCGCAAATTCCCCGTGACGCTTAGGGAAGTAGCCTGGGTCAACAAACATCGCATACCCTTTAGCAACACTGATTGTTCCGTGTTGCGTTGGCTGATGAGTTCCTGCCGCATTTTGCCTGAACGTAGAAAGCAGATTGTATCTCGCTTCCTCGGTTGGTACGTCCTCCAGCATTCGTTCCATGCCAATCTTTTTTTGCCAGAGGTCATCTGCGATGAGCATCGCCTTCGCAAAAATCTGCCGCACGGCGGGGTCTCTGAAGGTGTTGCCATCTCCATTCTGATCTTCGCAGAACATTGATGCCCACTGAGTGAGAACCATCATTGGCCCCCTCGTTGTGATCGATAATTGATCATACGAGGATATGCGCGGACTGCCGGAGAAAATTCTTTGCGCCTCCTCTGTCGTAAAGAAAAGTCCGAGAATCTCTTTCTGCTTGTCTTCATGCGATTTCTTCCACTCAGATAAAATGTGATTCACTCTGAAACAGAAAATAAGAGTGTCAGTCAGGCTCAACTGCTTCAGGAGCGAAGTGAACGTCTCAAAGTCGCCTTCCATTCCCGGGAACACATTTTCGACCTTTGGATGCATTTGATGGACTGTAGGCATAATAAGTATCAAACATACCCGATTGGGAAGAATTTTTCACCGCTTAAAAGCTGTAAAATAACTTTCTCCTCATCGGCAGTGAGCTGGCAGGTTGGATCTGGCCTCGCAATCCAATCCTGCATCAAGTGTTCGCGACCGAATGGGAGAAGGAGACCGATATTCTCAAAGTAAGAAGAAATCAAAGGTTTTTGGGCAGGTTCAAGCTTATCCCATACGTCAAAAATGGATATTGCTAACACATTGGGCTTCCAGGGAAGGAATTGTCGACCTTTCTGGGTGATCGCTCTAGCCGCTCTTCCTCCAAATACAGAGAAAGGATCTCCCATCCTGACTTTTGGACCGGAAGCTAATGATTTTCTCCACTGAATATTATCATCAGATTCTCCCAGGACCGTTGTTTCGAGATAGATAGGACGGTCGATGAGGTGAAGGCAAACATCGACGTTTTTCGGGGCATTCGTGGGAACGTGGAGCTGCACTTTCTCCGGAGGAACTTGTGCCAAGATATTTCCGGCGATGACGATCTCAAAAGCAGCATTGAGATCTCGCAACCCCTGACCAGATGCAAGTTTTTCACATAAATCTCCCCATTCTCGCGAACCCATTTTTTTCTTCACTCGTTCCACGAAATTGATGAACCTTATCCGTTGCTCCGGTGGTTGTAAAAGGGGGTACAGCGAGTTGAGGGCTGTTGATTCACCCTTTTCATATTTGCAGATCTGCTCTTCGACTTTTGCGAAATATTCCTTATCCAACGCCTCACCAAGACTGGTGCCTTCCACATCACGTCGCACCTCCTGCAATTCGGCCATATCTGGAAGATAGATTGTCCAAGGCATCTGTGACGCAGCATGTCTTTAGGATCTATGAGGGCAAGCGGGTCTACCCACTACTGATTTCCCTCCTGCTAGGGCAGGAGGGTCTATTAACACCTGTACCTGTTGGCTGGGGAGGAGGGATTCGAACCCCCGAATGCTTGCTCCAGAGGCAAGTGCCTTACCGCTTGGCGACTCCCCAATACTTCGAAAGCCGGGATATCCTAGCAGAGAACAGTCGTGTTACCAGCAATATTGACATTTTTTATATTGATAATGATAATCACTTTATGAGTATCGAAAATCACTCCAAAAACCTTATATTGGTTGAACGTTTAGTAGCAAATATCATCAAATTGGGTGCAACACACGGATTGTCACTGGAAGATCTACCGACTGAATTGACGAGAGCTCTTCAGCAAATTGATTCCCCAGATCCAACTATTCAGACTCAAGGATTAACACTGCTGGATGAGTTTTTGGGTTCTGATGAAGCGCAACAAATTGCGGATATGCTGCAGGAACTTCCAACAACGGTTGAAATGTCTGATACGCCTGTAATAGCTGTTCAATCTGACATTGCATTAGCTATCAAAGCAGCATTAAAACCTCGGGATGCCAAAAAGCCAATCGTTGTAGAGGATCAAAAATTTGTAGACTACTCACGTTTTCAAATAGCAAAAACCGTACGCAAAGATGTAGCAGCTGGCCGAAATGATCCCTGCCCCTGTGGTTCAGGCAAGAAGTATAAAAAGTGTTGTGGCTCGAACTAAACTGAATAAACGCTATACTATTTCTAAGTGCCTCCGTAGCTCAGCTGGATAGAGTACCTGGCTTCGAACCAGGGGGTCGTAGGTTCGAATCCTGCCGGAGGCACCATTCAATTCATGGGTGAAACCTACAACGGTTTCCCCCATGCAGCCCCCTTCCCTGCTGTGGAGTCCTGCAGAGCCGGGGCCCACAAGACCCGTCTCTTCGGACAATTACTTTTACTTTAAGAATTGAGACATGCTAACCCAGTTCATCCGCTCCGTGGAACTGATCCGGGATACTATTCCCGATTCCAAGGAGTACCCATTTAATCTGTCAGCAGTCAGGCATTTGGATGTACTCGAACTTCATCCAAAGGTCACCTTTCTGATTGGAGAAAACGGCAGCGGAAAATCGACATTGATGGAAGCAATTGCCTTGCGCTATGGACTGAATGCAGAGGGGGGATCACGGAATTTCAATTTCTCGACACAGGAAACACATTCACCCCTTCATAATCACATTCGCATCGCTAAAGGTATTAAACGTGCTCAAGATGCATACTTTTTACGAGCCGAAAGCTATTACAACGTTGCGACAAATATTGATGAGCTAGATAAAGAGCCACTCGGTGGCGCCCCCCTCAAAGATTCTTATGGAGGAAAATCTCTCCATGAACAATCACACGGCGAATCCTTCTTTGCATTATTTCATCATCGTCTTCGGGGCAATGGTATGTATTTACTCGATGAGCCAGAAGCTGCACTGTCCCCCAAGCGTCAGACCGAACTCTTGAAGCGCCTGCATGAATTGGTAAGCAACAATAGCCAATTCCTCATTGCCACGCACTCCCCCATCATCCTTGCGTATCCCCACGCGACAATCTATCACTTGTCCGATAAAGGATATGTTCAGATGCGCTATGAAGACACGGAGCACTACACGCTCTATCGTGATTTTTTGAATAAACCGGAGCACCTGCTTGCCGAACTCGGCATCGCATGAGAATCTTCACCACATGAAATTCCACCACTCTCTTCTTCCTGTATCGCTCGTCTGTCTTTTGTCTGCCTGTGCACCAACAGAGGAGATCGCAGATGTCCAAGCGGAATCAGGCGCTTCTTCATCTCTGATACAAGAAATCGCTGCAGGTCCCATCATTCAATCACCGATCTCGGTCGATAACTTTCGAACCATGACGCTTTCGGGAACCGATTTAGTTATTGGACGAGTATTGGAGCAGAACAGCGCCTACGTAAAACACTACATCACCTACAAGAGTAACGGTCTGCTGATTAGCGGAACATTCAGCATTCCCAAAGGCGACGGACCATTCCCATTGATTATCCAGAATCACGGATACATCGACCCCGATATCTACACGAACGGTCGTGGACTTCGACGTGAACAGGATGCAATGGCGCGCGCAGGGCTAGCTGTGCTGCACACTGACTACCGTGGTCATGCAGAGAGCGATCCAAATCCTACAGAGGACGGATTGTTTGAAAATGGACTGGGGTATGCCGTCGACAGCGCCAATGCCATTCTTGCCGTGCGTGAATGGAATGATCCGCGCATTGATACAGAGCACGTCGGCATGATCGGACACTCGATGGGTGGCGGAGTAACACTCCAGAACCTGGTTACACGTCCTGACTTAGTTGATGCAGCTGTGCTCTACGCGCCGGTGAACAGTGATGCATGGAAGAACTTCGACCGCTGGAACCGGGACGAAGACTATGCGGACCGAACGCTGATTGCCTTTGGCGGCACGCGCGAGGAGGCGCCAGAATCGTGGGATGCCCTATCACCAGGTCCATCGCTCGCAAACATCACAACGCCTATCCTGTTGTTCCACGGACTCTTAGATGAAGATGTTCCAGTCGAATGGTCTGCTGACCTGAACTTCCAACTAGAAACTCTCGGCAAAGATATCCGCTATCTCACCTACCCCAAAGAAGGGCATGAGTTTTCGGTCAACTGGAAACACTTCATTGATACATCGATCACGTTCTTCAATGAACATCTAAGAAAGTAGCCATAACGAATTGACGGAAATGGCAAATTTTATTTTATAATTACTATTGATGATGATCGTTTTTGAATGTTTCAATAATCAGTACCTTCATCATCACGGTTGATATCGCATTGATTCGATCGGAAAAATGAAAAGATGGTAAGGAAAATACAAAGGTCTATTGGAAGAAGATGCACCGATCGAGGTCCACATCCAACACTCAGATCATTTGAAGATGAAAGATTTGTGTTGTTAGAAAATGCAGAAGATTGATTTCCACACACAAAAAACAATGCCCCCTATTCGGAGGCATTGAATCGCGATTCAATGGTTGCGCGATTATTTCTTCTTTTTCTTCTTCGTGGCCGTCTTCTTCTTGGCCGTCTTCTTCACAGTTTTCTTGGCAGTCTTCTTCTTTGGAGCTGCCTTCTTCTTCTTCTTAACTGGCATGGTGAGAAGGGAATGAAATAAGGATGGTTACAATTGTAAATCAGTAGCGGTGCTTGTGAAGTTAATGGTGCGGCGTGAATACAAAATTGTGATGTGATTGTGTATTGATGCGGAAAAAAATTTTTTGAATCTTAAAACGCGGAGTGCACTCAGTTGTTACACTCCGCGTTCATGATCTACTAAGTCACTATTTCAAGAGCACGCTGAACGATTCCTTTCCTTGAATCTGATCTCTCTGTGTGACACCGATGTAATAAGTTCCTGGTGGATAGTCATACTCTTCACCACACACTGGTCCGCTGAATCCGAAGAGATCGACATCGGCCATTGGATAGACCAAACATTTTACCTTTGTATCGTTTGATACAGTGATCGTGAGCTTCTCTTGTTTTGTCAGTGTGAAGCGATAGAACTCACCAAAATCCTCATTTTCAATATAGCCAGTTTTTGGCTTATTCTTCTGCAAAGCTTCAGCACTGTTGAATCCATCATTGCCATCGCCTGTAACTACTTTGGACGTTAATGTGAACGCTGCATTGTTCGTCTGTGGCACAACTTCTAGTTGGTAATCCCCCGCTGCCATATCGACGCGCATAGCACAGTGGTTGTCGACAATGTGTCCGACGTAATACTCCAATGCGAAGGACGTTCCGGCATCGAGTTTGTAGAGTCGACACTGAACCTTAGCATTGGACTCCGCGTTGAGTTCAAAACTTCCCGTGACAGGATTTTTGATGGAGAAGCGATACACTTTCTGCTGCTTTCCATTGAACGCACCTTCATCCCCAAGTGGGAAGTCGACTTCCAAAATTGCGACGGAGTTTACGGATGTTGCAGTGCTCGTCGCTGCACGTGAGGTAACGGATGCTGCCGAACTTGATGACGACTTCACCGTCAGACCAAGTGCATTGAAGATGTACGCAGCTGCCTCACCACGAAGCAACGCTGCTTCGGGAGTGAACTTACTTCCCGACTGACCACTGATTGGTAGAATTTTGTGTCCGTATGCACTCGCCATGTACGGCGCATACCATGCAGTCAGCGACACATCGGAATACACCTTGAGGGGATCTGTCGACGCTTGAGCATTAAGCGTCATACCAAGAACGGTGTGAATCATTTTTAATGACTCCACTCTGTTCACTGCTTGCTCTGGTTTGAAAAGTGGAACCTGTCCTGAGCTTGCCGAAGGATCGGGATACCCTCCGACATATCCGTTCTTTGCCGCGTCACACACGACACCGGCAAACCATGCCGTCGTTGGCACGTCTTTAAAACAACTTTTAGATGGAGCAGCAGGATCTTTTCCTTTTGCTCGATAGAGAAGTGTCAGCATCTCCGCACGATTGACGGTATTGCTTGGTTTAAACGTTCCATCGGGATTTCCTTTTACAATTCCGCGATCCGCGAGCGTTTCAATCTGCGCTTTGTAAGCGTAGGACGCTGAAACATCGCTAAACGATGCGGCAATTGCATAAGCAGGCGCAAAACTCTGCGCGGCAATAAGCGCGTAGGCAAGAAGTGAACGAATACGGGCAACCATGTGGTGACGGGGGAAATGTCGGCGAAATGCTACATGTGAACACAATCGTTACTCAATATGCCTTCCTTATATAGGCTGGAAGGAAGGAGGGATTGTGGTGATGTGCACAACCTACATCTCGACCCCGGCATTCACGCGATACACGACCCCCGCTTTGTCATCGGTCACGTACAGCGTTCCTCCGGGTTCAATGAGCAATCCGACCGGACGTGCACTGACGGTGTTGCCGTCCACAAAGCCAGTCAGGAAGTCGACTGGTTCTCCTTCGGGATTGCCATTGGCATTTAGTGGGATGCGAACGATCTTATATCCGACTTTCACCGTGCTATTCCACGATCCATGCTCAGCGACGAGCAAGTCGTACCACCAGTCCTCCGGCCATCCTTCTTCTGGCACGAATGCGAGGTCGAGCGGTGCGATGTGCGCCGGTAATTCAATATGGGGAGCAACGGTTGTGGCACAATCGAACCCTTCGACCGGGCTCAGGGTGACACTCTCATCTTTTATACGATTACCATAACAATAAGGCCAACCGTAATGCGCGCCGTCTTCAATGATGTTTACTTCTTCCGGCGGGAGATTGTCCCCAAGCTCATCGCGCCCCATATCGGTTGCGTACATCCGTCCATCTACATAACTCCAATTAAAGAACACTGCATTGCGCAGTCCGCGCGCGACAATTTTCTGATCGGACCCATCGGGGTTCATGGAAATAATTGTGCCGTGTAGTTCGTTTCGTTCAACACAGACATCGCAGGTTGAACCAATCGACACATAGAGCCGATTGTCCGGACCCCACTTCACTGTTCGTGACGTGTGGCGGCCACCCGCAGGAAATGTTGCAATCGTTTCTACCGGCGCATCGCTATAGACGAGATATTTTTTAAGTGACGTTTCCTCCGCTACATACAACTGCGTGCCCTCGGGATTGAAGGCAAGACCATGCGGATTTCGCAAACCGCGGATTGCGTCATACTGATTAGTCACTGCACCACCACTTCCTACTTCCAACACAGTGATAACTCCGGCCGATGGTCGGCTTACCCAGAAATTTCCGAAACCATCGCGCACCATGACACGCGCACCAGATAGATCTTTTGCAAAGACCTCAACCTCCGGAGAGTCGAGCGTCAGAGGACTTGAAGGAGAAGAAGATGGAATCGACGATGATGTCGATACCGATGATCCGGATCCATTAAGAGGAGGTGCCGGCTGCGTACAGCCAGCAAGGAGAATGCCAAGGATAGTGAGTGGGAGAAGAATGCGCATGACACTAAGACTACCATGTCAGCGACTTATGACGGGAATTCTCCCGCTTTTTCCCCTCTTAGACCCTGGACAGAACCCTCGAAAATCGTTAAGCTGAGGCGTCGCCTCGCACCGCGCGGGGCCGTTTTGTTGTACGCATTTTTTTCATTCTTCGTTTATCTCTATGGATTATATCGTTGTAAAAGGAGCGCGCATGCATAACCTGAAAAACATCGATGTCATGATACCCCGCAACAAACTGACGGTTATTACGGGTGTGTCGGGATCGGGCAAATCAACGCTTGCATTCGATACCATTTTCGCAGAGGGACAGAGACGATACGTTGAGAGTCTTTCGGCCTACGCCCGCCAGTTTATCTCGCAGATGGAAAAGCCGGAGGTCGACTCTATTGAAGGGCTATCCCCTGCCATTTCCATTGATCAAAAAACTGCGCCAAGGAACCCTCGATCCACCGTTGGAACAGTGACGGAAGTCTACGATTATATGCGTCTGCTTTGGGCGAAAATTGGAAAGGTTCACTGTACGGAATGTGGACGATTGCTGGAACGCCAAACTGCGAGTCAGATGGTTGAAACCATTGCCGGACTACCTGAAGGAAAAAAGATCTACCTGCTCGCCCCTATTGTAGAGGGACGCAAAGGAGAGCACGTGAAAATGCTCGATGCAGTGAAGCGCGAAGGATTTGTACGCGTGCGCATTGACGGACAAATTATGACGACCGATGAAGAGATTAAACTCGATCCAAAGAAGTCTCATGACATTTCGATTGTCGTTGATCGTATGGTCGTTCGCGATCTGCAGACGAAACCCGGTGAAATCAACCCGCATCGCACGCGCTTGGCAGACTCCGTCGAACTCTGTCTCAAGAAGAGTGAAGGCGCGCTCATTGTGCTGGACGCTGATACCAATGACGAACTGCGCTTCTCTGAGAGTTTTGTTTGTCCCGATCATCCTGCACAACAAATTCCCGATTTGGAACCACGAAGCTTCTCCTTTAACTCTCCTCATGGAGCATGTGACACATGCCATGGTATCGGATCTATTTTGCAGATTGATGTTCCGTCGATTGTCCCGAATCCGAATCTCACTCTTGCCGAAGGAGCTGTTCATCCATGGGCAACCTCCGCAAGTCGCATGGGCTTTATGAGCAATGTTTTGGAAGCGCTCTCAAAAGCAGTCGGATTCCGCATGAACACGCCATGGAAAAACCTCACGGATGAACAACGCGAAATCATTATGCGTGGATACAGCGAACCGCTCGAAGTGCCGATGGAAACACGTACGCTCGGTGGTGTCTACCGCACAACATACGAAGGTGTGATCCCCAACCTTGAGCGCCGTCATGCAGAAACGGATAGCAACTATGTTCGTCAGCAAATTGAGGAATATATGTTGGAGCTCCCTTGTCCGGATTGTCACGGTCAGCGCTTGAAGAAGGAGATTTTGGGCGTGACGGTCGGTGGACAGAATATCGTCAATGCAACGGACTTGAGCGTAGAGGAAGCAGAAAAATTCTTTAGCAGCCTCACTCCTTCTGAGACATCGAAGAGTGCTAAAAAATCTGAGTCTGCTAGCACCTCTCTTTCCAGCTACGAATACACGATCGTTAAAAAAGTTCTCACTGAAATTATCGCACGCTTGAGCTTTTTACAGAACGTTGGTCTCACCTATCTCACTCTTTCCCGTTCCGCATCAACGTTGTCGGGAGGTGAAGCACAGCGCATTCGTCTGGCAACGCAGATTGGATCTGCACTTGAAGGAGTGCTGTACGTTCTCGATGAACCATCTATCGGTCTGCATCAGCGCGACAACACCCGATTGATTGAAACCATTACGCGCCTACGCGATTTGGGAAATACCGTGATTGTGGTGGAGCACGACGAAGAGACCATTGAAGCTGCAGACTACCTGCTCGAAATTGGTCCAGGTGCAGGAAAGTACGGTGGATCGGTTGTGGCTCAAGGCTTGCCGGAAGAATTGATTCAGAACGAGAACTCGGTCACCGGTCAGTATCTAAGCGGCAGAAAGGTGATCGAAATTCCAAAGAAGCGCCGCCCGGGAAACGGTAAATTTATTACCATTAAAGACGCGTATCATCACAACCTGCAGCATGTGGATGCCGAAATTCCACTCGGAACATTTGTCGGTATCGCCGGTGTATCGGGTTCCGGAAAATCGAGCTTGATTCACGGCATCCTAGGCCCTGAACTTCTTCGCGTTCTTAACAAAGCACATGCACGCCCACAAAATGTCGGATCCATTGAAGGACTTCAGCATTTGGATAAAGCGATCGTGATCGATCAATCCCCTATTGGACGCACGCCCCGCAGTAACCCAGCAACCTATACAGGCATCTTTACGGATATTCGCGATCTGTTTGCCACAACACCGGAGGCAAAACTTCGTGGCTATCAGCCTGGGCGTTTCAGCTTTAACGTGAAGGGCGGACGCTGTGAAGAATGTGAAGGAGACGGTATGAAGCGCATTGAAATGCACTTCCTTCCAGATGTCTTCGTCACTTGTGAAGTCTGTCGTGGTCAGCGATACAATCGTGAGACACTGGAAATCACCTATAAAGGAAAGAACATCGCTGATGCCATCGATATGACGGTCACCGAGGCAATTGAATTCTTCAAAGCAATTCCTGTGCTCTTTAAAAAGCTCCAGACACTGGAAGATGTGGGACTGGGCTACTTGCGCCTGGGCCAGAGTGCAACCACGCTCTCCGGCGGTGAAGCACAGCGTGTGAAACTTGCGACCGAACTTCTGCGTCGCTCCACTGGTCAGACATTCTATATTCTCGATGAGCCCACAACCGGTCTGCACTTTGATGACATCAGTAAATTGCTTATTGTCTTGCAGCGCTTGGTTGATAAAGGAAACACGGTGCTCGTGATTGAGCATAACCTTGATGTGTTGAAATCGGTCGACCACATTATTGATCTGGGCCCAGACGGTGGAACAGGCGGAGGACATATCATCGCAACCGGCACACCGGAAGAAGTTTCGAAGATCAAAGCGAGCTACACCGGTCATTACCTTGGAAAGATCTTCGAGAAACAATCCAAGAAGTAAGCTCCATGCGCATTGAGCCTCCTACAACATCGGAGATCGACACGCGATTTCAACTCTCGAACCAGACGATTGCATGGGACATCGGGATTGCGGTCCTCATGATCGCCGGTCTTACGTCAGTCGGACTCGCACTGAGCACTCGATCGATCATTCTAGATGTCATTGGCATCCTCGGTCTCTGTGGATCTCTTCTTGTGTTCTGGGGTTCCTTTATTGAGCCGCGACTGATCACGGTGAACAAAAAAACTATTCAATTAAAAGATCTCCACAATGCGACAATTGCGGTTGTGGGTGATGTTCATGTTGGCCCGTTTAAGCGAGCAGGATACGTGCGGAGAATCGTAAAGCGCGTGAACAAATTACACCCTGATCTCATTCTGCTTGCGGGAGATTTTCTGTTCGATAGCTACGCAGATACTGCACACCTGAAACCACTATCCGATCTTCATGCACCACTTGGTGTATACGCAGTTCTCGGAAATCACGACACCGGTCATATGATGAATCGCACAAAAGACGCGTTCATTCCCTACCGCATGATTGATCGCAGCAATGATGTAATTGCAACCCTGGAGAAATGCGGAATCATCATGCCACGCAATAAACATGTGATCATGAAGCATCATGATCAATCATTTGCCCTCGTCTGCGCCGATCATCGCTTAATGAAGGAGTACGACATTGAGAGCGTCATGAAGAATGTTCCGGATAATCTACCGACTATTCTGCTTACACACATTCCTGACGTAATTCTTGATGAACCAAGTATGAACGCAGATTTGATTGTTTGTGGTCACACACATGGTGGGCAAATTCGCCTTCCGTTTATTGGCGCTCTTCATCCCATTCCCGATGAGCTTGGCCGCGCCTACGACCAAGGCATTTTTACGTTAAAGAACGGCACACTATTAGCAATCACCCACGGAATAGGAGAGACGATGGCGAGGGCGAGATTGTTCTGCCCCCCGGAGATTCTTATTCTTCAGGCGATCTAGAAGCTAGAAGCTAAAAACTATAAGCTTGTTCTGTGATTCGCCATTTTACCGCCACCGCCTACGTCACCGATTCTCAGAATCGAGTTCTTCTGTTGTGGCATAAGCGCATGCAAAAGTGGATGCCGCCCGGTGGACATATTGATCCAAATGAAACACCAGCAGAATGTGCACAACGTGAGTGCAAAGAAGAGACAGGGCTTGATGTAGAAATTATTGGGAGCGATCAGCCTGACTTATTTGCAGGTGCATCGAACGAGGGAGAAATGCTCAAGAAACCATTTGCGATGTTATTAGAAAATATCCCTGCAAGTGAAGCGCGCGGAGAGCCGGCCCATCAGCACATGGATTTTCTGTTTCCTGCACGACCAATTAATGAATCACAAGCACTGGTGATTGCGGAAGCGGAGGTAGATCATCTGCGATGGTTTACGAAAGAGGAAGTTGCAGCAATTCCAGATGAGGAAATTTTTACGAATGTCCGACACTACATCCTATTTATTGTCCGCGCTCCTTCGTAAGAAGATGGGCAATTCTTTCTGCGGTATTTAAAAGGCGTGGCTCATCCCATCCTCGCATGGCAAGAACGGCGTCAGGCTTGCTTAAGTGGTCTGCCGCATCACTGATTTCATCTTTGCGTGCATACCATCGGATTGTTCCGACGTTATCGCGCATACCAAGCGTTTCATCCGTATTTCCTTTTATAACTATATGGGATAATTCGGATCGATACCCTAACCCTTCGTCTCCGAAGATGCGCGTATTATGATGGAAGCTCGGTGTATTGCGAATCATGGCATCAGATTGAGCATCATAAATATTTCCGATGTTAAATACGATGTGTCGCTTCTTTCTCATCTGCAGAATGTGCACCAGAATACGCTTCGTCGCTGAAGCAATTCCCAAGCGCCTCATGGAGACCTTCTCAATTCCAGCAGGAATAGAAAATCCTAAACCCCGAAGCACGGATGCATCTATATGTTCAGCAATACCAGTGCGCCAGTTCACCGCTGTCTGATCTGGCTCCAATCCGTTCAGAGCAAATTGAGGCGCTGTCAACGTCTCGCGACTGAGCAATCGAAATTCTCCATCACTTTGAGGCATATTTTCCAGTGTGTAATTGTATCCCACTGGATGAAATTTCCCGGTTTTTCTCTGAAGACCAGCTATTAAGATAATTCCTTCACGTCTGACGCGATACAGCACATCTTTTGAATTTCTATACGCATGATACCCACTGCGTCCATAACGAGTATGTGCACGAACCCATTCCTCGATCTGTGGGTCGTTCGAACCTTGCTGCTTCAACTCCCTCATATGTGCAAAATCCGCTTTTAACTCTTCAGGATTAATAACAAGCTGCTTTTCCACTGCAGTGACATTATTTACATCTTTTTTCCAAGAAATTTGAGATCCTTCTGTTGTATATCCCATCAATCGAAATTGCATCTCCGCTATAATCTGTTGCTCATATGGCTGAAGGCTTTTTTTCTTCGGAATCCCCCCTCTTTCAGAATGATCAAACAGAGCCGCAATATGCGCTGGAACTTCGTCTAAACTGACGATGCGGTCATCATCGGGAATGAGGCCTGCTGTCTCTTGAGAGCCGGGAACGTTCATATCTACGCCTATTATACACGTATACTATTAGAAACTTCAAAAAAATATTCGTCAAGAAGCCGCCCTATTTACAGCATGGCGATTTTGCTTGCGAGAGCACGAGCAAACGCGAGCATCTGCAGAATCAGGGCCCCTTGGCGAAGGTAGAGGTTTACCGCAAGAGTACGTCGTTTGTCTGGCGGAAGGTCAGGATAAGCACCCTCAGCCATTATTTCACAAATTTGCACGGCTTGCTGCTGTTCACCCGATGTATTCTCTAAAATCTCAGAAACGCGCGGATCAGTCAGAGCATTTCGAATTGCTGCCGGGTCAAACAGGGGCACACCCTCTGGGGCATCAACAGACGCCACTACGGATTCTGGAGGCATTTCTAGTGCATTAACCCCATCTGAGCCAGTGGTATTTCCCACATCAATCATAGATCGCGGGCATTCTACATACGGAAAGGTGCTTTGCAAGCGATTTAAAGAGGTTTTGGCCAACTTCAATGCCTTGGCCTAGATGGTCTAAAAGCGCCGTAGCAAGGCATTTCCTCATTGTGTCGAATGGAGTATACTTTGCCAACTGCTATGGACTGGAGCTCATTCTCTCTGAACCTCCGGCATTTCTCGTAAAGGCGTATGAAACTGGGTTAAAAGCTCATGATGGTCAGAAGCGTAAATCCGGTGAGCCGTATTTCACGCACCCTGTGGCTGTGGCCACGTATCTTGTGTCCATTGGTGCGGATGCCGACACAGTGATGGCCGCGCTGCTTCATGACACGGTCGAAGATACAAATCTGACACTCGATGATGTGAAGCGGGAATTTGGCATGACCGTTGCCCGTATGGTGGACGGGGTCACAAAACTAATGGAAAACGAGATTGATACCCTTCCTACGCTGGACCAAAAAATAGAAACGCTTCGTAAAATGTTTAACCTTATGAACGAGGATGTGCGCATCATGATCATCAAGCTCGCTGATCGACTGCACAACATGCAAACACTGTCTTACCGCAAACCCGAAAGTCAGAGAACTGTTGCAAAAGAGACGTTGGATATTTATGCAAAGATAGCTGATCGTCTCTGCATGAGGGATCTTCGCGATGAACTTGAACAACTTTGCTACAGCGTTCTTGAACCGGAGATCCATGGGGCCATCATGATACTTTCGGAGAAGAACAGACTACTGTCACAGAATGAAGTTGAATTCATGGAACAAAAAATTAGAGAATCATTCCCACAGACAGCAGCAGATATTGTGTATGAAAAAAAGAGCTGGGAAAAAATGCGCCTACAACAAAAGCTACAACAAGGATCGATTGGCCATCCGTCTCTTATCAACTTGTCATTCCGCTGTGACAGCATTGAAGACTGTTACAGAATGCTCGGTGTTGTACACAGTCTGTGGCCCCGTGAATCACGCACGTTCGACGATTTCATCAATATTCCGATTATTAACGGATATAAAGGTCTGCACTCTACTGTCATTCTGCCCGATGGTGTCCGTGTTCGTTGTAAATTTAGAACTCATGAAATGGAGGAGTACGCTCACATCGGCATTGCATCAAAGTGTTTCCAAATTGAACAAAAAGACGGGGGAATGCTGTCGTATCTACCCTGGACGCAGCGCATCTCAAATATTTCTGAGGAGACCAAAAATCGTAGCAGCGAATTCTGGGAAACATTACAAAGTGACATCCTGAGTGAATCGCTTATCCTTTATGGAGTTGGAAGCAGATCAGTTCTTATCCCAAAAGGTGCCACAGCTCTAGATGGCGTCTTCTATTTGTATCCTTCAGAAGCAATTCACGTGACTTCCATTCGCGTGAACGGAGAGCATGTACCACTCTCGCATACACTTGAAAATGGTGTCCTTCTTGAAGTATCAACCTCTCAGAGTTCCACGATCACAAGAGAATGGCTCTATTGTGTGCAGACTGGATTAAGCATTTCGGTCATAAGGGCGGCATTGTCAGAAAGCGAACATGGTGACTTAGCCTCGGTGGGCCGCAATCTTCTACAGCAAGCACTAACCGCTCAAGGTGGAGGATATGTAGAGGAATTTAATATAAACCTCATTCAGCAGAGCTTTTTGTCTTTGGGTTATCACTCAGAACGTGAGGGGTACATTGCCATTGCAGAACGTCATCTAGAACCGACTGAGGTCGCATCGCACTTCCTTCATATAAGGCAGGGGCAAGGTAAAAAAGCCACTGAACAAAAGGAGGAGTGCCGTTTTACCTTCAGCGTGAGTCGCGATGTAGAAAGCCTTCGTAATTTATTGAGTGTCTATGAACGGTATAACGTTTCGATGAAGGACATACGCCTCAAGCTAAGTTTTGGCCCCGTTCTTCGAATGAGTGTGAATATTAATCTCAGTCCCGATGAGCAAGAATCATACCGTCACGAACTGATGATTTCGGGGGCATATGATATTGCAGTAAAACATCAAGCGAGAACGGAGTTCGCTCTGATGTTTATTGTTATTGTCTTCTGGGCACTCAACCCCGTCTGGGCAAAGTATTATCTAACACAGGGAATGCCTCCGCTGCTTCTTGTATCCCTTCGTTCGGTATTGTTCTTCGGATTCTCTACTATTCTCTTTCTCTTCTGGCGCTATCAGCGAAGCAATACGTATTCACCAATACCAAAAATAACAAAAATTGCTCTATTGCCTGCTATATCTACCACTGTTCACTCACTCCTAACCTATCTCTCCGTTTCTCTGTTAGCACCATCGGTACACCTTACTGTTCTGCGTTTTAATATCCTGCTGCTACCAATTATTCACCTATGGAGAAATAAAGATATCAACAAAAAGCTTCAGATGATTATCAGCGGTATTTCTACGCTCATCTTGCTCGCATTTTTCTTCGCACCGGGCATTCCTCCAATGGGAATGTTTTTTGCAATACTGACATTGATTAGTTATATCTGTTACTCCCTTATTACCGAGAAAACCTTGCAACAGCAGCGAATCGGATTGCGCTATCCGCATTTCCTCTTTCACCTTAGTCTCATTTCAGCATTAACAGGGCTTGCATTAAGCCCGCTTACAATTGATCTGCTTCCTTTGTGGCTTCCGCATCTGGGATCCATAGCGTTCTATGTTCTATTCTGTGTATTTATTCCGCACACCTGTTTCCACATAGTGCTGCAGCGAACAAAGTTCCGACATGTCACCAGTATGTCTCTGCTCGAAGTGCCATTAGCAATGCTCATGGAATTCGCTCTCTTGGGTCTGTTCCTGTCCTACACGACCTACACGCTTATTACCGTTGTTCTACTCACAGCGCTCATTCTCCCTCAGATGGTAAGCGCGCGTTCAATGAGCAATATCCTTTCATTTTTTGGGTTTAACAAGCATTCGCACGATGGCAGGGCTGCTTAGTTGCCTCCTTGCAAGATCAATCACTTGATACACTTCGTTATCACTTAAATGAGGTATATCTAATTCGTCACGACGATACAAATCAAGTGCGTCATCATTATCTGCAGAAGCAGAGAAGCTGTAGATGGGACCATACACAGCAGTCTTATTGATAATCTGGCCTTCAATACTAAGACCGCGATCTCCATGCGATGCGTGCCAGTTTTCGGTATCCAGAACTTTGAACCCACCCCAGCGCATTGTCTGGGCAAAAAACTGGCGGTTACAAAATTGCTCTACCGTGACGTATGGACAGTTGAGACACGCCACAATCGATCCTTCAGGATAATTATTACCAATATCATTCAGCTTATCGCTATATGTTCCAAAACGTAGATCCACCGCAGCGCCCGCTTGATGACCGGCAAGTCCAGGAATAGATGCAGTAAAACTAGAAGCGATTGTTTTGATAGTGTCATGATCCCTCGTAGGATGAGCGCGACTCACTTCGACAAGTCTACGAATAAACAGACCACGCTGAACTTCTGGGGGTCGATAACAATCTTCAATAAGCGGTTTTATTTGCTGTGCATTTAATGCGTAAATGACGTTCGCTAACTTGAAAGCGACTTCGTTGCGGAGCCACCAGATACGAGACTTTCCCGCGTAAGAACCACACGATTCCTCAAATGGCCTTTGGCTAAAGCTTGCAGTTGCCTTTCTCTGATGGAGAACAGCCTGCAACGAAACCATCTCATCACCACAATCGACAACCTTCATTTCTTCAAGGAGCTTCCGTTGCTGTGAAACATTGCGACGTGCGTACTTTTCAGCAAGGACACGATTGAGCTCTATCTTCTGTTGCTCCATTAGGCCTTTAACAAGAAATCCTTTTGGCGGAACAATAATGTTGGGCATGGTGTCACCACCCAGACGAGCCTGCATTTTGTCCAAATCAGATTCCAACTTATCAAGACGCCTCTGAATATGTGGACCTCCCTCTTCAAATTGTATCCCGTTGTCTTTCTCCACTGTGTCATCGTCAACGTAGAGGTAGTCCATAGGATCGTTAATCTTAAACTAGTATTAAATTTAATCAAGAATAATGACCGCCTTTTACCAAGGCGCATGCAAACCCCTTTCTATAAGCCACTGAACCCTTGCCTCATCAACATCCGTGGAGGCATCCATAGATTCTTTTTTCCATCCCCCCTTTCCCGTGATATGACCATGAGGGCGAATGAATTCATAGATACCATCGTCCACTCCAGCCTCGAAACCCGTCCACGCCATGCGAATCAGATTTCCCTTCAATGGTGTGTAATAACGATGCCATGTCAGAGGCTGTGCCCACGAGTTATGTCTGGAGCTCGGTTCATTCACCATCTTAATACCAGTACCCGGTTCATCAATTTGGCCGATATTGAAGGTCAGGAGATCATTGCCAAGATGCTTACCAATGCGAAGCACTGAATATTTTGCACGCGCTGCAAGAGACAGACGTCGAAGATTTCTATCCACAAATGCGGTCGTTGTTACAACATCACACTTGTTGTTGTGAGGCACTGCAGAAGAAAGAAGCGAGAGAATACTCGTACGACAGATAAGCAAACGACGTCTTGCAGATTGGTAGAGAGCCTGCATCGTCTCTTCCGAGAATGCCGGAGGAAACATCAAATCACGAAGATCGTACTGTGGAAAAAGCCTGAGTGTTTCTGGTTCTTGATGCCAGCCTTCAGGTTCCTGGCCAGTATCTGGAGAACAGGGCGTGCGACTCATCGCACTAATTGTTCCAAGCAGCAAATGTAAATCATCATGAATTTTTTTCTGAATGAAAAAAATCAATCCGTGTTTCGCAATAAATTCAAACTGCTCCTTTGTCATAAGCCCGGCATGCCCTCCTTCTCGGTTAAACCGCTGAATTGCTGCCCGCTCCTCGTCCCGAATAAAACTACTTTGTTCACCCTGAAACGGTTTTTTCCACTCTGTTAACTGTTGTTCAATTGCCGTGAAAAGCTCGAAGTCCTTATCGAGCGATTGTGGATTACCCTCATGATCAAAGCCTGCCATTCGCAGAGTAATATCTTTAACAAATTCTTGATCCTTTACCGGCAAAGGCGTGTGCACTGTCGTCCCTCTTGCGCCAAATTGTATGAAAACGTTCTCGCGCTGACATTGGTTAAATATCTCATGAAATTCTGTTGTCAGAAGGTTTGTCATCGAAAAATCCGCCAACAATTTCTCATGATCAATATGCGGTTCTTCTGGGAAAAAATGTGCCGCCTGAAAGGTAATTAATTCATTGAGACAATCATGGCGAATTCTCGCTATTTGGATTTCTGCATGCCTATCTGGATAGCGCTCCCAGAGCGCATTCGTAACACGATACGTTAGGTGTTCCACCAACTGATCAAACGTCATACCCGCATTTTTTTGCGCATAACTTTCTGCAAAAGAGCGAATATCTGTCACATCCAAATTTTCCTTCTTAACCTGCTCATAAATGATATCGCGCGCAATGCGATAAATTGTACGCACTTGCACCCTAAAGAAATCCTTCTCTCGCTGCTCCAGTGTGTAACGACTAGAGGAAGTTGCAGAAAAAGAGACACGCTCATCAATCAAACGCTCAATTGCCCCTCTGTCGCTTAGCTTAATAGTCTCTTCCCCCGTTCCACTAAGATACGTAGCAAACATATCCGTTGCGATTCCAATGACCACTTTCTGATGCAGATCTTCTTCGGATTCAAACCCCGCCTGCCTTGCAAAATCATCTCCTGATAAGTGCAACGATGTCACATATATGCGCATCCGTTCCAGAAAGACCTCCTCTACATACATCGTAAGCTCACGCTCCACCTCTCGTGCAAGTATGGCATTCAAATTTCCAAACGCAGAACCAGGTGCCCGTTTTTGAATAAGCTGATCAAAATCGGCTGCGGTCTGTGACCTTAGAATAACTGATGATGACTCTCCAATAGGAAGAATAAGATCCTTTGAAAGAGGGGCACCCGTTGCATCTTGCACGGATGTTCGCAAAAGAGTCCGTTCCTGATGGCGCAACGCATGCAAATCTTCCTGCATTTGGCGAATTTTTGTCTGTAACTCCTCTAATTCGGCAGAAGAGCGATGTGGAAAATCTGCCTGGTTCGATACGGCCTGTTCGTCACCCGCCTCTGCAGAGTCGATGGACATAGATAGTACAAAGAGATTATTTCAACTCAGCGCCTGATTCTACGGGAAGATGGGTCCATTAGCCAAGTAACCATATAGTCTTCCTGGCCTATAATATGTCAAATATTCTTTCCAAAATATCAAAAAATGAAAGATATCTCAGCATTTCAGAAATTGTCGATCACTGAGAGTTTCCAGTACACTCTCCCTATGTTTGACCCTGTTGATTCCCGGCAATCATTTCCCGATCTTGAGCGCGCGATTCTCCAATATTGGAAAGAGGAAGATCTTTTTCGTCGATCGATTGAAAATCGCAACGGACGTGAATCATTCAGCTTTTACGATGGCCCTCCGTTTGCCACAGGACTCCCCCACTACGGTCACTTATTAGCGGGAACAATTAAAGATGTAATCCCCCGCTATCAAACCATGCGCGGTAAGCGTGTTGAACGTCGTTTTGGCTGGGATTGCCACGGTCTGCCCGTCGAAAACCTTATTGAGAAGGAACACAACATAAAGAGTAAGCAGGATATTGAGGCGATGGGCGTCGCGCGGTTCAATGATCTCTGTCGCACATCCGTGCTTCGCTATGCCAAAGAATGGAAGTCGACGGTAGAACGCATGGGTCGCTGGGTCGATATGGATTGGGATTACCGAACAATGGATGCATCCTTTATGGAATCCATCTGGTGGGTCTTTGGCCAGCTGTGGGATAAGGGGTTGATTTACGAAGGCTATAAGCCGATGCATGTGTGCCCGCGCTGTGTGACACCACTGAGCAACTTTGAAGTAACTCAGGGATACAAAGACATCACCGATGTATCGGCATTCGTACAGTTCGAACTGACGGATGAACCGGGAACCTTCTTGCTTACATGGACAACCACGCCATGGACGCTCCCCGGCAACCTCTTTGTTGCTGTAGGATCCGATGTGTCATACGTCAAAGTTGAACACAATAATAATACGTATATTGTCGCTGAAAATAGGGCTGAATCTGTATTTAAAGATTTAGAGTATAAAGTTACTGGAAAGGCATTTACGGGAAAGAAGTTGGAGGGCAAAACGTATAAACCACTCTTCCCCTACTTCGCAGCAGACTACCCCGATGCCTTCCGCGTTGTGACGGCTGACTTCGTTTCAACCGAGGATGGAACCGGTCTTGTCCATATTGCTCCTGGCTTTGGTGAAGACGACTTTGCGATTGGAAAGCAGGAAAAAGCCAAAATGCTGCAGCATGTAACAATGGAGGGTGTCTTTATTCCTGCAGTGACCGACTTTGCTGGCATGCAGGTAAAGCCGATTGATGATCCATCGAAGACTGATCGCAAAGTTGTTGAATGGCTCGAGAAAAACGGACTGCTGTTTAAAACCGAAAGCTATCGTCATAGCTATCCTCATTGCTGGCGCTGTGACAGTCCACTCCTAAACTACGCAACAAGCTCATGGTTTGTGAGCGTTGAGCAGATTAAGAAAAACATGCTGGCAGCTAATGCAAAGACAGAATGGGTTCCTGCACACATTCGTGACGGACGCTTTGGAAATTGGCTCGAGAATGCTCGCGATTGGGCAATTTCTCGCAATCGTTACTGGGGTACGCCTCTGCCTGTGTGGCGAACGAAGGATGGATCCTCTGTGGATGTCATTAGCAGTCGACAGCAGCTCTTTGAACGTTGCCCCATTCGCTTCTCCAAAATTTCCATCGTCCGCCATGGAGAGGCTGAGCATAACGTTGCTGGGTATTATCAAAGCATTGCCCCAGGTGTGAGCCTTACGGAAACTGGCAAAAAGCAGGCAGAAGCAGCTGGTTCATTCCTCGCAAATCAGAAAGTGACGGTTATTTACTGCTCTCCGCTCGCACGAACGCAACAGACTGCGCAGGCAATCGCCGATGCAACCGGTGCACAGATCATCATTGATGAACGCTTGCGTGAAACTGACGTTGGAGACTATGAAGGAAAATCGGTTGATCATAATGATTTGACCCTGCTTGCTCTCAAGCGTCAGAAGAAACTGCAAGAAGGAGCACCAGAAAGTGTCTTCCATCTAGAGGGAATGGAAAGGTGGACAGATGTACAGAAGCGTATTGATGATTTCTTGGGCGAGATCCTTCCACGTCATCGCAGTGACCACGTCGTCATCGTCACGCACGGCAATCCGGTTGTTAACATTCGCCACTTCTTTACGAAGGAAGATCCGTTCAAGCTCAGTCATCAACCCTACCCAAACACCGCAAGTCCCGAGCAATTCTACTGGGACTACGCGACTGATAGTCCGATGGACCTCCACAAGGAGTTCACCGACGACCTCAGCTGGGTGTTGCCCGACAGTGGCACCGGCGTCGAAGCGGTGATTGTCCGTCATGGACAGACGAACTTGAACAAGCAGCATGTGATGCAGGGCGGCAATATCGATGAGCCGTTGAATGACACTGGTCGTCAGCAAGCACGTGATCTGGCTGCGACGTTGAAGGGACAGGTGTTTGACTGTGTTATCACATCAGATCTCTCACGAACTAAAGAGACAGCAGCGATTATCTGCGCAGAATTGGGACTGCCGGAACCAGTGGTAATGCCCCTGCTCAACGAACGACAGGCAGGGGAGTGGAGTGGTCTATCGATTGATGAGGTCTTAAAGGATCATCCGTCAGTTGTCGAAAGTGTCGTCGCCTTTCACCACGAAACACCCCCAGGCGGTGAGAGTTTGAATACATTTGTTGATCGTATTTCAGCCGCACACGAAGCGATTGTGCAAGAGTATGCAGGCAAAAAAGCACTGATTGTTGTGCATCGTGGAGTGATGCAAGCGTTTGCTGTCGTTGCAGAGGGAAAGACATACCGTGAAGCAGCGTCGTTTAAGCCCGATAACACCGGTTCAGTGAAAGTTACACTGCGTCCGCGCTTACACCGTATTCCTGATGTGCTCGACTGTTGGTTTGAAAGCGGCTCCATGCCGTACGCACAAAGTAATCATCCATTTGCCTATATCGGAGATCGGAGATCGGAGATCGCATCATCTTCGAATAAGGATCGAAATCAGATATCCGATATCAGATATCCGACGGGTTTTCCCGCGGACTTCATTGCTGAGGGAATCGATCAAACGCGCGGATGGTTCTATACCTTAACCGTTCTCTCGTCGGCGTTATTCGATTCGCCGGCATTCAAGCACTGCGTCGTGAACGGCATTGTTCTCGCAGAAGACGGTCGCAAAATGAGTAAGCGTCTCAAGAACTATCCGGAGCCGACGGAAGTACTAGAAAAGCATGGTGCTGATGCGTTGCGCTTTGCCCTCATGAACTCCCCTGCTGTGCGCGGTGAGGACCTCCGCTTCTCTGAAAAGACGATTGAGGAAACTCTCCGCAATGTGCTGCTTCCTTTGTGGAACAGCTACAGCTTCTTTGTGACCTATGCGAACCTGGCTCAGTTTGAGCCATCGACATTGCCCAAGCAGAGCAATCATCCACTCGATCGCTGGATGCTGGCCGAGGTGCAAGATCTCTGCAACCGTATGACCAAGCAGCTCGATGCATACGATCTTTCTGCCACGTGTAGCGAGCTCTTCGAGACGATTGATGCGCTCACCAACTGGTATATCCGCCTGTCACGCCGTCGCTTCGCAGGAAAGGGATCGAGTGATCTGCCCGAAGCGGAGCCCGAAAACTTTGAGGAGGATAGAAAAGATGCATTACAGACGCTGCACACCTCACTGCTCGCAATCAGCCAATTATTGAGCCCATTCTGTCCATTCGTCACCGAAGCCATCTATCTGAACTTGGCCAGCGAAGAGCATGGATCTATTCACCTCACCGATTGGCCTCAGACGCGCGATCTGACGAAGGAAGAAATGGACCTTATCAAAAAGAACAGACTGCTCCGTCGTATTGTTTCACTGGGTCTCAAAATCCGTTCCGATAAGAAGATTCGCGTGCGCAGTCCTCTAGCCTCCGCAACCATCGCATTCCCCTCTTCTATTCTTGATACCAAAGCAATCAATGAGGCAGACATCACGCTGCTTCGCCAGGAATTGAACGTTAAAATCATCAACTTTGTCGATGACCCAGGAAGTCTTGGTGAACGATTCGTCCAAGTTGATGCACGAAAAGCCGGTCCTCGTCTTGGCAAACGCGTGCAGGAAATTATCCAAGCAGGTAAGCGCGGTGAATTTGAATTACTGGAGGATGGTCGGATTGCGATTCTGGATGAAACATTTGCGCCCGATGAAGCTGCAATCTTGTACCGCGGAGCAGAAGGTGCCGATATTGCTGCAGAAAATGGCGTTGTTGTCTCGCTTGATACCACGGTTGATGAGTCGCTGGAGCTTGAAGGACTGGCACGTGATTTAATCCGTGCCATTCAGAAATTGCGCAAAGAGCAGGGATATAACCTAGGAGAGAAGATTGAGATTGGACTGAGCGGCGCCGATGCACTTCTTCAGACGCACAAGCAGCTGATTGAACAGGAGACCAGTGTCACTATTGGCGCAGCTACTGGAACAGCGCATTCCGTAGAGATTGGTGATGATACAATCACGATTCATCTTGATTCCAAATCTGCTCATGTCTGAACAACAGGGAGGACTCTCCGCACCGGCTCGACTGATCATTCGGCTGATCTTAACGATTGGATTGGTGTATCTATTGAGCACATTTTTGAATCAGATATTTTTCGTAGATGGAGGGCTCGCCGCATTTATCATCATTGGATCTCTTATCACCCTGATGAACGTGGTTGTGCGGCCACTCCTCAACTTGATCATGATGCCGTTCAAGTTATTCATGGGCATCATCGTGTTGATTGTGGCGAACGGTTTAATCCTCTGGCTGACTGAAATGATCGCTGAAAAAATGGATCCCACGCTCGTAGTCCTCGAAATTGATCAGGGCATTGGCGGCTGGTTTCTTATTGCGATCATCCTCGGCCTCGCAAACTGGGTGATGAAGGAGACGTTGCGGTGATATGTAACGAACTTCAGCAAGTCTCATCCTGAGCGTATTAGCGTGTCACCCTGAGCCCGGTCGAAGGGTGAAAATTCTTTAATGTGAAGATGTCATGGTTCGAGCGGCCTCACCATGACACAACGCCTTGTTTCATTTTGTATATTAATAATATTTCTTTGTCGTTTGTTAATAGATAGACCTGTTAATTGTTCAAACTCGCCCCGTATCATTGCCTCCTTCTTCGCTCTACTCCATCCTTTAACGATCTTTTCCCAATGAATCGCCTCTCCCACATCTTGAAACGCTGATCGATAGATAAGTGTTACTGGACGTCTTTTAACCGTGTAACACTTCCCGTCAGTGCCAGCTGCATGCTCTTGCAACCGTCTCTCGAAATCATTGGTAATTCCTGTGTAATAGGATCCGTCACGGCATCGAAGAATATAGACATAATACGTCTTAGACATTTACTGATCCTAGCGCGCACACGCTCAATTAGATGCTTTGCTGCACTAAAGCAGTGAAGCGCCTACAGACTCTTCGACGCAAAATCATTCAGTGCCCAGGTCATTCCTTTTACCGCCGCATTCACCGGCATTTCATGGAAGGAAGACACGACACCAAACTGCTCATCGTTTTTTTGCCATCCGAAGACAATGAATCCGGCAATGCCGAGTTCTTGCAGAAACCCTTCGCATTTTTTCTGGATAGCCTCGTTGTCGATTGGTTGATCATTCATACAACGTATTCTAGCGCTGACATTTGACCATCGCACGAAGTTTTTTCTATTTTTTCTATCGTAGAATTGTTGAAGAAAACCGCTTCAAACGTCACACTACCCGTTCACCTTCTTTTCTTCCGATATATGAGCCAGCGCACATCACGTTTTCCCCTTCTGCTTACAGTGTTTCTCGATGTTGTGGGGCTCGGTATCGCGATTCCCGCATTGTCGATCGTTTTGATTGATCCGGCGCAGAGCATTCTGCCTATCGATACATCAAACGAAATGCGCGGCATTCTCTACGGATTTCTCATTGCCGCCTATCCTGCGGCACAGTTTTTGGGAGCTCCGGTTCTCGGCGCCCTATCCGACCGCTTCGGTCGTAAATCCCTCCTGCAGATTTCGCTCTTTGGAACAGCAATCGGCTATGTCATCTTCGCTCTTGGTATCCAATTTGATTCTCTGTGGCTGCTCTTTGCCAGCCGTCTACTCGATGGATTCACCGGCGGTAATATTTCTATCGCTCAGTCTGCCATCGCAGATACCAGCACTGAAGAAAGTCGTGCCCGCGACTTTGGTCTCATGGGTATGATGTTCGGTCTCGGATTCATTCTCGGCCCGTTCCTTGGCGGGCAACTGTCGGATCCCGATCTTGTTTCCTGGTTCTCGCCAGCGACGCCGTTCTGGTTCGCAACTGTGCTAACACTGGTAAACATGGTTCTTCTTGCCATTCTCTTTAAAGAAACCCTGCACACTCGCATTAACACGCCAATCACGGCCCTTACCGGTCTACGCAACTTTGCCCGTGCATTTACCATTCCTGGTCTTCGTGCGGTCTTTGTGATGTCCTTCCTCTTCTCGGTCGGCTTCACGTTCTTCTCACAGTTCTTCAACGTGTTTCTCATCGAACGCTTCCAGTTTGATCAGGGCGACATCGGGAATGTATTCGGTATGTTCGGTATCTGCATGGCGCTGACACAAGGCTTCATTGTCCGCCCCATCTCGCGCCGGTTTAAGCCTCATCAGGTTCTCCGTGTCACGATTCTAGTTCAGGCCTGTATTTTGCCGCTCTTCATGCTCGCACGGACACCAATCATGCTGTTCTCCATCATCCCATTTCTTTCCATCTTCCAAGGTCTTAGTTTCCCGAATCTAACAGCTATTGTCTCCAATGAAACAGGAGAAGAATCCCAAGGAGAGGGGCTGGGATTAAACCAGTCAGTCCACTCCATGGGACAGATCTTCCCGCCGGTGATTGCCGGTTTCATTGCGGTTGTCCATCCAGCACTGCCAATCGCGGTCGGAAGCGGATGTCTGCTTCTTGCCTGGCTGACGTTTATTGCTCTCTACAAACCTAGCAGGAAGAAGTTCCATGAAGCATAATTGATCAATTTTATTGATCGACTATTTCTGCATCCACTTGCCTATTTGCGCACCAAAGACGCCTCCAACAATAGGCATAAGGACGAAGACAACGATCGCCTGTGTGCTCAGTTCCCATGCACCTAGTCCAAGAGCAACAGCTGGGTTCAGAACGCCGGGTGATGCCATCGATGCAACGGAGGCACCCGTGAAGAGCGAGAGACCAACTGCAATGCCGGACATTTCTGTAGGCACTTTTTTGAGGACGACAGTCGTGACACCAAGCACCAGAATGAGTGCACCGATGAGTTCACCAACGGAACCGGAGGCAAGAGGAGCGGATGGCATAGGCAATGAATACCACGTGGAGAGTGCAAGAAGAGCAAGTGCCCCACCGATGAGCTGGGACAGGATGTAGACAGCAGCCTCTTTGCCTTTGATCGCTTTAACGGAGAGCAACCCAAGAGTTACTGCCGGGTTTACATGGGCACCGGAGACAGGGCCAAGAATGTACACGAGTGTCAGAAGCGTCATACCAGCAACTATAGGAGCTGGGATTCCCGTTTGGCCCGAGGCTCCAACAGCAGACGCGAGAATGAATGTACCGATACATTCTGCAACGTAGGGTTTGATCGACTGTTTCATAAGAAGTGGGGAGAAGAAATAATCTATGCTGCTCCGCTATCCGATTCGAGCCTGCCTGCCGGCAGGCAGGCGCTGGCCATCACGCTTCGGAACTTGATGTCCCGCAAATGCGGGAGAGGACGAATAGCTCCGCAGTAATCGGTGAACAATGAGAGCATTGTACAAAATATCGTGCAAAGGGCACTTTACACACGGAAAAAGGGTGATACGATACCCCTCCTGTCCCTCCTTCTCTTATGATCCGGTTCCTCATCACGCTCGGTCTGGTTGTCCTTCCTACCGCATCTGCCCATGCGATGTTTTTGGAAGATCTCACCGTAAAACCGGCACCCGCTGCTACTCAAACCACCACAACGGAGCAGCAGATGACTATTGAAGAGATTGAAAAGGAGACAAGAACGGACATGCAGCCGCTCCCAACATTCGCGGACGATCATCAGATGACGCGTGCGGAATTTGCTGCACTCCTCGTTCGCAGCCGCTACACCCAGTCTGAAATTCTCACCTGTTTCTGGGACATTGCCCCAAGCGTTCCTCCACGATTTGATTTGGTCTACGCAGACCTTGAGACGGACGGACTGTATGCAAAGGAGATTTGTGTCGCGATGAAAAATGGCATTGTCCGCATTCCAGCAAACGGACGATTCGATGGCAGCCGACCAATCGTGTTCAGCGAAGCTGCAACCATGATGTCTCGCGCCTTCGCTCTGGAACCATACGCAGACGCTGACCGTGTCAGCACGTGGTACTACAAGCATGTTCGCGCCCTCGTCCGCCTGAATGCAGTTCCTATGTCCGTACAATCGATTGATCAGCGTGTGACAGCTGCGGTTGCCACAGAGATGCTCGACCGTGTGCACAATGATATTACCGATCGACCATCGCAGAGTTCGCAGGTGCTGATTCCCCTACGCCCCGCTCCAGCTATCACGCCGCAGCAAGGAAGCACGAGCACGTCGAGCTCAGTAGCACCGAAATCGGTTCGCCCTTCTTCTACTCCATCTGCTCAAGCTTCGTCCCAGACCTCTGTTGCTCCAGCGACTTCGTCCGGAAAATCGTGGTGGGATCTGTTCTAAGGCACTAGAAAGTAGAGTAAAATAGGCACATGCCAAAGAAGGAGTCATCATCAGAAGAGGATATTAAGCTGTCTGACCTTGTCGGCAGCACTTTTGCCGTTGTGCAGCATGGGATTGATTTAGCGGTGACCGCAGGAATCCGATCCATCAAGAAGGCCGCGGAGACTCCTTCCAATGCAAAGAGGAGAACGAACAAAGCTATTTCTACGGCTGCTAAGTTTGCTAAAGGCTTCATCGGATTTCTTGCACAAGCCGGGGACAGCTATATGCAGACGTATGATGAGTTGAAGAAAGAACAAAAAAATTGATCAAATTTTTATAATTCATACAGGGCTGAAGTTAATTAATACAAAAAATTTATTAATAGTATTATTTGTCTTCCTGAGGAGGAGCAAAGCAGAGCCTGTCCTGAGCCTGACGAAGGGTCTCGAAGGATGCATGGTTCGAGACGGCCCCATGGGCCTCCTCACCATGACACGTCTTCATAATCTTATGAAAACAGGTGTTTGCGTTAGAGATGAAATTCTTACTACACTATTCGCCATGTCTACCATTCAACTTCCATCGGTCTCCGTCCGGGCAACCGGATTCGGCATCGATGTTCCTGCCATCTCGTTAGAGGCAGGGGAAATTATGGGCATCTTCGGAAAGTCTGGATCGGGGAAGACGACCTACTTGAAGCGTGTTCGTGAGCACTTTAGCCCAGAGCGTGTGCTCTACATGTCTCAGTTCGACTCCCTGTTGGAAGAAATTACCATCCGGCAGAATATGGAGCTTGGCCTCGCCTGCTCGGCAAAGCCTGTATCGAGCACAAAGAAATGGGAACAGGATTATGCAGATCTTCTTAAAGAATTCGAGGTGGATAGACATTTGAACAAGCTCCCTCGCCAGATGAGCGGTGGCCAGCGAAAGCGTGCGGAGATCGTCCGCTGCCTGATGATGGACCCGGAAATTCTCTTACTTGATGAACCGTTCCAGGGTATCGGCCATCTGTTTGAGGCAGTATCGACCAAGTACATTCTGGAACGAGCGGAGAAGAAACAAGGTGTCACCGTCATTGTCAGCCACGACTTTGACCTGCTCTGTCGTTTCAGCAAAAAGATTCTTCTGGTTGATGACAAAGGCGTTATTGAGATGATTCCTACCGGTGACCCCTCGTGGAAGCCGGCTAACCTGCGTGCTGCCTGGACACTCGGTGTTGAGAACCTACTGCCTGATAGTTGGGGAATGATTGCTTTCTGGGCGCGACAAGGACATTGGAGTAGTCAGGCAGAATCGAGCTTTAAGCTGTCTATCCCCCGCGCAACAATTGGTTCACAACGAACCTTCCAGCGACACGGCGATACCTACACACAAGTTGAAGCGACGCTGAAGGATTCCCATGGACCCCAGATTCTTATTGCAAAAGGTGCCGCGGACACAGCAGGGGATTTAACGCTGCATGTTCACGAGCATTGGATGATTGAGAACAACGAAAAGATAGATTAAAAAAAACCGGAATGCGCGAGGCACTCCGGCTAGGTATTGGACGTTCAGTAATCACGATCGTTAGGAAGCAGCGGGCAACAGTTTCTGCGCTTTGCGGCGCAATTTTTTGGGCAGATAGACGATGCAGTGCGTCAATTCAGCGGCAGATTGGTCATATGCAGGATGCTGCTTGTGAAGAAGCAGCAGGTGATGCAAGCAAGAGAAAGCATAGAAAGACAAGAAGCTGCGCATGTACTGCTTGCAATCAGGCCCCTTCATGAAGTCGTCGATCTGCGTGAACATCGAGGACCAGTCTGGGGTGTCTGCAAGGGTTTGCCGGGTGTAGAGAAACACCAGCATCAAGAACTTGTATTCGGGCTCGTCTTTGAACTTGATATGCAACTTTTGCACAGCGACTTCGAATTTCCCCTTCCGAATACACACCTGATGCTTCCGTGCGAATTTCTTCAGATCCTTTTTGTTCCGCGGATTCTTCCATTTCATGATCGTGCTCCTATGGCGTGAATGATCCGAAATCAGGCAACGATGCCTGATAGAGTGGTTGAACGTCTAATGAAAGGGTAGAAGCTCATGAAAATAAGTCAACTATCAAAAAGAGCCCTGATTTCTCAGGACTCCTTTGATCACAATTTTTGAACAATAACTACTGCTTAATGCTTTCCCATGCCGTGTTATACATTTCGACCGCTTCGCCAACATCCTCCACATACTGCAGTTTAGTCAGTGATTCTGCAGCAGGGAAGACTGCGGTATTCGTTCGAACATCCTCCGCAATCAGATCGAATGCCTCGGTGTTTGGATTGCCGTACTGCACTTCGTCCGTGATAGCGGCAGAGACATCTGGGCGGAGAATGTAGTTGATCCACTCGTGTGCAAGGTCTGCGTGTGGAGCACCGGCTGGAATCACCATGCTATCCAGAAACTTCATGCTGCCGTAGGACGGGATCATGTAGCGGATTGCCTCGTTCTCGGTCTGCATCTGCAGGCTATCGCCGCTCCAGGCATAGGCGATCCAGGCGCCTTCGGTGACCATTAGCTGAACTGGACTATCGGAAGTGAAGCGCACGATGTTCGGTACAACAGTGCGGAAAAGGGCGACTGCTTCATCGAGCTGCGCCTGATCGGTGGTATTCGGATCGTGGCCGAGTTCCATTAAGACGGATCCAAGGACGTAGCGCATGTCATCCATCACTGCGACTTTGCCCTTGTATTTAGGATCAGCGAGCTTTGCCCATGAGATATCAGAATCGGTGTAGTATTTCGAGTTCACCGCAAAGCCTGTTGTGCCGTAGGCATACGGGACGCTCTTTTCCATCGCTTCATCGAAGTAGCTTCCTTTGAAGGAAGCGCCGATGTTTGCAAGATTCGCAATCTTCGTTGCATCCACTGCAGTCAAACCATCCTCTTTGTTCATGATATCGACCATGTAGTCGCCAACGATGGCAATGTCATAGACGCCAGGATTAGCCTTGATGCGCGCAAGAGCCTCTTCGTTGCTCTTAATAAGCTCATACGTGACCTTAGCACCGAACTCTTTTTCAAAATTGGGAATTGTTTCAGGGCCGATGTAGTAGTCCCACGACAGCACGGTCAGCTGTTTCTGACTATCTTGCTGGGATACGTAATAAAAGCCTCCGGCGACCACCAGCACGGCGACCAGGATGCCTAGGAATTTCTTCATGGTTAGAGAAGCGGAAAGGAAACAATTACCCCGAATCGTAAATGGATAAGCGGCTATTCACAAGAGAATTCGGAAATTGGCTATCCACACGCATGTCATGCTGAGGAGATCCGAAGGATCGTCTCGAAGCATGAATTCTTTATCCTTCGAGACGTCGCTGCGCTCCTCCTCAGGATGACACATAGTGATAGCCTGCACTCGGATCGAATGGCTCCGCGGATATGTCATGGTGAGGAGGCCCATAGGGCCGTCTCGAACCATGCATCCTTCGAGACCCTTCGTCAGGCTCAGGACAGGCTCTGCTTTGCTCCTCCTCAGGATGACACGAATCAACGAGGACGAACGGGTGAGCTCCATGTATCTCCCTTTGTATCTTGGTATTTGGATCTTGTATCTTATTTGCATATGCGAAAAGCAGCCGCTGCATTTGGCGCACTCAACGTTGGATTCTGGATCCTTTCGATTTTGCTGGGGCTAGTAATGGTCATCGTGCCATTCTTGCAGATCGATCGTAGCTTCAACATTAACCCCAGCTTCTCGCTCGCCAGTGTCGTTGCAACATGGGACAGCTCACTTCTTTCTGCCTTAACAAACTCGGTCGCGCTCTCGGTCATCGCGTCTCTCTTTGCGATTGCGTGTGGCGGATTCCTCAATCGCTTCATTGAACGGCGACCACTCTGGCTATGGGGATTGATGGTCGCGGTGTATGCCGTGAACCCCGTTGCGCGTGCATTGTCATACTTTGATCTATTCCAGCTTTATACACCGATCAACACATGGGCCGGCGTGATCTTCGGACAGAAATTCGCAACATCGATTTTATTGCCGTCATTGATTTTGGCGATGCACTACTTGCCGATTTATTTGATGCGCAATCTCTTCATTCTAAAAAAAGAGAATCGTGCGCATAATCTTCCACCGCTGCTTGAAACATTATTCGATGATATTCCAGTCTGGGTGCGGGGATTCCCGATTTCGTTCGCACTCTTCTTCTTACTCACATTCTTCGACTACTGGGTCATTCAAGTGATTAGCGGAAACACTGTGCTCTACTGGACACCGCTCTTTGTGCAACGTGGATTCCAGGCGCGCGCTGTCAGTGAAGCAGCGCTGATGATTGTCATTGGATTATTGGTCACACTTGCAGCGTACGTAGTGGCACAGATCGTCAGCATCACCATTCGCACACTGTGGAAAAAATTGCGCCCGCTGATGTTCGTCGGTCTTCGTGGACAATCAACAACCATGCAGATGATTGGCACGGTGATGTCGTGGATTGTGCTGATTTTCTGCAGCTGGCCGCTATGGGGAACAGTCATTCGTCTGGTGCAAACGCTGATGCGTGGCGATGAATTCCGACTCGTGCTTGATACCGATCGCGGCATTTTTGTGATGCTGGTGCTCGGCATTGTCACCGGTGTCGTGTCGGCAACCATGGGATTAATTCTCTCTGCTGCATTCCAGGAACGCCCACGTGCAAACCGATGGTGGCTTCCTGCGCTCTACTTCTTGGCACTGGTTCCAGAAGCTGCGTATGTGCTCTTTAGTTTGTTCGTGACTGGCGCAGGGCTCCTTCATGGAAATCCATTCTGGCTCTTCTTTTTGATGGCAAGCTTCAGCATTCCGATGAGCTTCTTCTTGTGGGAAAGTTTGTGGGGGCCCATTGAACAGCAGAAATTGTGGATGCTTGGAAATGCGCTGAGCAGACAACCGATCAAAGCGGTTCAACTGGCGCTGAAGGAATGGGGGAAAGCATGGGCGACAGTCTTCGCTGTTATTTTCTGGCTGACGATCGACAACGTCTTTATTACCGACTTTGCGGCAGGTCCAACATGGAAAACATTGTCGACCGTTGTCTTTAACTCAACGAAGCGTGGATTTTCGACCGAGGAATTTTATTCGAGCATTCTGGGAACTGTGAGTGTATTAGCAGTTATTGGCCTCACCCTATTTTTGAGTACGGATAAGAAGCGGGTGTCATCCTGAGGAGGAGCAAAGCAGAGCCTGTCCTGAGCCTGACGAAGGGTCTCGAAGGATACAGCATTCATGCTTCGAGACGATCCTTCGGATCTCCTCAGCATGACAGAACGTACTCCCCATACCCCTCTTTCTCCAACTCCTCTTTTGGAATAAACCGGAGTGACGCTGAGTTGATGCAGTAGCGCAATCCCCCTTTGTCCTGCGGGCCATCAGGAAAGACGTGGCCTAAGTGTGAATCGGCGTTTTTACTGCGGACTTCAACGCGTGGCAGAAACAAACTTAAATCTTTTCGTTCCATCACTAATGCAGGATCAATGGGCTTGGTAAAGCTTGGCCAACCTGTACCGGAATCAAATTTATCGGCCGATGAGAACAGCGGTTCGCCAGAAATTTTATCAACGTAGATACCTGCACGATGCTCATCCCAATACGCATTCTTAAATGGTGGCTCAGTGCCGCATGCTTGTGTCACATCAAACTCTTCCTCATTCAGCATCTTCTTGAGTTTGGCGTGATCGGGCTTCTGAAAGTTTTTCCAGTCATGTGTTGTCATAGGTGAATTATACGCCGCATCACTTCACTAACGCACGAAAAAACCCAGCTGTCTATAAAGACACTGGGCATAAGAGGTTTATCCGAATGATCATGAATCACACACGATGCGAGAGAGTCGACAATGATGGTGAATAGGACCACTTGCGATTGAAGGCGCCATGCACAACGGGCAGCAGCAGTACGCAAGTCTCTACCAGGAGAACCAGCTTCAACAACTGAACTGGATGCGCAATGACCATACTTGCCACGAATGGCAGTCCACACAAAAGTCCGCAGAGCAAAGAACAGTAGCCAGGGTGATGATGTTCTTGTTCTCGCAAGAAACAGAAGCTCGTCACAATTCCAATCAGCATACAGGTAATTCCTCCAACCCATCGATCATCAAGGGAATGGACTTTCGTACCAACCGCCATCAGAAATACCAACATCCCAAGTACCAGATACGTCGAAGCAAACAATGCAGTCTTCTTCATCGACATCCTTTCTCTGTGAATGATCAGATCGGCACAGTGCCATAGGGCACCAGCTGAAGAATAAACCTCTACTTATGGATTATCAGAGGGCGATCATCCTGACAAGACTCTTTTGAATTCAATAGGGCAAAACTTACATATCCGCCCAATTGATTAGTTCTATTTTTTTCTCCGCGAGCATTACCGGGATAGTTTCATCAAGAAGCATGCGCAATTCGGTTTGACGCTGCGGGTCCAAATCGAACGGTGTTCCGTACACGGTCTGACTTCCAGGATGTACCATTAATTCTGTCGTCCCTTCTGGCAGACGCGAAAGAATGTGACGCAGATTTTTGAGCGATGCATTGCCGTGCAACGTGAGGCCGCGGAAGTGATCGGTAGAATGGATATCATTTGCTTCATAGATAGCACGAGCATGACGCGCAAGTTCACCAGTCACTCGCACATGCTCAAGTTGCGTTGCTGGAATTTCGTATCCAAAGGGTGGTAGCGGTTGTTCGTCATTAATGCGAGTGAACCGGATACCGTACCGATTCATAATAGGAATAAGCGCATCGATCACTCGCGCATGAAGATGAATCATCGCGTGTCCATTGATATGCGTCGGCATACCGTACACATCAAACATCCATTCAACTTGTGCGCGAATTTCCCGCTCCAGATCTTCTTTGTTGATAACACCTTCGTCGAGCAGTTCGAGAAACCGTGGCTTCTCAAAAAATCGACCATTCGCATCAACGAGCGATACGATGTCCTCTTTTTTTGAGAGTGGATAATCGTCGGTCAAATTAAGATGCAACCCTGCACTAATCCCCTTTTCGCGCGCTCGCTTTGCCGCGTCCTGTGAATCGGCCATGGTCGCAAAGACAGACGCCGATGTGACGACGCCGAATTCGATGCACTGAAAAATCCCATGAGATCGCTGTGGATTCACTCCCAAGTCATCGGCGTTGATAATAAGGCGAGACGGCATGAGTGCAGTATGTCATATCTTTACGACTACATCATCATGCTGGATCAGGTTAGGCCAACGTTTGCGCCCTTCCCGGAACATCTAGATCTTTGAGATGTTTTCTAAAGCGCTTATAAATTTCCAATCGAGCCTGCATATTCGGATGTTGATTGGCATACACAGCCAATCGATGTTCAATGGAAAGAAGATGCCCTTTCATCTGATTAAAAGGCTCTGTGAGCTCGGGCACCAAGTGACCGGGTAACATCTGGAACTCCGTAAACAATTCACGCACACGCATAATTTCTTCATGCACATACTCCAAAGAAATATTTGGGTTGATGACCGTGTTACGCAATTGCTGGAACACTGTTTCAATCTCCTGGAATTTTCCAATCAGGTGCATGCGAATGAGCACGTCTTCGGTTCGCTCCACATTTCGTGTCGCAAGTGCGTCGTGCATAGGACGCTCCTGTTGTAAAAGCAGCATGCTGAAGCGACGGAACGGATTGAGCTGCACATCGAGGAGCGATTCAAAATCTAGGTGATTGATACGGTAAAATCCGGAAATTGATGCCTCGATAGCCTCAGGCGAAAGTGGCGCATCATTAAAGAGTTGAGCAAACACACCGAAACGATTTGGTGTATGAACCACACCATCGCGGAATGTTTTCAGCGCAGATGCATCAAGATAGATACGACGACTGAGTGCCGATGCATCGGCTTGGTTAAAACTTCCTTTGCCAAACATTTCCGATAAACGTGCGCGCAATCGCCGTAACACTCCAACTAATCTCGTCATCACCACAGTGATGTTCTCCTTGCCTTTTTTGTCGGTGAACATCGCAGCGGCTTCCAACATTTGCTGGGCTTCCGCTTTATAGCGATTCTCGCAGTACGCAAGACTTTCGGCAGCGCGAGAAAGAAGATCCTGACCGTCGGTGCGCAATTGATCGCGGGCGGCAACATTGGACCAGTCGGTATTCAGTCGACGATTCAAATCGTCAATCTGTTGTTCATAGGTCGCAAGCATCGTCAATTCCGCATCGTATGCATCACGTTCGTGCGTCGTTTTCGTAAGAGCATCAAATCCGCTGTCGAATATCTGCACCGTACGAGGCTTAAACATTCCGTTCTGTCCGCTTAATTTTTCACGCGTATAAATCACTAATCCTGCAATAGATTCCTCGGGATCTGTTGGCTCAATGTCGCGTACAACAGACACGCGTTGATGACGATCTTGTACAAGACTTGCCCGCTCAAATGTTTGCTTGAGCAGATTGATGCATGTGAGTTCGCGCAATCGAATGCGCTCCATGGGATTTCCTTTTGTCTCACTGTCATCAACAAGGTGTAAATGCTCTGCAACCGGACCGGAAATACGATCGACACTCACGATGCATCCATCAAGAGATAATGCGTTAAAATCGATGTCATGAAAATCTACTCTTCCACCCGGATGAATGGTGTACTGCGGAACGACTAGTTGATGTGGATGACTGAATGATTCCTGAAAACGCTTGAAGCGACAGTTCGGCATTGCTGCCCATACTTGATTGCGCTCGTGTTGATCGACAATGCTGCGTAGCGGCACGAAATCTCGATGCCATTGTTCCACTCCATAATCCTCTCGCTGTGATTGACCCGATGCGAGACGTTCAATTTCTTCACGGCGCTCAAGAAGTTCCTGCGTACGCAGATCTCTTTTATTCTCATCTTTCATTTTTTCCGCGCGATGTAATGCACGGTCGTTGGTATCTCGTAAGTAATCGAATGATGGAACGTTGAGCGCCATAGATCGCTATTTTCTCATGTCTAGCAGGCATGACAAGGAGATTTTGGGGAATATGTACATGTCATCCTGAGGAGGAGTCACGCATATGCGGGACGACATCTCGAAGGATGTATGCTTCGAGACGGTCCGGAGCCTGTGCCGAGTTTACCGAGGTGGACCTCCCCAGCATGACACAGATGTAATACCTGTTACCTTCTTCCATCTTACACGTATACTCTTTCATGATGCGCATCACTCTCCCCATTATCGTTGCAGCTCTTCTCGTTCTTGCTGGTTGCTCTCCGTCACCTGGAAGCGAGGCACACATTAAGCAAGAAATTGCTGCCGCGAATTACTGCGAAACTCCGGCAGACTGTATCGATGTTGGCGGCAAGTGTCCGTTCGACTGTTACATCTTTGTGAATAGCAGCGAAGTCGATCGCATTAAAACAATGGTCGAAGGCTATCAATCGATGTGTACGTATTCCTGTCTGGCAATTGAGGGCGTGGATTGTGTCGAGAATAAGTGCGTACCGACATACGATATGCCATCAGGCCCGACTGATGAGAATGAGGAGGAATAACTTGAACATATTTTGTATGCGGATATAATGGCTCCATGAAGCCAGACAACATCGTAAATTATGGTTTACACCAACCAGAGACTTCATCCCTCGATGAGCGGATGACGCACATCCGCGATCTGGTGAATTTGTCCAGCGAGGTAACGAATGACGTTGAACGTGAACGACTAGAGAATGCCCTGCGATTAGAACAGATTTTTGCGAGACGGAACCGGCATCCCTCAGGACAGTCGATGTAACGGAAGTAGTTAATTGAACTGTACATTTGCTGATTCCCATATAAAATCTCCGCCTTTGTGAGCACGAACGTCGTTCGTGGCTGCGCAGAGGACATTGATCGTTCACAACAGAGAGAAGGATGACATGATGATTAACCGTCCATTCGGTGCGCACTGGCTTGCCTACTTGGGGCTCACGAAAACAGGCGATGGACATCTCCTTCGCGACGCGGCTGCAAGCGCATCCACCCACGGTGCATCAATCTTCGAACTCGCATGTCGTCCGGTAAACGACATGTCTGCGATGGAAACAGCGAAAGCCCTCGACGATGCGGAAATGGAGACCGCCTCCTACTGCCGGTTCTTCCCGGGAGACGGCAGCTACGGTGACCCACTCGCCGACGATAATGCGCTCGCGCTTGAGACAATCAGGCAAGACCTTGGCTTCATCGACATTCTTGACACCCAAGGTATCGCGGTTACGTACATCACGGGCCCGAGCTGCTTCGTTCTGGGAAAACTCTATGACGAACCGAAGCCTAAGCTGCTCGACCGTGCGTACGAGTGGTACAGGAAGGTTGGCGAGCTGATGGGCAATCGAGAATTGACCGTGTGCATCGAGTACCTTCGTCCGTCGGAAGACAAGAGTGTCCTCGGGAGCATGGACGTGCTCTGTGGCCTGATTGATCGCCTTAAAGATCCGCGCTTCAGGGTGCATGGTGACATCTTCCACATGCTTGAGCGCGGAGAGGATCCCCATGACACTATCCTGAAAGCCGGAAAGCGCCTCGCCTATCTGCATGCCCACGGAACCAAACGGCAACCGCCAGGATGGTACAACCGTGCAGATATGGACAGTGCTGACCGGGTGAATTGGCACCTTGTCAGCAACGCCCTGAACGCCATCGATTTCAAAGGCCCGGTCGTTCCGGAGCCATTCGGGCCAGCAATCCGCCTCGCGATTCCGGCACTCGGTGAAGGATTGCCGGAGGCAATCGATGCAAACCAGTACTACGAATTAGCTTGGGTACACCTCGACCGCCATAACATCATCTAAATCTACTGTCTCTCTGTTCGATCACTCACCCCACCGTGACGGCACCTTTGTCGTCACGGTTTTTTATCACATACGCGCAATGCTTGCTGCAGGTTTGATGATGACTGATTGCTGCACACTTAGAACAAATTTTTTGTTCTTTATTACAGGCTTTGCACTGCACTAATTCGTTTCCCGGCATGCCGCAATGTGGGCATGTTTCGTAGACCGCTGAGGGCTGCAGATGCTGATCGACCGCTGTCCGCCAATCGAAGACGAAACACTCTCCTTCAAATAATCCATTAGGGAACTGTTCCAAGTACGCGAGGATGCCGCCATCCAACTGATAGACTTCTTTGAATCCCTTCTCTTGCATCGCGAACGACGCCTTCTCGCAGCGAATCCCTCCCGTGCAATACATCAGCACCGGCTTATCTTTTGGAAGATCTGCTTGCTCGGCAAATGCTTCAAATTCACTAAAGCGTTCCGTGCCGCAGTCGATAGCCTTCTGAAACTTTCCGATGTCGTACTCATACGAGTTACGTGCATCAACAACAATCACATCATCGCGCTGGAGCATGGCATGAAATTCGGCAGGAGACAGGTGTCCGTTCTTTCCCGCAGGAACAATATCCGGACGCTTGAGTCCGACAATCTCGGGCTTGAGTTTGACGGCCCAACGCTTGAATACGACCTTTGGTGCTGTGCTGTCTTTAAACGTGATGCCAGGAAACAGATCTGAGAGATACGCTTTCCATTCCACTATGACCTCCGGAGCTCCGCAGACCGTTCCGTTGATCCCCTCTTCTGCAAGCAACACTAATCCACGCATGCTATGCGTTTCGCCAAACATGCGCATTGCCTCTTGAAGATCCGACAGACGTTCGCCTGTCAGCGGCATGAAGTGATAGAAGGCGGTGATATGTACAGCGTGACTCATGAGATAGCAGTGTAAACGGTCAGAGATATCTATAGAAGAAATTGTTTGATACTTTGACGAATCAAAAAAGATCGCAGCCCTGCCAACCGGCAGGCAGGCCTAGAGCATGCGACCTTCATTGTACTACAATTTTGATCAATACTAGATCTTTTTACCAAGAAGTCGTGCTGTCAGCTCAGGAAGGCGGAACCATGCGCCAATCGTCAGCAGGAGGAATACGACGTAGATGGGGGCGTTCACGGCTGGGCTGGTCATGCCGTGGGTGATGTGTGTTGCAAGCACGCCACCGAAGTAGCCGACCATGAACACGAAGCCGACAGTGGATGTGCGAGGAATAAGGAAGACTGCGACAATCGCCAACTTCGCCGCACCGATGTAGTACTCCATGCCGGTAATGCCAAGACTATCAGTGTAGGCAACCATTTCAGGCAGACTGAAATCGACGATGAATTCCATGACGCCACTGAAGATCGTAAAAGCTGCGACTAGACCGTGGCAGATCCAGCCGATGACGGAGTTGAGACGGGAGGACATAATGATAGGAAGTAGGAGGTAGGAACTAGGAGCTAGGGAAATTGGAAAAAGAGTAGCAAATGCCATCCTAACCGTCGACGTTTCCTGATAAGCCTGATATACTTCCCACCCGGTCTCTCACATCGCTGGCTCTACTCTGAGTACAAATTATGTACAGAGTTCAGCTGAAATAGAAGCTTAATAGTCCGCCTACGCCCTTCGGGCTACGGCGCGACATAGGATCTTCGGGCTCGCTCTTCGCGGAGCTCGAGCTCACCTCGAATTCACCTATGGGGATGACAGGCTTTGACAGCGTGATTCTGCATATGCGTTTGTCTCGATCCGGGATGGCAACGGTTCCCGATACCCACTTGTTGCACCAATAATTGCAAACCGCAATTTCCTCGGCGCACGCTTCTCCAAGGTGAAGGCTGCCTTCACGGCACCTTCCTTTGGCCTGACGCTTGCCGCCTAAGTTCGCTCTACGCGAACGCGTTTCGCCCGCGATTCTCACTGACGGGATGAAACGTCATTAGTGAGAGTGACAGTCATGTGACGCAGTGACTGCTCACTATTTTGCGTCATCACTCGCTCCTCTTCTGGGTTCCTTTCTTATGAGGATGCGAGAATTGAAAGGAACATGATCGTATGGACACCATGTGTACACGTTGGACCCGGGTTCGAATCCCGGCATCTCCACCATCTTCTTTCGTTCCATTTCATCAAGACATGGAATGCAAGAAATCTTAAGTAAAAGTGCTAATTTAGGGCTAAATTCTTCGGTGTAAAATCCTTTGGCGTTGTCATAGACCAATGGCTCTTCAAAGACCATGCGCAAAACTAGCCGCTTCTGCTCAAGATCACCTGTTTTCCACATGAGTAAGGGATCTTTGATGAATTCCACTACGCGGTTCAGTGCCGGTTCAAACTGAAAATTACCCGTCTCGGATTTTTTAATGGTCTCACCAAGGCGCAATTTCTCCGCTTCAAGCGCCTCAATCTTTTCTTCATAGGCTTTTATCACTGCGGGACTGTGAGCTTCTTTTATACGATTACAGAAGATATCAATGTCAGCCTTAATTTGGTGTACACGATCATTCCGACGCTTGCGCGTAGCTTCAACGTTGAACGTGCGTTGATGTGTCATCGCTAATAGCTCGATGCGTACAACTTCAAGGATATTTTCACGCGGCTTAATTTGAGCTAGAACTTCCTCAAATTGAGTCTCGATAGTGTCTTTCGCGATGTTCTTATTGTGCATGGAACACCCGTTCGCTCGGCAGCGATAATAGGGGTACTTTTGGCTTCTGCCCTGTGTCCATGCAGCAGTCATCGGCTGCTTGCATTCGGCGCATAGTACGAAGCCTCGCAGCGGGAAATCCTTATGAATGTCTTTTCGTTGAGGATTCTTTTTCTTCTCAGCCAAGCGGTCTTGAATCAGCTGAAAAGTGTCCGGTGAGACCAAAGCCTGATGATGACCTTTGCGCCTAGTCACGTTCCATTTAGGGAAATAGATGTAGCCAGCATACACCTCACGAGTGAGTAAGCGCCTCACTTCACCAAGGTACGTTCCTCTACCTGTTTTCCAGTGATCGAACTCCTTTGATCTCAGGAATTGTAGAACATCCAATTGAGTCTCAAATCTTCCACTGGCAAAGCCCTCAAGTGCTTCTTTGATGATGCCTGCCTGTGGTTCAGTGGGAAGAATGGACTTCTGGTTACCTTCGATAATCCCATTGTGGTATCCAGGGGGTGCATAGAATGGCCAGTAGCCCGCTTCAAGTCTTGCCTTCATCCTGCGAGTGACCTGACGTTTATTCTGGTTACGCTCAAGTTCTGCATTGGCCGCTAGAATCGTTTCCTGAAATTTACCTTCCGGTGTGTCCTCAAAAGTATGAGACGGGCTTTCGAGCGTTGCATTTGCCGACTCGATGAGCTTTTTTAGCTGAAAGTGCGTTACGACATCGCGTGCCAATCTTTTAAGATCATCGATGATAACCACCATCCCGTCGTTTCTATGTGATTCCAGATAATTCAGCAGTGCATCAATACCGGGGCGATCAAGAACACCGCCGGAGATCCCTTCGTCCTTAAATACTTTCACAACATTAAATTGGTGGTAATCCGCATATTTCCTGCAATTGCTTTCTTGGCCATCATTACCATGGCCTTCTTTAACCTGACGCTCAGAGGAAACCCGACAATAAATAACAGCTTTCTTCATACTTTGTGGCGTTCAATAAAGGTCACGAGGTCGCTTTTGCGAACGCGGTGATGAGTTCCGAATTTATAGGCGCGTAGCTTTTTGTCTTTCACATACCGATAGACCGTCATCCGACTCAAGCCGAGATGTTCTGCCACTTCGCCGAGTGTGTAGAAGACCCTTTCGGGTGTGGTGGTTGGCATAAACTTATCGTAACAAATGTAACATGCTAGTCAATGGAAAACTCATCGGGGTAATACTGGTCCATGAACCTCCCCAGAAAGACGCGGAGACTTCGCAGAAATTCTTCAATCTCCGCGTCACTTCTGTTTTGCCATCCCATGAGGCTTCGGCACTGCTCAACAGTAAGAGGTTGGGCCGGTGTATCGCGTTCTGGGAGAGACAAGGTGGTAACATGAAAAATTACGAAACGAACCCATTTTCAGAGTCGAGAGTGACATCGAGCGCAGCTGCAAGAGGTGCAGGGCGTCCCAGGCGGGTACTCTGGACCCGCTGGAGTTCATGGAGTGTCTGGAACATGACACGCTGCAAATGAGCATCGTAGCGTTGTATATGCTCCATTTCCTGAAGCGGTGGGATCATCTTTGCTTTCCGGTCTGCACTCCTTTCCTGCTCCTCATCCGATTCGAGGACTTCTGTGAGCGCCTTAAACATTTCGTACATATCCTTTGCAGTCGAGAGCATGGATTCGGCCATCCGCTTCTCTTCCTCTTCTGTGAGTTTCTCGGTGGCCTTATTGCGTAGCACTCTGTTGAGTATGCAAAAGGCTTCGACTCGAAAGAAGCCCGATCCACCGCCAAGCTCATAGCGAACATTCGAGATCATATTGTCTGTTAGCGGTGGTCCTTTTTCTTGAAGATTTTCGTAGATAGCCTGCCAAAAGCTCTCCATATGACTACACCCCTCCCTCGTGCGTATGCGTTGGTAAAACGTTTTCTCCGCATCTGTGCGAGCGGTGCCGTATTTCTCCATCTTGTCGAACATGGACTTCATAAAGTGAGTCGCCTGTTGCTTCTCAATGAAGCCAGTTTCGGCGATGTGTAGACGCTTCAGACGCCAGTACGCAGAAAATAATCGGTCTACCAGAAGGATTTCCACGAGACCTTCTGGCTGGAGTTCTTCAAAAAACATGACTTTGAGTTCAAGAAAATCCTTATAGCTACCAATGTCCGAACCTGTGGTGATATAGAGCTGACTGCTCAAGATGCCATGCTTGAGAGCATTCATCTTGGAAATTTCTTTACCCTCTTCGGACTTCACCCCGCCTTTTTGGGCGTTCCTCTTGTTCGCCGCTATTTGCTTCTTGGAAGTCATGGTTTAAAAGGGAAGGGATGGGTCATAATTAACATCGCCACTATCGCCACCAGGTGCGGAAGCCCTAGTGGAAGCCATAACTGTTGATGGCGATACTGCAGTCGGTTCTTCTGATGCCGTGAGTAAATCGCCGAGCTTTGTTTGCGTTCCTTCCTGCATGTCAGACGATGTGGCGGTGTTGGCGATTTTTGTGGAATCTTTTTGAATGAGGATGACCCTTTTTCCATTGCTGGTCTTTTCGCTACGGATCGTTATTCCAATTTCAGCAAGATTTGTCTTCACCTCATTGATTCGTCTCGAAAGAGCGTTTGCTGCTTTAGGCCACGCCTTTTGACGCATATCAATTTTCTCCACATCTGCCATGGCTTCCAGGTTTTCGAGTAGTTCCGAAGGCGTACCTTCCCATTCGTCTCGCCGATCCATCAGAGCTCGGACTGCTGCTGCGACAGGGTTTTCGTGAATCGCTTCCTCGTTCTGATCTCCAATGTTGGCACTGTAGGCTTCCAAAAACTCCTCCTGTGTGCGTCCGAGAGCCTGTGACACTGCACATCCCCAATACGTGAAATCTGCCATGCGAGGGAGCATCTTGAGCTCGATAGTGGGTCGTAACCCCATTGCACGTGACAGGACATCGAAGATGCCTCCAAGAATCGAGGCTCGCTGCTCCTCAAACAAAGCCCAAAAATCTTTCTCCCCCTTGCGACTTTCGCGGTTGATACGTTCAAGTTTGAAGAGAATGCTGCGGTCGAGGAGATCTGGTTTCTGCGCGGCGAGATTGATGCCATTGAGGCCCAAGCATCGGCGGAATGCGTAGATAACATCATCGTCATCGCTATAGAGCTCTCTCTTGGAGAACCCCTCACCGGTTACTGCACGGCAGAGGGCATCGGATACCTGGTCTGGAAGTCCTGTGATGTTGTCGAAGAAAGCAAACCAGTGATGAGATAGCTGCTGTACCAGGTCATTGATGGTCGTAGGAAGCGATAGGACTTCGACTGCTGATGGATCGATGAACCGGCGGAGACCTCGTGCGAGGGTTGTTTTTGAAGCACCTTGGGGACCGTAGAGCACCGGTATTGGATGTGGAATGTCCGGCAAGAAGCAGGTCACGAGATAGACAAGCAGTAGTAGCTCTTGCTCTGGACTAGCGAGGTTTAGGAAATTCTTAAATGCCCCCATGTCGCCACCGGCGAGTGGCGTGACCTGTGGTGCCTGATGTGCGTAGCGACGGAAAAGGGTGGGTGGATCGGTAATGATCTCCCACCCATCTTGTGTAATACGTACTGCTTCCCACCTCTTGTTGCTCAGGTCGTACCAAATCGATCCCTCGTGAAGACAGACACGGTTTTCAAGTGTGATCTGCGGTCCTTTGAAGCAAGCACGACTTTCGATAATCGTGAGAGCTGAGGTGATAGCGTTTGCATGTGGTGCCTTCTGCTCAGACTCCCACATAAGAGAGCAGAGCCAGCGCCGGAACTGCTTACTTCGGACCCTCCAGGTCTCCCAGTGGTCATCCACCAGGATACGGGCGTGCGGCTCATTGAATTGATCCCGAAAGAGCATCGCCTTTTCTGCTGTAACGAGCTCTATGAGCTTATCCGCTTGGGATCGTCGCCGTTCTACCGGAGGGTGCTCAGACATTTTTTTAGTTCGGAAAGAGATAAAACCTTCCAGCGCTTGAAGCGTGGTTTTGTGTCGCCGGTGTATGCCTCTCCCCAGGTGAGTTCTTCATCGAGGATTAGTACCTTGATGCTCTCTGGGGAACGCGTAAGATGTGTCATGATAAGAATGGGGAATAAGTAAAACTGGGTCGCAAGCTTGGTTGGCTTATTTCCCCTGCTTAAGGAGGGCGCGGATCCCAGGGGATTGAAATGCGTTTGATCATGGCCGTGAGTGGATAACCGATTTGAGAAACTTCAAAGAGCCGTAGAGCTGAGATGGCACCACGGGAACCGGTTTATTGCTCCAGTAAGCTTGGAGAAGCTCATCCATTCCCTCTACACGTCGTAGGAGGAAATGGACCCTTCCATCTGGAGATCGCTCAGTGCCATTAAGTTCAGCACCCTGGGACACCAGGAAGGCTGTTACGTATATGTCTGTACTGTCGTAGTGTGTTGCGGTACTCATGCGAATGAAAATGGGAATAGGCAAAACGCCGTAACCATAATTCCCGTTCGCGTCGCAGTTATCCCTCCGAAATTTTTTCTCAGTTCTCGGAAATTTTTACCCGCTCACGAAGGCAGTACCCTTTTTCGTTCTCATTGATCCTTATTGGTCGGATTAATTCATCAACATCCATCGTGAACGTTTTGTTCTTTTTTAATTCCCCCTTGAGCTTGGAGGTGAACACGTTTGATGAGTAGGAAGCTTTGATATGCATCTTATCTCGAATGTAGTTGCAGAGTTCATCGTGCGACACTGGATCCCCAATATCTTTGTACAATCTCTGAAAAAAGAAAAACTCCCTGGTAGCAGGGTCGATTTCTCCAACGACCTTCTCGCCCACCATTACATTCCCATTCTTCTCATCAAAACTAACTGGCATGCGCTCGTGCTGGATAATTAAAGTCTTCACCCGCTCTTGGATGAGCATTTCTAGCTTTTCTTCGCTGATTAACAAATGTCCTGGAGGTACGCTGGGTACATTCCTGTCACTCACTGGCGATAAGGGTAATGGTTCTGCATAGGCTGAAGTACCAAGACTACGCATAGCTTCCTGAACATCAGAGAGGGTCTTAGACATTGCTTTCATTGCAAGTTCAGCATCCTTTACAATCTTTGGTAAAAAAGCATGAGGAATCTGTTCTGTAAAATCATGTTGGATTCGCTGCAATTGTCTAGTGTTTTGTTGGCTCACTATCTGGCCAACTCTTTCCATAGTCGTTTCGTGCTCATCAAGTAATTGAAGCAGATCTTTGCAGACCCTATCCGCATACTCATGGATTCTTTCAACATCCCTCTTCTCATTACCTATCCATTCTGGCCCACGCATGTAATTTTCGAGGAACTCAAACTCCCGTATGTGTAATCGATAGAAAGGTTTTTTGAGTATCTTCTCTAGCTCTTTTAATTTCTCCTGAATCTGACCAATCACAGGTTCTGCTTTCTCTGGGTCCAATGCCCCGCTCTTCCATGCATTCTCCGCTAGACCCAACACAATCTCGTATTGTCTTATTACTGGATTCCACGGACATTTCACAGAGTCTTCAACAGACATAACTGTGACACCGCCCAAATACCACCATGATTTTTCATCTATAAGCATGGCATGAAGCTCTTTCATGGGCACCCATGGTTCATCTTCTGGATCTTCACGTTTTGGAGCAAACAGGCGCGGTGAATCTGGAAGTTTTGAGGGGTCGATCACCTTATGCAGCTGTCCAAGCAATCTATGGATTTCTGCGATGAGATCCAAATACGCCTTTTCCTTCGACAGCTTCTCATAATACTCAAGATGCTCTGTATAGAATTTGTTGAGGATGTCGTTTTCCTCAATAAGTGGCAAAAGCTCAAACGGCAGGAGTTTCTTTAGATCTTCAGCTTTGTCTGCTGCCATGATGCGTCCATGCACATCCTGTAGTTGATTCTTAATGCTCATAATGTCCTAATTGTAGCTTTGCCGCTGGATTTCATCTATCCAACAACGAACGCTATCAACCAAATTGCCAATTATGCTTCCGCATCAGATTCCATCTTCGCAAGCCGCGTGTAGTAATCAGGAAACTCCCGTAGATGCGCTAGAGCAATTTTCCCTGTAGTGAGGGGGTCATCGTTCGTTACGTTCGTCTGTACATCACGGCTGCCGTGTTCCAGTTCCACGTCCATCCCCATGCGAAACTGTTCAAGATCGAAGCGAACAGCATCCCACTGAATGCCTATCTGCGTCGCAATTTCCTGAGCCTGTGCTGCGGTGAAGTGTTTTGTGGGCATTGATGATTGGGGAAAGGAAAAATGGTTGAAAAGCTGTTATTGACTATAACCCCAGCTACGCCGCGCCACTCTTTCATCATGTCGATCTCCCGCTACTGTGCGGAGATGATGTCGCGAGCTAGAGTCTTCATCTCCTCGTGCTTTTTGTTCTTGAGTGCGGCTCTTGCCATATCGATAGCCCCCTCATGGTGAGGAATCATGCCTTCGATGAATGCTCTATCGAACTCATCTCCCGTCTTCCCTTCAAGTATTGCTGACATGTCGTTCATTGTGTTCATCATGGGATGAGAGGAAAGAAATAGAAGTATACAACGATGGAAGGATCAGATGTAGCTCTCGAAGTGGATATCAGCCTTCGGGATGCCGAGAGCGAGACACTGTTCCTTCAGTTCTTTAACCGTCACCGGAGAGCCACAGATATAGACGCTGGGAGAAGGAATGACCTGTAAGATGCGCGGCAGGCGTTCCTGGAGGGAACCGGACTCCCCGTGCCAATCGGGATCTCCGCTCAAGCAAGAGATATGTACATGGAAGTTCGGATATTTCTCTTCGAGTGTGCGCCATTCGTCTGCCCAAAAGAGATCTTCTCGCTTTAGGACACCGAAGATGAGATGTATCTGCCTTGTATCCTTTTGCTGTTGAAGCGCCCAGAGAATCTGCGAGCGGAGCGGCGCAATACCAGTTCCCATTGCAATCAGGAGATACGGCTTCTCCGGCGTAGTATTGAGTGTGAACGCTCCAAACGATCCCTGCATGCGGATTGTCGTTCCCGCATCGAGCACATTCTCAATCCAGCGGCTTGCTCTGCCATTTTGAACAAGCTTGATGACGAACAATAGGTCAGGATCGAAAGGAGCGGAAGCGATGGAATAGGCTCGCGGTTGAATGTCCTTCGCATTATTCAGCAGCGGCACATCGAAGAGGACAAACTGCCCCGGTTTGAAAGAAAATTCCAACGGCTTTTCGCACCGCAGTTCATAGACGAATGGAGCAATGAGCGACTTTTGTCTGCAGATGATTGTGAAAGAGCGATGGGATTTCATGGTGTGCCACCCGAGGAACGCGACCATAGACTGATGCCATTCGGCATCTTGCCGACTTCTATGCGCCTGACTTCCATATCGCTCGCGGTATCGATGATCGATATATCTTGGCTGAGGAGGTTTGTGACATACACGAACTTCCCATCGGGAGAGACGACGACTCCGTGCGGCGCATCACCTACAGGGATTTCTTTGATGACACTCTTGGTCCTAAGATCGATTTTGTAGACGCGGTTGCCTGTCGGTTGCTCGAAGTAGTAGCCCTGATCCGCCACGTAGATGTATCGACTGTCCGGTGTCGGGTACAGCTGGATCGGTCCTTTGGCACCCTGTGGGAGATCAATGTAGCTGACATTCTTTGTGGCGACATCGAACATGGCCAGCTTCTTAGTATCGTAGAGGGAAACGACGACGAGCTTTCCATCCGGCGTCACCGCTGTCTGCACGGCATTCCCTTCAAGCGGAATTGTTGTGAGCGTGTCGGTAGCCACGTCAAGAACGCCGAGTCCTTTGCCTTGGAGAAGCGCGATGTAGGCCGTTGCCCCATCGGGACTGAGACGGAGTCCGTGCGGCTCGCTTCCTGTCGGTGCAACAATTTCTTTTGCGATTGTGAAGTTCTGAGTATCGATCTTGTAGATTACGCCTTTCTCCTGCGCGGTGGCGTATGCGAAGGAGCCATCTTTGGCGACAACGATGTGTGCGAGATGAGCGCCAAGAGCGATGGGGATGCGCTTCGTGATCGCGTCCGTGCTTGGATCAATGACGATGACCTGATCGGGTGCATTCTCGCTTCCTGCACCATGTGCCTCCTCTTCCTCGTGTCCTCCACCGTCGTCATGCTGTCCTTGTCCATGATTCGCCGTCACCCAGACAGTGTTGCCATCAGGAGCCACCTGCACGTTATGCGGTGAGAACTCATGGATCGCTTCACCTACCCGCTGCAAGAGATCGATGGTCTTCATGACCTCCTGTGTTTCGGGATTAAGCACGGAAATGCGGTTCTCGCCTTCGATGGCGACATAGAGTTTGATGGGCACATCCTGCGTCGTGGGTGGAGCGCTTGGCGCACAAGAGGAGAGCAGTAAGGCAAGGCCGATGTATGACGCGAACTTATACATGCAAAAAATATGGAAAGAGACAGTTCAGGAGCGTACACTGCGAGCGATGCAAACACTTGAAGCGATCAAAACAAGACGGGCAGTGCGAGGATGGAGCGATGAGGAGGTGTCCGAGGAGACGCTGCTTGCGATTCTGGATGCGGGGAGATTCGCGCCGAGCCCGCTTAATTCGCAGCCGTGGCACTTCACAGTCGTTCGGGACAGGGAGACGATTCAAAAGCTCATGGAAAAAGCCAACCACGGTTCCTTTCTTACTGCTGCTAAGGTCGTAGTTGTCGTGACCGTGAGCCAGGAAGCGAAGGTGGATCAGTGGCTGTCGGAACATGAGCAGCACATCTACAGCGGCGTGTGCGCTATGGAGAATATCTGGCTTGCCACGTGGGACATGGGATTGGGAGCGTGCTGGGTGACGGTGGATGAAGCAACGACAAAAAATCTCCTTGCTATCCCCGAGAATCAGAAGCTCCTCGGCAGTCTCGCACTCGGTTACCCCGCTCATCCCGCCAAGCCCCATGGGGACTTCGGATGCGAGGAAGACGACTGCGGCTGCAATTTCTTCGGGTTTCCCCATACGTTTTACAGGGATATGGGCGAAGAGCGCCTCTTTTGCCTCCTTGGTCATCTTCGCTCCCTCGACCATCGGTGTATCGATGGCACCGGGTGCAATGACGTTCACGGTAATCCCGTATTGCGCCCATTCGATTGCCAGTGTCTCGCTCATACCGATGATACCGCCTTTGGACGCGGTATAGTGGGCAGCTCCAGAGAATCCAATCCCCGTAGAACCTGAAGCAACAGAAGAGATATTGATGATGCGACCCCATTTGCGCTTCGCCATGTCCATCGCGGCCTGTTGCGCACATAGGAATTGGCCTTTCAAATTGATGTCGATTGTCTGCTCCCACTCCTCCTCGGTTAGATCCAGCGCCATCTTCGGTGCGAATATCCCCGCATTGTTCACGAGAATATCGATCTGCCCGTACTGCTTGATGACATCGGCAAAGACCTTTTCCACCTCTGCCTTACTCGATACATCCATCTCGAAGCATGCAGCTTCTCCACCTTTCGATTGAATTTCCTCCGCGACTTTCTTGCAGAGATCGATCTTCCGATCGGTGAGGATGACTTTCGCTCCCTGCGAAGCAAGAGCGATGGCATCCGCTTTGCCCATGCCTTGGGCGGCACCAGTGACGAGGGCTACTTTGTCATGCAACTGGAACATGGGAAGGAGGGGAAGGAGTAACGGACGGAACTTGTTCAAACAATTTAATGAGCTTCTCACCCCACCTCATGATCCGCTCCTCCTGCCCGTAGGGTTCATTCACGACGATCAATGGAATGAGCGCCATCTTTGCGTGGGATGCTTTCAAGAACCACATGAATTTCTCGGTGCAGCGCGTCGTGTAGTAATAGCGATCATCCCCAAGGCTGATGAACGCAATCTGCTTTCCTGTAAGATCAACGCCCAGCGCTCTTTCAAACAAAAACTGGTGCATATACATGTTGAGCTGTCCTTCGACTCCTTGAAAATTCCACGTACCGGAACCGAGAATAACGAGATCCCCGCGCATGAGATCTTCGGGCTTCGCTAGCTCTACCCGCTGCCGTTCAACGGTGATCTGTGGCGCTTTCTCTTTGAGGAATTCGATTAACGTATCCACCACGTATTCCGTGTGGCCGCTCGTGGATGCGTAGATGATGTGGATGGAAGGCATGTGAGGCTCGTAAGCAGCCGCACCATAGGCTTCCGGTGAAAGATCGCAAGAGGCCAGAGAACACTCTTTTGGCTCAGATTTGCCAGAATTAGATCGTCATTTGGACCAAGTTTCGAGAAAATCCGCTGGGAAGATCGTCGCGATCTTGACCGCTTGGACATCGGGACTGAGGAGCCGGTGATTGTACTTCCATTCGAGTTCTTTTAAATAGAGTCCCATGTTTTCGGGATTGACCCCGTGATGCTTGCGGAGCCGCTCCTCCACCCACGACCAGAAGCTCTCCATGCCGTCTTGCTGTTTCTGGTTATCCGTAAACCGATGGAATGTGCCGTTGCAGATGAATCCGCTAAAGGCTTGGGATGCCTTGCTTGCTTCATCCGGCTCATCTTGCAGGGGTTCAAGGAAGACTTTGCCGTTCTTGAGTTCTCGCACGCCAAAGACGGGTGCATCTCCTTGCTGCCTCCCCTTGCAGGCATAGGAATTGCCGCAGCGTTTGCAGTATTCGCTGCCGTGGATGCCGCGACATGCAGGCTCTGTATCCATCATGAGCCGTATCTTCCCCGGTACGAGATTCTGCTCCGTAAGTAAGTACCGGATGTTGTTGTAGATATCGGATACCAAGCGATAGCGGATCTTGGAGATTTGTGATGCACGATGTGCTGAGAAGTCGAGCGTGAAGCAGAGGAGGATATCCGCGTATTGCTGCAGCTTCGTCTTGTCCATCTTCTTCCGTGGCTCGAATTTTTTGTTGCAGACACTGCATTTTTTCCGTCCGTCTTTGAGTGTGTAGAGCTTGGTCCTTGCCTTGCAGTCGGGGCAGAGGACATGACGTGACCTATCTCGCGATCCCTGACGCATTTTTTCTTTGAAATGTGGCAGAATGAAATCAGAGTTTAAGATCATTACGTAGCGGAAAACAGAACCTATTGTAGTCCGTTTTAGCGCCTAAGTGTAGGCGATACTTCCCATATTGCCGCCGCATTGATTTTGTGTCCGTCAAGCGCCATGATGGTACGTAATGTTCCGTTCAAAGAATCCCGCACAGGCATCACAAGAATCCGGCACAGAGTCGTCGGCAGATTTCGGCTATCTAGAGAAACAATCCTGCTATCTCGATTCCGCATGCCAGACTTTGCGCCCCAAGTCCGTCATTGATGCCGAGACCGAATACTATCTCCAATATAACGCCTGCGGCGGGCGGGTGAAGTACAAGTGGGGCACGATGGTCGATGCAAAGGTGCAGGAAGCGCGAAATCTCCTGCTGCAGTTCTCCGGCAAGCGCAAAAAGGATTACTGCGTCGCCTTCACGCTCAATACCACCTACGGCATCAACCTTGTATTGCACCAGTTGAGAGCAGGTGATTTTTCGAGGATCGTCACCTCGGACATCGAGCATAACTCGGTGATGCTGCCTTCTATGACGTGGGCGAAGCGACAGGGGGCAGAGCGTTTGGTTCTGCAACGCGCCGATGACGGCAGTGTCTACTACAAGCCGTCGGAACTGGAGCGAAGCGTCGTGCTCATCAACTCTATGTCGAATATAGACGGCCGGACACCGCAGAACTTGCAGCAGCTGGCGGAAAAGACGCGTGCGCAGGGAGGCATTCTGCTTTTGGATGCAGCTCAGGGCTTTGCCCATGACGTTGAGCGCTTGAAAGAATTAGATTTTGATGCGGCATTCGGCTCAGGTCACAAGATGTATGGCCCCTCCATCGGCTTCATCGTGATCAAGCGCACGTTGCTTGACCGTCTTAATCCCTTCTTCATCGGCGGCGGGACGGTGACAGATGTCGAGAGCGAGAGTTATTCGCTTCTGCGCGAAGGTGAGGATGCGCATGCGGTGCTCGAAGCGGGACTCCAGAACTGGGGCGGCATTCTCGGACTCGGGGAAGCCGTGCGGTGGCTGGAAACGCAGCAGGCAAACAAAGAGCAGGAGAAAAGACTCGCAGAAACGCTCTATCGAGGATTGCAGGAACACCCTCGGGTCCACCTTTTCAATCGCACACCCGCTTCCATCGTCAGCTTCCACGTCGATGGGATCGATGCGCATCAGCTTGCATTGTATTTATCCGAGCAGGACATTATGTGCCGCAGCGGCTACTTCTGCTGCCATAGCTACTTGCAGCATCAGCTTAAATTGCCGCCTCTCCTGCGTGTATCTCTCGGCCTCTATAACACTCCGGCGCACATTGAGAAATTCCTTAATGCGCTCAAAAAAATCCTTTCCGCCTTCTAAATGTTTTGCATTGCCGCCTTCATCGTCTTCGCTATCCTCGCGATCTTTTCCGCTTCTTTTCGTCCGCTTGCGGCGAAGGCATGGCACTGTGTGCTGCGGCGCATGACATTCCGTCCCTGCGATATCAGTTTCGGAGAGGAGATGAAGGGCAAACTCGTGGGAAAGCTCGTCTTCGCCCATCCGCGTCTCGCACGGTTTTTGAATAAGTGGATCGACTGGCTCTCGTTTGCATTCGTGGCGCTCAGCATCTGGAGCTTGCTCTATATTGCGAACGCCGGACTTAATCTCTGGGTCTATGACACCTGCGATCCGAGGAGCGCGAAATCCTGCTCGCTCTCGGGAGAGGCATGCAGTATCGATCAGGCATCCCTCGGTTTCTTTCAATCCGTTGATGATAACCGTCTCGGCGAATGGGCCGTCGGTCCCTTCGTGCGCTTTGGAGAGACGATCTCCCGCATTCCTGACCGACTGAAGACATGGGACGCGAAGGAGTATCTGGGTCCGAGCGCGACCTTCTACCGACCCCTAGAAGCTCACAAAAAACATGAAGGACGCCGGTGCGATGGAGAAAGTAAACGTCTCCTATCTGCTCTATCCAATCCCCAAGACTGCAACTGGTGGATACAAGTTTCCGCATTCTCTCCTCATGGCCTCCTATATCGAGGCAACGAAGCGCGTGCCGCTCACGCAAGGTGATACGTCCATCGCTCCCGATTGGCAGCTTTTAGGGAAGATCTTTGTGGAGCCGGAAGGTAACGACGTGGATCTCCAGACGAAATTCAATATCGGTATGACGAGCGCCGATGCTAATAGGTCCCTCAAGACGCTCTTGCAGGAAATCGGCTACGGTCAATTGGAGATAGAGCGTATTGCAGCGTTGGCTGCTTCATCTGAAGTGCAAGAGAGTCTTGCAGCCCAGCGCGTGATCGTGGAGGAACGGATTCGAACGATCAAGATCCCGACCCTTCTCTTCCAAGGACGACGGTATGACCGTGTCGTTAGCCCCGAGAAGCTCTCCAGACAATATCCATCTGAAAGCTGAAGCGGCTGTTCCATGTCGCCGTACACCACTAAGGTGCAATAAGCGACTCATGGACTGAAACCCATAATTTAATTCCTATTCAGGACACCAAGTCTAAAGTGAACGGGATACTAGTTAGTAATTGTCTTTAGAATTATCGAGGATAGGGCAAGAGAGATATTTGCTCTGCCCACCCCATTACTAATTGCTCAAGGCGGTGTAAACTTTTTTGCAGGATCTCCACCAATGGCTTATGTAAGCCAAAATTATGATATATACTTCCAAATCATTTCAAAGAGAGCGGATTGTGTCTGAACGGCATCCACACTGGTGAGACGGAGAGCAAACCCTTCATTGAAGGAGAAGAGTAAAACCTGTTGGTCATGTACGAGGATCTCATGCGAGAAGACCTTTGCGTCTTTCATGCATCGTATGTCAGTGCCGATTCCGGCCAAGAGCTTCAATTGCGTTTGGGAAGCAGTCTCAACACTAATGACACGGCAGCGATGCTTCGAGTTTTTTCGGTACTCGGAAAAAACCTGCTCGAGCCAGTTGTGTCCGAAGTACTGGCTGGCTTGTGCTGGTAGTAGATAGGCGAGCAGTTCATTCTTCGTCTGAAAAGCCTCGGTATATAATCTTTCCAGTTCGCCTTTGCCTTCATAGAAACTCACGCGTGGTTTGAACATGAGCTTTTCGTGCTTGGCGACGAGCTGGGGCAGTGCCTCCTTCAATTCCTGCAGGTGTAAGGCGTATCGGTCGTAGAGGGCTGAAGGAGACATCACTGAATACAGGCGTACGCCTTTACTGAGAAAACAATCTGTTAACCCACGTTTGCGGAGTTTTTTCACGACTCCATAGGTAGTAGGCCTTTTTAAGCCTGCTCGACGTGCGATCAAACTCATCGGGGCCATGCCAAGATCCAGGATCGTGAGGTAGATCTTTACTTCATTGGTACTCAGGCCTAGCTCGATGAGGGTACGTTGGATATCCACCTGTTGTGAGAAACATCAACAGCATAGAGCAATGAATATGCCATCCAAGGGCAAATTTGCACATATGTCTCTTTTTTCCTTACGACAAGTGAGATGTTGATTTCTACAGTGACAGCGTTTGCTTCCTGCACCCATGAACACTCTTGATCCCGCACACATTTGGTCTCCGCTTTCTACTGCTCAGGGAACGGTGGATATCGCAAGCCTCCGCAAGCTGGAAGATCATGGCATGTCGAGATTGGAAAAAATACCCTATTCCATTCGCATCCTCCTTGAAAATGTGTTGCGTCGACTTGGGACGGATACCACGGAAGCGGATGTGAGGGGGGTAGCTGCGTGGCCATCGTTCAAAGCGCGTGAGACTTCCTTTCAGCCTTCTCGCATCTTGATGCAAGATTTCACGGGCGTGCCAGCCTTTGTGGAACTTGCGGCAGCTCGAGACGCGTTGGTGAGGACCGGAATTGATCCTTCGCGCATCAATCCAGCAGTCCCAGTAGATCTTGTGATCGATCATTCTGTACAAGTGGACGTATCGGGCAAGCCGGATGCACTCGATATCAATACTCGTTTGGAATTCCTGCGCAATCGCGAGCGGTATGTCTTCTTGAAGTGGGCACAGTCAGCCTTCACGAATGTGAGGATCGTACCGCCCGGGATGGGTATCGTGCATCAGGTGAATCTGGAATATCTGGCGGATGTTGTCTCGCTGCGCACGCAAGAGGGCAGACACATTGCAGTGCCGGATACGCTCGTGGGAACAGATAGTCACACCACGATGGTGAATGGGCTCGGTGTTCTTGGATGGGGAGTGGGAGGCATTGAAGCAGAAGCGGCGATGATTGGGCAATCACTTTCCATGCTCCTGCCAGAGGTGCTTGGTGTACGGCTGGAAGGGGAGTTGCCAGAAGGTGCAACAGCGACGGATCTGGTGCTGAGAATCACGGAGATGCTGAGAGAGCGAGGGGTTGTGGGGCAATTCGTCGAATTTTACGGCGATGCTTTAAGACATCTAGCTCTTGCGGATCGCGCGACGATTGCGAACATGGCTCCCGAGTACGGCGCCACTGTTGGTTATTTCCCCATAGATGCCCAAACCCTTTCCTATCTTCGCCAGACCGGACGTTCCCGCGATCAGCTGGATCTGGTGGAGCGGTATGCCAAAGAGCAGGGCCTCTTCCACAAACCCGATGCCAAGCATCCTTCGTATACTGATACGATCACGCTCGATTTAAGTTCCATAGAACCAAGTGTTGCTGGTCCAAGCAATCCTTCCGAGCGTAAAACACTTGTCTCCCTTCCCGGCAGTTGGCGTGATGTGCTCCCAAAAGATTCTTCACAAGACCTTCCAAAGTCGGTAACTCTCAGTCTAAAAGGCAGCGATATCGTACTCAAAGACGGTGACATCGCCATCGCGGCGATCACGAGTTGCACCAATACCAGTAATCCCTCTGTCATGATTGCAGCGGGACTGCTCGCGAAAAAAGCCGTGGAAAAAGGGCTTAGAGTTCCCGCGCATGTAAAAACGAGCATTGCTCCTGGATCAAGAGTAGTTACCGACTATTTGAAAGAAGCCGGATTGCTCTCGTTCCTCGAACAGTTGAACTTCCACGTGGTCGGCTATGGTTGCATGACCTGCATTGGCAACAGTGGTCCGCTGGATTCCGAAATGGATCAGGCAATCGCGAAGCAGGATCTGGTCGTCAGTTCGATCTTAAGTGGCAACCGCAACTTCGCCGGGCGCGTGCATCCCGCTGTGCGCGCGAACTATCTCGCGTCACCTCCTCTCGTGGTTGCATACGCCCTTGCTGGCAGCGTCGATAGCGATATGCTGAACACTCCTCTGGGTACCGACGGCGAAGGCCGGAAAGTTTTCCTCCGAGATATTTGGCCTTCCCAGAGCGAAATTCAAGCAGTGATGGAGAGTGTTATCAAGCCCGAACTCTTTCGCCATCAGTACGGACAAGCATTCGCGGGCGATAGTGCCTGGCAATCGCTACGTGTGCCCGAAAGTACGCTCTATCCTTGGGATCCAAAGAATACCTATGTCCAAAAGCCGCCTTTCTTCGATGCAATCCGAGAAAACATACCGGACATCCGCGACATCCTCGGAGCGCGTGTACTCCTGATGCTCGGCGATAAAATTACCACAGATCACATTTCCCCTGCGGGAGATATTCCCGCCGATTCCGCCGCGGGAAGCTATCTGCAATCACTCGGAGTTCATCCGCTCGATTTTAATTCTTATGGTTCCCGCAGAGGTAATGATCGCCTCATGGAGCGCGGTACCTTTGCCAACATTCGCTTGCACAATGAGCTGGTTCCGGAAGAGGAAGGCGGAGTAACCATGTATCTCCCGACAGGTGAACCGCTGACCATCTTCGAGGCAGCCAACCGCTACAAGAGCGCATCGATTCCGACCATTGTCATCGCTGGTAAAGAGTATGGCACGGGTTCATCGCGCGATTGGGCGGCAAAAGGCACGCTCCTCCTCGGTGTCCGCGCCGTGCTTGCCGAAAGTTTTGAACGTATTCATCGCAGTAATCTAGTGGGAATGGGTGTACTCCCCCTGGAATTCTCGCATGGTGTCACGAAAGGAACCTTGAACCTTAGTGGAAAAGAATCTTTCGATATCGTCGGCCTGACGGAAGATCTGAAGTCCGGCCAGGAAGTGATTGTACGAGCGACAGATCTGGATACTGGAAATATGACAGAATTCCCCATGAATGTGCGCATAGACAATGAGACAGAGATCGAGTGCTATCGGAACGGAGGGATTTTGCAGATGCTTTTACGGAAGATGTCGCAATCCAATGACTGAAAGTCAGGAAAGTAACGATAATTGTTCCGCCCATCCCATAATGAGCTTCTCAAGGTGGTGTAAACTTTTTCGCAGGATGTCCACCATATTTCCATAGCTGATTACTAAAACTTCTTTGCCAGGGTAGGCGGTGATTTGATTGTAGAACATCACAAGCAAGAAACGTAAAGACAGCGCAACAATGCGTCGGTATTATGTAAAAGCCGTGAAAACCCCATCTTTTCTACGAACTCTCTGGCGAATTATCACTTTTCCCCTCTATGCAAAGAGGAGGAAGTACATGGATGATTTTCCATCATATGAAAAGAAAAAAGACAACCGTGTGGGCATATTTGTGGGGTACATTATCCGATTATGGAGGCATGTTTCGACATTCCTGCGCATGCGGAGATATATGTTCAAGATTTGGAAGAAAGATCAAATGCAAATATCGCTTACGTTGGTGCGTTATGGCGTAAAAATATTATATCCTATCATCGTAATTTTTGTCTTGGGGTGTGTATTGGAGATGTGGATTCCGAGGGAGTGGATTGCAAGATTTCTAACAAATACCTTACACCTGAACTTGCCCGATGAGGCATTCATTAAGCTGATTCTGGAGATCATCTTTGCTGGAGCTACCGCATTATTCGGTATTATTTTTGCTCTCTACATAGTGGCTTTTGAAACTGCCACAAACAGGTACTCCAGCGAAGTTGTGCAGTTCATCAGGGAAGAACCTGCGTCTTCGCATGTGTTCAAAATGTTTACGAGCACAGCAGTTCTTGCACTATTAACGCTCTTCCAAATGCAATTGATGGGTGCAATACCCATTCTCACAACTACGATCGTTATCGTTCTTGCCCTGCTTTCCATAGCGTCGCTACTGGTATTGAAAAATCACATGTTGGTTTCTACGACTCCCAAAATAGTGTTTGAGAGATTACAGCGAGAAATCATTGAGATTTTTGATGATGTTGCCTCTGAGAAACGAATGGAATTGAAACTGCCCTCCACGCTTTCTCACAGCCATGCTCGGAAAAAACTGACAATTATGAATTCATTGATTGACGATCTTATGCGACTGGAACGCTATCAAGAGGCAGGAAATGGGATTTTTCGTTTATGTGCCATCTTGAGAGAGTATGTGGAGCTTCGGCACCAGATTAATCCAAAGGTGCAGCATTGGTGGTTCCCAGCGAAGCAGCTAGAAACCAATAGTAATAATCTTATTGAATTTACTTTTAAGGCGAATTTTGAGTCTCTGGGTATTGGTAACTTGTATCAAACAGGAAAAGATGAGACATGGCTTGAAGATGCAATCCTTAGTAAATTACGCGCGATTGCAAAATCACATGGGCAGAAAACGACCATTGGCACAATTCTCTCACAGGGATATGCCTTTGTTCTCTCTGGTACATGGGAAAGCGATCACAACGATCAAATCATCTCTAAGGTACGAGGCGCCATCAACCTACAGAATGTATCCGTGGCTCACGAGGCCCTGAAAGACCTTCTTACGTTGAGAGACTATCTCTCACAAGAAGTGCATGTGCATTTCTTAAATTCACTCAGCGAGGTAAGAGTGGCGATCATTGATGGCTTTTCTACTCGGCTAAACAATAAGGACATTCGAGACTGGCGCGAAGTCGTAGAGGTATGGATGGACAAGCTCTATCAATCGCCAGAGCCATACTCTGAAGCAGTTCGCTGGGTAGCTATTCATAAGGAGATAAAAGAATCAGATTTGCCGTATATGCTTCGTAAATCCATTACTGAGGCAGCGGAACAACTGGAGACAGAGGAGTTGTGCGAAGGAGAGATTGTTACACCAAAAGAATGGTTGAATGAGAAAGTAAAAGCCGATTTAGCAAAAAAAGAGGAAGAGCAGACGCAAAAACTCTTACAAGCAGTCTTAGATTGTATTGAGCAAATCCTGAAGAAAGCCGACGCAGAAGAAACCAGCGGGTATTTGGAATTTTTGTATTTTATCTTCAAACAACTCGGCTTACAGAAGCCAGAAATGGAAACGCATCTGGAATGGCTCATGAAACAAATGACTCTCTGCATCGAAAAATTAGACGCAGAAAATCTGAGAGCTGCCGAATTCGAATCCCGACTAGAACAAGAAATTCTGGAAGCTATAGTGCGAAGACGTAAAAAAATTCTGGTATACGCCCTCGCAGGACATCTTCTACTCACATTAAAAACGCCGCTTCCTAAAGAGGAGGTGAATAGGGGCATAGCACGAATTCGCTTCTATAGCGTCTTAGGAGGGCTAGCTTTCCTGGTCTCAGAGCTAGATCAAGACACCTCATATCTTAGCTGCGTATGGAATCATCTGAGTCGTACATACCGTGTTGAGTACATGTCCTCCCTTCTGAATATTGGTCAGCAATTTCGTATTGAGAGCATTTTTCGGGAGACTACAAAGTACGATCATTTCTTCCGTCTCATTGCAGGAGAAATAATGCAGCTTGAAAAAAGATCAGGACGATCAGGACGATCAATAATGGGATTTGGTGACATGCATCCTGTTCATGTGAGTAGCTTTATTAGTTCTATGCGGCTCGATCACATGGGATGGACTCGTATGGAAATTGATGATTGCATTGAGGCATTCATTGAATGGGTGCAGCGGAAAACTCTTATTCCAGAGCAAAAAGCTGCACTGCGGTATCGAATCGCCTCAATTCTCAGTGCAGCCACTACCACTGATGCATGATGTCATATTTTAATTTGCCACTTAACGGGATTTCAGAAGAAGACCTGCACGGATCACAATTAGGAGATCCATTTCGTGAGCACATCTTCGGCTTGAGGGAGCTGATGGCATTGGAGAGTAGTGGAGTTCCGATTCAAACGAGCATGAGGGACATGCTTATGTATCTTTTTCCTCCAAGCAGGAAAAATGTGCGTGACTATCTGCAAATTACGCATCCTGACAAGGAGATAGAAAGAACATTGCGGAGGCATTTCGCCCATGATTGCAGCTATAGCCGTGCCTACAATTTGGACGACTTCTTAGAGCGACTCGCGCATCTAACGCTTTTCGACAAGACGGTGCATCACTCGGTTCTTTGGGAAGAAAAGGAGTACGGAAGCCATTCCCTGTATGTACCCACAGATTTCTATAGTGCTCTTCCTAAATTCACACTGAAGAAGAAGAGGAAGTGGCTATTTGTTGGGGAAATCACTGGTTATAAGCAGAAATATAGTCTCTTAGGACGTTGGTTACAGCAAAGGGAAGGATTCAAGCTGCAAAACAGATATATTCCAAAAGAGAATGTATTCTCAATGACGCTGCCTTTTCCATCTCCTTTGCCCCTATGTCTTCCCCATAAAGATGGCAGAAAGCAGTACATGCGGTTTATGAGCGATTCAATGGAAGGGAATACCTACCCCAATAAAATATCTAAACGGTTAGAACTCGCACGCCTGAGGAATTCAGAGCAGTTAAACAAGAGAAATGAACGCACGGAAGCACTTATTGAATCGTTTGAACTTAACGAGCAGATCATGTCTCGCATTCGGATTGCGAAGCATGGCAGTGCCACTGGAATACAAGACAGGATTGAATATGATTCTTATTGCTTACTAGAGCCTCCATCTCTGAACATAGAAGGATTCACTTCCGATAAAGAATATCGCGAAGTATTCGCGAAGTTTGAGAGCGGAGATATGACCGAACAGGAATTTCAGAAGTATCAATTGGACGATATGTAGATAGATAACCCAGACTTCGTTAATAAAATTTTCTTATCGCTGCGCCTTTTTCTTGGTAGGACATAGCAGCAGATCCTATCTGCTTTATGATAGATGCAAATATCCTGTAAGACTCTGTATACCATCTCCCTTATGCCTCCAGGCTATATATGTAGTAGCCAGTCACGGCATCTCCACCATCAATTTTTTCTCGGCATCGGCACAAACACACTCGTACGTTTTTTGTATGCCTCGAAATCGGGCCTTCCCGCATACTTTTTCTCGAGCATCGGCACACCAGACACAAACAGAATCAGGAACGTGATCAGTAGCGGACCGACGATGGTCAGGTACCCACTCGGGAGAGCCGCTGCGCACAGGAAGATCCCCCACCATTGCAGCACTTCGCCAAAGTAATTTGGGTGGCGCGAATACGCCCACAGACCTTGGTCCATAATTTTCCCCTTATGCGCAGGGTCTTTCAAAAATTGTTTGAGCTGATAATCGCTGACGGACTCAAAGAGGAATCCGACAACCCAGATGGCTGCGCCTGCTGCATCAAGAAGTGTCAGAGAAACGGACGCTGATGCATGGATGAACAAGACCGGAAGCAGAATGATGTACAGGAAGACGCCCTGCAGCAGAAAAATCTGCACATAGCTGCGCAGGTAAAAATAGTTCCACGTCGCCCGCCACGCTGCATACCGGCTGTCTTCGGGCTTACGGAGATTGCGCCGTGCGATGTGCCACGCAAGACGGATACCCCATATGGTCACCAAGGCACCAACCAAGAGTGACCGTGGTGAGTGATCGGAGAATGTGAATGCGATCCAGCTCATGAGCACAAACCCCAGACCCCAAGCGATATCGGCGACATCATTGCGCTTTGCGATGCAGGCGACCACAAACCATGCGCTCATGTAGAGAAACAGGGCCGACGCGATGAATACGTAGATCGATGTCATCCGATTTTCTGCACAATGAAGTACGTAAGCGCCGCGACCACCGCCCCCAGTGTCGTTCCCCACAGGAGATCGACGACGGTAATGAGAACGGGCCAGTCTTTAGCAACGGCAAGATTGGTCAGATCGTAGGTAGCGTATGTCACAAGACCGAAGAACGCGCCCGCTGTCAGTGCGTGCAGCCACTGCTTTTTCTCGACGGCAGGTTCAATGACGAAGAATACGAGACCTGCAATGAAGAGAAGATAGAAGAGAATCGCCGCAGTCCAGTTCACATCGGGTTTAAGAAGGGTACCGATCTGCTTCTGGTAGAAATCTTTTGCAATGAATACCAGCCACATCATGTCGATGAGCAAAAAGATGGGGAGTGCGATGGCGTAGAGTTTGAGGAACATACAGAATTATTGGATATTCAAATACGTAATACTGAGCTGCAGACAGGTTGCGAACATCACCCAGAGCAGATACGGAATCTGCGCGTAGGTGATCCACTTTGCGTGGGGATAAATGCTGACCATTGCCCACATGAGCGTGCCGAGAACAAGGAGGATATCGATGGCTGCGAGTAGGTTGCTTTTAAGCCCAAACTGTAACGGCGTGAAAGCGACATTAAAGAGTATGTTGAGTGCGAACGGCAGTGCGATCATCCATGTGATCTTTTTCTGCACAGCCATCATGAACACCGCACCAAAAGAAATGGCGATGCCGATATACAGAACGGTCCACACGGGACCGAACACAAACGAAGGTGGAGCCCACGATGGTTTGATGAGCTGCTGATACCAGTCGTAGGTTTGCATGTGTGCAGTATAGCACATGCCACGCCTCTCACTTACCGTCGGAAATACTGTGCTGATGACCATGTCACTCGTATACTTTCCGCCATGAAGCAATCCGACACATCCGTCTGCATCAACATTGGGGGCATGACCTGCGCAAGTTGCGAGCTGCTGCTGGAACGTAAACTGAAAGCCATCCCTGGTGTGCAATCGGTCGATGTCGATTACAAAAGCGGGGTCGGCCGTATTTTGCCGAAAACAGGAAGCGCACCGCGCATGCAAGAACTATCGGCCGTAATCGAGCAGGCGGGATACACCCTTCTGGAAGACGGATCGGTCTATGCATCGATGCCTGCAGACACACGGAAGTGGATGCAGATCGGCGTATCGCTCGTCATCATCCTGGCGCTGTACATGCTCCTGCAGACATTCGACATTGTGTCGCTCGCGCCATCGACCTCCGGCGCACTGTCTCTCGGCGGCATCTTTCTGATCGGCCTCGTGGCGGGAACCAGCAGCTGTCTGGCGGTGACGGGTGGCCTGCTCTTGGCCTTGGCGGCCAAACACAACGAACTGCACCGCGCCGAAACACCTGCGCAGAAATTCCGACCACTGCTGCAATTCAACCTCGGTCGACTCGCATCGTATTTCGTGTTCGGCGGTCTCATTGGACTACTTGGACAATCAATGACGCTCAGCACACAGATGACGGGGTATATGAATATCGCCGTCGCCATCGTCATGCTGCTTCTGGCACTGAGCATGCTGGACATCGTGCCGAAAGGCCGGTTCCTCATCCGTCTGCCCAAGACAGTCACACGGAACATCGCAGCCCTATCGGATAGCGACCATCCTGCGGCACCCTTCGCTCTCGGCGCTCTGACATTCTTCCTGCCCTGCGGATTCACACAATCGCTGCAACTTGTTGCGCTCGCGTCGGGCAGCTTCTCGTCTGGCGCAACCATCATGCTGCTATTTGCGCTGGGAACGCTGCCAGCACTCATCGGCATCAGTGCACTGTCGTCGTCAATGAAAGGGACAATGTTCAGCATGTTCCTGCGCTTCTCGGGCACGCTGGTCTTCATTCTCGCGCTCTTTAACCTGAGCAGCGGTCTGGCATTGGCCGGCATCAATCTTCCCATGAATCCTACTATCAACGGTCAGCCAACTGCGCTTCCGACGATGAAGGGCAATGTGCAGGAAGTCTCGATGACCGTCACCCCGTACGGAACGTACGAACCAAATGTGCTGACGATTAAAGCAGGGACGCCGGTGCGCTGGGTGATTGATGGGACCAATGCATTCGGGTGCACGAGCATCATGACTATTCCGTCCCTGAATATTTCGCAGCCGCTGCGCGCAGGCGAAAACATCATTGAGTTCACCGCTCCGGACAAGCCGGGACAGTTGGCATTCATGTGTTCTATGGGCATGGTCCGCGGCACGTTCAAGGTGATCTGAGAAAAAAATTTTGACAGGGAAAGGGACGGGAATATACTACCCCTACCCCCTACCCCTTTTTTATGAAAGAAGACGCGAAGAAAAAAACACTCAGCGCCATCCGGCGCCTTGAAGGTCTGACGGCAAAGCTGCGAAAAGATGTAGAAGATGACGCGTACTGCGCGCAGATCCTTGAACTTGCACTTGCAATGCAGGGACATCTGAAACATATCCAGGCAGCCGTGCTGGAATCGCACCTGCATACCTGTGCCGCAAAAAAACTGAACTCCGATAAAGACAAGACAGCGTTCATCGACGAAGTCATCAAGGTCGTCGGTTTGTCCAAGCGATAGTCCCCTTCCCCACCTCATACCATGCAGACAATCGTCTCCATCCCCGGCATTCATTGCGAAGGCTGCACACGCCTCATTGAAGATGTGAGCAAAGACATTGCCGGCGTTACGTCGGCACATGCGGATCTGGCGAGTAAAAACGTCACGATCGAGCACGATGACTCATTTAATTTTCAGGACTGGAAAAAGGAAATCGAAGACCTGAATCCCGATTACATCGTTCACCCCATTGCATCATGAAAGAGCAATGCACCCTCTCCATCACCGGCATGCACTGCGCCAGCTGTGCCGCACTTATTACACGCCAACTAAAAAAGACAGACGGCGTGGAAGAAGCGCACGTGAACTACGCGTCCGAGAAAGCGCATGTGACATTCGACCCTGCGAAAGCAACACCCGAACAGATGGTCGCAGTCGTGAAGAAAGCAGGATACAACGCCGAAGTGCGCGACATGCACGGCATGAGTCACGGTCAGGGCGGACACGGTGATCACCGTCATCACGGCATCGAAACCGATAAGCAGAGACGTGCAGCGGAAATTGACGCATATAAGAAGAAGTTTTTCATCGGCCTCGTGCTTAGTGCGCCGATGGGACTCTTCATGCTCGCGTCGTTCATCCGCATGCCGTTTCTAGACCCTGTGATGGAGTATGCGGGCATCCTCTCGCTGATCCTCTCAACCCCCGTGCAGTTCTGGCTCGGCAAGCAGTTCTACCAGAGCACATGGTCCGGCTTAAAGATGTACACGTTCAACATGGACAGCCTGATTTCCATTGGAACATCCGCTGCGTATTTCTACAGTTTGTACAATTTTGTTGTACATATTTTTACTGAGAGAACAGTCATGGGAGGCATGCACGACTTATATTTTGAAGTCGCATCATTCCTCATCACCTTCGTTCTCCTCGGCAAGTGGCTGGAATCACGGGCGAAGGGAGCGACGAGCGCAGCCATTCAGAAACTAATGGGATTGCAGGCGAAGACCGCGCGCGTGATTCGAGATGGGCAGACAGTCGATATTCCAGTGGAAGAGGTACAGGTCGGTGACATTGTCGTCGTCCGTCCCGGCGAGAAAATTCCCGTCGACGGTATCGTCATCAAGGGTCTGACATCGGTCGACGAATCGATGCTGACTGGTGAGAGCATTCCCGTGGAAAAGAAAGAAGGAGACCGCGTCGTTGGAGCGACCATGAACAAAAATGGTTCGATTGAATTCCGCGCGGAGAAAATAGGTGCAGACACCGCGCTTGCACGCATCATCACATTCGTCGAAGAGGCGCAGGGGTCCAAAGCCCCCATTCAAGATTTCGCAGACTGGGTATCATCGTGGTTTGTGCCGCTGGTGGTCGCAATTGCGTTTGTCACGTTTGTCGTCTGGATGATCCTCGGTGCAGGTGTCACCTTCTCGCTGCTCGCGGGCGTGTCGGTCCTCGTCATCGCCTGCCCGTGTGCACTGGGTCTCGCAACGCCAACAGCAATTATGGTGGCGACAGGCAAAGGCGCAGAGCAGGGAATTCTCATTCGCGGCGGTGAACCGCTGGAAGCAGCAAAGTCCATCGATACCATCGTGTTCGACAAAACAGGCACACTCACCGTCGGCAAACCGACCGTCACAGATGTTCAGGCAATCGATGGATCGGCAGATGACGTACTGCGCATTGCCGCATCACTCGAACAAGGTTCCGAGCATCCACTCGCCGAAAGCATCGTCAAATACGCAGAATCCAAAGGTGTCATCCCGAGCGGAGTCGAGGGATTTGCTGCCATTCCCGGTCACGGTATTGAAGGATCGATCGACAGTAAGCGCTACGCATTCGGTAACCGCCGGTTGATGGAGCGTGAAAAAGTAGACATCTCGTCTGCGTCCGACACCATCAGTGCATTGGAAAGCGACGGAAAGACGGTGATGCTCCTTGCGCACGGCACGCAGCTGATCGGCATGATCGCCGTCGCCGATACACTGAAGCCGACATCGAAAGAGGCAGTTCTCCGTCTGAAGAAGATGGGATTGTCCGTCATCATGATGACCGGTGACAACGAGCGGACCGCAAAGGCGATTGCTGCACAGGCCGGCATCGAGACCGTTCTTGCGGAAGTGCTGCCCGAGCATAAAGCGGAAGAAATTAAGAAACTGCAGCAAGCGGGCAAGACTGTCGCAATGGTCGGAGACGGCATCAACGATGCGCCAGCACTCGCACAGGCGAATCTCGGTATCGCCATGGGATCGGGAACCGATATCGCGATGGAAACCGGCGGCGTCGTCCTTGTGAGCAACAACATCGACGACGTCGGCAACGCGATTCGTCTGAGCCGCGCGACTGTCAGCAAAATCCGCCAGAACCTGTTCTTTGCACTCTTCTACAACGTCATCGGAATTCCCATCGCGACACGCATGTTTGCCGGCATCGGCATTATTCTGCGCCCCGAACTTGCAGGCCTTGCGATGGCCATGAGCTCGGTGTCCGTGGTCGCCAATTCGCTGCTTCTCCGCGGCTTTCATCCGGACCGCCGCAACTGGCTGTCCGATATTGCTCCCGTCGTGATGACCGTCGTCTTCACGGCATTCTTCCTTTTCTTCGCCCGTTTATGAACACCCGCACCCTCCTTCTCATCACCGGCACTGTCGTCCTCGCTGCTTGCACACCGACGACCATGGACCATTCCGGCATGGGACACGGCGGGATGATGGACGATGATAATAACAGGGCAGAATCCATTCTTCCGGCAGACGGCAAAGACGTTACATCGCTGCCCAAAGCGACACCGACGAAAACGCTTACCGTCGAAGACGGTGACACGATCGAGCTGAGTCCGACAATCGTCCGCAAGAACATCAACGGAAAAGACATCGCGATGTACGGCTACAACGGACAGATCCCCGGTCCGACACTCACTGTGAAACAAGGATCAACGTTCACGGTACAGGTGACAAACAACATGGATCTTCCCACCGCCATCCACTGGCACGGCCTGCGTCTGGATAATGCATCGGATGGCGCAGTCGGCATGACGCAGCAGGCGATTGAGCCGAACGACAGCTTCACCTACACCATCACGGTGCCGGACGAAGGCATCTACTGGTACCACCCGCACGTCCGTGAAGATATTCAGCAGGATATGGGACTCTACGGCGTCATTCAGGTGACACCTGAGAAAGACGATGCCTACGCGTCTGTCGATGAGGAGCAGACGGTGATTCTCGACGATATTCTTCTGAATGATGACGGCACGCCCGTACCATACGGATCGGACACCGCAGACCGCACGCTGATGGGACGTTTCGGTAATGTATTCCTCGTTAACGGCGATACCCCGCGGCCGGTGAAAGTGGGCCTGGGAATGGTCGTCCGGTTTTCAATGGTGAATGCATCGAACACCCGCACCTATCGCCTTGTGCAACCGCAGGGAAGTTTGCTGAAAATCGTCGGCGGAGACAGTGGCCGTTACGAAAAAGAATTCATGACCGACAGTTTCACACTTGCACCGTCTGAGCGTGTCATTGCCGAAGTGTACTTCTGGGATGACGGCGTGAACCGCGGAGATCCTGGAACGCGCACTGTCACATTGGTAGAAGCAGATGACCCTGCGAATCCCGTCCCTGTTCTGTCAGCGGAGATCGTCGGCGGTGTGGTCGGAGGAGACCGGTTGCCAGCGTTCAAGAAACTGCGGACGAACGCGGATGTCATCGCAAGCATTGACCCCTTCCGGTCGTCGTTCAACAAAGAGGTCGATCACACAATCGTGCTGACCATGTCGATGCACGGCGGCATGGGAAACATGATGGGGGGAATCCCCGCAGACGGCATCGAATGGGAAGACAGCGCCATGAACACGATGCCGATGGGAAACATGATGCAGTGGAGGTTGTTAGACCCGGAGACAGGCAAGTCGAATGAGGATCTTGCATGGACGGCAAAAGTCGGCGACAAGCTGAAAATCCGCATCGTGAATGAAAAAGATTCGCCGCATCCTATGCAGCACCCAATCCACTTCCACGGTCAGCGGTTCCTTGTACTGTCGGACAACGGCGTGAAGAACGACAACTTTGTCTGGAAAGATACGACGCTTGTCCCCGCGGGACACACGGTCGATATTCTGCTGGACATTTCCAACCCCGGTGACTGGATGTTCCACTGTCATATTGCAGAACATCTGAGTAACGGCATGATGGGAATGTTGCACGTTTCCCCGTAAGGACAAATCGAAGAAGTGGCTTAAAGGGATGTGATCTTCCGCTCTCAGGAAAAATAGGCGATCACCCAGTCGTATGCGTACACACCTAAGAACGCGACGCTGATGTTATAAATCATATTTCCTACAGCAAGCACCGGTACAACCCGCCAGTAACGGTATTTCATCAACGAGAGTGAAATGACCGCGAAGTCGTTGGAGAGCGGAGACAGTGTTCCGTACAGCGCAAGACACGGCGTGAGAATTTTCGGATGACGATGAAGCCATGCTGCACATTTTATGAGCGATGTTGATACGTTTTGCGGAAGCAACGCTCGCCCTCTGCGTGCCGCAAAGAAGGTGCAGGTATCGGATGTACTGACGCCGAGCGCCGTGACAACGCCCGCCAACAATGGGTTCAATCCACCGGAAACCAAGCTGATGAGAATGAGTGGATACGGAATACTCGCAAAGGTCGTAATACTTCCAAGCACCGCGATGACATACATGAACACATACGCATTGTTTGTCCCGATGATACGCAACAGCGTATCGGTAGGAATCGACACGAGTGTGAACGACAAGGCAATGGTGCCAGCTATGGTCAAAAAGCCGACTAATCTCTTTTTATTCTTCGACTTCATCGGGTCTGGAAGAAGGACTACCGCGCGGTGAACGCATGAGTCGAATGGTTTTTGCTTCGACTTTATTTTTACCGATGCGTTTACCCGCCACCTGCACAAACTCCCCTGCGACAATATCGGACGCAGATAATACTTTGAGCCTATCCGCGACAATCGTTTGAGGCGTGACGGTCACGGTCGTCACACGCTGCGCTCTATCCTCCACTAAAATCACCGTTGGCCCTGCACTCACCACTTGTCCAAAAACCAATCCATCAACATCGCGGTTCACATAAATCCACACGGCGGTCGTAGACACCGAGATGGCGAGTCCGCTGAGCGCAATAAGAATGAATGTCTTTACTAAAGATTTCACGGCAAAACTGTAGCACGAAGGTCTCGATACTTCTACTTCACTCCCTTCTTCTCCAAAATCCACTTCTGCGTCTTACTCAGCGGTTTGTCTTTTCGATGAACACATCCCATCCAACAACATGGCCGACGCATTCCTTCCTTCAACTCTGAACAGACTCGCTGTACATGGTCTTGCCGCGTTTCTTCCTGCTTCACCGACTCCACCCAACAAATCCACTCATTGCGTGCGAGTGGCGTGATGTCTTCCCATTTTTCTAAAGCGGATTTGTCCGCTGTCAGTGCTTTACGCAAATCTGCAGGAAGTTTGTGCGCGACGCCATCGGAAATCGCTTTAGGACTCACAGGGAAAGTGTATGCAAACTATGCGAATGTGTCACGAATTCCTCTCTTATTTAATCAATTCGAATGTGCGAGCCATCTCCAAGAATCCTGCAATTTCTTCCTCCGACAGCACATCATTGGAAATGGGACCTGCAATACCCATTGCCGGAATATCAGGATGAAAAAGAGGTACCTTTATGCCGAATCGAGTTTCGCCGGTTTCCCATCCCACATCCCATGCATACCATGTGTACACTTTTTCACCGGACTTCAGCACACGAATATTATCGGGCTTTGCCTGATCCATCGCCGGATTACCGGCTTCGGGATTCGACGTGGCGAAAATTGACTCAGCAGTGCTAAAACCGCGACCGTTGTCTTCATAATCAGCAGAGTAGGCGCCGAAAGAAATTTCTTGGTGAGTGAAACCTCCTCGCAGTATTTTGCCTTCTCGTACCCACTCTGAACTTTCGGGTGTCTGGATGCTGATATTCAACTCTCCCCATGATGCGGGATACGACATCGTGAATCCTAACTCCTCGTTTCTGTATTGCGTAACCTCACCATCAAAAGACGTGAAAGCCTCTGCCATCTTTTTTGATTCTGCCAAATTCACTATCCGCTGCTCCTGCATGAATTCGTAGGTATCCGCCGCTTCTAGTTGCTGGTTTATTCTACGAAGCTGAGCAAGTTGTCTCAATTTTGCATTATTCATGTCTATGTACATCGTTAACTTGTCCTGTACCAGCATGAATGAATTTGCAGCTGAAAAAGCCATGATGATCAAACCGACGAGTACGCCTGCCACGAAGCCGGGGACAAAAGTGTTGAGCCTCATTCAGTAAAATTGTATCAAAAATACGCAAAAAATCATATTGCATCGAAATTGCACTTTTTTATATTTTCCTACTGTCATACGCCCAATGCAGCACAGCTTGTCGCTGTCGCCTTCGGCAAGATAGATCTCCCCGTGCACAGTTCTTTTGAATCTGTGTGATGTGTCGTCGAATCGCCATCCACCGCTTGATCTGGCGATTATCTTCTTCCGGCATTCTGCGTCCGCGATAGTAGCGACAGTACCATTGGAACCAACCGCGAGGATCCGCAGGGTGGATCCATCCTTTCTTTTTCCAGACAGAAAGCGGCTGACTCGCGTTCACACCAAAGAAGTTTAGTTTCGGATCATGTTTTTCGGAGCACAGCTTCGCATGCGTGAACCAATCTTTCGGAAATTCATCGCGACAGTCCGTCATATATTTTCCACCGAAAACACCCAGCTCCAGCATCTGCTTAGGTGTAAGTTCCGGCTTAAAGCGAGGATCGAAATTTTTTCCTTCCGGTTCGATTAACACGTACGTCGCTTTCTGCATCAGGTCATCAACTTCGACAGTGACGGGCTTGGCACGCATGGCACCAGAATATCAGAGCGGCAACGTGAAGTGCACTGAGGTTCCTTTGTGTTCGACGCTTTCGACCCACATGTGTCCTCCTGCTTTCGAAATAATACCGCGCGCAATATAGAGACCGAGTCCGTTCCCATCTGGCTTACTGAGATGCGCATTACTTGCACGTCGATATTTCTCGAAGAGATGGATCATGTCTTTCTCTGGAATACCACATCCACGATCCTCAATGACAATCTCGACATCGCTGCGATTTTTGAAGACGCGCAGATCGATGCTCGATCCATCTTTGGAATACTCAATGGCATTCACAATGACCTGACGAAGAACAAGCTGCACCAAGTTCTGATCCATCGGCAGTGTAATTTCTTCATCCATCTTTACGGTCAATTTAATGTTGTGTGCGTGAAGACTGGAATTCCACTCGTTCACGCTGTTATCGACGAGCGCGCGGAGTGATGCGGGAACCGGCAAATATTCCAACGTATCGAGGTCGATTTTTTCCGCAAGCTGGAGCGTATCAATGATGCTGTTCAGGCGACCCAGTCCTTCATCCATACACTTCACATGCTCATCGACCATATTCTTCAGCTCTGGATTATCGGTCTCATCGCGCAATGTTTCGAGTGACCATTTCATAATGGTCAACGGTTCACCCAGCTGATGGAACGTGAGACGTAGAAGTCCCGACCGTTCACTGTTGATGCGTTTCAATATGAGAATGCGGCGACGCTCCCAAGCTAATACGATGCTGCCTGCGACAATCGCAGCGAAAATCAGTACACCAATAAGGGCATCGGTGGAGAAAATGCGCTGAGACATGCGATAAAATTCTTCGGCGCGGAAGTCGACACCCAGAACACCGCTGACACTTCCATCTTTGCGATAGATTGGGGCGTAGCCCGAGACTAATGTTCCCCACTGGTCCGTGCTGGTTTCAGGGTCAGCGACAGCGGATACGAATGCATCATTCTGCAGAATCAATGTTTCAGAAATATCGTAGAGTTCACCGGGATACGCCGGCTCTTCATCGGGATCAACCGTGCCATTCTCGTTCACATCAAGTTCAGCTGGCGAAAGCGCAGCATCTGCATCGGCAATAAATTCCAGAGTGTAGGGATCGTTGGTGCGACGCAGGATATAAATGAAGCGCACACCCGTTGCAATGCGATGCTTCTGGAGACGATCGACAATCGCACGATAATCGGGACTATCCATATCGGATACACCTCTAATACGATCAAGCTCATCACCATCAACAGAGAGTGCGGCTGAACCGGCAATGGCAACGAGTCTGCTACGCAGTTGTTCCTGCAACACGGTTTGTGCATGACTATAGAAATACAAACCCGTGAGCGTGATAGCACCTGCCGCAAGCAGCGAACTTAAGATAACAGGCCAAAGGCGGACAGATGAGCGGAAGGTCATGCGGCAATAGGCAGGAAAACGGTGACCGTTGTTCCTTTATTCAATTCACTGTTGATGCGAATTTTTCCGCGAGCGCGTTCCACAATGCGGCGAACAATGTAGAGACCCAATCCGTTTCCGGCTGGTTTGTATTTGGATGCATTTGATCCGCGTTTGAACTGCTGGAAAATTTGTGGAAGGTCATTCTTAGGAATGCCATATCCGTGATCCGTTACGCTGATTTCCACCATACCACGCACTACACGAGCGGAGAGCTCGATGACTGCCTTATGCGGAGAATAGAACGATGCGTTCTCGAGCAATTCGCGCAACATTCCCGCACATAAGTTGGTGTCGATGTGTAGCACTGGAAGATGCTTTGGAATATCGGTCTTAATGGTTTGCTTACGAAGTGAGAGTGTTTTCTTTAAATCGGATTGAATCATCTGCGTCACATTGGAAAGTGATGCACGATCGGCAGCATTGGTGAACGTCTTTTCTTTCAATCCACCAGCCTGTTGGAGTCCGTGAATAATCGAGTCCATACGATCAATTCCTTCCTGGAGCTGATCGCATACGTCACCGCGTTTACAGAATGTTCCGTTATCACGCTCTTTCAGAATTTCGAGCCACCAGCGGAATGTCGCAAGTGGCATACCAAGTTGATGCGTCGCAAGATCGAGCAATGCTGTGCGTTCAATATCGAGTTCCTGAAGTGTTTCTAAATGTCGCGCACGAATAATCAAAACGATGTACCCCGCTAGGAGTGCTCCCACCAACGAGACAAGCAACACTGCAACCATCGAGAACGTTGCATTCGTCATCTCGAAGAATTCATCGGCCTTCATATCCATTCCTAAAATTGCGACGGTTTCACCCTTCGCATTTTTAATAGGAGCGAATGCAGAAATGAGACGGCCCCATTGGTCCTCCGTAATTTCTTGCTCAACGACCGGCTCTTCAAAGGCAATTCCCTGCAGCGTTGGAATGTCATCAATAGGATAATCATCACCGGTGAAGCCAGGAATTTCGTCGTCATCAACCTGACCGTTGCCGTTCGCATCAAGCTCTTCATCGCTCGATAACCCATCGGCATCGGCGACAAAGGAGAGCACCAACGGATCCTCCGTTCTGCGCATGATGTAGGCGAAACGCGTGTGTGGGGAGAGTTCGCGGATTGTTCTGAGCTGTCCTACCAATGTTTTGTATGCCTGTTTCTGCATATCCGCCTCTGTACGGACTTGTTCAATGAGGCGCGTATCAATCTGCAATGCAGCAATAGCGACTGTACTATGCATCCGTTCACGCAATTGCTGTTCAACAACCTGCTCACCACGGAGGTGAAACAGGAAGCCCAGAGCCACCGTGACGGCAATAATCATCAGTGGCGGAATAGCCACTTGAAAGACTTTCCAGGCCGAACGAAGAGGGTTGTAGGATTGCATGTTGGTTTCTCATTATTATACCAAAAAACAGTCGGAAATGCTAGTTTTAGGCCATATTTACCCCTAAAAAACCATCAAAGCAGGGACTGTCGACGATCGCCATTTCTGGTACTCTTGGGCCCTATCCCACTTCGCTCCTTTGGAGCTACGTCGGACGGGTGAAACGACCTATTTTCCCCTATCTATGCGAACCCTTACTACGGATGAATTACGCCAGGCTTACCTCGATTTCTTCGCAGAAAACGGCCATGCCGTCATTCCTGGTGCCCCTCTTGTCCCCGAAAACGACCCAACGGTGCTGTTTACGACCGCCGGCATGCACCCGCTTGTTCCCTACCTTTTGGGTGAACCGCACCCCATGGGCAAACGCCTGGTTGATGTGCAGCGCTGTGTCCGAACCGGTGACATTGATGAAGTAGGCGATGCGACCCATTTGACTATGTTCGAGATGCTCGGAAACTGGAGCTTGGGTGACTACTTTAAGGAAGGAGCAATTGAGATGAGTTTCAAATTTCTGACCGAGGTACTCGGAATTCCAGTGAGTCACCTGGCTGTCACCTGCTTCGAAGGAGATAACGATGCACCACGCGATATGGAATCGGCGAATGTCTGGATGAAGCTTGGTATCCCAGAAGAGCGCATCGGATTTTTACCAAAGGCGAAAAACTGGTGGGGACCTGCGGGCCAGACCGGACCCTGCGGACCAGATAGTGAAATGTTCTACTGGGTAGGAGAAGGTGAGCCGACAGGTAACCCCGCCACACATGACGCAGAGTGGATGGAAATTTGGAACGATGTATTTATGCAATACGACAAACAGGCAGATGGGTCGTTCGTTCCGCTCAAGCAGCAGTGTGTGGATACGGGTATGGGATTAGAGCGAGTGGCTGCGGTGTTGCAGGGTGTCAGCAATGTATATGAGACGGATCGGATGAAGCCGATTGCGGATGCAATCCGCAGATATCAGATTTCAGATATCCGTGATAAGGAACGACATGTTCGAATCATCACCGATCATGTGAAAGCATCGACGTTCATGATTGTCGACGGGGTGAAACCAGGAAACGTTGATCAGGCCTATGTGTTGCGTCGCCTCATTCGCCGTGCCATTCGCTCTGCACGCGCACTTGGTATTGCACACGATGGATCATTCTGTGCGAGCATTGCCGATGAAGTCATTGCTCAGTACGGACATATCTACGGAGCCCTAAAGGATAAGGAAAAAGAGATCCGCGATACCTTAAGTCACGAGGAGCAACAGTTCGGAAAAACGCTTCAGGAAGGGCTGAAACGATTTGCGAAGGTTGCGGAAGAAGCAACAGACAAGCGCATTGATGGTCAGACTGCCTTCCATTTATATGATACGTACGGATTCCCATTGGAGCTGACAAAAGAGATGGCTGCCGAACAGAATCTGTCGGTTGATGAACAAGGATTTAATACAGCTTTTTCAGCTCATCAGAGCCTTTCTCGCGCAGGTGCTGAACAGAAGTTTAAAGGCGGATTAGCCGATAACAGCAGTGAGACAACCAAGCTGCACACCGCTACGCACCTGCTTAATGCAGCGCTTCATCGCGTCCTTGGACAACATGTGATGCAGAAAGGAAGTAACATCACCGCTGAACGACTTCGTTTCGACTTCACGCACGCAGACAAGATGACACCAGAGCAGATTGCGGAAGTAGAAGCATTGGTGAACGGAGCAATTGCCGCGGACTTGCCAGTTACCTATCACCTGACAAACGTTGATGGAGCAAAAGCAGAAGGAGCGATCGGCGTGTTTGATGATCGCTATGGATCGGAAGTGAAGGTGTACGTGATGGGTGATCCGAACGGGATGACAGCAGGCAGCGGAAAAATCGGTGATGGAACCGTCTTCAGTAAAGAAATCTGCGGCGGACCTCACGTCTCTCGCACTGGCGTTCTTGGATCGTTCAAGATTCAGAAGGAAGAGAGTTCGAGTGCCGGCGTCCGCCGTATCAAGGCGGTAGTCAGTGGTGGACCGGACGATATTGAAGTGGCGGGAGAACGGTAAGCAGCTGTAGAATGCCGGCGTGAAACGAATGCTTCTCGCTGGCTCCTTACTATGTCTGTTCATCCAGACTGCCCACGCAGAAGAAATTATTCCGTGGGATTTCCGCGGAAATATGCCCAAGCAGGCGCAGACAACACCGCAGATGAAAGCGGAAATCGCAGCAACAGGATTGCATCTAACCGCACCAGTTGATGGATATATTGTATGGGGAGATAGTCCGATTGATGGACCCACAGACATCATTACTATTCGTGCGGCTGCTGCTGCCAATGTCAAAGGCGCTGTGTTATGGCAAGAGAATAATGACGACCCCGATCAACTGGTGCAGGCATATTTTGAAATTCCGGGCGATGGATTCATGCACGACGTGAATGTCATTGTATCCAGTTACCCTCAGTGGAACTGGAAAAGTGATCAGTTTGCTCTCGCATTCCCAGCAGGATCGGATTTAATTATTGAAGAAATACAATTTCGTCATTGGACAATCTACGAGCGGATTGTTGAGCTTTGGAGAAGCTTCTGGACCTTCGATTCATTCCGCTCCTACAGCATCAACTTTTTGTGGGGACCGCTTATCGCAAGTAACTCGGTCTTACGCTCAGAATTATTCGACAATCTCCCGCCTCTCGCATGGGCAGTTGGCCGCGTGCTCTATCCCCTCTTCTTTGTGGTCGGCATCGTTTGCTTCCTTATTGCTCGCATCAAACGAAATGGTCGATTGGGACTGGGAATATTTTTGATCTTCTTTTCATTCTGCTGGCTGATGTTCGACATTCGCATGGGAGCTGAAATCATGTCGTATGCAGTGACAGATATTCGAACGTATGTCCTTCCGGATGACCATAAAAAAGAACTGCGTGTGTTTGATGCCATCTATGCAAAAGTGCATGCGCTCTTACCGGAAATTCAAAAGCATGAGACATTCACGCTCTTGAGTCCTGGGCCCAATGTCTACTATCCGGTATTCCGTTACAGTTCCTATCCGAGTCTCATTATTCCGGATCCAACGGGTATTGCTGATATCCCCGCTTGGGTCGTCATCGATCGTCCAGATCTGCAGGTAGATGATGCCGGCTATCTGCGTGTGCGCGGAAGTATGGGAACGGGTTCGATTATTGCCGGACCAGGGACCATCACTGCCTCTTTTAATGACGAGACCTTCCTCTTTGTTGTTCAGCCATGACCGCACTCGCCATTTTCATCGGCCTTCTCTTCCCCGCTGTAAACGGATATCTCCTGCTGCATCTCTTGCAAGGAAAAACTCGCGTACTTGATGCGATTGAACAGTGGGCAGCTGGCTTTGCTATTGGAACAACAGTCACAATGTTTCTTACGTTCTGCGTGCATGCATCAACAGGTATGCCACTAAACAGATGGGGCTTCCTCGGTGTGCAGATCGGGTTGTGTGTGATTCTGTTTGCTCTGTCACGCATTCTTCCTCGTCCTGTTGCACCTATCAACACAGACATTCATCGGCCACAGCCACCACGTTGGTTGCGTCTCACGTTGTGGATACTGGTCGGAACCGTGATTGCTCGTGCAGTGTTTGTGGGAAGTGTGTTCTTGCTGATGACGCCAACGTTCCTTGATGACACTTTTGATAACTGGAACCTCCGTGGAAAACTCTATTTCTACGATCAAGCACTGACGCTCTCGCTGCCCGGAGAAGAACCCGAAGCATCTAAGCGCAGCATTGGCTCATACCCTCCTGCGGTACCCCTCTTTAAAGCATGGACTGCATCCGTCGCAGGTAACTGGAGTGAGCCCGCCGCTAACGCTGTGCACCTCGCTTGGTATCTTGCAGCACTTGTTCTTCTGGGACGGACCATTCGTCGACTTTCTGGACCAGGATGGGATTTGTTCGCGGTCTATCTGCTTGGTTCTATTCCTCTGTACATGATGCACGGCACGAATCCTTATGCAGATGCATTCCTCTCATTAAATGTATTGATGGCCGTTCTCTTCCCACTGCGCGCGATGATGGCTGCCGATGAGGGATCGAGACGATCACTGATTCGCCTTGGCGCGCTGAGTGCAGGACTGCTTCCCTTTGTGAAAAATGAAGGACTTCTCCTCTATCTTCCACCGCTGTTACTACTGCTCGCAATTGGCTTTGTGTGGGGCTGGAAGCGACAGATGATTTCCACAAAAGAAGTACTGCATGCAGTCTGTTGGTATGCAGGATGCTTGTTAATCTTTGTCCTTCCGTGGCTCGCATTCAAATGGGCAAACGGACTGACGTTCGGTAACGCGAAAGCGATTGGTGACCTCGGCATCGGTTGGCAATCCGGTGTGTTGATTGCGATTGCCGTGAATACGTTCTTCGAAGGAAACTGGCATCTCTTCTTCCCGTTGCTCATCGGTCTTGTTATCTGGCGCCGCAAAGCTGCATTTGGCCTCTGGATTCCGCTGACGGCCTTTGTGTTCATTGTCTTCTTCGGACAGATGCTTATTTTCCTCTTTACGCCGTTAGCTGTGGAAGCGCGTATGCAGACAGGTCTAGCCCGCGGTGGTGTTCAGCTTCTTCCGGCAATGTCTTTGCTCGTCGTACTCCTTCTTGCCGATGCAGGGCCACAAATCAAAGAGGCCGGCATTGCGCTTGCACGTGCGCTCAGAATCTCGTCTGATATTCCCCACGCGAAGCCAGAGGACACTATACTGCACGCATGACTCCCGCTTCCGATATCCGCATCTACTGCGCCTTCCTTGGTAACCACCCGTCACTCAGCCTTGCTGAGCTCTTTGCGAGCGTCTCCGGACTCACGCTTCGCCGTATGATTACGCCGCAGATAGCGCTGCTTGCGAGCCCGGTTCAACTGACGAACGCACATCTCAAAAATTTAGGAGGATTGTTTTTGTTAGCAGAAGAAATTCCCGGCGAGACTGATTGGAAAAGAATTCCGCAAATTGCTGCGGACCAAATGAAGAACGTCAAAGGAAAAGTCACCTTCAGCATTCGTAACTTCGGCGTCGACTTCGGCACGGTACACGGTCTATACCGCGATATTAAGAATCATCTGAAGAAACAGGGTGTGCCTTCGCGCTACATTGGCAACGAGCGCAAAGCTCCGGTCTCTGGTCAACTGCATGACGCAGGATTGATCACCGGAAAAGAAGGATGCGAACTCGTTATCATTAGTGCGGATGATGGAGACTTCCACTGGATTGGCCGGACAATTGCGGCGCAGGACCCAGATAGTTACACCAAACGCGATATGCACAAGCCTGTGCGCGATACGCGTGCCGGATTGCTCCCTCCTAAACTTGCGCAAATCTTGCTGAACCTTGGTGGATGGATTGCGCGTGAGACAAATCCTAAAGCACCAAAACATCTGACAGTGCTCGATCCATTCTGTGGAACTGGCGTCATTCCGATGGAATCATTGCTGAAGGGTTGGTCTATTCTCGCATCGGATATTTCCCAGAAAGCCGTAAGTGGATGCGAGAAAAATCTGGAGTGGATTCGCAAAGAAGAAAAGATTTTGAAGAAAGACACAGCGAGCGAGGTATGGAAACAAGATGCGACGAAGGCATTCACCATGAAGAACAAGCCTGATGTCATTGTCACGGAGTCGATGCTTGGCCCTGCGCTTGATGAGCGTCCAACTGCGAAAGATGCGGCCAAACATCGTGCCGAATGTGATGCATTGGAAATCGCATTTTTGGAGAACGTTGCAAAAACATTGCCTGGTGTGCCGGTCGTCATGACACTCCCCGCATGGTATGTGAAAGCGGGTCCGGTTTTCTTGGAACAGATCTGGAAGAATATCGAGAAAATCGGATTTCAGCCGGTGCTTCCTCCAGGATCTGTCAGCGATATTCCCGGACATACATCATTGCTCTATCGCCGACCTGAACAATTTGTTGGACGTGAGATTGTGATTTTGAAGCCAATAAAATGAGATATCCGATCTCAGATTTCAGATGTCAGCTATAAAGATCGACCTAAAATCGGATATCTGATATCTGACATCTGTTTGCACGTGTTACACTTTCTCTATGCTTCGCGGTGCTGGAAAAATCATCCTCGTACTCTTCCTCATATGGCACATGTTCGCCGTTGCGGTGTTCAGCACGCCACGCGATTCGAAGAGCGATATAGCAACGATTGCAAAGAGTCATCTGATTCCATTCGTTTCTCCGTACATGTATTCCACCAGTCAGTGGCAGCTGTGGGATATTTTTGCACCGGACCCTATACGTCGGGTCACAACGTATCGCATTGAAATACAACATGGATCTACCTGGAATGAGCTTGAGACATTCACTCCTAAAAGTTTCTCCTTCTTCAGGCACGCGGTCCAAGTAAAACTGCTGCATAATATTTTAAGTGAGTTTTCCGACAACCGCGGGCCATATGCTGGGCGATTCATGCAAGTTCTCTGTATGAAACATGGAGTGCAAGCAGGAACCCCCGTCCGCTTAGTCTATCAAACCTATGTCCTCCCCTTCCTCAAAGAACCTCAAACGATGAGTTGGTGGAGAACGTGGAAACCCACAATGACCGATCGCGTCGGCTTTACCTCTACCTGTCCATGACGCTCTTTAAAGCCATCGACGGCTTCTTCTTCCGGCGCATTGATGCGACCGCATTCGGCATGATGCGCAGTGCTTGGGCGGCAATCACTCTGCTGTATCTTCTCTTCCAGTGGAATGATGTTTTGTACTACTACAGCGAGTTAGGCATTTTCCCGCATTGGCTAGAAGCAATTCACGTACGAGATGCGTATCGCTTTACGATTCTCGATTACGTCGATCAGCCCCTGTCTGTTTTCTGTCTGTATCTCATTCTCTGCATTCTGCTGTTCTGCACGATGATTGGATTGAAGACGCGGATTGCAACAGTGCTGAGTGTTCTTCTTCTTTTCTCCTTTCATGAGCGCACACCGGTGATACTCGGAGGTGGAGATACATTATTACGAAGTATTGGATTTATTCTGATGATTGCACCGGGCATTCATGCATTCAGCTTGGATCGCGCACGTGAAAAATGGACACTGTGGAAAAAGAATCGATCATTATTGAAACCAGTGACAATGCCGATCTGGCCATGGCGATTATTGTTGTGGCAACTAATCGTGCTGTATCTGACATCTACGTGGACGAAGTTACTGGGAACCATGTGGATTGATGGGACCGCGATTCAGACAACACTGCATCATCCGGCATTCGCACGATGGAGTCCGGCGCTCATGAGTCCACTGATTCCCCTCTCTTCCTTCACTGATTACGCGGCGCTGGTGTGGCAAGCGCTGTGGGTCTTCCTTCTCGTCCCCCGCTTTGTGACCGATCTTCTTCCGCGACAGCTGTCGTCGATTCCGTTGCGACGCATCCTGATTATCGGTGGCATCTTGTTCCACGGAGCCATTTATGTGCTGCTAGATGCTGGCGTCTTTTCACTTGCGATGTTTGTCGCGTACATCGGTCTTCTTCGAGAGAATGATCTTCAATGGTTAAAAAATGTGTTCATTAAAAAACGCAGCAAGAAGGGCTCAAGTATGAACAACATAATTGTTCTTTATGATGGGCACTGTGGACTCTGCCTTCGTTCGATGTTTGTTCTCTTGCAGTGTGATTGGCTCAACGCGCTCAAGCCCGTCGACTTCCGGGTGATGGATGATCGCAAAGCCTTTGCGCCGGATGTCACTGAGCGAAGCCTCGATAAAGCGATGCATATTCGCCTGGCCGATGGATCGTATCTGACAGGATTTGATGCGTTTAGATACATGACGAAGCGTTTACCTCCGCTCTGGCTTGCCTGGCCGATTCTCTGGATTCCGGGCGTAGCGCCGATTGGGCGACGGATCTATGGAGCAATCGCCGATAGACGGAAAAAGTGCGATCATGAGAATTGCACTATCTGAAGCAGAAAAGGGCTGGAAAATACCCGTTTGATCCGTATAATTCCGCCTACGTTCCCCGATAGCTCAATGGTAGAGCATCTCGCTGTTAACGAGAGGGTTCTTGGTTCGAATCCAAGTCGGGGAGCCATATTGTATAACCACAAAATAATCTGTAGGTTCATTGAGTATTATTTACTGCACCTGTCATGCCGGGTATCAACATCTGGATTAACTTCAACGGAAATGCAGAAGAAGCATTTACGTTTTACAAATCGGTGTTCGGTGGAGAGTTCGGAAAAATTGTGCGCTTTAAAGACATTGCGAACGACGAATTTCCAGTTCCAGAACATGAAGCACAGAAAATCATGCATATTACGTTACCTATCGGAAAAAACATGCTGATCGCCAATGATGTTCCGGAAGTGATGGGACGCGTAAACGAAAGTGAAAATAGAACGAAGATTTCCGTAAGCGCGGAAAGCAAAGAAGAGGCAGAGAAAATATTCAATGGACTTTCTGCAGGTGGAGCAATCGAAATGCCGATAGATGAGAGTCCCTGGGGTTCCTATGCCGGAATGTTCAGAGACAAATATGGCATTGAATGGATCATCGAATTTGCCCCGAAATAGAGCGCATACATGTAGTGCGCCTTCAATCAGCAATTAATGAAGGCAGCCGCGTGAATGAACGATTGCAAAAGCGATTCGGATTTGAGTGCTCGGAAGAAGGTTGTTATAGGCTCAGTATTGAATGCTATACTTGGTCTCATGGATGATCTGTTGTCTTCTCCGGGCATGATCGCTGCGACTGTGGTTGTCGGCGTTGTACAGATTTTGTCCCTTTTATTGCTTTGGCTGAACGTTCATCTTTTCCGCAAACAATCAGCCAAATATAAGGCGCTCCTAAAGAGTTTGGGAAATGAAGATGCATGGGGAAGTCCAGGCTGGTTTCTCATCCCTCTCTATATTCTTTCGACATGTGTTGCCAGCGTGGTGATCGTCATTCTTTTTGTATTTCAACCGCATTTTCTATAATGCAACACAGTCACATTCAAGACGGCGAGCAATTGGTGATGATTACAGATGAACACTGGATCAAGCTTATTTTACCGGTGTCGATTTCCATTCTCCTGCTCAGCGTTTCATTCCTGCTTTTCATTCTCGCCGGAATAAGCGCGCATCATTACATGTGGCTTTCGCATGTAACATTACTCGCTGCCATGATTCTGTTTCTTATGGCCCATCACTGGTTCTTTATGATGCTGCTTAGCGAGCAACTTGATAGCATCATCATAACGAATAAGCGTCTTTTACGATTGAAATACAGACTACTTATTCAGGAAGATAATCTTGAAGTATCGTTTCAGAAAATGAAAACCGTGGATGTGGTGAAAAAAGGATTCCTTCAAAATATTCTCCATTACGGCACGCTCGTCTTCGAAACAAAACTTGCATCAGTTTCTTATATACCCCATCCAAATGATGTGGCAAAAACGATTCAGGAAGCAATGGCAATGAAGTGATACACTTAGTTATATGAAAAAAGCTACAGACCGACGACCGACCACTGCTGAACTTCAAGCACATCTTGCCTCTGAATTTCACGGTCATAAACTTGGCCCCTATATTCACAATATCGTTTACGGAGGAAATGATGGTATTGTGACGACATTCGCTGTTGTCGCAGGAACCGTTGGAGCAGGACTCCCTGGGTACATCGTCGTCATACTCGGACTCGCGAATCTTTTTGCGGACGGTGTTTCTATGGCTACCGGCGCGTATCTTTCACTTAAATCAGAAGCAGATCAGTACAAACGTCTACGTAAGGAAGAGTTGAAAGAAATAGACGATCATCCTGCGATGGAACGCGAAGAAGTACGAAGCTATTTCAAGGCAAAAGGTTTTACAGGAGCTGATTTAGAAAAGGTAGTCGAAGTTATTACGTCTGATAAAAATATTTGGGCAAACACAATGATGATAGAGGAACACGGACTTGCGGAAACAGCCTCAGATAAACCTGTCATGCATGGATTTGCAACGTTTGTTGCATTTATCCTTTTTGGAGCCATTCCTCTGCTCCCATATATTTTGCCCACCGCAAACGGGAGCTTTGCTATTGCGGCTAGCTCCTCGGCAGTATCGATGCTGTTTTTGGGGATTTTGCGGAGTTACGTTACACGAGAGCGTCTATTACGTGGCGCACTCGAAGTTGTCGGAGTGGGAATAATCACAGCAGCAATCGCGTACGGAGTTGGTCTCGCCCTGAAAGGTATGGTCGGAACCGGTTTGTAAATCAATGCTTCTCTGACTTGCCCGTGATGCGGAACGGTTTCATCCGGTAAATAACGCTGTTCGCATACTTTCCTTCTTGCGGTTGATGCAGACCTTCAATAATGGGGGAAACGGGCATCTTCCCCTCTTGCAACAACGTCTGACCGTACTCTTCCGCTAATAATAATTTGATGTCCTGTGCACTTTTCTGATCTGTCACTTCTTCAAAGAAGCCCCAACAAATCACACTTTCCCATTCGAGACCACTTTTTATATTCTCCACTTGTATACATATGGTGGGATTTTTTCGCATCGCTTCAAGTTTCGTTCCCTCCTGCGAGGCGCCGTACACAAAACCATCGCGGAACGCGTAGGTAACAGGAATCACATACGGCTCTCCATCAAGAATGCAACCAAGGTGGCCATAATGGTTAACCGTCAGAATTTCTTCGCACTGTGCAGGTGTTAAATCGATATGCATGATATCGAAAGTATACTCCGTTGAATCGAAGTTCCATATGTGCTGCAACGTCATATATGGCGACCTTTACTTCTTAGGAGGAGCTGGCAAAAAGCTGGCATCAGATAAGAAATTATTTGAATAGCCTGAGCCACATAAAGCAGCCCATTGTGAAAAGGATATCTCACCGCACGGGCAACTCATTTCGACAAGAGGTTTTTGCTTCACTATTTAGTATGCTGAAGTTACATGTTGAATCGAATGAAACACACATCCGGCATTCTCTTATTGATGTGGATGATTGCATTCCCATTTGTTGCAACGGCAGCAACGTTTTCCATTGGTACGGAGACTTCCTATAACGATACAAGCACCTCCTTTCCCGGCGCAGCCAAACTCGATGACACTCATGTCCTTATTGCGTTTCCGGATGACGACGTGGGAAAAGCGGTGATCGCGACCATTGATGGAACGACACTGACATTCGGCTCCGAATACGAGTTCTGCGCATCTTCTTGCGGCAGCATTAACGTGGCGATGCTGGATTCCACACACGCAATCATTATCTACCAAACCAGCGGAAACGGATATGGAGTCGTTGCTACCATATCGGGGTCGACCATCTCATACGGGACACCCGTAAACTTCGCCTCGTCCATCAGAACCGGCAATCAAGTTATGTCCGTTACGGCGCTGGACTCGACGCATGTAGCGGTCATGTACGTCACGCAGGCCGGAACGTATTCCACCAAAGTCATTGCAGCCACCATCAGTGGAAACAGTGTCAGTTTCGGATCGGCTACCACACTCTCCGCAAACAGCGGGCAGTACGTAGCCATTGCCGCCATGGATTCCACGCACTTCATTGCTGCCTATAACCTGAACAACGGAACGCCCTACATTGTTGCAGCATCCGTCAGTGGTAACACCATGACATTCGGCTCGGGGGTAACATTCTCGGATTACTGCTGTGATCCTTCCATCAGCAAACTGACCTCCGGCCGAGCTGTTATTGCTTTCCGGTCCGACAGTACTGATAACCCTACGGCTCTTGTCGCGACACTATCGGACACATCTCTTTCCGCTGGTTCCGGCTACAGTCTCGCATCAGTTTCAGCATACTATCCTTATGCGGCACCACTGAGCGCTACGAAGCTGGTACTGATGTTCCGAAACAATAGTGATGATTTTACGATGCACGCTGTAGAAGTAACGGTTTCAGGCAGCACCCTCACCGGGGGTGCGAGCGTGTCGGCGTTGTCGGAAATTATTGGAAATCTCAGCCGCATTGCCGTCCCTCTCGATTCCACCTCCGCCCTTCTGCTCGCCAACAATAAAGCGGTGATTGTCACAACGGATACGACGGCGCCTAGTCGTCCGTCATCATTCACTCTTACTGGAAGCGGGGCTTCGTCCTTGCTTGCGTGGACCAATCCCGTCGATGCGGATTTCGCGTCCATTACTGTCCGTCGCAGTGCATCGAGTTATCCAACCACATACACGGGGGGTACCGCCGTCACGTCCAATGTAACGGGTACCAGTTATACCAACTCCGGACTGAGCGACGGCACGTATTACTACAGCATCTTCGCACGGGACTTACGCGGCAATTATTCACGTGCCTCCACCGGAAGTGTAGCGATCGACTCCACTCCCCCTGCCTTTCCACGCAACTTCCTGCCAAGTACACAGAGTGGGAATGTCATGCTTTCCTGGACCAATCCCACTGACAGCGATTTTGCCTCCGTCACCATCCGCAGGTCTACTTCGCGTGTACCGACAAGCGCCACAGATGGAACTGCGGTTACGACGGGAAACACTGGGACGTCGCATACCGATAGCTCCGTTCCGAATGGCACGCATTACTACGCCATATTCGCGAAGGATACGTCTGGCAATTATTCCACAGCGGCCCATGCGATAATCACGGTCAGTTCGTCGACTACAAATTCCGGAGGATCCGGGGGAGGATCGGGCGGTGGCCGAAGCGGAGGTGCTGCTCGCTCTACATCTCATTCTGCTGCTGCATCAACTCCACATACTCCCTCAACATCGAATACCGTAGACTCTCCGACAGCCGCAAGTACGCCTAAGACTGAGAGCAATACACCCGTAAGCGCTCCAGTTGCACGTATGCTGGAAGGATTGAAAACACGGCTGGAGTCTAGGGTTCAGCAACAGATTGCTGCAAAGCCATCGCTCGCCCCAATCTTGAACAAGATGCTGACACGTATGAATGCGCGAATCGCGAGGCAGGCAAAGCGTTCCGCGTCGCGATAATTTGCACCATGAATGTCCGATTTGCACTGAGTATCGGTCTGATGCTAACAGCTTCTGCCGCACATGCAGCTGCGTTTAAAGATATTTCCAATGCTTATTCGCGCAATGCCATCGAATATTTGCAGGAAAAAGGGATTATCAACGGCTATCCCGACGGAACATTCCGACCTGCCGCACCGGTGAACCGAGCCGAGTTGCTGAAAATGCTCGTCATCAGCAAAGAAGAAAATCCATTGATTGCCCAGTACCACGGTTGTTTTTCCGATGTGAGTGTCGAATGGTTTGCACCTTACGTCTGTTACGCGAAGCAAGAAGGATGGGTGACGGGATATCCCGATGGCTCGTTCAGACCGGGGCAGACGGTGAAAACGGAAGAAGCGATGAAAATGCTCATCGAGTCATACGGATATCGCACGAATCAATCGAGCTCCGTTGCAGCCTATGCAGACGCGGATCCGTCGGCATGGTATGCGCCATATCTTTCCATCGTGAAACAGATGAGCATCGTGGATGCACCGGACAACAGCATCGGTATCGGCATGCCAATGACTCGAGGTTCCGTCAGCGACATGATGTATCGTGGCGTTCTGGCGCGCAAACAGGGAAATGCTTTCCGTGGCGGCCGTTTTCGAGCAATCATCGGAGGTGGAAATGCGCCCGCACCGGTTATCACGTTCAACGACATCAGTAAAACCTACGGTGATGCTATCTTCACCGTGCAAGCACTGTCCAACAGTCTCGGGCACATCGTCTACACAAGCGGGAATACGGGGGTGGCGACAATCAACGGCAGTACGGTCACCATCGTCGGGGCAGGAACGACAACCATTACTGCATCGCAAGTGGCAAGCGGGCGCTTCGCAGCCGGATCAGCGACCGCGACACTGACAGTCAACGGCATCGCGCCGAGCATTACCTTCAGCAACCTCACCAAATCCCACATCGATGCGAATTTTACCCTCTCACCGATCTCCGATAGCCCGGGGGCATTTACATTCACGAGTGGAAATCCGTCGCTTGTCAGCATCACGGGAAATACGGCGGATATCGTCGGCACGAATGGCACCATGACGATCACCGCGCATCAAGCGGCAAGCGGAAATTACGCGGCCGCAACCAAGACCATGAACGTCACCGTCTTCGCCACGTACTGCGTATCCGAACCGTGCCTGAATAGCGCGACATGTGTACCGACCTTGGGCGGAAACGGAAGCGACAACTTCGTCTGCGAATGTGTCGACGACCACTACGCGGGCGTCTACTGCGAAGAATCGGATCTGAACTGCCAGGAGAACGGCGGCGCGCTGTTTTGCAATAACGGCGGTTCGTGCGTCAAAGACGTCGATGGCGGCGTGTGCGACTGCGCGGGAGGATTTTGCGGTACCTACTGTGAAATTTTACCGTCCCAGTGCGGTGATTAACGTCGTGCCTCACTCGACGCACAGAACTTTCGCCGTATCCGGATTGCCCGAACATCGTAGAGCCAATTTGCTATACTTATCATGTGAAAAACGACAGTGACGCGAATCACCGCATCTTCCGCATGAGCTTCGCCCGCATTTACCCCTTGTACATCGCAAAGGTGGAGAAAAAAGGACGAACGAAAAAAGAAGTTGATGAGGTGATTTGTTGCCGAAACTTCATCCTTCACGATCGTTGATTAAAGGAGTGATCTGCGGTGTGCGCGTAGAAGACATCAAAGATCCGACAATGCAGGCCATTCGCTATATGGATAAGCTGATTGATGAGTTGGCAAAGGGCAGACCGATAGAGAAGATTTTAAGGGCATGAGGATCTTAAAACAGGCGTAAAAAGCCTAATTGAGCGTAATTAAAATTAAGGAACAATTGACTATATTTGTCAAATTTTGTATACTTGGGTCAATCAGCTAATCCGCACATTCACATCACTATTCTAGAGGATCCTCCTTCCAGTTCAGCTCTCGGCGATTGAGGTTTGGACTGGGAGAAGGCAATTACACAAGCCCCTCCTTCAAACCAAGTTTCGCAAGAAAAAACGGCATATTGGGAGCCGAAATCCCAATAAGGAAACATACCATGGATCCAGTAACGAAGATTGTGATTCTCGACGAAGTTGTGGGACCAGAGCCCCACGCCCAGACGCTGACACAGGAACAGCAAGAAGAACGCACCGAAGCTGCCGGAGCATTCGCTGGTGCATTTTTTATCTGCATCGTGTTATTCACCCTCGGCTACGGAGGATTGCAGTTGATCAAAATGATCAAACGGTGGGTCACAAAGTAATTGCTCCTCCCCGCCCTGTTCCCTCGGGAACAACGGCATGGGTCACGGACATCAGTCCGCGGCCCATTTTTTTAGTACAATTTTTTCCGAAACGCATTCGATGCAATAGCCACACCAATACAGATAAGCGTAGACAACGTACCCATTGCGATAATTGGCGGACGATCATCACTTTCAATCTGCAGAATCCACGTCACTCCAATAATAATAAACGGAATCGTCACAAGAGCGCAGTTCCTGATGATCTGCAGTGCTTTCTGCTCCGGAAATTTCACCAGCTTATATACTTGATAGAGCCCGACGAAAAACGGAATTGATGCGATATACGCATAGGCCAATAGCGGATCGTTAAAATAGATTTCAACGAGCGTGGCATTCACATTTCTCCCTTCAACCTGTGGCTCAACAATCAAGAACGCAAGAGCGGCAACTGCAACAAGAATAATGAGTGTTCTGATTGTGACGACAGCTGTGCGGTTCATAGTAAGAAAAAGAAGAGTAATCGGATTATTGTTTCTTCTCAGATTTGTACTCCAAAATGTCTCCCGGCTGACACTCTAGTGCTTTGCAGATTGCGTCGAGTGTTGGAAAACGAATTGCTTTGGCTTTGCCGTTTTTAAGAATCGAAATATTGGCCATCGTAATACCGACTTTCTCTGAGAGTTCAGTGACGCTCATTTTTCGCTTGGCCAGCATGACATCCAGATTGATAAGAATAGACATAGGTTGAGGTTAAATAGTGAGGTCGTTTTCAGATTTCAAATCGATAGCGTTCTGCACAAGCTTCTGCAGTACTGCTGCGAACGTAGCGACAACAAGTGGTGCACCTGCGAAAGCGGAGTATATGAGAATGAGACCTGGCGCATCGTCGAGCTCGGCAACAAGGAATATGAGTGGCAGAGCAGTTGCATATAACACAGTCATTGCAATTGCGCTGAATTTAATACTTCTAAGTGCCTTAATGGATAATTCCGAAAAAGCCTGGTTTGCATCTATGTACTGCAGGAGTTTAAATGCTTGAAACAACGCAAACAGAAACGGAAGCGCTGTGGCAAAAATACCAATCATGCCCGGGTAGAGGAAGCTTGTCGTAGTCAGTGCTGGCCACTCTATGGGCAGGCCCTTCCAAATAGACGGGAACGCAAAATAGGCAAACACAAACATTCCAATGGCGATAATAATGAGGACTGCTTTAAGGAAGAGAGTTGAAGCGCGTTTGATAGGTGCTTTCATAAAAAGGAGGAGATGAATGGGCACATGTAACCACAAGTTTTATCGAATTACAATAAATATGTATTGTTTTCCAAAACATACTGAATAATAAATTTGATCTATATGTAGACAATCACAATCTCTCTAACGAATCCGTCACCGAGAAAATGCCTACGACATCGTACTTTTTCCAATGATCGCTGCTGAGCATCTCAATAGGTGTAATAAGGCCTGTTGCCGAAATACGCTCACCTGTTTGCAGTGGATCTGCTTGCTGTGACATCAGCGCTAAATCGAGAGCATAGTGCTCACCTGTATCCGTTCGAAGACCATAGGCACATTCCATTGTGTGAGGACCATCGGTGTTGGCATGAGGTAAACACACCACTTCTCCGGAAAGCGTACCGCGATAACTGGAAATATCCGCAGGATCTCCCTGCTTTTCTGCGTAGATGTACGCATTAAGCGCATAGAAACCTGCAACAAGCACAACCGCTACAACGCCAATAATGATGAGAGTTTTTTTCATATATCAAGAGTATACGTCACTTGTTTGGGAAAGTAACAAACGCGATGTACTGGACACCCCTTCATCTTCAGTAATGAATTAATGTGCTATTATCAGCATATGCAGCTCAGGTCTCCATTATTAAGTTAAAATCAGCATTGATCCGTTCTCTACTCGCTTTTCCTATCGGACTTCAGTTTCTCTCAATACAATTATGGATCTCTCTTCTCACATTTGGACCATCGTTCACATTCTCTCCGCATTCGTTCTTGTCGGGCATATTCTAAGCATTGGTATTTTGGGAGCCTTTGCTTATGAGCAAATTTCAGGAAATACAACGATACTGCTGAAGTGGATCACAAAAAACGCGTTGGTTCTCATGCTCGTCGTTGCCCTCGTAGCAAGTATTGGAAGCTTGTTTCTTTCTGAAATTGCCGGATGGACACCATGTAAATTCTGCTGGATTCAGCGCATCTTCATGTATCCCCAGGTTATTCTTCTCGCTATTGCACTGTGGAAACGTGATCGATCTGTCGCACGATATATCCTCGCACTGAGCGTGATCGGGCTCGCATATGCGTCCTACCATTATTACATTCAACTGTATGACATCATCGCGAGTCCAACAAACCCCGCTACTCCTTGTGATGCATCCGGTGAGTCCTGCGTAAAAACTCCCTTCATGCATTTTGGGTACATCACCATTCCGATGATGGCGTGGACCGCATTCTTGCTGAACATTCTCGGTTCAACGCTACTTCTAAGAAAGTATCGTTAAGCTTTCTTTTTGCTCGCCCCAACTCCATCGAGTCCGGGCATTTTTTCAGCTGCCTTCAATACTTTTGTCAGCGTCACTAGATTTAGATCTTCCAGCTTTTTGAATCGGATGCAGCTTTTCCCCACGCTTACTTTCCCGAGATCTTTCGCGAATTTTTCTGCGATGTATGTGCCATTATCGACAACACAGCAGACGTACAGACTGATGTAGTTTTTCTGGCTGGCAAGCGCTACAACAGGCCATTCGATATTCTCTTTCTTATAATTCTTATAGGGAAACGAGCCGTACCCCAGCATGTTGTAAGCGAAATGCGGCTTAAGAGACGGTGTGGTTTTTTGAATAAAGGTATGCAGTGCTTCGATGATCTCGCGTCGTTCAGCGGGAAGCTGCACGATGTAATCCTTCACTGTCGTCGCCTTTGTTGGCTTAAACATGTTCATAGAAATTTGAGTCTATCGCGGTCGCTTATTGTTCACCATCCAAACATCGTGGTTCCTCGTACTGCTGACAACCTTTCTTGGTGCAAGCTGCATCGTCGCTATCGATCATTCGATGACACGTGTTACAGCCATCGTAGAACGACATACAGAAAGGAGAGATCATCGTTCGCCAGCTGTTTTGATCGTAACTCACCGATGACGCCGAGCCATCAAATCCTTCCACTTCGTACGAAACAACAATGTCATTTTCGACGGTTGCATTGATGCGACCTGGTCGGTAATCCATTGTTACAGCCAGTGCTTCGCCATCACGCATAACGACACGAAATGGAACACCATCCATTTCAGCCTTTGCTTCTGCGTCGGTCTCGGATAAACCGAGATACGAATTAGTCATGGAATTCACAGAACTGGGTGATTCAGTGTCATCCACAACTGGAGCTTGGGGCGTACAGGCGACCATACAGAGAGCAACGAATGCGAGTGCAAGAGGAGTTTTCATAGTGAAGAAGAAAAGAATGGATACATCATGCGTGTAAGACGGACATCCTACAACTGCATGTACAAAAACATACGAATCTGATCGCCATGCGTAACATCGAATGTTATAGTTTTTGCTATGCCATCCATCACCCCACACCTCTGGTTCGACAAAGAAGCGAAAGAAGCCGCTCAACTCTATGCATCGGCATTTAAGAATTCATCCGTCGATCATGTGAGCGTTCTAAAGAACACTCCGTCCGGCGATTGTGATGTAGTGTCATTTACGATTCGTGGACAGAAATTCATGTCCATCAGCGCCGGACCGTACTTTAAACTCAACCCGTCGATCTCGTTTATGATCAACTTCGACCCATCTCGGGAAAGTGATGCAGAGGAGCAACTCAATGCGGCATGGGACAAACTTGCGGACGGCGGAAAGGCATTGATGGAAATTGGAGAATATCCTTTTAGTAAGCGCTACGGATGGATTGAAGATAGGTTCGGGGTGTCGTGGCAACTGATCCTCACGGACCCTAAGGGTGAGCCGCGACCTGACGTCATCCCCTCATTGATGTTCACTGGAGATAAAACGGGTAAAGCTGGTGAAGCGATTGATTTCTATGTTTCCGTCTTCAAAAATGCCAAACGCGGCATGTCTGCAGAATATCCTCCTGGTGCATCACCGGAGCCAGCTGCAAAACTGATGTTTGCGGAATTTATGCTGGAAAATCAGTGGTTCACCGCCATGGACAGCGGCCATATGCACAAATTTGATTTCAATGAAGCAGTCTCACTGATGATCAACTGTGACACGCAGGAGGAAATTGATTACTACTGGGAAAAACTTTCTGCCGTTCCAGAAGCAGAACAATGTGGATGGCTGAAGGACAAATACGGCGTGTCGTGGCAGGTGAACCCCACAATGATGGAAAAGATGATGAATGATCCGGATGAGAAACGAGTGGCACGCGTAACCGAAGCATTCCTGCAAATGAAAAAGTTCGATCTTGCAGCACTGCAGAAAGCGTACGACGGATGAGTGGTGTTTTACTGTCGACGCTGTTGGTGTAGCATTATGCGGATATTTTCTCCTTCTTACTCATGACCTCACGCTTTCTCCCCGCTCTGTTTGTTTCTCTTCTCACACTTTGTGCCTGCGCTCCCGACCCTGAACAAGTAGCCCTTGAAGCGTATTTGGAAGATGCAGAAGTTCTAGGTGACCAGATGGTAGAAATGGGAACCAAATTTGAAACACTCATGAATGTGCAGAGAGACGTCCTTGCATGGTCCGATGCTGAAGAGCAGGAGCTAGACACCGTGCACACTGCATTCCTCCAAATGGAAGCTGATGCAAAACTGATGACTCCACCGGCTATTTTGGTAGACGTACATCCGCTACTTATCGAATCTATTCAGGAGATGCGTATGGCGGTTGAAGGTGTTCTCAAAATTGCGCAGAACCCAGCACTTGCAAGTAACAAATTGGCTGCTGAAATTGAAGCTCATGGAACCAAAGGCGATGAGCTTGGTACGCAGTATGTCGAAGAAATGGATGCTGCTATTACGGCAGCGTATCCGGACGTTATGGAAGAATAATTTCTCTCCTCCTTTTATTACTCATGCGTATCCCCTCTTTTCTCCGAAGCATCCTCGCGGTTCTTTCTGGATTCGTCACGGTGTTCGCTCTATCTCTTGGAACCGATGTCGTGATGGAGTCATCCGGCATTCTTCCTCCGGCAACACAGCCTGAGGCCTATGTACCATGGATGCTGGGACTCGCTCTCGCCTATCGCACTATCATTACGATCTTTGGTGGATGGGTTACAGCCAAGCTTGCACCTGCTCCGGTCATGAAGCACGTTGCAGCTCTTGGAATTATCGGCACCATCGGTGGTATTGTCGGCGTGTTTGTCGGATGGAAATTCGGCAACCAGTGGTATCCAATCGCCTTAGCTCTTCTTGCATATCCGAGCGTGTGGCTTGGTGGCAAGTTTGGAATGCGAGGGAACTAAGACCGGAATGCACACCGTGCAACAATCCCCGTTTCCAATATCCGTTCATCTGCTGTTTTAAGGACGAGTGTGCGTGCATCGATATCAAAGTGTTTCTGCTTTGTTTTTTGATGAATGATTGCCGTTAACAATCGATGAAAACTATCTGGCGTGTCATGTTGTGCGTAACCGTTAAGAAGCAGGAATGACGGAGTATCGGAGAAAAGTGCACAACAATGTTCCAATAACGGAGCGAGATCTCGTTCGACTCGCCATGTCTGACTACCGGACCCATGACCATATGCTGGCGGATCTAAGATGATCGCATCATACGTTTTTCCACGCTTCACTTCTTTTGCGACGAATGTCGGCGCATCTTCCAGAATCCACCGAATGCGGTCATCAGCAATTTGATTGAGTACTGCATTTTCTTTTGCCCAACCAATCGATGGCTTCGACGAATCGACATGGGTCACGAAATGTCCATCTTTCGCAAGCGCCACTGTTGCTCCGCCGGTGTACGCAAAAAGATTGAGGATGGTCAGTGGACGGCCGAGTTTCTTCGCCTGTGCGCGAGCCCAATCCCAGTTTTCCCGCTGCTCAGGAAAGACACCAGTGTGTTTGTACGGCGCTAAACGAACATGCAATTGAAGATCACCGAATGCAACAGGCCAATGCTCAGGCATCTGTTTTGTAGTCTTCCACTCCCCTTTTCCCTTCTCTCCAGAATACGTCGCATCAACATCATTCCAGAACTCAGGACGCTCCTGCTCTTCATTCATTGCCGTTGGATCGGGGCGACGCAAGCGATACGGCCCCCACTGTTCGAGACGTTCTCCCTGCGCGAAATCTAGCAATGCGTAGTGATTCATAAAGGGATTATAGATACTTTACCGACGTGCGTAATGGAAATGCAGATAAATGATGATGCTTAGTACTGCACTGAAAAAACACCAAACCGATACGAACGCGTATTGGTAAAACTGAGATGCAATAAGTGCTGCAAGAAACGTAACGACTCCGAACAGATTAACAATGCGAAGACTGGAAAATAAGCAACTCGCGCACGTTGCGGCAGCGTATGGCGACAAGACAAATGTTTTGAAAAAATGCAGAGATGTATACGAGATAGACCCTCCAACAACATCAACACGTACATGTTCAGTGAAGAGGTAGTAGGAAAAGTACGAACTCACGACAACACCCAACAGCATGAACATCGCCAAGACCCAGCGACGCCAACGGATCTGTTCCAGCAGAAAGACGGATGTTGGTAGTAAGACCGGCCATATCACATGGGAGAATAGCAAAAAGATGAATGTCGCGATCGAGAGTAATACTGACGGAGTGCCGACATGCAGCCAAATCACTCCTTCTGTGAGCTGCTGTACACCGAAGAGCAATGGAATCGCTGCAAAAGGGATCTCCGATGGTCGCTTGGTTTTCCTAATTGTTGCATACCCGATGACGGACAAGGCTGCGCCCGCGGCGAAACTCGCAGTTGGAGAAAAGCACATAGCGAAAAGACCATAACAGAGGGCACTGTGTAAAGATACCCTCGAAAACGACGCTTTTGGCCGTTTGCTTAATGCATCTCTTGCCGAACAGTCTTCATCGCGTGCCCCCAACGCACCAACTGATCGAGCATCGTATCGGCACTGCGCTTCATCGATTCCTCCGCTTCAGCATTCCATCCGCTTCCCCAAACAATCGATCCAGGAATATGAACCGACGCACGAACTGGTGCCATTTGCAGTTCAATCGCATTGAGACGCAATTGCTCCACTGCTCTAGCGCCACCAACACTTCCGTAGCTGACGAAGCTGACAGCCTTATTATTCCATTCTGCATACACGCTATCGAGCGCGTTCTTTAATACACCAGATGTTCCGTGATTGTATTCAGGTGAGACAATGACAAACCCATCCGCAGCTGCGATTTTCTTTGCCCACTTATTAACGACATCGCTTCCATAGTTGCCATCCTGAACGCGCGACGGTGATTCCGGCTGATCGAAGAAGGGCAGAGGATGGTCACGCAGATCGAGTAACTCAGCTGTTACTCCATCTATTTTCTGTACTTCGTTGAATATCCATTGGGCAGGTTTTTCACTGAAACGATTGGGTCGAGTTGAGCCGATGATGACCGCGATATGAAGTGATTTTTCCATAGACTGCAGCATACGCACACAAATAATAGAAGCAATTAAATGCTCAACATATCCGGTCAGAGGCGAAACTATTCCTCGTCCTACAAGCGTATTTCCTTCCCCCACTTTCTATGGCAACCCGTACTACACGGGGCAAAGCCCGCAAAAGCACCACGAGTAAGCGTGCAAAAAGCTCCACGGCAAAACGTCCATCTCGGCTAAGCACTCGTTCCTCGTCCGCAAGAAAGACATCGACGAAGCGCAAGAGTGCGTCATCCATGTAATTGCTTCTCCACTTTTTATGTTTCTTTCCCCATTTTTCTATGAAGAATAAGCATCAGAACCAGGGTCAGCAACAGAATCAGCAGAACCGTCAGAATCAGAATACGGACCGTGACGTACAGTCAGCAAATTCTGATACGGACACACAGAACCTGCCAAACAGTGATACAGGAGATCTCGATCTGTCCAATCGGTAAGAAATAGAGCTCGATGGTATGCGGGGTGCTGCAGCACCCCGCATTTTTCTGCTAGGCTAAGGGCAGATCTATGGATTCTCCTATATTTGACGTTGCCGTCATCGGCGGCGGACCGGCAGGAATGATGGCAGCCGGCAGAGCTGCTGAGCTTGGTGCACGGGTCATCTTGCTTGAGAAAAATGCAGGCCTGGGGAAGAAGCTGCTGATCACCGGCGGCGGTCGCTGCAATATTTTCAATGCGGAGTACGACGTGCATCGCTTGGTCGATAAATATGGAAAGAAAGGAAAATCTCTCTTCTCCGCTTTTTCACAGTTTGATGCAACGGCAACGAAGGAATTTTTTGAATCACATGGACTGCCCATCAAAGTGGAAGCGGAACAACGTGCGTTCCCGGCAAGCGAGAAGGCAAACGATGTGCATCAGACAATGCTCTCGTATATGAAAGCAGGAAAAGTTCATGTACGCCCGTATGAGCCCGTCGTCGGACTCGAAGCTGCAAATGGGCGCATTACAAAGATTCTCGTTGATGGAGGAGATGTAATAGCGGACAAGTATATTCTTGCAACCGGAGGAAAATCACGGCCGGAAACAGGTTCAACCGGAGATGGCTTTATCTGGATGCAGAAACTGGGACACACTGTTAGCGAACCGGATCCGGCTCTTGTACCTATAACCTTGAGCGATACATGGATTGATACCGTCGAAGGAATTTCATTACAAGCTGTAAAACTTTCAATCAGAACGGACAGCAAGCGTCTTGCCTCTCGAGTAGGAAAGATGCTCTTCACCCATGACGGCATCAGCGGACCACTGGTCCTGAACATGAGTAAGCAAGTGGGCGAACTGCTGAAAATCGGCAAAGTCACACTGTCGCTTGATCTGTTTCCGAACATGGATCATGCGGCACTTGATGCAATCATTCTTGCTCAATTTGAAGAAGGAAAAAATAAGCTCATCAAAAACAATATTGGCGACATCGTGCAGCCTCGCCTTGGCTTTGTTCTGCTCAAACTTGCTGGCATCAACGAATCAACACCTCTCTACCGTCTGACGCGTGAGGAACGAAAAGCCTTTGTGCAGATCCTCAAAGATATTCCTCTGCATGTATCGGGTTTATTAGGTGCCGACAAAGCAATTGTCACTGGCGGTGGCGTATCACTCAAAGAGATTGATTTTAAAACGATGCAATCCAAGCTCTATGAGAACCTGTACCTGGTTGGGGATATTCTCGATTTTGATCGGCCTTCAGGAGGCTTTAGCCTGCAGATCTGCTGGACAACAGGCTACATTGCGGGGTCGCACGCAGCCATTTCATTGAACACAAAATAGATACTAATTTTTTGGCATTCATTAGGGATTAATCCACTTTTACTTATTCTAATTTGGTACAGAAAAGAGCTAATCATTCCTCTATTCCACAGAATATCGGATTGTGCGAGTTACTTCTGCCTCCGCCAGACGTACAATGTTACGGTACCACCTTCACGTGAAGACATGACTCTCGATACCGATCTTGTTCATTCCTACAAAAGCGGCAATCCCGGCGCCTTCGATGAGCTGTATATTCGCCATTTGAAAGGCATCTACGCATTCGTCTTTTACCGCGTCATGGACCGCATGACCGCGGAAGATCTGACGAGCCAAACCTTTCTGAAGGCGTTGGAGCACATCGGCTCCTACGATGAACGCAAAGGCGCATTCTCGACGTGGCTGTATCGCATTGCCCGCAATACGGTGCACGACCACTTCCGGACCCTTAAGCCCCACACCGATATTGATGACGTGTGGGATCTGGCAGCGGATGAAAATCCGTTCCTGGATGCAGCGGGGTCACTGGATGCCAGCCGTGTCCGCGACTCGCTTAAGGCTCTCCCAAAGGATAAACGCGATCTGGTAATTATGCGCTTGTGGGATGGCCTCTCCTATAAAGAGATTGCTGATCTGACCGGCAAATCTGAAGCCGCATGCAAGATGACCTTCTCTCGTACCGTTAATGAACTGCGTGAAACCATGGGACCTGCAGCGTTCGCTATCTTTGTTCTCTCCCGTTTCCTCTGAATTCTTCGACCCTCTATGAACAATCAACTCCGTTCCATCCTCGGCGAGCTCTATGCACTGGACCCTGAATTGCAGGCCCATGAAACAGAGCTCATCCCCATTCTTGAAACCATGCTCCGGATGCGTCCGGATGTGACCCCCGACCCTGCATTCGTCCAGCAGCTGCGCATGACACTGCGTGAAAAAGTTGCAGCTAACCGCGAATCCCCTTCTTCCTCCTTCTTTTCTTTCTTTACCATGAATCATCTTCAATACACTCTTACCGGGTTGGTGTTGGGCGCGGTTGTTGCTGCCCCCCTCACCTACTCCCTGACGCAGTCAGGAGGTATTCCATCCGCTCCAACCAGTTCTGATGGAACACAAAAATTGTTCTCATATTCCGTTGAAGAAACGGGCTCAAAGGCATTCGGAGATCTTTCTACTGTTAGTACTGCCGGCGCCTATGGCCGCGGCGGAGGCGGAGGTGCTCCAGAAATGGATACAGCTATGAACGCTCGTCCTCAATCGGGTGGAGGTGGCAGCGATGCAATGATGATCGCTCCAGAGATGACGCAGTATAAGCTGAAATTCGAAGGCACGCTGCCTGAACTCTCTAGTTCCGTCGATGTCTACAACCGCATTCGCGGGGCATCGAGTGCAGATATCAGTAAAATCCTGGGCTCCTTTAACACTGGTCTGGTCGATCTCAGCTCCTTCAGCAACGCGAAGACCGACATGATCAGCTTCTATCAGGATACTGATTACGGTTACATGGTCAGCGTCTCGTTCCGCGAGGGAACCATTGGCATTAACCAGAACTGGGAAAAGTGGCCGCATCCGGAAAGCAACTGCCGCGACGAAGCCTGCTACCAGCGCTACCGCGTAAAGGCTGACGACGTACCGGCCGATGACGTGCTTATCGGCATTGCCAACGACTTCGTCCAGAAGTACAACGTTGACCTCTCAAACTACGGCGAGCCTGAAGTGAACAACCAGTGGCGCGCTCAGTACGAGGCTGCAACCGATAAGTCGATGGTCTGGATCCCCGAAGGTGCACAGGTCATCTATCCCCTGCTCATTGACGGCAAGCCTGTCTACGACGAGGGTGGAATGAAGTCCGGTATCAGCCTCAACGTGAATGTCCGCGAGAAGCGCGTCTCCGATGCCTGGGGCATTATGGACCAGAAGTATCGCAAATCCGGTTACGCAGGTGTCACCGATGAAGCCGCTATCCGCACCTACCTCGACAAGTACGGCGTGTTCCCCACTGACTTCATGCCACAAGGAACAACGGTGAAGAGTGTTAATATTACGCTTGGTACGCCCGAGATTTCTCTGGTTCGCATGTACAACTACCGCAACAACATGAGTGAAGAACTGCTTGTCCCCGCTCTCGTCTTCCCGGTCACCAACGTGCCAGAAGGTGAATACTTCTACCAGAAGAGCATTACTGTACCGCTTGCCGCAGAATTGCTGGCGCAGCGCAATCAGGAGAATCCACCTGTTGTGATGCCGCTGATCATGGAAGATGCAGCCCAAGCAGAAGGCGAATAATTGCATCGCATCATCGATTCTCAAACGTCCCGCATGTGCGGGACGTTTTTTTGACAGACACAGCACTGATACCCGTCTTACAGCTATCTTTCCCCTCTTATTTTATGGTTAACGCACCCTCTATGCACGATGACGCAGTGGACAATCAGGTCGAAGGCCGTTGGACAGAATTCGTTGGCAAAGCTCAGGAAGCTTACGGCGATCTGACCGATAACTGGAGCGCTCAGTTTAATGGAAATATGAAACAGGCAAGAGGATGGCTCCAGCAGAAGTACGGCGATGCCGAAGAAAAGCTCGCAGAGTTTTTTGAGGATGATGAAGCATGAGCTTGAGTGATCGGATACAATCGGGGCATGACACGTCCGACCCGTTCTACCCTCATTGCATCCGCACTTCTTCTTTTAACCGCGTGCACCTCTGAAGCACGTCCTGTTATTAGCTTTATCGGTATCGCCACCGGAACATTGGTGACCGATTTGGGAGAGCTTCAATTTGCGAATCTGTTTGATCGCGATGAACGAAACCTGGTTGCCGTTGTAGGATTTGAGCAAGTGCAAGAAGGAACAACGGTGCAAGCGACATGGTTTTCACCTGATGATCGACAGATGCCGCTTGGTAGAACAGCGATCACCACTCAGTCTGGAGCAAAGATTGCCCGCTTCAGTTTTGCATCAAAGGACCCGTGGGTTGCAGCACCGTACTTACTGCAGATTGCCGCATTTTCGCCAGACACTCCCGAAAAAAGTGCCACGGGATCGGTTGCATTCTTTATTGGCATGAATGACACCGAAATTGCCAGCTATCGAAAAGAATTTGCAGATTGGAAATACGCTGATGATGAGAATCGGAAGATGTGGGAACAGGAGCAGGAACGATTCCAGCAATTACTGGGATACGTGCGACGACAATTAAACTTTGAACATTCAACAGTATTGCTACGAACCGACTTAACAGGAGATCGGACGGAAGATTATGTTGTTGCCGATATGCAAGAAGCATTGCCACCAGCTGAAACACCGGGTGTCCTTCTTTCTGCAACAGTCGGCCGTTTCGCGGTGGTAAACAATAGTGGATCTGTGATTTTCGCTGTGAGAGATACTGGACGTACGCGCATTGCCGAAAGCAACGATGCGACTCTAACGAGCAATCTTCCGCACATTGATACGATGCAGCTGACCGTTCTCGCGTCCTACGGCATCTCACTCTACTGGCCCACCGAAGAACAAGTGTGCTTCGCTGAATTCGAACCAATCGCAGAAGGATATATCCTCACACGAGAGGGCTGCAGAGATTCTTAATCTGTCACTACCGTTGAACGATGCATTCTGCGCCATACCCATGCACCGAACCATGCAGCATTTCCGAGTGACAACAGGCCAATAAATGCCCAGAGCCACGGCAGTTGATACGGTGCGGCGGCATGCATTGATTGATCGGCGACCAGCACTTGGATCACCGGCATCACTGCATCAACACGTTCAAGATCTTCGAGTGCGATATCCGCTGGAGCTTCGATGATAATTTCGCGTGATGCGACGGATTCACCCTGAACGTGCACTTCCAATCGGTGCTTACCAGCTTCCACTTCGCGGAAGGTAGCAACACCTTCCTCATTCGTCGTAGAAATCTTCGGTATCGAGAAGAGCACAACAGGGGTATTGCGAACTGGAATACCAAGCGAGTCGAAGACGCTGAGGTGCAATTCGGCAATGAGGATCTGATCATCACGTCTGATAATTTCTGTTTCGTACTGACGTGCAGGTGGCAACGATGCAATGTCATTCGGTGTGACATTCTTTCTGAGCTGCTCGAATGCAATGGCCATGTTTTCCGATGCGCGATTGAATCCGTCATTCATAGACTCCGATACGCTGAAGGCGACTGTCAGCGCATTATCAGCAACAGTGAGTGCAACATCAGTCACGGCAATTGTTGTATCTGCAAGATCTGATGCTGTATCGGTTACTGCGGCTGCAAGTTGCTCCACCGTTTCCTGCATGCTTTCGCTCATATCGGTTGTTGTTTCGATTGCAACCGTTGCAGTAGCAAGGGCTATCTCGCCTACTTCTTCGAGACGATCATTTGTAAATGCCAATGCGATGTCGGCTGCGATGTCGGCTGATTCGTTGAGCATCTCCTGACCGTCACGAATATTCTGCGCAATCTGCGTTGTCTGTAATGCGGACAATGTGCCGAAATCAGCGATACTTTGTGCCGCACGTTGTGTTTGAATGGCTGATAATGTGCCAAGATCCTGTGCATTCTGAGCGAACAACGTGATGGAATCCGTCGTGCGTGTCCATGCGGCTGAGATTGTTTCTGCAACAGATTCTCCGGTCTGACCGAGTGTACCGAGTGTGTTTGTCGCAAGAGCAATGGCTGCGTCCCCAGCATTCTTTACCGTACTAGCTACTTGCTGTGCACTATCACCGACAATGTTGAATGTAGCTACGGCAATCTGACGTGTTGCAGTGACGGTGCTGCTCATTGATTCCAATGAACGATCGACTACCGTTGCGACAAGCTGTTGAGCTGCTGCAGCTGTGTTTTCGACGGACTCGCGCATGCGGTCAGTCACGTCCGCGATCATCGTTTCGGTCTGACGTACGACATTCACTGCTGCATCAACTGCGGTTGCAATCTGACGAGCGGCTGCATCGGATACAGTCGTTAGTACATCGCTTGCGCGGGCAATTTGTTCGATACCCGTTTCAAATCCAGCACGGATAATGCTTGGAACAGCGACGAGACCATTGACGATAGGTGATACCTGCTTCAGGACTGTTTCCTGTCCACCAATCATCCACGAAGTTGCGCGTTCCTTGACGTGCTGCACACGCTCTTCACGCTCTGCAGCGGTCTCACGTTCGCGAGCAAGTCTGCGCTCTTCGGCCTGGCGGATCAGATCGCGGACTGTTTCGATATCATCTTCACGATCCTGTTCATCAGGTGTTTGTGCGGGGGTACTGCTTGATGTTCCTTCCTCCACAGGTTGAGGGCGAACGACAATCGGTCCTTCTGTACGTGTTCCACCACCAGCTTCACCCGTTGTTGCCGCAGATGATTCATCGGATGAAGCGCTAGAACTGGAGCTGGAAACAGGAGTAAGAACGTAACCAAATTGTTCGGTCTTCAACTGTCCACCAGTTCCGATTGTGACGCTACGGCTGTTTGTCACAGTAGGCGTATATCCAGATGGTGGTGTAATGACGAGAAGATACGAACCGTTGGATGGTGGCAGACCAGTAAGTGCAAATGAACCGCTCGCATTGCTCAGTGTCGTCACATTGATTGTGCCTCCTGTTGCGGTTGTACCGGTAAGATTCAGGGTACTACCGGAGAAGACTTCGTTTTCCAATCCATCTCGGACGCCGTTTTCATCGGTGTCGACGAAGATTGATCCGCTGATGGTCGAAGGCAGAACATATCCGAAACGAACATCAATCACTGCACCTGTTCCCAGTACGTTGTTACTGGAGATGTTTTTGCGAGTACTGATGTAGCCTGTCGGTGCAACGTTGCTATTGATCGTTACTGTATAACCCGCACTGTTGCTGATGAGCGCACCCGAGAAGAAGAACTGACCAGCTGCAGATGTTGACGTGCTGCGGTTAACGCTCATACCGGTTCCTGTTGCACCTGTCAGTGCAGCATTCAAACCGCTGAACACAGCTGTTTCTCCACTATCCCGAACACCGTCACCATCTTCATCTTCCCAGACAAGACCCTTCACGGTACCGGTGCCTGCAATTGGCAAGAACTGCCAGTTCGTTGTATTGCCAGCATCGACACATCCTTCTGCTGCTGTGAAACACTTCAGCGTTTGGCCACCTGCGGCATTGCTATCTTTCACGCTCAAGTACTCGATTGTTTGCGTGCCACCCGCATCCAACTGAATCGTGCGCTGGGTGCCAGCCTTTGTGGAACGCAGACTGAGCAGGTTTCCACTCACTCCTTGGAGTGTTAGAGCATTGGTAATCGATGTGACCGATCCGGTACCAAACCACAATGTATCGCTGACGCTCACAGACTTCTGCACATTGTAGAAGAGGGTCGAGCCGGAGAGTGTCTGATTTGCACCATCGAGAACCACGGTGCTTGTTCCTGCATTAAACGTTCCTTCATTGAGGAAGGAACCGGACAATGTCAGTGTCGAACTTGCAGCAGTGTAGGTTCCGTTGTTGATAAGATCACCACCGACTGCAACAGATGTTCCAGCCGAAGCAGTCAGTGTTCCGCTGTTGGTGAGTGTTCCGAGGACCGTGATGTCATATCCATTGGTCACCAGCGTGTCATTGGCACGGATAGTGAGCGAATCGACGAGCAAGTCGCCAGACAACGTAATGACATCGGGGCTTTCACCAATGATGACATTACCAAGGTTTACACCAGGAGCGTTGAGCTCGAGATCGCCTGCGAGCGTGACCGCTGCGCCGTTGGTTGCCTTGGTAAACGTTGTGCCCGGGTTGAGGACAAAGTTACCAGTGACACGCATCGGTGCCTGGTTCTGAACGAAGGTTCCACCGGAAAGTGTGAACGGACCCTTAATCTGAAGTGATCCTGTTCCAGCATTGAACGATGCACCGCTTCCACGGAGCACAACACCGCTACTTGCGAATATATGCTGACCGAGAGTAAAGCCGCGTCGGATTGTTGCATTTGGAGTAACAACGTTACCACCTGCATTGAAGTCGCTGACAGTCATGAGTCGCTTACCGCTCTGCACCTGTGTGTTATTGCCACTCATTTGGAACACATTTGTAATTTGCGGCTCAGAACCGACGTAGCCCGTATTAAGGTTCGCTGTTGTAATCGGCTGACCCGATTGATCGGAACGGATAATGACGTTATTCACGTACAGATCGACACCTTCAATATCGCGACCTGGGGAGCGGACCATGGTGACTGCTTCGTTTCCGTTGTCGAGGTAAATCGCAATCACATCACCCGCAGCCATTGTTGCACCAGTGAGTGAGTATGAACCATCTGGTTGAGTCAAAGTATCATCTACCACTGCGCCTCCGTTCTTGCGCCAGACAACATGAACACCTGCGCCAACAGGTGCAGTGCCTTCTTCGTTATAGACTATTCCTTCAACGTTCATCGTCGTAATGAAGTTCCACGTTGTTGCATTCGAGATACCTTCGAAGTCGATGCCAGTTGTTGCGCTCTGGAATGCGCCGCTGTCGATATTCACATAATACCCCGTTCCGGTTGCCAGTGTGTTGTGATCAATGAGTAACGTTGTGCTGTTCATGAAGCTTACTGCAGCGTTGCCGACAGGAATCGACTGGAAGAGTGTTCCGTTGTAGTGATAAATAGAGATGCTACCGGAACCCTTCACAACGTTTTGATTGAACGTTATACGCAGAGGCAAGCGAACATCGGCGAATGGTGCTCCATCCTGCGGGCGAATGTCTGTAAAGACCGGACCGCTAAAGTCCCAGTTCAGGTTGTTTCCATTGTTCGTACATCCTTCATTCGATGTACCACAGTTCAACGTCTGACCAGAGCCAGCATTGATATCTTTGACGTCAGCGTAGGAAAAGTCAGCTGCAAGCTGTGTTGCATCAACATCAAGATCGACGCGCGCACCGGATGCAGAGCGAGTGGAACGCAATGACAATGTGTTTCCGGAAACACCACGCAATGTGAGGCTTCCGGAAGCAGACTGGCGACCAGAGTAGTCGAAGAAGATGGTGCGAGCGGCGCTGGTAGTAGCGGAGAGGGTATTGAAGACGGTGGAACCGGAGACAGTCTGGTGACCGGAACCATCGAGCGTGACGGTGGAAGTTCCTTTGGTGAATGTACCGTAGTTCGCGAGGTTTCCGGCGAGGTTGATGGATTTGCTTCCTGCGTTGATACCTCCGGCGATGACGGAGAGGTTACCGTTCACGTCGAGAGAGCTTCCGAGGGTGTAGGTTCCGGAACCGGTGTCTTGATATCCTGCTGCAAGGCGGGCAACTTCGGAATTTGCAAGAGCGCGATTATAGAGGCGGACATCATCGATGTTGCCGGGGAAGTACGCTCCCGCATTACTGTCGATTCCAACCGTAAAGTATGCTGTGCTGTAGCTGTTGTACGGCACTCCGGAACTGACAGGTGTCGTTCCTACACCATCAATGAAGAGTGTAATACCTTGTCCGCCCATATAACGGGCTGCGACGTGATGCCATGCACCGTTGTTCACAGTTGCCGTGGACGTCACGATCGGTCCCGCTCCATCCCACACGCGATACGAAACAGTTCCATCGTTCCGGATGTAGATATTTCTATCATGTGCAGCATTTGTGGGAATTCCACCCGAGAATCCGGAAATGGATTTACTGACCGAACTTGTCTTAATCCACATAGCAGTGGTCTGATTGGCCGTAGGAGGAGTCAATTGCGCATACACATAATCGTTGCTTCCATCAAAGTGCAGACTGCGGTTGTTCTGGAACTTCATCGTTGTTGGAACAACATTGCTCCATGTAGGACCGTTCGTCAGCGTTCCGTTATTGCCGTTGCCGGAAGAGTCTTTGGCAACGGTGGAACCTGTTCCTTCATCAAGTTTCCAATACAGAACAAGTCCGTTATTGATGTTCAGGTTATTCAATGATGATGAGCCGGAGAGAGTCAGGTTTGCGCCCAGACCACGGAGATTCACCGTTCCTGTTCCTGCAGAGAATGAACCACCCTTGTACTGAATAAGAGAACCAGAGATGTTGAGACGCTGGCCGTTGGTGACAGTTAATGTTCCTCCGGAAATGGTGAGAGAACCTGTTAGGTTCAACTGTTGAGCATGTCCATAACGGAATGTTGTGGATCCGGTTGATCCAAGAATCAGGTGGTAATACGGAACATTGAGCAGTTGTGTTGATCCACCTGCATCGTCATACCAGATAGTTGCACCGCGCTGCACTCTGTCAGGTCCACCGGAAACTGTTTCGTCTCCGTTCAAGCGAAGAGTTGTTCCGGTTCCGACATCGAATCGGTCGTTGACGGTAAGGTTAAAGCCGTTGAGGTCGAGGGTGGAACCCGTGAGGAAGAGATCTTGGCCGGAGGTGTTGAGGGTGAGGGCACCGGAGAGAGTTGCAGTGCCAGAAGGTTTGGCGATGGTCCAGATACCACCAGGAGCAGTTCCTCCTTCTTGTTCGAGTACCTGAGTACCAGTACCAGTGAATACAACCGTCGTTGCACTATTGGCGGTACCTGCTGATGATCCAATCAGCATGTCATTTTTTAGCCTCCACAATCCTTTAACATTTCCTTCAGTGAGTGAGAAGTCACCCAACACTTCAATAGCATCACCGGATGCAACGAGCATGAATGCGGGTTTACCGGCTGAGGCATCTGCATTCACAATGACATTGTTGAGCGTGAGTGAAGACGCAACATCAATGGTGTAGTTTGTCGTACCATTGGTTCCACATACTTCTCTCGCCGGGATGAATGAAATGGTTCCATTGTTATGCTGGAACGTACCTCCCGTTGCGCTGAATATGGTTATGTCTGTTAGGGAACAAACATCAAATCCAACAGTGAGCGTTCCACTTGGGGCAGTAAATGTTCCACGAGGCAAAGCAAATCCTGTAATGGAGAAATCAGTCGTTCCAACCGCAGCATTAACTACACCAGATGTCTTGTTGATGATAATCGTCGGCGCTGTTCCGTCAGCTGTATATGCATACGTCTGATCGGCTACGCCATTCAAAGTAACTGTACCTAATGCTGTTCCTCCTGCATCGGCAGCACCGACTGAAAGGTTTCCTTGTAGCATCCAACCTGTTCCACTCAAGTTAGCATCAGATATTGTCAGATTGCCAGCGATATTTATCGTGTCGTTCGGCGTTGCATTGATCAATGCCAGCTTCGACATTGTCGACGGTCCGTTGATGATAACGTTGTTAAACGTGATTACAGACGGTACATCAATCGTGAAATGGGTTGAACCGTTTGTTCCACAACTATTTCTATCAGAATCGAAGGTGACAGTACCTGCATTGTGCGAGAACGAGCCAGCAGTTTGGGCAAAAATAGTAGTGCTGGTCGTTGTACAGAATCCACCGACGCTTGTTGTACCCGTCGATGCAATAAACGTTCCGCCATCGATTGCCAATGTTCCATTTAGGTCAATCTCGCTTCCCCCCGTGCTTCCGGTAAAGGTTCCGCCCGACTGTGTGTAGTGTGCGTTGAGAGTAAGAACGTTATTGTTCTGTACAAAGTTTCCATCAAGATGGAGACGAGCATTTGTTCTTGAAGAACCGACTGTGAGTGTTCCACCCAGATTAAATGTCGACCCAGTCCAGACATACATCGTCTTTCCAGTCACAATTGTCGTATTGAGAGACGACATTGTGTAAATCGCAGTTATATCCGCATCAGCATTGTTGTTTGCAACATTGAGTGTCGTAGAAGTAATCGGCGAACCAACAGATACGTGCGTTCCTGTTCCAGAGCGGACAATAAGGTTGTCACGAATCAGTGTGATACCCGTCATTGAATCACCAGAACCAGTAGAGACTGTGACCGCTTTGTAGCTGGATGATCCGTCGATGTAGAGCGTGAGAATTGTTCCTCCTGTGAGTGCAGAGAGATCGATACTTTGGATGGAGAATTGTCCGCCTGCATCCGTTGCATCACTGTAAACCGATGTTGCACCGTTTAGTGAGAGTGCAACAGTTACACCAGAGAGTGGTGTTGTGGCACCAGTATTGGAGTACACAGTACCGGTGATACTGTGACCCGGATCGGTGAAGGTCCAGTTCGTGTTGTTGCCGCTGTTAGTACAGCCTTCTGCGTTTGTGTAACAGGTGAGTGTCTGACCAGAGCCAGCATTGATGTCTTTGACATCCGCATAAGTGAAGTCGGTGGAAATCTGTGATGCATCAACATCAAGATCGACGCGCGCACCGGATGCAGAGCGAGTGGAACGCAATGACAATTTGTTTCCGGAAACACCACGGAGGGTGAGGCTTCCGGAAGCAGACTGACGTCCTGAGTAGTCAAAGAAGATAGTGCGAGCTGTACTTGTTGTTGCAGAGAGGGCGTTGAAGACGGTGGAACCGGAGACAGTCTGGTGACCGGAACCATCGAGCGTGACGGTGGAAGTTCCTTTGGTGAATGTACCGTAGTTCGCGAGGTTTCCGGCAAGAGTAATAGACTTAGAACCGGCATTGATTCCACCAGCAATCATGGAAAGGGTTCCGTTCACATCCAACGATGTTCCAAGTGTGTACATTCCAGAGCCAGTGTCCTGATAACCAGCTGCGAGGCGAGCGACTTCGGATGCAGCGAGAGCACGGTCATAGAAACGAATATCATCGAGGGATCCAATGAAGTATCGAGGTGTCGCAGGATCACCAAAACGACCAATTAATACAGGCTGAGTCGCATTGCCCATGGTGTTCGAGAATGATGTCGTTGTAGAACGTAGCACACCGTCGACGAACAATTTCATGCTATTCAAATAATCATGGGAGATGGCAACGTGATGCCATGCTCCATCGTTCACTGTCATAGAATATGACAACGCCGTTCCATGCGATGAACCACCCGTCGTACCAGGAGCATAACAAATAGAGGTGTTATTCAAGTTCGCTATTGTCCACTCGTAGTGAGGATTGGTAAATCCTTTAGATACAAGATTTCTACCGCCTGTACACGAACTTCCGATAGCAGTTGCTGTGGTAGGAACCTTGAACCACATCGCAATGGATATGTCGTTGGAAGCCGGGCTGTAGTAATCCTTATCCGTCACTCTGATCGAATCATTTCCATCAAAGTACAAATGATGGGGATTGTTGAAGTTCGTTGGAGCACCGCTAACCAACCAACCTGTTTGACTCATATTCAGCAAGCGACCGCTATTTCCGAGACCTGTACTGTCTTTGACATACGATCCGCTGGCAACGTTTGCTTCATCAAGCTTCAAGTAGGTCATCAGACCGCTGTTGATACTAAGATTGTTGAATGCAGATGTGCCGGATAATGTCGCAGGGCCGACTGTGCGGAGATTCACCGTTCCTGTTCCTGCGGAGAATGCTCCGCTCTTGTACTGAATAAGAGAACCGGAGACGTTGAGACTTTGACCATTTGTCACTGTCAGTGTTCCTCCTGAGATCGTCAGTGAGCCAGTTAGGTTCATCTGACGCGCATGACCATAACGGAAGGTTGTTGATCCAGTCGATCCAAGAATCAGATGGTAATACGGAACGTTGAGTAGTTGCGTCGATCCACCCGCATCGTCATACCAAATGGTTGCACCACGCTGCACACGATCGGGTCCACCTGAAATTGTTTCATCTCCGTTCAAACGGAGCGTGGTTCCTGTTCCGACATCGAAGCGGTCGTTGACGGTGAGGTTGTAGCCGTTGAGATCCAGAGTTGCTCCTGTCAGGAACAAATCCTGACCGGACGTATTTGCTGTCAGCGCTCCGCTCAACGTTACAATACCGGCACTCTTTGCGATGTAGATCGGACCATTTGGAGTATCTGCGCTCGTAACGCTGCGAATAACCTGATTATTTCCTCCATCAAGAATCAAAGTCACCGTTCCCGTAACCGCCGTATCCAGAAGATTAATTCCGCTTGATGCTTTAATTGTTCCGTTTAACTGATCCAGAGATGTCAAAGTCAATATGCCATCGATATCCATTGTTCCAATTGTCGTATAGTCGGCCGTGGTACCTCCATTGAAATCGACGTTCTTAAATGTAAGACCATTAGGACTGATGGTAAATGTGGCATTTGCACTGGCTCCAAACTGCAATGTGCCTGTTCCGAAGTTCACCGTTCCCGAGACATAGTCGAAAATTGTCGATGCTGCATTACTTGTAAAGACAATGGTGTCTTGAAACGACAACGTTCCGCTCGCTTTATTGATCTGGAGATTTGGAATATCACCCGTGCCTCCGTTCGCCTTGATCACTTGATCTCCTGTTCCATCTATAATGAGCGTTACCGTGCTATGGAACGTCGGAGATGTACTCGTAGTAATGACATTCCCCGCAACGTTAATGGTTCCTGATGTCATGTCATCAAACATTGTGACCGTCAGATCGCCATTCACATCAAGCGTTCCCGTAATTGCTATATCTTGGCTAACACCAGCCGCGAATGTAACATTATTGAACACCGTAGTTCCCACGTCGATCGTTTCAACACCATCGAATGTCACTGTTCCACCGTTTGCATTAAAGAATCCTGGTGAGCTCACTGCCATGCCTGCACCAATCGATGTCGTTCCAGTAGTAGCAATAAATGTTCCACCATCCAGTGTAAAACTCTGATCCATGTTAAATACACTTCCTGATGGCGATCCGATAAACGTACCACCACTCTGTGTGTAATGTGCAGGTCCAGAAACCGCATTATTACCCTGCAGGAAGTTACCATCGATATGCATTTTGGATGTAGAACCTGCAGTACCAATTGTTAATGTTCCTTCAAGGAACATAGTGGATCCTGTCCATACATAGATGCGCTTACCAGAAATAATAGTCGTATTGAGTGACGACATCGTGTAGAGCGCAGAAATGTCGGAGTCTGCGTTGTTGTTTGCAACGTTGAGCGTTGTCGACGTGACAGGATTTCCATGAGAAAGATGTGTTCCCGTTCCTGAACGAACAATGACCGTGTTTCGAATAAGTGTGATACCAGTCATTGCCCCACCAGATCCTGTCGTAACAGTAACCGCATCGTGTGGAATAGATCCATCAATGTAGAGTGTAAGGATGGAACCTCCGGTCAACGTAGAGAGACCTGTGATGGTGAATTGTCCGCCGTTATCAACATCGTCCGTTCCGAATACAGTCCCTCCGTTTAGAGAAAGCGCAACGGTAACGCCTGTAAGAGGGATGGTTCCTCCTGTGTTGGAATAAACCGTACCCGTAACGGACGGTGCAGGATTACTAAAATCCCAGTTCGTGTTATTGCCGCTGTTTACACAGCCCTCAACAGTCGGACCACAAATAAGTGTCTGACCAGATCCAGCATTGATATCTTGCACATCTGCTTGAGCAAAGTCGGAATCAAGCTGCACAACATCCGCATCCAAATCAACACGTGCACCACTTCCTGATCGTGTCGAACGCAGGCTCAATTTGTTTCCGGAAACACCACGCAATGTGAGGCTTCCGGAAGCAGACTGGCGACCTGTGTAGTCAAAGAAAATCGTGCGAGCAACTGACGTTGTTGCAGATAACGCATTGAAGACAGTGGAACCGGAGATGGTTTGATTACCGGAACCATCGAGGGTCACTGTTCCTGAACGCTTAGTGAAGGTTGTACCATTCTTCTTCCACCAGTTACCGGCAACGTTGATAGCGTAATTACTAACAGAAGCATCAAGCGTTCCAGCGGAAAGAAGAAGACTACCGTTCACATCGATGTTTGCTCCAAGTTCTATTGTACTGGCTCCGGAAATTGTCAGGTTGTAGAGAGATGACGTCTCATTGATGGTCTTTGTGCCAGAGGATCCTTTCCAGAACTGCAGCGTTCCTGTTCCAGCAGAGAATGTTCCACCTGCGTTAATCCATGAACCAGAGAGGCTGATAGTCTGAGCATTCGTCACTGTGAGTGTTCCACCTGTGAGAGAAAGATTTCCCGCAATGTTGATGGAGTGACGGCGAGATGCAAGCTTGAATGTTGTACCCGGATTATTGAATCCAAGATGTCTATATGATCCGCTTCCGACAATCACATCGGCATCATTTTCCTGACCTATATAGTTCGTCACAGCGTACGATCCACTAGAAACAAATCGTCCGCTTGAGCGAATAGTTGCACCAGTTCCACCAATCGTGAGGCGATTACCGTTCATCACAATCGAACCGGTATTCATGAGAATAGATGTTCCCGTTCCAATAACGACAAACGTGTCATCTCCGCCAATACGGAAGGTAGCACCAGATACCGTAAGCAGACCTGCAGTACCCGTGCGTGCAGTCACACCATCAAGGTTTGTGACAACCTGCGGCATAACAGATGCTCCAGGGAAGTTGGCAATAATAAGATTTCCTCTGGTAGCGCCCTGGGTCGCTGTCTGTTTGTAGACTGTTCCCGCTGCGCCATCGTATGGATCACTAATTCCATTTCCTCCATACGCAATAATTCTTCCCGTATAACCGCTGAAGCCAGCACCAATACCGGTCAGTACCACAGCAACCCGACCGCCTCCGCCTCCCGCCTGAGTATTATTACCTTCGCCACCATTCGCGCGAATAGTTCCATTTCCGGCAAGCGTTCCCGCCGTAACATACACGCTTCCACCAGCACCAGCGCGGTTGCCCGTGGAGTTACCGTTCGCACTGATTACTCCATTGATCGTACAAAGTCCGGTGACTGTCAGCTGAGCAGCTCCTCCACCGCTTGCGCTTGTATCTGAACCACTTCCCAGCGTCGTGGGAGCACTAAATGAACCGTAGGTATTCGGGAGCACTGTGCCATTCGCTCCGAAATCTCCTCCGACACCACCATGGCTTCCACCGTCAGCGAGTGACACTCCTTTTCCTGGACCCTGCCCCTGATCATATCCAAGGGTATCGACCGTAATTGCGCCACCACTTTGCAGAGTAAAGTCTCCGTTAACAGTCAAGTTCATACGGAATATTTCAGCGGTCGAGTTATCTGAGTGGGTAATAAGTCCGCCCGATGCGACAACAACTGTTCCGGTCAGTGTAGTCGGATAATCGTTGATAATCGCCCACTCATCGACTGTCAAAGTTCCAGAGGAAAGAGTGAGCGTGCCACCGAAAAGGCGAATACCATCGTTGCGATTATCTGCATCGGATGTGATGTTGTTCTGTAAGACAAGTGTTTCACCGGACCCAACTTGAATGATTCCTCTGTTCTGCAAAATCAGCTGACTAATAGCCCATGACTGTCCAGCAGGAATTGCTGTTGATACGTGCGACTGTAGTGGTAACGCATTTGCATTGTCGATGATCAGTTTTCCTGCACCTGCTGCATCTGCTTCTTCTTCTTTATATACAGTACCCGCTGCACCATCGTACGTGCTGTTACCACCGTATGCACTGATAGTTCCCGAGTGACCGGCGAATGTAGCATTGGTCGATGTCAGGATAATCGCAATACGTCCACCACCTCCATTAAGCTGAGAGTCCGATCCTCCATTTACGCGAATGGTTCCACTACCGGCAAACGTACCGGTTGTCAGATACACGCTTCCTCCTGCGCCGCCGCGGTTACCACCTATTCCACCATTCGCACTCACCATTCCATGCATTGCCGTGGATCCGTTGACTGTGAAACGTATTGCACCTCCTCCTGCACCTCCTCCTTGACCACCACTTCCCAGCGACATTGGTGCGAGATACGAGCCATACGTGTTATAGAAAGCTGTTCCGTTATCGGTGAAATCTCCTCCGACACCACCGTGGCTACCACCATCCGCTGTACCAAGACCTACTCCTGGACCAGCACTCGCGGCAAAGCCAAGTGCATCCGCAGTAATAATAGCACCAGTTCCAATCAACATATTTCCTCCAACTGCAATCAATTGTCCCGATCCAGTACCCGTGTTTTTCCAATAGCGAACGGTAATCTTCGCGTCGCCGCCAAGCGTGAGATTTGATCCGATCTTAATAGCACCGGAGGCATTCTGTGCGGTCAGAAGATGTCCCGACCCGATAAACATATCGCCTGTGACGTTGAATGTTCCAACGAACGTACCCGTTCCGGTATATCCCGCATTCATGCTGAAGGAATTCACCGTTGATGGACAGCTTGCATCCCACGTGATGTTCTTCGTCGATGTTGCATCAAAAATAACATCGTCGGTTGCAATAGGCTTTGTATCTCCGCTCCAGTTTGCATCTTCGGAACAGTTAGTACCCGTTCCACCTCCATCCCATGTCTTTGACGCATCGTTCGCAATTTGCCACACACGCGCCTCTTCGTAGACGGTATATGCCGGTTCCGGCATCGTTTCCAGTGTAAGAGCCATTGCCTGTGCACCTGCCTGCCACACGAATAGTGGGAATGTGAGAGCAAGGATAATTGCCGCGATAATATGATGCAGTTTTGGCAGATACGGATGCGAAATCTCGACCGTATCAAGACTTTCTTCATCAATAGAACGTAGGTGGATAATTCCTATCCATTCGACCCATAAAATGCGCGCAATGGTCACAACCATGGCCAGTAGCAACGCTACATACCCATATCGCGCAGCAAAATCGACAATCCCCTGTGCTAACTGACGAGGAGAAAGAACCTGCAACTTATCGGTGAAATACAGGAACCAACTCATGGCAATAAACATCACAATGAGCCAGAAGCGCATTGTGTGGTTATGTTCAATTGCTGCCCGGAATCCATGTTCGGGCTGCTGCCGCTTGTCAGCAAGCGGGTCTGGAAGTGAGCCGTTTATGGTCTCGAGAGGACTCACTGTTCAGTAGGCGGGGTATCGGACAAGATGCGCACGGGTCCCAACAGATAGAACTGCGGGGAAATATCCGGCGCGTCGTAGAGATAACGGAATGATTCGGTATCTCCGGCATCCCAATTACCCGTCCAACGAATAAACTGGGTACCATCATCAAGTTCGAGAATTTCTGCTTCTGGTTCTGTTTCAACAATCACAAATCCCGGCGGAACACGTTCACTGACCATACCATCGGTATCCGACCCGAATGTCACATCGATATCCATTGAGGATGCAGCAAACGGCCACAAACGTGTTGCACCTGTGCGCTTAATGGAGAACGGTGTTGTGTCGCTATCGGCAAGAACAGTAATCGTAGACGTGATACTGCGAATACCATTTGGTGTGTCGGCAGTGAGAACTAACTCATAGTCCCCTTCCTGATCAAACACGACAGATGTGGTGAAGTCCGGCTCAATGAATCCTGCTTCTTTCAGTCCACACGTACCAGTTGTCTCAATCGAATCGTCATTGGTAGATAGCTGGTCCGTTGAACCGTCCGGTGCGGTAATATCAAGGGTCAGATCGGCAACGCAGACGATCTCACCTTCATTATCAAGCACACCGAAATCGATGCTCGCAGTCTCCCCTGCTACGTATCGGTCTTTATCACTGTTCATTGCCAACACACCCCACGCAAACTGCTGATACATCGATGTAACTTCACCCGTCAGCGGGTTCGTCACAAGCACCTCAACGGTATACAGACCTGGGCGGAATGCAGGCAGTGGATCAATGACCAGAACAACCGATCCGACCGTAAAGTGGAATGGGACATTCTTGATCACGACTCCATTTGGACCTGTAAGATTCACGGTTAGCACGGGTGCTTCAACAATGTCATTCGTCTGGGTATTCGTATCAACATTGTCGCGAATGACCGTTGTTGCATCTGTATCTGCAACGACTGTTTCAATGACGGCATCCGTCAGAATGTCCGATGATTCACCAGATGCACTAAGCGCTGCATCAATCGCCACTTCGAGAACAACAGCATCTTGTTCATTAGCCATGTTGCTGAAGATCGAATCAGTCAGATCACGATCGACAACCTGCTCGACAATATCGGTAGCGAGATCGTTAGCTCTCACAATATCCGTCAATTCGTTCTGCGTGCTGTTGCTGTTTGCAATCACATCGGTCACTGCTTGCTGCAATGCTTCTCCCGATGCACCTTCTGCACCTTCTTGAATTTCCTGTAGTGCAGATCGATTATCGAGTTTCTGCGCAGCAATATTTTCTGCTTCATTCTTAATGATGCTCTTCACCACTGCTTCTTTTATTTGATCGTCAGTAATAATGGTCTGCAACACTTCCTGCAGTGCAACATTGGTCAGAAGATTTCCGCTTCCATCCAATACTGTTGGATCTGAAGCAAGATCCGTTTGAACAAGGGTAAATGATGGAGCGGAGTTTGCATCAAAGACTGCAGCAGAACGCTCAAGCGTGAGAACACGATCGCGCACTGCCTGTGTGAAATCTTCTTCATCGGTTATTAACAATTGCCACTGGCGATCTTCCGTAAAGAACAGTTCATCGTCATCGAATGTAACGGCACCAATGAGTGATGCCATACCATTGAAGAACGACTGCATGAATGATTGCAGAACAGATCCAGAATCGGTGACAGGAGATGTAGATTCAGAGGATGTAGATGATTCAGAAGATGGAGAAGACTCAGACGAGACAGAAAAATCCGATGATGACGACTCTGCGGAAATCGAATCGATTGATGAGCTTGAAGACTCTGACGAGACAACTGATTCGAATGAAGATGATTCCTCTTCTTGCACCTCTACTACTTCCATCTCCTCAATTGCACGTTCTGGGACACCGCGCATTTCTACAGGTCCAAAGAGGGCAAATGTTGGCGTGTCATCACCAACCGTGTAGGAGTAACTAACGGTACGAGTAATATTCTCTTCCAACTGCATATTCCATTCAATCTGCTGTGCATCACCAATAACGGTGACAGATCCAATTGGGCTAATGTTTGTGATGGTGAATCCCGCAGGAACCGTCTCGCGAATAACCGCTGTCATGCGTGCGGCAACGGTGATATCGATCGACATTGTATCGGTCACTCCCGGCTTCAACGTTGATGCAGCCGTACGCTTGAGAATGACCACTCCGTCGTTCTGCGCTTCGGATGGATTCTGCGCCACTGTTCCCCAATCGATGTATTCATCAATGAGCACCAAGCTGTCCTGCTCTGTTGCAGTATTGGTAAGACGGAAGAAGCGTTGCAACGTGCGCGTCATTCCACGTGTGCGATCAAGATCTGCCACAAGGCGATAGCGTCCTGGTGTAAATGTACGAGGTGGATCAAGCGTCACGCGATATGCGTCACCCTCTTCTGTCACCGTAAATTCCTGTTCTGTCGATTCACCATTTACACCAATAAGCGTGATGGTCATACGTTCTTCTAACTCTTCCGCATTCCTAATGTCACTATGAGGAGGAACCAGGAATGTCGGTGCAATATTCTCACTCATACGTTCATCTTCTTTATGATCCAGCACTAATGTTTTCAGCTCCGCTAAGCGATCGACGATGATGGAGGATTCAGACGATCTAGAGGATGAAGAAAATTCAGAGGAGTCAAACGACGCAAAAGATTCAGACGAATCTGAAGAGAGCGACGAAACTAAGGAATCCGATGATGCTGGTTCAGATACTTCGGATGATGATTCGAGAGACGACGATTCCGATGAAGCAACTGCCCTGCTTCGTGTGCGAGACGATGATTCATCGGATGATACGTCGCTACTCGATGACGATTGTTCGTCGGAAGATATCGATGCAGATGCAGTCTCTGCTTCTGACGATACAGATAATTCTTCTGCGAGAATTGATGAGACAGAAAAATTACTCTGTGATGAATCGGAATTACTCTCCGATGAAATTTCCTGCGCAATAAGTTCACCGGTTGATGCAGTAAAGAGAATGGATCGTGTCGCAATCACTCCTGTACTCGCAACAACAAGAGCAAGAACACCGGTGGAAAGTAGTTGTGTGTGTTTCATGAAGGTATCTGTATATTGTAGCAAAATACCCATTCTGTGTCAGTTCTTAGGGGTAGTACCAGAATGATTTATACAAAAAGCGCAACAGTAAACTTTCTGTTACGTAAATTTGTAACTATTTCATAATAATATTTAGACGAACATCACTGTCTATTACAGCTATCAGTTCGTCATGCAGAATGTCGCTTCAGGCTGCGCTTTTCGAACGCTTTCGCTCGTTTTCATCAAGAATCTTCTTGCGAATGCGAATGTTCAGCGGCGTAATCTCGACTAATTCATCATCACCGATGTATTCCAGCGCCTGTTCAAGCGTCATCGGTTTGATAGGAGTCAAGCTGACAGCATCATCGCTTCCGGATGCGCGCATGTTTGTCAGTTTTTTACCGCGCATCACGTTCACCACCAGATCTTGGTCCTTCGCGCTCTCACCGATAATCATGCCGGCGTAAATGTGCGTTCCCGGTGTAATGAACAACTTTCCGCGCTCTTGGAGGTTGAAGAGGTCGTACGCAGTCGCATCTCCAGTCAACATCGAGATAATTGCTCCACGAGTGCGTCCCGGAATTTCACCTCTGTATGGGCCGTATTCATGGAAAACGTGGTTGAGAATTCCTTCGCCGCGGGTTTCAATAATAAAGTCACCGTGGAATCCGAGAAGACCGCGTGTCGGAATTTTCCACTCCATACGGGTGTGACCTTCATGCGTGCGCATATCGACCAGTTCTCCTTTGCGCAGGTTCAACATGCTAATAATTGAACCAGCGGACTCTTCCGGAACGTCAATGACTGCCTGCTCCATCGGTTCCATTCCGTCGCGCAAAATAACCTGCGGACGGGAAACCTGAATTTCAAATCCTTCGCGTCGCATCGACTCCAAGAGAACGGACAAGTGCAGTTCTCCGCGGCCAGATACTCGGTAGCTATCACTGTTAGGGATTTCTTCGACGTGCAATCCCACGTTGGTCTCACACTCCTTAAACAGACGCTCGCGAATGTGGCGAGTGGTCACAAGCTTTCCTTCTTTGCTCGCAAATGGCGAATCGTTGACCATGAACGTCATGATGACGGTCGGTGGGTCAATGCGAAGAGCGGGCAGTGGCTCTGCTGTTTCGCTGGTTGTAATCGTCTCACCCACGTTGATATCGGGAACACCGGCAATAATGACAATGTCGCCCGCACCAACTTCCTGCACCTCCATACGTCGCATACCCTGGTAGTTAAAGAGCTTGCTGACTTTGGACACCCGAGTCGTACCCTCTGGAGTCTTAATGAAGATACGATCGTTGATCGCTACTTTTCCTTCGTACACACGTCCGATTGCGAGGCGACCGACGTAGTTGTCATATCCGAGTGAGCTCGGCTGCATGCGAAGCGGTACATCTCTGTTCTGCTCGGCTGGCTTCACATGACTCATAATGAGATCAAACAGCGGTGTCAGGTCCTTTGAATCATCCTCGAGGGACATCTTGGCAATACCCTCGCGCGCAATAGCGAAGATGTAGGGGAAATCGAGCTGTTCGTTGGTTGCTCCCAACTGAGCGAAGAGATCGAACACCATGTCGACCACCTCCGTTGGGCGGGCAGCTGGCTTGTCGATTTTGTTAATAACAACAATTGGCCTTAGCCCTATTTCAAGCGACTTTTTAAGAACAAATTTTGTCTGCGGCATTGGTCCTTCCTGTGCATCCACAAGCAGACAGACACAGTCGACAGTGCGCAGAATACGCTCCACTTCCGATCCGAAGTCCGCGTGTCCTGGGGTATCAACAATGTTGATTTTGCAGTCCTTGTATTTAATGGATGCATTCTTCGCAAAAATGGTGATTCCGCGCTCCTTTTCCTGGTCATTGCTATCCATCATCAACTCACCCGTTGTTTCATGGGCTTCAAAGGCTCCACCTTGCTTAAGGAGGGCGTCCACCAGAGTCGTTTTACCGTGGTCAACGTGGGCGATAATGGCAATATTGCGGATATCCATAGGTAGATCTAGAAAATCTGCGTCCGATTGGACGTAGGAGGGCTCCTTTATAGGGAATCGATAACAAAATAGCAACTAGACTTATCACAATAGTGTCATGCTGAGGAGGCCCGTAGGGCCGTCTCGAAGCATGAATTCTGTAGTTCTACCCTGCTAGACATCATCCCAATGCGGGACTCCTTCTTAGGGTGGCACTTATTGTCTCTCTAAATTGAGAAGCTTCTTCTTCATCGCCGTTCCATACGCATAACCGCCGAGGCCAGTTGATGAGGTAACACGATGACACGGCACGACAATGCAGACCGGGTTCTTGTTGAGGGCATTCCCGACTGCGCGAGCTGCTTTTGGTTTGCCGATCATTGCTGCCAGCTCACCATAGGTCCGGGTCTCGCCTGCTGGGATCTTCATCAGCCCATCCCAAACCGCTCGTTGAAAAAGTGTCCCCTCCACTCTGAGCGGAAGTGAGAACATCGCACGGCGACCATTCATGTATTCCTGCAGCTGATCCAACACTTGAAGTGTAACTGGATCCTTTGATATATGTTCTTTTTTTGTATTCGACTTTTTCAGCTTTAATAAGGACTGATCTGAAATTTCAATCTCTAACATTCCGATTGGTGAGAGCCAATGTGACGTCGACATAGCCAAAGTATACCGCGGGGCGATGTATGATGCATGCAGATGCAGCAGATAGTTCCATCATCGGATACAAAAGTTATTCAAGATTTGTGCGACATGCGTTGTCTTGTGTGTGGCGGAGTGTTGATCGAACGCAGACTGAAGAAGCACTGCACGGTATGCGGTGTTTTATGTGAGACGTGTTGTGATAATGGATCTGCTTAGTGTGACGCAGAAGTCTCCGTGCTTGCCAGTTGATACAACTCCTCTCCGCCTTTAGTCGGATGATTGCATGTGACACAGGACATGCAGATGCTTGAGTGATCTTCGCGTCCAAGGGCACGTGGCAATTCCGTGATAGGCAAAAATTCAACCGAGTCTGCTCCGATTTCTTCCGCAACAGCATTGAGGATGTCCTGGTGTAATCGTCCGTCGGGAGCGAAGGGTTGAACACCATCGGAATATTTCCGTGCAATCAGCTCTTGGACAGTTGGGAAATCGATTCCGTAAAAACATGGGCCCATGATCGGCGGAGTCGCTAAACGGACATGAACTTCTTTTGCACCCTTCTTTCTAAGCTTCTTTACAATGATCCGCATTGTGGTTCCTCGCACCATACTGTCATCGACCAGGATGATTCGTCGATTTTTTATAAGTGCTTTGTCATATTCATATTTCCGCTTAGCGGCATCTTCTCGTTCGCTCTGCGTCGCCTCGATGAATGTTCGTCCGTGCCCGTCTCTTTTTCTGATTGCATCAACGCATGGCAATTTTGCTTCGAACGCTAGACCACGACCCGCTGGAAAAGCTGAATCCGGGACAGAAACCACAATCGGCCATCGCTTCTTTTTCTTCGTCATCTTGATTTTTTCAATCCATGGAGCATCACGTTCGGCAAGAATTTTTCCTGCTTCAAAACGGGAGTTTGCTGCAGATACACCGTCCATTTTTGTTCGATGGTCGGCAAAGTAAGATGGTTCGATAAAACACAAGCCACCTTTTGGCTTCCATAACTCATGCAACTGATATCTCTGTTCGTGAATATTCATTTCAAGCATTGTGCCGGCCGGAATATCTATACAATCTGCATCCCGCCAAAGTTGGCGAATCGCAATATCCTCCGATGCGACTGCAATGAGCTTTTCTCTTACTGCGTAGCAGAGCGGATGTCTCCAATCGCTGCGCAGAGCGAGCACTTTGTCCGGCATAAGAATAACCGGATTGAAGGATCCCTCCAGAGCTCCGAATGCGGTTTTGCAGACATCTGCAATACGCTCTCTTGATTGCGTGCGGAGAGCATGAACAAGAAGCTGGACAAGAATTTCGGTATCGCCTTCCATTCGCGGGACAATTCCCAGTTCATCCAGATGCTTTATCAACTTCCGCAACATCAAGACGTTTCCGTTGAATGCGAGAGCAAGCTCGATACTCTGATTCGAATCGAAATAGGTAATTGCCTCATCGTAAAAATCATTGGGATGAAACGACTCCTGACTGCGTAGAAGGTTTGTCGCATATCTGGTGTGCGCAATCACAAGAGAAGAGACTGCATTTGCACTCTGAACGTTCTTCATCGAAAGAACGTCTTTTACTCTTCCAGCTCCCTTGAGCGTTCCGATCTGTCGTCCATTGTCAGGTATATCCATTACCCAAGACAAACCTGCCCCTAACTGACCGCGGTTCCTCATCTGCCATATAACCGGTAATGCCATATGTACGACATCCTGCTTATTCTCTAAATCAACCAGTGCCGCTACCCCGCAGTGATGATCGATATGTTCCGACATAAGGGGCGAATTCTATCCCTTCATCGCTTGGCAATCCACTCTTTCAACTGCACAAACGTCCGCGTATTTAAGACATCCTTCGCCTCCAACCATCCCCTTCTCGCTTGGCTGATGCCATGACGGTATTCAAACTCGCCAGGATGATGCGCATCGCTGTTGATGGTAATCATGCAGCCTGCATCTTTCGCCCGACGAACCAGCACATCATTGAGGTCAAGACGTTCGGGTGAGGCGTTAATTTCCAGACAGACATGATGATCGGCGGCACAGCGAAAGACTGCATCAATGTCATACTCGATGGGATCACGCTTGAGGAGTAAACGCGATGTTGGGTGTGCGAAGACCTTCACGTATGGATTTTTGAGAGCAGAGATGATGCGCTCGGTCATTTGCTCCGAAGACAGTTTAAAGTTTCCGTGCACAGATATAACAACCCAATCGAGTTGCTTTAGAACCTTGTCCGGGAGATACAAACTGCCATCTTCCAGAATGTCGACTTCGGACCCGGCAAGGATATTGATGCCTTTGACGTTCTTCCGCGCCTCCTCAACCAGCTTCAAATACTCCTTGATATTCTCCTCTTTCACGCCGCGCACCATGCCCATGGGCGAACCGTGATCGGTAATCGCAATGTAGCTGAGACCAACATCTTTTGCCGCTTGTGCCATCTCAGTCATCGTTGCCGATCCATCGCTGAAATTACTATGCATGTGAAGATCCCCTTTCATATCTGCAACATCGATAAGCGTTGGTAGATGCCCCTCGCTCGCTGCAACAATCTCTCCCCTGTCCTCACGCAACTCCGGTGGAATGTACGGAAGACCAACTGCTTTATAGATATCTTTCTCTGTTTTTGATGCCTTCAACTTCCCCTTCTTCTCCGCCGTTCCCTCGTAGACTCCATACTCAGAAATAGTCAGCCCCTTCTCGATAGCCAACTTGCGGATGGCGACGTTGTGCTCTTTGCTGCCGGTAAAGTAATGGAGCGCTGCTCCGAAGACATCATCTTCAACCACACGCAAATCTGCATTCACACCGGTTGAGAGATGCACACTGGACTTCGTTGGGCCTCTTCCCAGAACGCGATCAACCAATTCAAACGCGCAGAACAATTCCATTACCTTCTCGACTTCCGTGCTCGTCGCAAGAATATCGATATCACCGATCGACTCCTTTCTTCGGCGAAGACTACCCGCAATCTCTACCTGACCACACAGTCCGCTTTCCACCAATGTACGCTGTATTTGCAGTGCAACTGTCAGTGCTTTAGGTAAAGCGACACGTTGATTGTTCAGACGTAGAGATGCAATGCCCTCCAGAATATTCTGAACAGACTTCGCCCCCCATCCTTTCTGCGTATCCAGCTTGCCGGACTTCGCGAGTTTCTCCAGGTCATCAACACTCTCCACATCAAATGTTTTCCAGACAAACTTTGTCTTTTTAGGGCCCATTCCTTGAATATTGGTAATCTCGATCAGCCCTTTAGGAAGCTCTTTTTGTAGATCAATTAAATAGTTCAACTTACCGGTCTGAATCATCTCCTCCATCTTCGCCGACAGATCAAATCCAATTCCCGGTATCTCCGTAAGTCCCTCGCGACCTCCTCGTTTATAGAGCGCAGCGACATCCTCGCTCAGCGAGAGGATCGTTTCTGATGCCCGCGCATAGGCACGAATCTTAAACGGGTTCTCATCTTTTAAACTGAGAAGATCTGCAATGATCTGAAATGCCTGCGCGATTTGAGCGTTGGTCACTACCGTATTCTAGTCATTCCTCCATCGAATCACTACGAAAAAGCGTCACGGAGATGAGCGCTGACTTGAACCTGTTAGACCGATGACACCTTCAAGATGACAATTCCCGAAACCGCCATTGCTGCTCCAAATAACTGCATCGCTGTCATGCGTTCATGAAAGAACAACATACCAACCAGGAAGACCGACATGATGGATGCAACAGACCACATCATATTCACCATTCCCACACCCTCTGCTTGCAACGCGCGCGCGAGCAGAACCACCACCGCGAAATAGCACATAGCTCCAAGGGCGAGATAGAGAGGATGCAGGTGCATCGCGTACTCCTTCAGGAAGCCCTGGCCTGCTGTTTCGGCCAGAATAATGAGGGATATGAATACGAATTCCATTTGGTATTATTATAGCATATTTTATTATATTTGACAATTATCGGATAATGGGCATAATTGGGCGCTATGCCAACTTCTAAGACCGCTTTCCCTGCAGAAATTGGCGAATGTATTCATTCTCCGCATTGCCTCCTAAAAGGAGAACAGTATGGGGATGAATTATGGATTGCAGAACCAACACTCGATCCACATCCATCAAATGATCATTTACTACAGGTTACGCCATACAAATCGGACTACCAGATTGACCTCAATGGTCATACCGCCGTTCCTGTCACCATTACCGGATACCGGAAAAGTCAACGATGGTGGATTCAGCAGCTACTGAGTGAATGGTCTGATGATCACGGGTATCGACCCTGGCTCGTCGAGCAAGCTCAGCGTAGATGGTGCCCGGGCATCTTTGATGCGAATCACTTTTTCACGGATCGTGCAATCGGACCAGGTGGTCGAAGTATCGAATTGGAACGAGATAGAAGTGATTGGATACGAGACGGTCATGGTTTATTGCTTCCCCGCATAGAAGCCGATGCAATGAGCGATGTGGAACTCGCCGAAATGTTTCCGGAGTCAAAACTGTTGCGGGCGCAGATGTTTGATCTTGTACGTATACCTCATATGAAACCGGAAGATGTACGCAAAAGATATTTCATCTCACTAGATCCGGTCTTACCAAGGCATGCAACAGCTACGCTTCCACAGCCAGTGACAAATTACAGTTTTCCTCTGCGAACAATAGAAGAGCAAACAGCGGTTGTGGCCGGTACTGCTAATGCGCAACAAACTGTGAATGGCATTGGCTTCAACTTACATTTAGATGAGATAGAGGAAAAATCCCTTGATTCAGATCCTAATGATTTATCAGCAAAAATTGAAAAAGTACTTGAACTGATAGCCCCATATGGAAAAGTGGTTGGACAGGTAAATCCAGAAGCGACGGAGAGGGTGTGTTTTTGTATTAAGCAAGATCATGGTGATGCAGCTTTTTTTGATAAAATGAACATGGATGCATTTCAAAAATGGCTGTCTCATCAAAACAATCTTTTTGATATTCAATACACTTTGATGCTTGAAGGTGATTTCTTACAAAATATATTGCTGTTAGAAAGTATTATTCCAATGGATTTCAGCCTAGATTCTCTTGTAAGAAATGAAGCTTCGTTGAGGAAGATTGGAACTGATATAAATCAGTGTCGAGTGCTATGGAACGACTTACGCCAAGCTGCGGCTAAAAATAAAAAACATATCGTTGACTCAATCCACATGTCATGCACGGGCATGATGCGATTTATTAATTTATATCTCACTAAGGGCATGTTACATGCGTCCCAATGCTTTAGTCTTGAACACTCTACTCGTGCAAAAATGAAGCATATGATAGATGAAGCTAGATCAAAAAATGATATTCCAAACTTTGTGCAACTAAGAAAAAATGATTTTCAAGTTACCCATCAGTATGCAATCGATCTACTGAATTCAAACATCCCCATTGGTGGAAGTGGAGTTTTAGTATTGGGTGGTGGCCATTTTATCTCGAATAATCAGGATTATTTTAGTAGACAATATGCTGATTGCTCTACTGATGTAATGAACGACTCAATGGAAAAATGTTTGGCAAAAGATACGAACTTAAAAAATATGCGATGTATTATTATTGAACCTACTAACTATACATAAATTGAAATCGCGATAATGGTGTGCCGTTCTACCGCACCATAGAACTTAATTTTTGGCTTAAAATAAAAAAAATATCTGAGTACATTTTTTATAGTCTCCCTCGCCCCCTACCGCCCTCACTGGCATGGCCTGATGCTAGAAGCACTTTCTTCTTCCATCCTCCATGCCGTACCGCACCCCTGAACAATCGTCTTCCGGATCACCTGATCAGCAACCCCAAGGGCTCTTGAGCAGCATTGCAAGCTACGGCAGTCACTGCCGGTCTGCCATAGCTTCCATCTTTGGTATCCAGCCGGAAGGCCTGCGCCCCCGGAAGCGACGTGAACAGCAGAATATGTCGACAACCCCTGCGTTGATTCAACAACTAGAGACCCGTGTCCTCATGAGCGGCACCACTCCTCTTGTAGGTATGGATACGGCTACTTGGGGAAATCCGACAAATGGAGCACAGGCGGAAATGCAACCGGTTGCGAACAAGATCTCGATGGATGTCGCAGTTAGCCCCGATAACATGCAATTTGCGACAGCGAATCACGACGCCACGGTTCGAATCTTTGATGGAGCTACGGGCCAACTTCTCAATACATTGAATGGCCATACGGGCTTGGTTACCGCCGTCGCTTACAACAGCACAGGAGACAAGCTTGCCTCAACCTCGCATGACCGCACTCTCAGAATCTGGGATGTTCAGACGGGTGTCACCTTGCAGACATTTAATCTTGCAAGCCTTGGTACCGACATACGTTGGGAGGGAGACCTTCTCGCCGTCGGCGTCTGTGAACAGCCACTACAGGTTATCAATACACAGACGGGGGCCATTCGCTCCATTCCGTATGCAGGTGAGGCATGCCGTTTTGATTTTGTTCGAGAAAATGCGAGCGTAGCAGTCAACGTACACGGGCAAATGCATATCGTGGATGTTCAAACAGGTGCACACCAACTGACATTGAACGGATTGAACGGTCCGGCATATGCGGCTGCCGCATCCGGTGATGGATCGATATTGGCAGCAGGTGACGACAGCGGCACGGTTGTCATCTGGGATACTCAGACAGGAGCAGAGCTGGGTAGGACAAGCCATATGGCACAAGTACGCGGGCTTGTCATGACAGCCGATGGACTTCATCTGATCTCCACCTACTGGAGTGGTGCTGTAGTTGTTGATGATATTAGAGGCATTCGTACCGGTCAGGCCCCGACAGAAGTACGACGTTATCAAGTGCCAAGGAATCCTCAGTCGCCACTGGTGACCGCACACGATCAAAAAGCAGCAGTGGTGACTGTGGACAGTCCTACTACATGCAGACTTGTGCTATTAGATCTTCCCGATCCCCCTGCTCCACCGGAGCCCGAGCCCGAACCTGAACCTGAACCGGAGCCAGAACCAGAGGAGGAGCCGGAGGAATCACCACTCGTCGATACGCTAGGCTCTCTGCTTCACGAAGAATCTGTCGCACATGTCACGAAAACGTTCATGACTGTCACACAGAATGATTACAATAGCACTTTGTTTTCTCTCCGTTTCGCCAATCCCGGCGACATGACGTACGTTCATGTGAAAGGAAATCGCGGAGATGGCAGTTGGATGCAATTCGCTGAGACACTTCAGCATGAAGGAGGTACGACGGATGAGACATGGAATTTTAATTTGGAACGCAATGGCGAACATCCAAACGGTGAAGTGATTGTCACCTTGTACTCCGATGCAACATGCACGAACTTGCTGGATCGCATCGTCTGTTCGTACAACCGCAATACAAATACAGGGAGTGTATACAGCGAACAAATTGCATGGGATGCAACACAGGAAGGACTACTGGAATCGGAGCTGATTACCCCGTCGATGTCGGTGGTGAAAATTACCGGTAATAACATCTTGTTGTCGGTCGATACCCCCTACGACCAGAGCGTCGTGACATTTGAAACCAGTGGCAGACTGTCATCACAAAGGCTGACCCATGATGGAGGAGGACAATCCCAACTCAGTCAAATAACCTTCAATGCAACACTGCAGTCTGGAGAATACGTCTTAAAGCTCTACGATAGAGCAGAGGGTAGGCTCTTGGATGCAATTACCTTCCTGTGGGACCGTGATGCCGGAACACTTGCCCCGGTGAATGGCGCCGATGTACTGACACTGGAACAGACAGACGAAATTGATACGAGTACCTTTGATGGAATGGTATCGTTCCTGAATTCCAATCTTGATAATGCCCATTTCAACTGGGTGCAGCAGGTTCGCTTGTATCAAATGACCGATGGCCTCTCAAACGGTTTGGATTTTTATCTGAATGGTAGTGAAGATTTAATGGAAAAGATTTTTGCAATACATCCGGAGTATCGGCCAGAAAACTGGGAAGCTGGCATCCAAGCGTATTGGAATCAGATGGGCAACGGATTTTCGTACGGTCAAGCATCAGACAGCTTTCATGACAACCGATTAGATTTTGAAAATGAGATGCAAGAAAACCTTGGAACATATGAAGAAGCAATGGGTGAGATTATGCAGATGGCTGTAAACATTTATATGCAGCTACGGCATGGCGGCAACGAACAACAGTTGGTTCAACAATTAGAATCTCTTATTACTCAAAAAAGAGGCCTGACACATATTGTAGAACTACAGGAGATTCACGTTACTATCCCATCCGCTAATGTTGTCATGGATGCGGCAAAAATCGTTTTCGATTTGAGCTGGAGGGAAATGCTTGGCCGACAGACAGATTTGACCGCCTATCAACAGGCGCAAGCATTCTGGCGCGAACAGGGGTTGCGGGAAACTGCATTGGGAGAGTGGGTGGCAGTGAGTGAGAGTACGGTAACGCCGGATGAAGATATGAATTCGAGGGAAATTCGGTTGGCAGCGCGAATCAAAAACGTGCTGGCGACGTCGAACGATCCGAGGGTGGTGGCGTATAATAATGCACGCAAAGACGCCGTTGCCATCGCTCTGACCAAGGTGCTGCAATCTGCAAATACTGCAGAAGAACAGATTTCGATAACAACAGACGTGCTGGATACAGCCACATTGGAAGACGTTACAGAAAGCGAATTATTGGCGGCTGCAAATTCGATTGATGCACTGCAAACAGCTGGGGTATCAATCAGCCTGAGTTCCGCATTGAGTTTTTTTCGCTTGCAGAAGCAGCTTGCAACAACTCCACAAGCAACCGTGTATGCAAATGTGATGAGCCGCTATCAAGATTCGGATCCAACAATGTATCCGATGATTCAAGGCGTAGCAGTGCGAGATGATACGGCTGCTGGGCGGGCTATCTTGAGTGTTCTTGAACAAGGATTTAGTGGAACGATTGATGCACAAAAAATGCGGCTTGTTGAGCTTGCTTCCATTACAGGGGTAAGTGCAGAAAGAATTTGGATTACTATGAAAGATCAGAATCAAGGAACATTCTTTAATGTCCTTAAAGCTGAGTATGAACGAATGGGATTTGATCATGTGTTTGTGAATGATCCGCAAACCCCCGGAGCAATGACACAGATTGTCATAGGTACGGATACTGATAGATTTACATACGTCGAATCAAATAAATCTATCCGTGTATCATTGGATATCACAGGATCCAGCCCATACTACAATCATACAAACCTATATCTTTGCGATATGAACGGTGTACAGTTAGCAAACATGCCGCCTCTTATGGAAAATATCCAAGGACTGCTTTCCGTTAATGTTCCACTAGATGCACTGCGAAGATTCTCAGTTGGTAGTGGCCTGAGTGGCAACTTCACTATTAAAGTTGCAGTATGGAAAAATGCAACGGACACAGCTGGTATTCCGGGCGATCTGAAGACAGATATGTTCTATGTAGATATTGGCGGCAAAAATATGAACAAGATTGGCAACCAAGAAATAATAAATTATTTGAGAGGAGAAATTTTGCCAGATCTACAACAAATAAGTGAAAAGGAATACAGATCTCCAGTTATTGGAGAGGGAAATGAATGTAAAATTTGGGTCGATAAATTAATTTTAGATATCACTGCAATTAATATTCCGAATAATAATGAAGAAAATAATGCATGGTTAGTTGAAGATGGAAGTGAGCATATCTTAAAAAAAGCATCTTGGGATCGAAATAATGGAAATCTAGATTTTTCACAGACTCTTGAGAATCAAAATATTGGAATAGGTGATGTAATCCAGATGAATTGGGAAAAGTTGAATGGAGAAGTAACACCACATACTATGGTTATTGGAGATATAACTGCAGATGGAATTTGGGTATATGATTCTAACTGGAGTCCTAATCTAGATAAGACGGTACGATATCATTTTATGACATTTGAAGATTTAAACGCACGCATTATTTCATTTACTATTTACAGAATTGTATGAAAAAAATTGTTATTTTTATTGGATTCTTTTTAGCTGGCTGTACATCACCTATACAAAATTCTCAAGAGAATTTACCGGAAGGATGGGCATATAGAGAAATTTTAATCGATATGAAAGAGGATAAAAATCGCCCGTGGATACAAGATTATTTATATGAATTTGAAATCCCATTACCAGAAAAAGCCATGCTAGAATTCCCGCTGTGGACAAATGTGAGAATATCTAGTGAAGATATTAATAAACAAGGCAATTCTGATTATTTTGCATTCATGATCGGCCAGAGCAAAGATAATATTAATGGACTTATAAGCGATTTATGTACAACACGAACTTCATCTGAAATTGAGCAGAACCTTGCGCTTATAAGCAGTAATGATGATTTTAAGATTTATAGAATTCTTCCAGAGTGCAACAGCAACATAGGTTTTGTCATACAAGGTAAATCGGATATTTATCATACATGGGCAATAGAACAGTGGGGTAATTTTGATCAAATCGAATATGCCATCATGCATATTCGTAAAAATCCGCGTGCCCAAATTAACAATGAATAGCTCCTTCAAAAAACTTTTAGTCATACCCCGAGAAAAACAATTTTTTCTCACACTCCTTTTTCTCTTTTGCCTACTCTTTTCGCTAACTGTTTTCCTGCTCCCCTCTCTTAAAGAGACCTCAAAAAGATCACCTTTGATTAAATTACCATTCGGTGCACCTGTCACATATGAAAATCCCGAACATTGCCTGCGAATGAATGCAAATACTGTTGAGTGCGCCAAGCATCAGAGGCTCGAGATAAAGCCCCCGGAAAATCTTTATACTGTTCCTTGGGCATTTGTTGATGTGCCAGCCGTGCCACTTTCTATTCCGTTGCCCAAGACATATTCTATCAATCGTGGATACGAGAAAAACACCATCGATCTCTATACCTCAAATAATCGGAGTGACCGTGGATACTTCGGAATATTTATTGATCAACCATGTAAACAATACACGTATTGTGATACTCAGCTGACATTCGATCCATTTAGAGGAAAGGTCGAACATCTTGATTCATTCTATGATGCAAAACAGCGCATCTTGGTTCGTCAAATTAAGGCAACCCATGTTACCGGTGAAATACGTTATTTTTTTACGATCTATTATGATGGAATGAGAAGAGCAATTCAGTTTTATCCAGACACTGATATCACGAATCTTGATGAAGCATGGGCTGCGATGTCATTTCTTCAGACTCGTCCTCTATCGAGTGAAGAGTCAGCGCGTGAATTAAACACATTCTCCCAATTAATCGAAGAAAATAATAAAAATATTCCCAAGGAGTGGGAGTATCGCACTGTGCAAAACCTTCCCTTTCAACTAAGGCTGCCCTCCTATCATGAAAGTAAAAAGGACTCAGTTCCCATGAAAGTAAAAGATAATGCTGAATTGACTGAAGATTTCTACACTATTTCATTCACTAGCCTTCCAGATGCATCTTTTAAGGGGCCTATTGCCACACTAAATATTTTTACTTTGAGGGGAATTGAAGCAAGGAATGGGCTCCATTCTCAATGCCCTCAAATACTGGATCAGAAAAATTGGAACTTAGTGAACGATATTCGAATACTGAAAAGCGAAAATAAATGCCAAACTTATGAGTATGTATACGATTACCAAGGAATTTATTATCTAGTCACATACCGGGACACTAATGCCCCCTATATTCGCAGTGTCTTGGCACAACCAAAGCCATTATTAAGTGAAACTGGTCGCAGATATTTTTCTAGTCTTGTAGGAAACGTACCAATGAAACTTACTTATGACCCCCTCTTGCTGAAAGCTCCGGTGAAGGAAACTCCAAATACGTACAGATTTTATTCTCAGAACGGAGAATCCTCAATTGATATGATATTCATTTCAAAAAATCCAGAGGACGGCACTGAACAAGAAATTAAGGATGCTGTAATGGATATTAATTTTTGCACGATGACCGATACAGCATCACTGATGGTTGATCAATGCACGCTTTTATCTATCGCACGATATAAAGCTTATTCATTCTTTGGGGCAATAAAACCATCGCATTTGTCGGGAAATTATGGGCTTCTTGGGAAAATGTTCGCTATTAGAACCGACAGATCAAGTTGGCCATTAATTATTATCAAAACAATTCCACATAGCGTTCCTCGCACTATGAGAAACTATGACAACCAAGAAGATATGAGAAAGGGGCTGAGCAATTTTGCTCAACAGTTCGCACAGGACTCCCTCTTCCAAGAGATGGACAAAATTATTGCAGATTTCTCGCTATCCAATAGATAGATTTCTCAACAGGCTTCCTGAAACTCATCTACGCTTGCGAGAGCTCAACGATTTCCCAGAAGAAGCCGCAGATGATGCGGCTTTTTTCTGCTGAATTTTCAACGTCTTTAACATACCATCAAACACAGGCTGATCTTTCTCGAACACCCCTGGTCGTGCTCGATAGAAGACTAAGTACAACTGTTGATCGAACGAAGAGAGTATAAGACGATACTGATACTTGATGCTCCTGTTTTCCCCTGTGTACACATATTCCCGTGCCGGATTTCCAGCAAACATCACGCTGCCAGAGCTGATTAAATTGAATGAAGGAACATACCAGTCCATCTCCTGAACCGTCGCTGCCATGGTTACGTGTGACATGAAATATCCATCGAGTTCACGTGTGGTGTAATTTTTCTTACTTGGAATTTTCTCCACTTTCAACACAATCGCACTGCCCTCATTGGCTGCAATACTGTTTTTATCAACAACCGGTTCCAGAATAACAGTCGACTTAAACGTATCGGGTTTCCAGGAATCTGGATGTGTGAAAGTGAATGGAGACCCGATATTTTTAAATGTTTTGTTTTTAACTAATTGCGCCGGTTTTGAAGAAAATTGGTTACGGCGTGTCGCCTCTTCATCTGCGACACTTTCATAATTTCCCCGAGACGGCTTAGTAATGCCTTTGCGAGAAGCTGCATGTGCTACTACAGGAACTGTAATGGAGATAATAAGCGCAAGAGCGAAGAGGCGATTGAGAGAAGTCATAGTCCCTACAGCAAATCAGGAATTCGGCACAAATCAAGGCAAAAGCGCTTTAGTGCACTAAAGCGCTAAAGCGCGACAGATTGGTATGTACCTGCAATACTCTCTTCATCGCATTACATTGATGCGAGACATAATTCTTCACAGTCCCACAGGAAGGAGGTGAGAGCAATGGGCAATAAAGGTGGCTCAACCGGAGGAAACTCTGGTAGTGGCAGTGGCAAGGGTACTGGAAGTGGCAGCAAGTAATATTTGCTGCTGACTCAAAAGAGGATTTTGTAAACACTGCAAAATCCTCTTTTTTTATTAGAATAAACAAGAAAAGAGGGGGCGTTCTATGTACCCATAGAACGTCCAATTTTGTTTAATTTAAGCCAAAATAAAAACTTCTTAAATATATTATTCATTTATCCTTATTTCATAACTGAAATTCATCAACGATATTAGTATTAGCTAGCAGGTTGTTCTGTTGGCATTCGTTCCTTTTTCGGAGGGTCTTCCCATGCGGAAGGTCAACAAGGGTGGTGGACAGATCGGTGGGGGTGGATCGGGTGGCAACAGTGGCAATGGCGGCCGAGGCTCGAGCGGCGGCAGCCAACGCTGAACACCAAATCCCTACCTCGTCCGCCCCGTCATATGACGGGGCGGACATTGCTCTATAGTATGTATCTATGATTAATACTGAATCATCATCTACAATTGAGCTTGTTCGTTCGCGTCTTATGCGTGTGAATGTACATTTTAAAGATAAGAAACTATCAACTGGTACATTGATTCCCATTAGCAAGCGTAAGGGCATAACTTGCATTCATGTATTATTAGGATGCGGAACGATGGATGAATTATGTCGCAAGTTACAGATTCCCAGAAACAAGCTTGGCCATTCAAATGTCCTCAAGCATTTACAATCGATCGTGCGTGAGATAAAGATTCAAAATAAGAAAGGCAAAAATCATTCAATTAAGAATATTCAATTATATCCGAATATCGACGTTGCTATCATAACCTTCACAGCCGATATTGTGCCGCTGAAAATTACTGAGGATAAAAAAATTCCTTCAATAGGAACAACCCTCTGGTGTTTTGGATATCCGGATACTGTAGGAGTACCGAGTGCTAAATCGCCTTTTACAATGCAAATTGGACATATTCGATCATTACCTTCTTTGCGACTTACTGCTACAAAAGCTTATCCACATATTTCTATTGACGCATTGTGCTTACCTGGAATGAGTGGTGGCCCCGTAATAAATCCTTTATCTGGAGAAGTAATAGGGCAAATTCAGGGGTATAACAGTTGGGGCTCGGAAAGAGTCATGTTTTCAAAAAAAGAAAAGGGCGAAAAGGAAACAATGTTTTCAGATTCAATGTACATCCCTTTACCAATTACATATGTAATACCAATCAGCAAAATTCAGGTGTTGATGAAGAAACACCGATTGCGGTGACATATGGGTCGGGGTGGGATTTAATTACTCACCATTTAATGCAGCCCCATTAATCTTTCGCTGAAACTCGTTCTTGATCTTCCTAATTGGGACTTCTTCTGGTCGCATAAGAAATGATTCTTGCATCACCGTTGAAAAATCTACTTCCTGTACCGCGATGTCGTCTATTTTAAAATCCTGCAGAAGTTGTCTAGTAAGCGCACTAAAACGCTCGCGTGGAACGTGAAATTGTAAGGTTACATTCTCAGGTTGAGACCATTCAATTCCTCTCATAACGTTTTCAAGTTTGATTTTTTCTGCAGATGATAGAGGAGTCTGAAACTGAACTAGCACCTCTTTCATTGGTTGCGTTAAATCTATCAATTCATTTAATGAGCCGTCATACACTAATTTTCCAAGATTAATAACAATCACTCGCGAGCAAAGATTGGCAATATCTTGCATATTATGTGAGGTCAGCATAACCGTAGTACCGGATTCCTTTTGATATTCTCGTAGGAATTCCCATAAATGTCGCTGTGAAATAACATCTAATCCAATAGTAGGCTCGTCAAGAAAGAGCGCTTTTGGTTTATGGAGCAGTGACACGATCGTTTCACATTTCATTCGTTCTCCGAGAGATAACTGTCGCACGGGCGTTTGCAAAATATGCTTAACTTGCAGAAGATCAATGAGAGTGTCGCTCGTTTTTTTCCATTCATTTTTATCGAGACGATACATATCACGATGCAGTGCAAATGTATCAACAGGCGGCAAGTCCCAGATCAATTGCGAACGTTGACCCATGACCATTGAAACGGATTTTCTAAAATCCCGCTCGCGCTTAAATGGATTGTGACCTAGAACGCTGCATGTTCCTCTTGTTGGAGATAGAATTCCGCTTAGCATTTTCAAGGTCGTTGTTTTACCTGCTCCATTGGGGCCCAGAAAGCCGACAAATTCTCCTGGTTGAATCGCAAAGGATATATCGCGAACGGCATGCACAGTTTTCCACTTACGATTGAACACGCTTTTCAGGGCAGGCAGCAATCCTTCTTCTTTCTCATACACACGAAAGTCTCTGCATAGGTTTTGCACGACAATGGCATTGCGATCTGTCATGTTAAGAAGAGGCGGATGTATAAGTTCGAATAAAATATGAAGCAATTAACCAGGCTGCAGTAAGGCAACTTAAAGCAATAGCAATCAATAAAAAAATCGACATTCGTCCTGTTAACACTTCTAGAGCTAAGGAATATTGAAGCACGCCAAAGGACACAATGAGAAGCCATGTATTTTTTGTTCGACCAACAGGAATAGAACGAGAACGTTCGAGATATTCCCATAATCCTTCACTTGGATCCCATCGACCCCATTTAATTGCTGGCATACAAATACTGATAACAATACCTATCTCAATAGCTGCAGCTGCTATACCTGCAACAATTGCTAGCCCCCATAGTTCAAACGGCAGCGCCCACCCCATAAGAACTGATCCAATAATGACATGTGGCCAAAACCATACTATCCCTATTTCTTCTAGAAAAACCCTGACAAAGAAATTAACAGGATGCAGCAACCAGAAATCAAAATCCCCCTTCCACACAACACTGGCGAGTTTTACTGGGAAGCCATGTACGACAATTTGTGCGAGCCCTGTTGAAAACAATGTCATACCAAAGAAAGCAACTACATCCTTTAATGAGTATCCAAAGAAATCTCCGCCTGTTGCTTGGTACGCTGAAAACACAAAGAGTCCCTGCGCAAGAATGGTTAGCCAAATTGAACCAATCCATAACGCAACATCTGCCCTATAGCGACTCCAGCGACGCAGGTGCAGTACGGCTGCCCACTTAAGCATTTTCAGAATGTGGCCGGCTTCGATGAGAAAATTATTCATGCTCCCACAGCGTCATACTGTTGCAGCCCGCGCCGCCACAGATACGATGTAAAAAGATAAATTATGTGAATCCACGCGAATTGGCCAAATAAAATAATTGGTACATCCGCAAATGATGCATTTACGATTGCTTCAGCTGGCATGCCGAACGCGAAACGAAGAGGCAAAACTGCAGCAAGTGGCTGAATCCAAAAAGGGAAGAGACTAAGCGGTAATATAAGACCGCCAAAAAATTGAAGAAACAGCAGAATAGCTGCAAAAGCTCCTTCTGCTTCAATAAGCCAAAAAGAAATCATGCCAATGCAGATCGTCAGAAGTAACAGCAGCGTAATCGATAATGGTAAGACAGTTAATGCAACCGAAATCTGTGTCCATGATGTGAATATAGAAAGTCCAAATAGTTCCAGAGAAGAAATGATCACAGCACAAAAAATAGACATTATCGCAAAGCGTGCGGCACTGAAGGACACAGCGAATTCCAGCATATTCACAGGTCGAAGTAACCAGAAGTTTAACTGTCCAGTGTGCACTAAAGTGCTAATTTGACTATGTACACTTGTAAATGAGAGAGCAAAAATAATGAATGTAATGACATAGTACGTAATGAATTGATCGATTGACCATCCCTCAATGTGAAAATTTTCGACAGATTGTGAAAGTGCTATCCATGCCAAAAGCGGCACTACCACAGGCAAAACTCCATTTAGCACAAACATGAACCAGAATTCCCGGTGTAAAACCTGCTGTTGCAGGAAGATTCTGAACATGGAGCTAAATATGCCCATATGTGTATTATTATAGCACAAAATAGCATAAATAGCACCTTCTAAGCTTCGCGTAAATGCGCTCAATTCAGTTATTTGGTCTTCTTTTTAGTGGTTACCGAATCCGTCAGAGGCAAGTTAACGTAGAATGTTGTTCCTTTACCTTCTTTGCTTTCAAAACGAATAGAGCCACCCTGAGCTTCAACCGCACCCTTCGCAACGAAGAGACCAAATCCGTTTCCTTCAACGCTATTACGTACATTACTTGCACGGAAGAGTTTACCAAAAATCTGAGCCTGATCTTTCAGAGGAATACCACATCCCGTGTCTTTAACTGAAAGTGATATCATATTAGCTTGAATACTTACTTTAAATATTACATGTCCGTCCTTTGGCGTGTATTTCACAGCGTTACTTAAAAGATTTTCGATCACCATGTGCGTGTATCGTTTATCAAGCTGAGCCTTCGGGAAAGTTTTTGGAATATCGACATCGAATTTCACACCTTTTTCTTCAGCCTTTGGGGCGATGATTGTTAGTATTTCGTTAAACAATTCTTTCAAATCAAGAGTTTGTTTTTCTACTTTGATACGACCAAGTTGGATACGAGATACGTCCAAAATCATACTTACAAGATCCGATAGATTATTGGAAATTCCTCCCATAGATCGTAAATGCTCCATTTGAGTTTTCGTAATTTTACCTAAATCACCGTCGATCATCATTTCTATATACCATTTTAATGAAGAAACCGGTGTTGCAAGTTGATGGCTAACGATACTTAAGAGTTCATCTTTTTGGCGATCGAGCTCTGTAAGAACTTCTGCTCGAGATTTCCAAATTCTAACTATAAAGAGTGTTAATACGGTTAATAGAACTAAAAGAAGTAAAATGAAAAGTAGAAATGGCAAAAAGGTTGCTTTAATAATTCGTAAATAATCAGTAACTTCAACATCTAAAGCTAAAGTTACAGTAGTCTCTTGTGAGCTATTTGATTTAATCGGTGAGTATACTGATAAATATTGACCCCATTCATCAGTAGAAATATCTGAAATAACTGTTTCTGAAAATGCCTGCCCCTGAAGGGCAAGCTCTTCCGATGCATCATATTCTTCCCCTGGTTCACTTACATCCTCATCATTAATCAATTCATCGTGGTTATAATCAATAACAGGTACGAGACTTGCTGCATCGGCATCGACAACAAATTTTACTGTAAGCGGATCATCTGTTTTTCCAAAAATATATGCATATTTAATATCCTTATTCGCATTGCGAATTTCCTGTAGCTTAAAAACATTTTGCTTATAAATATCTGTTTCAAAGGCATTAAGACCATTCTCTGCTAAAAACTCAATCTCATTAGAATCGAATTGAAGGGCTGCTGTAGATGCAATTCCTTCTAACCTCTCATGAAGTCGATCTGTTAAAAGATTTTGCGTGTAACGGTAAAGAAGAAACGTTGTGGAAGCACTTATTAATGCACAAATGAACAACGCAACATAATAACTGTTTCTTGTTAGGAAACTTTGGTTCGGCTGCTCAGTTTGTTCTTTTTCTGAGTCCACCTATCTATTGTATCACTTTGTTTATTCTCTTTCAAATAAGTAGTTACATGGGGCATTACATGATTTTTATATCGACTAGATACTTCTTCAATTAGACAATCGGTATTTTTTATAATCTTTCGACAGTTTTGGCCATCGCAATGACAAATAAAAGGTCTTTCTAAGCCTGCTGGCGTCATGAAAGTTGCGTAATCAATTGTTAATTCTTCTCCCTTTTTTATTCTTCTATTTGCAATTAATGTATTTTCATTTTTAAACCAGCAATTTGGATCACATGAATGATTCATAAAAAAAGAATCGTCAGCCAAAAAAAGGTTCGGATCACCATAATAAAAATCATTGCCACCCTGGAAGGCAAAATGAAGGAACATTTCTCTTTTATCAATCGGCCATTTAGCTAAATTTTTAATATAAACCTTTGGATACTCAGAAATAACTGTGTGGATTATTTCTCCTTTATATATATTATTTTTTGCAAACAGACCCTTCCCGCCTAAAACACTTTTTTCAACGAAAATCTTCTTATTTAGTCCAGTATTTGGATCTAACTGACTTGTTTTTCTACCTAAAATTGAAATTATGCGTCCCACATACACATAGTATTTCTTTTTCTGCTCAATTCAATGAGATTAATTTTCATACATCTCTACTGCATATTCAAGCTCTCCATCAACACATAAAATTGCAAGAGGATTAGCATTCTTTAAAATGGGCGCACAGCCAGAATAACCCGCACCCCATTGATTCAAAATTAAGGAATCTTCAAAAACTGGCTGGTATAAACCTCTACTAAATACTTTTGGAAATGAGAATTCCATATCAAATCTTACCCCAGGCGGAGAATTTTCATCGGACTCGTTAATCAGTCCATCCCCTGTATAATCCCAATCTATAAATGGAATGAAATAATTTGAATCAACATCGACTACGAATTCCCATATTCCTTCAACTTCAGTCGGACGAAGAATATATACATACACAATTCCAGGATTACTATTGCGAATATCATTCAATAACTTAAATACCCGCTGATATTCTGCTGTCTTCATATCCCGTGCAAAGCGTAGATTAATCAGATCATCCGGATTTATTTGTGATGCCGCTGTAGAAGCAATCGCCACTAACCGCTTTCCCGTCTCTTCCTTAATGACATACTGTCTATATTGGATGAGCCCAAACACAACCCAATACAAAATCATTAACACAAATGCTGCTGTATACATTACTCGCTTTGTAAGTACTTTCTGTGCAAGCGAATGCGCTAATGATTTTCGCACGTCGGGCATCCATAGTAGAACATATAGCCCAACTAGAATGAGATATATGCCGACCGGGAAGAAAACGTGCAGAGATGGAAGGTACAGTCCTTCTACATCAACGTCGACAGCAAGAAGAGCAGACACTTCTCCATTGGATCGCTTAATAGGTGCATATCCCGAAAGCACTGTTCCCCATTTATCGGTATAAGGAATGTGCGTGCTAAGGGGTGAGTAATAAAGACCATCAACTAATTCGTCGATATGGCTTATGTCATATGGCAAACCCGGGTAGCCTACTTCATCTGCAGCATCATATATTCCGTCGCCATTAACATCTGGCTTAGTAAATATATCAATTCCATATGCATACGAATCTGCAATAAATTCGAATGTCGTTGTTTTGGGGAATGGACGGAAAAGGTACGTATAGAGAATGTCTGAATTATTTGATCGAATCTGATGCAATTGATTGAGAACTTTTCCATATTCTGGTTTCTGAATATCGTCGATAGTGTGCAGCTGATCTAGATCGTCAGGATTAAATTGAGATGCAGCAGTTGTTGCAATTACTGTCACTTTTTCACGGACTTGATTAATACTTGAATGAATTCCGTAGAAATACAATCCAGTGCTTGACGCTATTGCTAACAATAACCCAGCGAAGAACATGAGAAAATTACGGCGCGATTTTAAAACTTCTGTGATCTCTTTAAATACTGACCTATTAAACGCAAACATACGTACGAGTATGAGCAACACAAACAAGCCGACAAATATAAGACCGAGGACGACCATATTTCTACTTAAGCTCTGCACCATGCTCGCTTCTATATCGACACCGAAGAGTGCAATGACGTTTCCTTCACGATCTTTAATGGGGCCATAACCAGATAAGAACGTACCCCATTGATCTGTCTCAGGATGATCATCCACTGTTGGCTCGCCGCTACTAAACAGTAGTTGCATTGGCTCAAAGTCCTTGACGTCATACGATCGACCAGGTGACGGAAGTTCATCTGCACTATCAAGTGACCCATCCTTATTAAGATCGCCTTTTGCGTATGGATTTAGTGCATCGGCATCTGCAACAAACTCTAGTAACTCTGGATTGTCCGTCGGACGCATGATGTAGGCATACCGCACACCTGAGTTCAAACTTCGAATAAGATTTAATTGATACACTACGCGGGCATATTCGGGCTTCTCAATATCACGAAGTGTCCAGAGTTGCTGAATGTCGTTCGGATCAAATTGCAATGCACCTGTCGCTGCAATCGATAGTGCGCGTTCCTGAATGCGCTTAGTATTTAATGATACGTCGCGGAGGTACAAGCCGTACGTTACAAGCGCAGATGCAGCCGCAAATGCTAGAAGAACTGAGATGCTGCGACGACTTAAGAAAAATTCGCGAACTTGAGATAACGCTTTAGTCCTAAAAGGAATCGCATCAATAATCGGCAGAGGTTCCTTGGCAGGTTTTCCATTCTCATCAACTGCTGGTTCCGGCTGAGGCGCATTCTTAATCTTCTTATTCCAAATCCGGTCGAAGAACATTTTTTCTTCCAATGCCATTTCCGGATATCGCACGAACACTGCACGATCTTCTTTAGGATGGAAACATGCGACGGTATCACCCGCAATAATCGTCTCAAAGTGTGTCGGATACGACTCCTCTTCAACCAGTAATGTTCTTCTATATTCGAATGGATCACGTGAATGAAACCGACGTCCAAGAATAGTGTTGTGTGTAATGACACGGAGGAAGATTCCGCGGCGCTGACGCTCACGAAACCATTGCACCTTAAAATCACGGAGAGGATCCTCTTCAGTCAGATACACTGTCGGTCCAAACTGTACGAGTTCATTGCCTCGATTCAACACTTCCATATACGCCTTCTTCACACCTTCTACTCCTTCAAAGTGTTCGATTTCTGGTCGCTTCTTTTCTTGAATGATGGTGAGAGATTTTACAAACGATTCGAAGTTCTCGAACCGACGCACCATCATCGCCTGACGCGACTTCATATCCTGATGCATCCAATCGACAACATTCTGCAAGGACCTAAGGGCATATTTATTTGTTTCATTAATTTGCTTCTTTTCTACTACTCCTTTTGCCATCAACTTCTTTACTGCTTGATCAAGCACTCCAGTACTCTTACCTGTCTTTGCCGCAAGCTCACGAAGTGTGAGAGCATCTTCCTCCATTAGCTTCCGAATGATAATAACTTCGGTACCGGTAAAGCCGGCTTCTCCGAAGGTAGATTCGATACTGGCAGGAAAGGTATCCATGGAAAAGGACACGTTACTTTACATTTCACACATAAGCAAAAGATGTTTTAAAATCAAAATTGCCGCCTAAAACTGTTCATTGAAGCCAAAATTTTGGGGGTCGCTTTAGGCGACTAAAGCGGTCAATTGTGGAAAAACTGCATGAGGAGCAACAGCCCGAAGATAGGCTAGCCGCTGCTCTCGGCGTGCACAGGCCTCTCTGAGGCCACCTGATCCCCTTTTCAGCAAGAGCGCCATGCGAGAGATCGTTGCGCTGGAAGCACCTGTCTTTCGACCAACTGTGCGATAGGAAAAGCCCATTTGCAGTAATCGCGCGATTGTCCAGCGTTCTGCTAGAGCCTCGAGTTCTTTATCGGAGCAAAGGTCACGGAGGAACGATTCGAGATCTTCCGGATCATCGGTCGAAAGAATTGTCCGGATAAGGTCTGCAAGGCGATCACGTGGCGAGGCAAGGTTGGCGACAGCCGATAGGCGGTGAGATGGGGTCATGCATCCAGTACAACAGACCTGCGCAGTGTTGTGATGAGCACTTCGGCAAGAAGGATTCAACAAAAATCAAGAAAATGGCTTCCTATAAACAAAAAATGGCGTTCCATTGACCCATAGAACGTCTAGCATCTGCCTAACTTTTATTGATTTCCACCCTGCGTATTATTGTTTTTATGCATGATTCCAGCATGGCGAGGATCGTTGCGCTCTAAGTCATATATGTCCCCCCTAGGTCCAGGCTTATCCGATAAGTATTGCTCAATGGCACGGATATCTTCGCCATTGAGAGCCACTTTCAGAATCTGGAGATTATGCTCCAGGTGGCTTCTATTTCTTGCTCCTACAATGACAGCGGCTACTTGTGGCTGGTGAAGGATATATGATGAAGCAATGGTACTAATGTCGGTGTCGTGCTTCTGTGCCACTGTTTGAAGTACTTTCAGCAATTCCTGAAACGATTCCCAACTACCAAACTCATCAATAATTAATCTGTATTTGATCAGTGATCTATTATCAAAAGAGTCGGGCTCAGAAGTATTTAAATATTTTTCTGAAAGAAAACCACCTGCAACGGTTCCATAGCAGAGAAGTTTAATCGAATGACGCTGGCAAAATTCGATCATGCCATTCTCCGGGCGCCTATCGAGAACAGAATACTGAAGCTGAATTGTTTCGGGTATGATCCCGGAATCAACAAATTCCTGCATGCGATCGACGTCAAAATTGGTTACGCCAAGATGACGTATATACCCTTCCTGTCGTAAGCGATCCAGATACTGAAATGCCTCAACGTAACCCTGTACTTGATAATCCCACCAGTGGAACTGCACAAGATCTAGATGCTCAACGCCGAGTCTTCTGCACGATCGATGAATGATCGCCTGCACATCTTCAAAACGATGGATCGCAAGGCTCTGCATGTCCGGCACATATTTGGTATGTAATTGTACTTTATCGCGAGCTTCTGAGCCGATTTCTTTCTCGAGCCTCTTTAATACCTTTCCAATCATCTCTTCTACTCCAAGATAAATATCTCCAAAATCTACAGTAGTGATACCCTCACGGATGAACGCAAGGGTATCGTCTACTGCACTTTCGATATCAATACTCCGATCAATTGTGTGACCTGAACTCAACTGCCACGCACCTTTAATGATTCGTGAAATGGAATAGTCATTGGAGAGTTGATAGCGCATTGCCGAAATTGGAGAAATATCATTCATGTAAGGGAAGAAATGGCATCATCGTATATTGTTCGTGCCTTCATTAAATAGGATTTAAGTTTATGTCTAGCAGTGCCCTCTATTTCTGATTCCTCCAATTGTCCTTCAGCAACTAAAGGTTCAACAATGAATTTCCTAGCGAGCCCAAAATGAACCTTTCGAATATTGCTCATAGCTGTAAGGGTCGTTCGTAAGACAGATCGTGATTCATCGGACCCATTTGCCAGAATTGCATGCACTGTATGCCCCTTTAGCCCATGCGCATGACTTGTAATCATATCATTTCTTCCAGAGAAACTATCGTGATGCGCTGTTGTCATAGGGTAATATTTCAAATCACAGAGCTTCATCAGTTGAAATGCCTGCATTTCAACATTCTGTCCGTAGATTAAACTATCGACTGAAAAAATTCCTGCTGAGAAATTCCCACTGGGACCTCTCATTTTCTCTTGTCCATATGCCATAAAGAAAGGACGCATGCGTGTAAAATCATCGACAGATAGATCTGTGTTCATCTGTTCCATTTGTTTTTGAATAAGTTGCAAACGAGGGCAGACTGATTCCCTTACGCCATCGGCAATGATCTCAGAATCATTCTGCTTCGAGAGAAGTTCTTCTATAAGACATACAATTTCTGAACATGCGGTTTCGATTTTTCGATGTGCTCCATAGAAAAATAATTCTGATCTGTTGGTGAGAACTCGAGGATCTGTTTCCAAAGGGTTGGCATGAATTAAATCTTCATACGTAAGAACACCGAGTGAGCCAATAGCCATAGAATACTGTTCGCAAAGTGTTTGAATTTTTTCACCGACTTTTCCTTTCAGGGAGGCAATAGATGTTCTTAGCATAAACAAATCCAGGTGTCCGAGTGTAGTTGGGCGCTGTCTAATATTCGTATGTTCACACAGTTCTTCAACTGTGTTAGACAACTCATCAACCTGACGGTTACCTTTCTTCACATCTCGAATAAAATTCGGTAATTCAAGAGCGACAAAATCACTTACGGTTCCCAGTGGCCTAAGAGGTAAACGTTTCATTTCTGAGGGTTCGGGGATTTGATCGATGGTTAAGGATTGGTTATTCATGGAGGGAGGGGGGAGGTGTTACGGTTGTGTCAGATCGTTTAAATACAGTCTTTCCAGTTCGAGTGATTCGATAAATAGCCTTACAATGCGGGTCAGGGTCGGCGATCAGATCATCGCTAAACATCCAGTCAGCCTGATTGTTTACACGCTGTTTAGCCGGCAGAAGAGGAAGAAGCGCTGCAATCGCATACATCGAAAAGCCCTGACCAGGTGGCAAAAATATATCCTCACCAATGACTTCAAAATAATCGCCAACAGAATGTTTCCCAACAATATGACCGCTTTTATCGGATATTTCTACCCGAAGGTTATGGAGTTCGAATGAATCATTGCCGGCGGGAGATGGATTATAATGCATAATAAGAGGAGTTATAAAAAGAAGCTCCCGCTTCTCAGCGAGGGCATAAGATTCACACTGTATACATCAGAATCTAGCGCCGGCTGCGAAGCGGTTGTTTAGCCTGAAGCCACCATGAGCGCCGTGAATTTCTAATGTACTGTTGCATCGGTACAAGAGTACATGATCAAACTGTAATAGCTAGAAAAGCCACCAAGTCCATTTGGACTTGGTGGCGAGGGTGTACGACGGGGTTTGAACCCGCAACCGCTGGATTCACAATCCAGTGCTCTAACCAATTGAGCTACGTACATCGTATGAAGTGAGAGTAAAAGGTCTGACATTTTTCAACAATCAGTAGTGCATTACTGCACTAAAGAAATTTATTCAGATTGTGTGCTGGGTCCAGACATCTTTGTACACACTTTCTGATACCCACCCTGTCCATACGCGACCCAGTGTGCAACACGGGCAATGGTTGTACTGCTTGCACCTGTTTTTTCCATAATGACGCGGTACGGCATGCCATCCCACACCATTTGAGCAATGTGCCATCGTTCTGTGAGCGCTTTTATTTCCTGAATTGTGCAGAGATCTCTAAAAAATGCTTCACATTCCCCGACGGTTTCCAGTGACAGGACTGCACGGAAGAGTTCATCTGTTTGCTTATTGGGATACTGATAGCGCTGATGAATGTCCAAGAACTGCATAGATGATTGGATGGAAGGGCATCTACAGCATGAATGGTTTGATTCAAGGAACATATGCCCTATACCTAACTAGAAAATTGGTATGTATGTTTTTTGTTTTTATAAAGCCAAAAAATCAGTTCTACTACCCAATAGAACAGACAGGGTTCCGGACAACATCCTCAAGCTGCTTTATCACAGTAAAGCACTAAAGCATTACCGATCTACTCGTTGGTTTTTGGCCATATTTCGCAAAGATCCCAGTACGTTCTTTGGCACCAACGGAAGAAATGATTCTCACAAGAAGGAAGGACCATGGTATCGATTATCTCTGAAAACTTCGACGACGCGGTACAGGATTTTCTTCATCGTCACGGGCTGCATCATGTCATTGCCTTCTCTGGAGGTGCATCGACAGAATTGCCGGGTGTTCCGGCAAATGACCCACTGCAAAAGCAGTACGGTCAGATGCAGCAGGAACGAGAGACGCGGATCGTGCGTGACACTCTCAAGATTCTCCGTCATTACCGTATTGCGGTGCTGGCGGGCGGGACGCGGTTTGGATTTCCAAAAACCGCGGTTGATGTGAGCAAAGAAATGGGACTGAAGACTATCGGCGTGTTTCCCAAAACTGCCCTTGAAAAGGGGTACGTTCTCGAGGGACTCGATTTACCTCTGTGTGTAACGCCTTCGTATGCGCACAGTGCATGGGGTGATGAAAGCAGCGTCTTCTGCAAACTTCTGCATGCCGTTATCGTCTGCGGTGGCTCTGCAGGTACACTCATCGAAGCAGCTCATCTGCTGAAGATGAATGAAAGTCTCTTGAAGTACGACCAGCCGGTTAAAGTGATCGTCCCGATCCATGGGACCGGCGGGGTGGCAGACGGCCTTCCCTTTGTATGGGGAAAGCAGGAAATCAAAAACGTCTGCATGCCTCAACAACCCGTTCTCTCCGGCACGGATGCCGCCATGTACATCCAGGAACGCCTGGATCTCTTTACTCTCTAACAGGATCTCTCATCATGACAGTCAAAGTTGGTCGCATCTCCGGTTTTCCGGAATTTCTGCCTGAGGAACAGATGGAATTCGAGCGCATGAAGCGCATCATCACCAAGCACTACGAACTCTTCGGATTCGTGCCAATCGAAGTGTCAGCTGTCGAACGCGCGGACGTTCTCCTGAGCAAATCGGGAGAGAACACCAAGCAGATCTACGGCATTCACCTGCTCGACCGAAGTGATCAGGAACACGGAGAATCGGACAAAGATCTCGCTCTCCACTTCGACCTCACCGTGCCTCTCGCCCGCTACGTTGCCCAGAACTACGGCAAGCTGGACTTCCCGTTCCGCCGCTACCAGATGCAGAAAGTCTGGCGTGGTGAACGTCCACAGGAAGGACGCTTCCGCGAGTTCTATCAGTGCGATATCGACGTAATTGGAGACGGCGAACTTGGTCTTCTGCACGACGCTGAGATGCCAGCAGTCATTCACGGCATCTTCTCCGAATTGCAAGTCGGCCCGTTCGTCATCCGGTTGAACAATCGGAAAATCCACAACGGACTTCTCACATCGCTCGGCATCCCCCTGCACTACACCGAAAAGGTGCAGGTTCCCGCCAGTGCGGATTGGGAGGGGTCTGTCGATGTCAGGCATAACACGCTCAGTCTCATCGACAAAATCGAGAAGGACGGGCTAGATGAAACGCGACGCCGCTTCCGTGAGGATGTCGGCTTGTCAGCAGAGCAGGTGAACGCGCTACTGGAAGTCATCTCTCTCAAAGACGATGTCCCATCCATGTTGCGCAGGATGCAATTGCTGAACCATGGTGAACTGTTCGCGCAGGGAGTTGCGGAGCTTGCAGAAGTGGTCAGTCACATGCGTGCCCTCGGTGTGCCGGAAAGCAATTTCTCGGTGGACCTCGGCATCACGCGCGGACTCGACTACTACACCGGAACAGTCTACGAAACGATGCTCGTCAACCACGAGAGCATCGGCAGTGTCTGCTCCGGAGGCCGCTTCGATGACCTCGCAAGTACGTTCATCGAACGCAAATTGCCGGGCGTCGGTATTTCGATCGGACTCACACGTCTGTTCACCTCGTTGCAAAAGCACGGGTTGATCAAAACGGAACAGGGTCCCAAATCGAGTGCCAAGGTCCTTATCCTTCAGATGCATCCGGATCTTCGATCCGATTACTTCCAGATGGCAACCACACTGCGTCAGGCTGGCATCCCGTGTGAGGTCTACTTGGAAGACCGCAAGGTCGACAAGCAGATGAAATACGGCGTGAAAAAGCGGATCCCCCATGTTGTCTTCCTTGATCACCAACGCAAGGAACGCGGCGTCTGTACTGTCCGTCATGCCGACGGCAACGAAGCAGATGTGCATCTCGAGCATCTGGTCGAACATTTCCGTTAATCATTTCTTTCACCGCTAAAGCGCGGTTTCTCTGGGGAGCTTAGCCTCTCCAGAGAATTTTTTCTTATTTATTTGTATTAACGAGTTGACACACTTCTATACCCCACTTACTATGCTGACGAAATGCGAATCATCGCCATCGACAAACGGCATCATCACGCCCTCGCAAACTAGCGGGAGGTCGTGCGCGTGTCGTTTGGATCATTATTCGCTCACATCTCTCGTGTGAGTGTTTTTATTTATGTGCCTTTTCCCTCCTATGAACAATCTCACCATTGAATCCGTCCCCATTCTATCGGCAATGGAACAACTGCCGGATATCTCACAGCTGTATAAAAAAGTGTTTGCAGCTCCACCATGGAATGAAGCATACCGTTGCACGGTGTGTGAAAAATCATTCGGCCAGAACACATCACCTCAGACCACCTGCTGCAACATGCCGATTGTCGAATATTATCCTCTAGAAAAAATTCAGAAGGAAATAGGTGATCATCTGTCACTCAATCGCGCGCGTCTGGCACTTGCGCTTGATACATCGTCTTCATCGAAGCTTATTGGATTTGCATGGGGCTGGCAGGACACGCTTGCGTGTACCAATGCTCAAAAATTCCACCTCAAGCCCGAGGAAGCGACTTTCTTGGCAGAAGTACTAGGAATGACTGATGATGATGCTTTCTTCTATTTATCAGAACTCGGCCTGGAAGAAAGTTATCGCGGAAATGGGATGGGTAAAAAACTGTACGATACAGTTCTCGGCTCGCGAGATATCAGTAAGTCTGATGCAATTTTGATGCGCACAAGTAGAAAGTCTCCTGCTTATTCCATATCAACAAAAAGTCTATCGTACCCACTGAAAGTTATATTTGAATACCGCGACGAATTGGATCGCGTCATTCTTTCTTCTTAAAGCACATGCGTAACGAACAATTACCCTATCAATCGGAGATCATTGAGATTCTATTCACACGAGGTTGTGAAAATGCCGATGATAAGCCACAAATGGACGGGCTTCTGATTTTTACATCTCTAACTTCCTTCTTTAGTCGCTTCGATATCGACGTCACATTGCAACCATACGAAAAAACAGTCGATGGAATCGTGTACAAAAGAGCTAATCTCATTGCAAAGAAAAAAGATTCCACAGGACCATTTATTGCCCTCCAAGGGCACATTGATACTGTCCCTTGTGGTGAGCCGTATACATACACGGTTACCGGAGAGGAAATCATCGGACGAGGAGCCGTGGATATGAAAGGTCCACTACTCGGGTGTATTTCTGCATTCATAGAACTGATACAAGCCGGAAATGATCGGTTCATGCTCATTATCACCGATGATGAAGAAACTGACTTCGCAGGTATTACAAAGCTAATTGAAGAAAAAGACGTCTATATTCCGAATGTTGTTGCATGCATAAACGCTGAACCGACAAATCTCTATCCATGTTTTAAAACTCGTGGATTTGGACAATATGAACTACTCGCAAGCGGGTACACCGCACACAGCTCTTCGGACAAAAATGATTTTCTGATCGAGCGGATGATTCCACTAATCAATGCAACATCTGCATTTTTAGAAGCAGCACGAACCGTCTCCGATCCACGCTTCGGAAATACGATAGCAGCTCTTACTGTTCTTCAATCCGGCATAAAGAGTAATCAATTGCCGTCTGATTTTCAGCTAATTTGTAATATGCGATTAGTGACTGAGGATCTGAAAATATACAAGAATATGTTTGATACGATCGTACGACCGTTCTGTACAAACATAACCATCAATGAAGTATATTTCGCTCCATTTGAATCAGTATTGCCGGATAACATTACATCTGCACTGAAGCAGAGCTTCGACGATTGTGAATACAAAGAAGAAGTAATGCATGCATTCACGGAAGCCTACATGTTTAACAATGCGGGAATTCCGTGTTTTTCGTGGGGTCCAGGAAACATGAATCTGGCACACGTAACACCCGACGAAGAAAGAATTTCTCTTCGTGAGATTATGCAGTATCGTCATTTGATTCTCTCGTTTGCTGCATCGCTTTAGCGAACTACAGTGGTGTGAATGAAAATGAATGCATAGCATTGAGTCATGCACACATGGAATCAACAACAAGGCTGCGTATATCTGACGGCAGGAACCGGCTACGGTAAGACGCCACTCGCTGCATTCGACGTCTGCGAAGTAAACGCAAAAATTATCGCGACAAATGCGATCCGTGTCACATCATTCGTTCCTCCGGGCTGGCGCATCGAATTGAATAACAACCATCTGGCACAGCTCTCCGACAAAGGCGCTTTTCTGCCTATGGCCTATCAATTCGAATCATCCGACAGAGAACTTGTTTCAGCAGCTCTTGTCATCGGTAAGAATGCAGATCCGGAACAAGCATCGATTATCATGGAATACGCACAAATTGGTGTCGACAGCTCCTCTCTCCTAAAAACTGCAATGTCATCCATTGATGAAGTATTCGCAATCCGAGGATGGAAAGTCGGTGAATACTTGCCCATAAGCGTGGAGTGTAGACCAAAGGATGGAATGCATGCCGGCGCATTTGTGGCCGCACTCTATTTTCCTGACTCTGCTCTGCCATGAAAGGACTTAGAGAAAACTTTATTCGAGACTACATGATACAACATGAAATGGAACCACGATGGGGACTTGATGTCGTGCGTGAATATTTTCAATCAACTGAACATGAAACACGTCATCGACTTTGGCAGACATTCAGCGAACAACTCGAATCACAATTTTCACCGACAGACTCTCTTCAAAAAGCATCGAATGAAATTGAAAGAAGACAAGGAAAGGAGGCTGCGATGGCATATCTGGACGATCACGATTATTTCAATACCGATATGGAACTATGCGTAATGGATGGCGTTTTGCAACTATGGGTGACGGCAGATCTGGAAGAACATATTGATCTGTATGAAGAAATACTTCGACATGTCCTTCTTCTGCGAGATGAGCAGCCATCTTTTGATTTAAGTACGTACAGAATGAAATCATTCAGCAAGTTTTGCCAAGAGAAGCACTCCAGATCGGCCGTACTCGATGTACTAAGAAGTATCTCCAAACAGGCAGCACGATCTGTGTGGAAATATATCTATCATTCATCCTACGATTTTGCATTAATGCAGTCCCAGGAAAACGATGGATTTAAAAAGATGGATTATGAGCGAGTCACTGTAATATTTGAAAACATGTGGCGAAATGCCGGAAAATCACTCAATTTCCCTGGTGATGTCGCAACATATTAAATTCATCCTACTCCTCCTCCGCTGCCTCGTACGTCTCTTTCGTAATCAACTCTTCTTTGTAGAGACGCTTGAGATCTTTCTCGAAGGAGACCATGCCCAAGTCTGCACCGGTCTGTAGCACCGACTTCAGTTCTTGCAGACGTGCATCGCGAATGATGTTGCTAGCAGCAGGCGTATTGATGAGCACTTCGCGCTGAGCAATGCGGCCACCCTTTGCTCCAGGCAGCAGGCGCTGTGCTACAACGGCACGGAGCGACATACTCAACTGCGAGCGCACCTGTGGTTGCTGGTGTGGCGGGAAAACGTCAATGATGCGATCGACAGTTTGAACGGCGTTAGGAGTGTGGAGTGTTCCGAAAATCAGATGTCCGGTTTCGGCAAGGGTTAGGGCTGCGGCAATAGTTTCCGGGTCGCGCATTTCTCCCACCATGACAATGTCGGGATCTTGGCGAAGGACACGCTTGAGTGCTTCTGGGAATGAATGGAAGTCCTGTCCGTACTGACGCTGGCGAATGACACCCTGACCTTGTGGGAACAGGAACTCAATTGGATCTTCCAGTGTGACAACGCTTACAGCACGTGACTCTGTAATGTGCTTGATAATGGCAGCCATGGATGTCGACTTACCGGTGCCTGTAGGACCAGTGAACAGGACCAGACCCTCTCCACGGTTAATGAATGACTCTGCGACGGTCTCCAGTTGCAGGTCGGCAAGAGATGGGATCTCGGTCGGAATGACGCGAGCGACCAGACCTGGGTTGCCACGCTCGAAGTGGCAGTTGATACGAAGGCGTACGCCGTCTTTTAACGCATAGGCAACGTCGATTTCACGATCGGTCTGAAAGCGCTTCCACGATGCCTCCCCTAGGACAGCCTTCACAAAATGCTCGGCATCACTGCCGGTGAGACTGTTCTTTGTTTGAGGCTGTAACTCTCCATTGATGCGGAACATCAGGGGAAAATCGGCGGCGACGTGGATGTCGGAAGCGCCTGCCTCAACTGCTTTGTTAAAGACTGTTTCTGGGGTGGTAGACATATCTACTTAAGTATACCAAAATTGACCTATTGGCGCAATAGGTTCATTATAAGGCATTTAAACACATTGTTTGATAGGGGTAAAATTCAGGCTCCAACGGGCTCAGAATGGGCCTCTATGGGCTGTTTAGTGGTGCCAAAATCAGCACGTACAGGAATGCACTCGCAGAGAGCATTGTGAGACGTCTCGGTGATAGATGTAATAACGGGATCATGCACTACTTCGACTGAGACAATCTCGCCAAATTCGGAGAGATGCAGCCCCGTATGATGGCCGTATGGAACGGTTATCGTACTCATGTAGTAGTACAAAAGTACTGATAGGGGAATCTGTTTGCAAGAGATAGGACGACAAGAATAACTGCTGGCCTTATACTAGCGGCATGCCATCTCCTCAATCCGAACTGTACGCCCTTCTCTGTGCTATTGAGACGCCGCAGGAAGCAAAGCTTCTATTAGAGGATTTGCTAACACCGCATGAACTGGAATCATTGGCTGAGCGCTGGCAGGAAATTCAGCTATTGGCATCGGGTATGACACAACGAGCTGTAGCCAAAAAAATGGGGATCAGTATTTCCAAAGTAACCCGTGGTGCTCGTATGCTCAAACACGGTAGTGGTGGATTTGAGACGTTTTTGAAGAAGCTAGGGAAGAAGAGTAATTCGCGTATGTGAATTACATCTCTGCAGACTTCTGTGCGAAGGACGCAATAGCCTTAAAGAGACGATCAGCGGTCGTTTCATCGAGCCCGCGCTCGCCGGCTTCCTGCACAACACCATCAATAACTTCCTGCATCTGCTCTGCTACATCCCCTTCGTCATCGTCAGATGTCATATCTGCGTACGTCGCGACGAGCTCTTCGAGTCGGTCAAGAATCTCGTGATAGATGCTCTGTGCCAATGCGTGGGGGTCTTTTGCCATAGGAATAGTGAGAGAAGATTAGTGGGCGTATCTTTGCGTATTACACAGGGATTGCAATTGACTGACTGAAAAAATGCGTTGTTCTAACGTATCTTGCCTGGGAACAGGCGTTTACAGCCATTGTAGACCTCTTCTGGCGGCCAAAAGAGGATGTACGACGGTACTAACGGTAAAAACCACCAAATGCTCATGAGAATGGCAATTCCTCCATGGAAAAGCAGGCCGAGGAGGACCGAGAGCCATCTCCATCGCTTAAACCACAGACAGACAGGGAGGAAAAATTCCAGGATTTGTACGCTGTCGACAGCCAGCGACCACAGCCAGAATGGCCAGTTGAGACCAACCACCCAGCGACCAATCGGCGTGGCCCAGCGATGCAAGAGTGATTCGGTGAGCGCTGTGCCATCTTGCCAATCGGGCAGCCAGGTTTTTTGCAGACCGACGCCCAGGTACGTCACGGTGATCTGCACCATTAAGACACGCTGTGCAAACATCGAAACCGGTTCCCATGCAAAAATGGATTGATGCGTCCGCAGCATGCGCAGAGAAAATGTTTGATCGGCGCCGCTTAACAGGAGCATGAATTGCACGACGAAATAGATGCGATGATAGGACGATGGAAATAAAAAGAAGGAGAGCTGCCAGTAATACACATTAAGGAGCAGAAGCACACACAACCAAAACCGCATACCGAACCCGAGGAGTAACCCAAGACATGCGAGGACGTACGTTGATGCAATCATCCAGGCGACTGGAACAGATGGCGGCTCGAGCATCCAGCTGATGGATGATGGAAATGATGGTGCCCAATCGGAATACGTTAGCGCCTGATGAGAAAACATCTGTGGCACAAATGGGAGGTACGTCGCAGCTTCTACGAGAAGATAGAGCGCAAAGCCGATACGAAGAATGGCTTGTGCATGCGGCGGAATACGACAAAACCAGAACTGATCCCAGTGATGCAGGAAATTATTGAGCATCGGTCACATGAAGGAAACGAGGAGTCGTAAATGCAGGAAGATGTAACGCATCAAATGGGCCAGTCATCACCGGCCAACTTTCCCATATCAATCGAATACGCGTGCATTCAATCCCCTGTTCTGAAAGCAACCGCTTGAGTGCCTGTGCATAGTTCTCACGTCGTGCCTCATCAGCCTCTGCAGTGTGGACATACGAAAACACCGCGAAGTATCGGCGTGCATTCGCTTCACCAAACATCTGTGGATAGAACTGTGTGAGATCGACACTCGACCACTCCCCTGCTGCATTCTCGCATTCCGCTTGTAAGTCGCCGTGCGGTGCCTTGGCCGATTGATACGGCGCCGTCATTCCATAGCTATATGTAATGAGTGGACGAGGAAACGTCATAAACTGCGGAATACGAATGACGGTAAACAGAAAGGCACAGAGCGTGATCCACAGATACGCAACAAGGAAGATATTGCCGACGATTTTGATACGCTGCACGGATGGATTGTAGCAGGGTGTCATAGTGAGCCCGACGAACCATGGCATCAAAGCATGTCATGCTGAGGAGGCCTGAAAGGCCGTCTCGAAGCATTTTCAATACACCCTTCGAGACGCGCTTCGCGCTCCTCAGGGTGACACGGATTTGCTTTCTCTAACACGAGGTCACTCCTGTAGAATCAGACCATGGATAAAACCCATGCCGCCGAGCGCATTCTAAAGCTCCGATCCGAGATCTGGCGGCTCAACCGTGCCTATTTTATTGAAAATCAAACGGAGGTCTCGGAAGATGTGCGTGATGCACTAAAACAAGAATTGATTGCCCTCGAAAAAGAGCATCCAGAATTGATTACACCAGACTCCCCTACTCAGCGTGTTGGCGCGCCACTTGATGGTCGCTTGCCAAAGGTTCGACATCTGACACCAAAGGAATCGTTGCAGGATGCATTCAGCAAAGAGGAAGTGGAAGATTGGATGGAGCAGATGAAGCGCCAGCTTGGTGATCAACGTCCGTTGGATATTATTTGTGAATTAAAAATCGATGGCCTGAATATTTCTCTTATTTACGAACGGACATCGGACATCGGACATCGGACATCGTCCTATCATCTCACTCGTGCAGTCACGAGAGGAAATGGAATAGAAGGCGAGGATGTAACTCATACCATTCGCACCATCGAAAATCTTCCGCTGAGTTTTGAAGGAGAAACTGACGGACCAGAGATTCTTGATATCGGTGGGGAAGTGTATATGCCAAAAGCTGCACTCGAGAAAGTGAATAAGAATTTGGAGGAGGATGAAAAATTTGCGAACCCACGTAATGCTGCAGCCGGATCGGTGCGACAACTGGATCCGAAAATTGCTGCATCGCGAGATTTGCGGATGTTTTGCTACGCGATGGGAACGCCATCTGCTGATGCGCTCAAACTTGAGTCCCAGAGCGCTATTCTGAGGTTCTTCCAGAAAGTTGGACTACCAGTTGCTCCAGGATGGAGCGTGGTACAGAGCATTGATGCAGCAGAAAAAATGTATGAGGAAATCGGACAAAAACGGTCGGATCTTCCATTTGATATCGATGGAATTGTGTTAAAAATTGATGATCGTCGGACACAACGCGATCTCGGCTCTACCGCCAAAGCTCCACGCTGGGCACGTGCATACAAATTTCCTGCGGAAGAAAAAACCGCGCAGCTGCTCGATATTCATTTCCAAGTCGGACGCACGGGCGCCATTACTCCGGTCGCCATTCTCACTCCGACGCACATAGCGGGAACAACCGTGACACGCGCAACGCTGCACAATGCCGATGAAATCGAACGACTCGGTGTGCGCATTGGCGACACCGTTATTATTCGTAAGGCTGGAGATATTATTCCCGAAGTAATGCAGGTGCTGGAAAATCTGCGACCAGCAGATAGCAAAGCATTTCATTATCCGAAACACTGTCCGCAGTGCGGGACAACGCTCGATCGTGTTGAAGGAGAAGTGGCGATCTTCTGCCCGAATACCGATTGTCCCGGCAGAAAGCAGGAGAGCATCGAACATCTGACATCGCGCTATGCGTTTAACATTGAGGGACTCGGCAAAGAAACGGTTCAGGAATTACTGGACCGCGGCGTGATTGCCGACAGCGCGGATATCTTCTTTCTGACGGCGGAAGATTTACTGAGTCTCCCATTCTTCAAAGAGAAGAAGACAGAAAATATTCTGCAGGCGATTGCAAAAGCTCGAACAATTCCATTGGAACGATTCTTGTTTGCCCTCGGCATTCGTCATGTGGGGCGTGAAACAGCCGAAGTTCTTGCACGATCGATTCATTGGCCAGAAAGCGATGTAGAGATTGAACAACCAACAACGAGTGCACAGCCAACATTGTTCGGCATGCCGGAGAAGACAACCCTCCACGGAATTACCGTTACTGATGTATTGCGTACTATCAGTGATCTAACAAGCGAACAGCTCAATGCGATTGATGGCGTTGGATCCGTTGTTGCCGAATCACTGACCGAATGGATTGCACACCCAGAGCACAAAGCACTACTGCAAAAATTTGCGGATGGAGGTGTGGTGTGTTTGGTACCTCAGCGTAGTTCTTTGGAACAGATTTTTGACGGACAGACGTTTGTTCTCACAGGTACGTTGCCGACCCTGAGCAGAGAGGAAGCAAAAGAGATGATGAAAGCACGTGGCGCAAAAGTCAGCGGATCTGTCAGTAAAAAGACGGATTACGTTCTGGCAGGGGAAGATGCGGGTTCAAAGCTCGATGACGCACAAAAGCTTGGCGTGAAAGTGATTGATGAAGCGGAGTTTTTGAAGATGATTGGTTAATCTTCATCTGGAATTGATCGCCCAGTCAGAACAGCGAGCTCTTTATCGTGTCTGAATTGCATGCGAATCGTTGCATCAAGGTCGATCTGTAATGCTTCGCGATGTTCGCGAGCTTCTCTGAAACCATCTTCCACTTTAACTTCCAAACTATCCAATCTCTTCTCAAGTGAATTAAAGCGACCACTCAGATCACGAATATCCTGCTTTAACTCAAGCTTGCTGGACTGAATATGATCCAAGAGAACCTTGCCGGTAATGACTCCGTCATCGAACATGGACTTTCGACTATAGAACACAGAAACTCAAAATCAATGCTTCAGTGCTTTAGTGCAGTGAAGCGGATGATGATCAATCTTTCGCTACTTCGAAGTAAAAATGAGAATAGCAGATTGGAGCACCATGTCCTTCCGCCTCAATTGGTATAGAAAATACCAAAGAAACTGGGGCATCTGCTGTCGCCTGAAGGATAGTGGAAGCATCCTCCGGATTTGTCTCGATGGTCAGATCCTCTGAGGGTATATCCCTTATGCTGCCAATCGTTTCTCTTTCATTATTCTCTTTTTTCTTCCACACACACCCTAGTCCGAGTGCATCTTCTTGGACATACGCATTGCCACGCGTCTTATCGAGAAACGCGAGAATTGGCTGTGTCATTCCCTCAGTAATACGAAAATAGACATACTGGTACGAAAGGCAGTGATCTCCACACCCATGATATTCAGGACTTTCCGTTTGAGTAACAATGACGGGATATCCTTTGACGGTGAAATTTCCAATGCACTGCGTTTCGCCACCACACATAAAAGGACCCGTGTACGGACCTGCTGATGAAGACGATGCAACCGTGACACTACTTACCGAGGAAGAACTTGTTTGATTAATACTTACATCAGATGGAGATGCGGCACATCCCGAAAGAACAACCGTCAGTAAGCCAACAGTAAGAAATGGTTGAATTCTCATATCATTGGAAGAATACATTGATGGTGCCGTGGAGAGGACTTGAACCTCCACAGGATTGCTCCCACACGCCCCTCAAGCGTGCGCGTCTGCCATTTCGCCACCACGGCAATGGGGCTTAGGAAAGAACAAGAGGGACCCGAGTGTAGCAGGAGGCTCCTTCGGATCAAATAGGGCTATTAGTCGATTGTTGCGATTGTTTCTGCCATAACTCCTATTTCGACCGTTTCAAAGCTCCGAACGAAATCTTCCATGCGTGCACGTCGTTCACCGATCTTTTTCAGCAAAACCTGCTGTGCAACACTCAATACAACACCATTCTGCTGTAGGTGATCGATATAGTGAAGCAATGCCGGAGTACTCATTCCGAACCTAGTCACCACCCCCGCCATCCAATCCATATCCTCATCTTCAACATGTTCTGGGTACGTAATGCACTTAAGAAGCCTAAAAGTAGCTCTCACTTTCAGCTGCATAGATACCAATTCTTCAAAAATCCGCTCATCCTCCTCGCTTTCCAATCCATAGCTTATGTCCCCCTGCAACGACGAAGCCAGAGCTGAAACAGCGGCGTGACCATTGCTTGATCCCTCTCCAGTGCCATTTGTCTTAATACCAACCGAAGCCAAATCGTCATCATTAGCCTCTCGCTGTTTCACATACCCTTCTTGGGAATCGCTTCTCAGACCTGCTTCGGGTGATTTGGGTGACATAAAGGAGAGAAAAAATGGGGCATCAAAATACTATTCATTCACTATATGTCAAATATAGTGTCGAAAAGATGGTGATTTACTTCTTTGCGACCTTCTTCGCCTCTTTTAGAGGCTTCCCGTCAAAGAGAGCGGTGAATTCTTCGACAGACATTGTCTCCTGCTTCAGAAGAACCTCTGTTATTTCTTTGAGCTTCTTCTCATGTTTGCGAAGAATATCGAGTGCGCGCTTGTACTGATCGGCAATGATCTTGCGGGCGAAGTCGTCAATGCGGCGAGCGGTCTCTTCGGAGTAGTTCTTGGTACTGCCGAGATCGACACCGAGTGCGCCACTTCCCTGTTTCTCACCGTACGCAACAAGACCAAGTCCATCATCCATACCGTAACGCATCGCCATGTTTCGTGCGATCTGTGATGCGCGTTCAATGTCATTGCTTGCACCAGTTGTCACATCTTTGAAGATCAATTCTTCAGCAGCGCGACCACCAAGCAGTCCACAGATCTCGTCTAAAAACTTCTGGCGGCTGGTCGTGTAGCGATCTTCTTCTGGCAAGAACCAGGTGATACCGAGTGCGGATCCGCGAGAGACGATGCTAATTTTGTGCAGCTTGTCGGATTCTGGACAGAGGTGTCCGACAATTGCGTGTCCAAGTTCGTGATACGCAGTCAGTTCTTTCTCGCGCTGATTCAACTTGCGTGATTTCTTTTCGGGACCGATGGTTATTTTCTCGAGGGCATCAACCAAGTCCTGCTGCGTGATACCGGCGTGATTGCGCTTAGCTGCAAAGATCGCCGCTTCGTTCATCACATTTTCCAAGTCCGCTCCTGTAAGACCGACGGACTGTCGCGCAATGACGGTCAAGTTCACATCTTTGCCTACCTTCTTATTGCGCATGTGCACAGCAAGAATCTGCTCACGCGCTGCAAGATCGGGACGATCGAGGAAGACCTGACGATCGAAACGACCAGGACGTAGGAGTGCGACATCGAGTACATCTGGACGGTTGGTTGCCGCCATCACAATCACATTTGTATCCTGCTCAAATCCGTCCATTTCCGTCAAAATCTGGTTCAATGTCTGCTCGCGCTCATCGTGTCCACCACCAAAACCTGCGCCTCCGCGCTGGCGACCAACGGCATCAATTTCATCAATGAAGATGATGCATGGTGCATTGCGCTTTGCTTTCATGAACAGATCGCGGACGCGGCTTGCACCAACACCCACGAACATCTCGACGAATTCTGAACCCGCGATAGAGAAGAACGGCACACCTGCTTCTCCGGCAACTGCACGTGCGAGCAATGTCTTACCTGTTCCTGGAGGACCAACAAGCAGCACACCCTTTGGAATCTTCGCACCAATATCGGTGTATTTGCGTGGCTGCTTGAGGAAGTCGACGACTTCTACGAGTTCTTCTTTTGTCTCTTCTGCACCGGCTACATCTTTAAAACGTGTGCGCACTTGTTTCGGATCGGTCACACGTGCGCGTGATTTTCCAAACGACATTGCGGTGTTTTGGCTACGAGCAATACCGCGGAACAACCACACGATTCCTCCAAGTACGAGCATGAAGAACAGAAGATCGGGCAGTGCGGAGAAGAACAGATTCACTGCTTCGCGATTCTCGACTTCGACTGTGGTTGGATTATCGGGATCATTCAGACCAAGCTGACTGACAGTATCGAGCGTCTCTTTATACGACTGCACCACTGCACCGGTTGCGCTAATCGCAAACACTTTGTTATCACGGATGAGAATACGATCGAACGCTTCATCGCTGTATCCGCGAACAATCGTGCTGAGTGGCACGACACGCGCATTCGCATACTGCTCTTCACCAGCACGTTGAGGCGCTGTGAGATAGTAGAAGGAAAGCGAGAGAAGGCTGATAAAAAGAAGCAGGCTAAGAAGCCACTGCTGTCTGTTACCCGGTGGGCGGCGTGAAGGGATGGCCATAGAGAAAGAATACTAGCATCTCAGCTTCTTGGCTACGAAGCTTCTCTGCGTTTTTCATTGGTTGTAGACGTAAAGCCTATGGTCGCTATTACTTGGTATAGCCAGCTTTTTGCGCAGATGCCTCAGTTGGAAAGTAGACGCGGTTTTGTGGAACAATCTGATTTCCGGCTGCGGATGTAATGGAATAGTACTTTTTCCCTTTTGCCGATGCGACAAAGTGCATGCCCGGCGGAATAACAATCTCAATCACATTAGTCAGAATAGAGGTATCGGCAATTGCGAACGTCCCACTTGCCGACAACGACACAGGGTTATCGCCCGCAACAAGTCGGACCATGCCGCTCACTGTGCCGATGAGTGCGCCATTGCGAATACCATCGATATGCACGACAGGAATATCTTCTTCTGAGTGATCATCGACAATGCGCAGGGGTGATGCGGGATACAATGTCCACGCAGCACTCGTTGCACCAATGCTGTATCCCGCGACCAGCGAGAGAAGAAACCCGGATATAAGAAAGCGGACCATATCCACGACTGTGCGTGAGCATGATCCGCTGTTCAAGCTTCAGTGCTTCAGTGCAGCAAAGTGATTTACTCTTGCGCTGCAGCTGCTTCCTGCTCGATCTGAACCGGAACGACATCAAGAATGATGTTCTCTTCCTCGCGATACAGAATGGCGCGCGTTGGAGTGACAATAAGGAAGTCACCGTTTTCAGCCTTGTCGTAGAAAGGGTTCTGCTCGCGCAACTTCTCGACATCGACGATGGTTGCAACGGTCGGTTCAACAGACACATCGATATTCATCAGCTTCTGTACGCGTTCGACAACCGAGCGAGCTTTTTCTTGATTCGCTGCGTTGTTGCCCTGGAGCTGCTCCAGACGGACCGTAAGGTTCTTCAATTCTGTCTGTGCCTTGCGGCGCTGTGTATCGAGAACGACAACCAAGAGGACAAGAGCGATGAGTAGGACTGGTAGCAGGGTTTTTGCTTTCATGGGTAGAGGGAGTCAGGGAGATAGAACAAGATCAGTGTTCAACAGAGTACGAAACCCTAGCGATTGGGGCAATAATATATGGAGATAGAACAAATAAACGCGCAAGGCCATTCATGAAGTGTCAGAGCGATGATTACTCGGTCACAGGCACTGTTGTCTCTTCAACCGGCGGTGCATTTGTGCCCTCTTCTACAGGAGATTCTTCGGTTGTTTCCTCTGTAGGTACATTCTCTGCAGCAGGAACTTCTTCTTCAACTGGAGGAGTTTCTTCCTCCACCGGCGTTTCTTCGACAACCGGATCAATCACAGCTCCGGTATCCGTCGCAGGTTCGTCGATTATTGATCCGGTGCTGACTACTTCCTCTACATCTTCTTCATCCTCTCCATCGTCTGTGCCTGCAACCGCATCGATGATCGTTTGTGCATCTTCCGTTACCTGTGTTTCGTATCCACCCAAGAGCTTGAGCAATGGAGGTGTCACGGATGTGTTCCAAATAAAGGTGATATTGAGATCTGGGTGCATCCAGGTGTAGCCATCGTGATAGCGACTACAAGAGAGTGGCAGACCTTCGTCATCGAGCATTGTCAGATTGCGGATACACGCATTCCACGCCATGTTCGATGAGACCGGAATATTGTCGGATGCCAGCGGGAAGATAATGGAACCATCGCTCGCATGCTCAAGACGTGTCGTAATCGGCTCCATCGTTGAGAGAGCATGCCAGGAGAACATAATGTCTTCGGCAGCAGGTCCAGCCAGACGGATGGTGAATCCTGTCGCAGAACTCTTATGGACACCGTAGAGAACCGGTACATCCGGTGATGCGGTAACAACCGGCGTTGCCTTGAATCCGGTACCGAAGAAGACCGTCACGCTGGTACCACTTTGAGGAATCATCGCGAAGCCAGCTTGGTTGTTGCTCACAACGAGTTCACCTCTCACATTGATGTCTCCGAGGAAGGTTGCAAGACCATTGATGGTAATGTCACCCATCACGAAGAGTGTGTTTTCAACAATCAATTGATTGATGGTCAGTGCACCAGAGCCAAGATTGATGCGAGAACCGGAGCCAAGATTCAAGGTTCCATTGATAGTCAGTGCGCCGTTAACGGTTGCTCCGGATGAAACGGTTAGTTGCGATGTTTCGAGCAATCCGTTCATCACGACGCCGCCATCGATCGTCAGACCATTTGGAACGAAGAGCGATGAAGCGTTGAGTGCGCCGTCAATATAGAAGTCGCCACCGATACGCGCATCGCCACCGGTTGTCAGCGTGTCATCGAGTTCGAGTGATGATGCGGCAAGGTGACCGAATGTAGATCCTGTCTGTGTCACGATGACCGATCCCGTCTGTGTCGGACGATTCTTGAGCTCCTCTAGCTGCTGCTTCAGCATGTTCACTTCAGCAATAATGGCCTCGATGTTTCCGGCTTGAGCGGTGATCGTATCGATCTGACGTGCCACTTCATCGCTGATCTGCTGATCGACATTCAAGTCGCCAAGCGCAGCGCTCACCATCAGTTCTACTTCGTCTTCAATTTCCATCGATGCGATCGTCTTCAGAACTTTCTCTTCGACCGCTTCAACAGTCAACGATTGGTTGCGACGAGAGATGAGGACGTTGACCACACCTTCGCCAGATTCGAGACCTTCCAACGCCACACCGACCGTCGACTCCCCTGCTTTCGCTTTGCGTGCATATCCTGGTCGTGACGCAGCAGTAAGTGCATCACCAGGGCGAATTGCCTCGTTGTTTTCGACAATCACCTTGGCAGGAACCTGACCAATCAAACCGATCAGTGCGTAACCAGGAGGCATCAGCCCCTCTGCGCCGGAGATCACGTTTCCGACGAATGCAGGATTCGTAGAGACGATACCCATCACATTTCCGTCAGCATCGTTGTCACAGCGCTTTACGGTGTTCTTCTTGGTCACATCGATACAGACAACTTCTCCTGCAACAACTTTGGTGCCACTGTAACGGAACCACTCGGCGTAGTCGGCTCCGGTTGAGTTGTAGGCACCGTCTGCGAAGGTTGTACCGTTAGTCGCAACGCGGAAGACTTTATTGTTAATGTGTCCGGCATTGGTGTAGATCTCGAAGGCGGATGCGGCGTTGTTGGAGAAGGTATTAGTGTTGCGGATGGCCAATGCACCGGATCCCTTGATACCTGTGCGATACAGTCCAACATCAAATGTTCCACGGTACCCGAAGAGAACATGTGCTGTATTGCTTCCTGTGTTTGTGACTGTGTCGAGTGCCAAGGCAGTTGCTCCACTTGCATAGACGTACGCGCCAGTCTGGTTGCGTGCAGGAAGGAATGACGCGACACCCGAGCCAGATTTCACAATCGAACGAACGAGCATTGCACCAGAGACGGTGAATTTTGCTTCGGGCTTGAATGTACCGATACCAACGAGTGACCCCGTAATGATCATGCGAACGTTGCTTGCACCATTCTCGAAGGTAATAAAGTCGAGCGATGAGTCTTCAAGACCGTTTGTAGGATTGACGATACCAGAGCGAATACCAGCGTATTGCTGTGTATTTCCAGCAGAATCTTTGGCTTCGAAGAGCAACCCGGTGAAGTCAGCAACAGACTGTGCATCTGTGCGCATAGTGAATGGGAATGCCGCACCAAGTCCATTCACACCCGTGCGCTCGAAGATCGTTGTAAACTGGTTCGATGCGCTGACGACATGCAATGCTGCACGTGGGCTTGAAGTGCCCATACCGACTCCATTGAAACCAGGATGTGTCATGAGCAACGGTGAACTTCCAGTTCCAGATACATACAAGGAACGACCCGACATAGTGCCTGCTACTTCGAGTTTTGTTTCTGGACGATTTGTACCGATACCAACAGCGCTTCCGGACATCACCATCAACACGGAGTTGTTGACGGTAAAGTTCATGCTGTTGTTCAGGTGGTTATAGAACACCTGACCAATGTTGATGTCATCAATGTCACCGAAGTTCAATGCACCATTGCTTGCATTGCCGCTGATAAGCTGAATAACGGCAGCAGCACCAACAGATCCCGATGATTCAAAGAGTCCGACAGTTCCGGTATCAAGCGTTGGGATTGTGCCGGCAGATGTACTCACAACGTGGAGAGGTCCGTGTGGGTTTGCTGTTCCAATACCGACACGGTTGTTACCAGCCTGGATAACCATGGTGTCTCCATCGAAGTATGCACCGGATTCGGTGACAAGTGTGCCTGAAGACACCAATCTATTCTTCGCAAAGACCGTTGATCCTGACACCGTTGTGAAGCGCACCAAGGCACCAGTGATTGTCTGGTTGAGAGAAAATGCATTTCCAGCACTCAGGCTAAGACCCTGACCTGCGGTGTAAGTTGCAGCAGCGCTGATTGTTCCACACGAGAAGCGGCCGGTTGTTGCATCCCAGCGCAGAGTGTTTGTGGACAGATCACAATCCGTGAGGCCAGCACCTTCAAGTCTTCCTCCAACGTAGAGCGTTGCACCAGATGCAGCTCCTTCCCAGACAAGAGATCCGGATGAGGCGAGTGTCTTCTGTGCGCGAATCACAGATCCAGAGATTGTGTTAAGCACATTCAGTCCGATAGTGCTGTTATTACCGTTCAACATGTTGATAGTCAGCGCACCAGTCATGGTGCCACCACTTCGACGGACGTAGCGAGCATCACCCAGAGCAACAACGTTTCCGGAACCGAAACTGCTAACAGCGCCACAAGAGAAACGACCTGTTGTCGCATCCCACTTCAGCGCCTGAGAGGCAGCATCACAATCGGTGAGTCCTGCACCTTCTAGTTTTCCGCCCAAGTAGAGCGTTGCACCAGATGCAGCTCCTTCCCAGACAAGTGTGCCAGAAGATGCGAGTGTTCGAGTTGCAAAGAGGCTTGAACCAGAAGCAGTTCCACGGATATTAAGTGCGGGCAGAGTACCTCCTTCGAGAATCACGACACCACTCATTGTTCCACCATTTGATGCTGAACCAGCACGGTACAGATCCGCGATTTCACGAGATGAAAGTGCGCGGTTGTAGATGCGAGGCTCGTCGATCAAACCATTAAAGAAGATGCTCTGATTAGGGCGACGTCCGACGAGAACGGAATTATTACCGCCAGTGAGAGGATTGCTCGTGTCAGAAGAGCCATTCATCCACTGCGTACGCTGTAACACACCATTGATATAGAGACTGTGGAATTCACCATTAGCATTCGTTGTTGAACGCGAGAAAGTGAATGCCACATGCTGCCAGCTACCGGAAGAAACACGGGGTACGCTGCGCAACTGGACGTTATTCCCAGAACGATTCGCCTGCACCTGCAATTTGCCATTTTCGATTTCCATAGACCATTCCTGGAAGCCCTTCGACACAATTGGATTGTTTGATCCTTGATCGGAGTAGCGAATCCAGGCGCTAACAGTAATTGCACCACTCATCTGTAATGCTGCTGGATTACCGAGTTCCACCTGATCATCAACGTCATCGAAGCTAAGTGCCTTACCAAACTTACCAGTTACGTGCGCCGGCCCATTCACAAGCTTGCCGCTACCAGCAGTCACACTCATATCCTGTGTGTACTGGAGTGAGCTACCCGTCAGCGTGTCGAATGGCAGCCACGCAACGAGGCCGTTCTCAATTGTTCCTTGGAACCATGAGTTGCCTTCAATAGAAAGTGTGCCAGACGATGTCAGTGAGTTCTGGGCTTTAAGAGCGGAACCTGAGATCGTGTTCGTAGCGTAGAACGATCCATCTGTTTTGAGGATAGACGCTGCGACGCGATACAGATTTGTGTCGAATGTTCCACGGTAACCGAAGAGAATGTGCTTTGCCCCTCCGACTCCGTAGCTATCGAGTACGAGTAAGCCAGCACCTGAACCATAGACATATGCACCGCTCTGGAACTCAGCTGGAACGAATGTCGCGGCACCAGATCCTGTCTTGGTTAGGGACTTCACGACGAGCGTACCAGATGAAGCGAGTGTATTGCGGGCGAAGACTGTGCTTCCAGAAACAGTAAGGAATCGGACAAGAGATCCGGAGATAGTCGTATTGAGACGGAAGGATGTCGCAGTCAGTGTCAGCCCCTGACCAGCGGTGTACGTCGTATCACTGTCCGTTCCACAGCTGAATCGGCGTGTCGTTGCATCCCATGCAAGTGTCTGCGTTGCGAGATCACAATCGGTAAGGCCTGCGCCCTCGAATGTTCCGCCGATATAAAGGGAAGCACCGGATCCTGCTCCTTCCCAGGTAAGAGCACCGGAAGATGCAAGCATGTTTCGTGCAAACACTGTTGATCCTGACACAGTCGTAAATCGAACAAGTGCACCAGTAATTGTCGTGTTTAGCGAGAATGCATTTCCTGCGCTCAAGCTTAGACCCTGGCCTGCGGTGTAGGTTGCAGTGCTGCCGCAGATGACTGAGCCTGTGGAGCTGGTGCGCAGCGTACAGTTGCGCATGTTGCTAAGCACAAGGAATGAACCAGACATTGTTCCACGAACATCAAGTTGAGCCTTCGGCGCTGCTGCTCCAATGTTATTACCAATAAGCACAGATCCAGACACAGCTAACTGAGCAGCACCATTTCTTGTGCCAATTCCCACATATCCTGATGCCGTTGAGGCATGGAACATCGTACGTGGATTACTAATGAGTACGGAGAACACATCGGTGGAGAGACTATCGACCAGCATCACAATATCTTGCTTACCATCTCCGTTGAGATCGCCAGTATCACCAGCGATTCCACCATTGGCAGTGGTGAATGTATTCACAGAGGAATAGGCACCTGTACCAGTGTTACGGAAGTAATACACGCTGCTGGTATTGCTGAAGCCGAGAATATCCTTGAGTCCGTCACCATCGATATCAGTCACAGCGATTTCCACGCTTGAAGCGGCAGTAGAGTAACTACGATCGCGGCGCAGTCCTCCTGTTCCAGTATTCACCAAGACAGTAATGGTATTATTGGTCGTTACAAGATCGGGACGTCCGTCACCTGTCACATCCTGCGCTTCAATATCCAATGTAGCATTGGCACCGTGTGCATACTTCACAGGAGCACTGAAGGTGCCATTTCCAAGACTGTAGTAGACAAAGACACTGTCATCGAGAACAAGTGTTGTCATCGCGATATCGAGCTTGCCGTCACCGTTGAAGTCAGCGACTTCAAGGTCAAGAACACTGTCACCGCCTGCACCATCGAACCAATAGAGCGAATATGTACCGTTTCCGTTGTTGCGGTAAATTTCAATATTACCTGTTCCACCAGTGATAATATCCGGCTTACCATCACCCGTCATATCAGCAACTTCGACTGCGAAATGTTCGCCGTAGCCTGTGTTGATATCGGTGCGAGCACCGAAGAGACCAGTACCGGTGTTTGGAAGAATGGAAACGTACGTTCCGTTTGCAACAACAATATCGCGCATTCCATCACCGGTTATATCGGCAACAGCCAGCGCATCTGGGTTATCTGCAACGTTGTAGCTAATACGTGTAGCGAACGAACCAGAGCCAGTGTTGCGGAACACAGACACAATGGATGTTGCGTTATAGCTTGTGACAATTTCATCTTTTCCATCTCCTGTAACGTCGGCAACTTCTACATCATTAGGAGCGGAGCCGGTTGCATAATCGGTGCGTGGGAGGAAAGTGCCACCTGCAGTCAGTGTCATTTGTCCTGCAATAATGGAGCCAATGTTCTGAAGATTGCCCGCTGGCGTAATAAGTCTCATACCTCCGACACTAAATCCCCCATTTTCAACATTCAGTGATCCATTAAATCCACTGATTGCATTCACCAACGTGCCGGATGCAAAGGCAATGCCGTAACGAGTTTGTACTGCACCCTGCTGCACAATGAGATCTGTCTTTGCAATAACAGCTCCAGATGAAGCGACGGTATTCTTGGCATACACCGTCGAACCGGACACAGTCGTAAAGCGAACGAGTGAACCCGTGATCGTCGTATTCAACGAGAATGACGTGCCATTCAGCGTCAGACCCTGACCAGCTGTGTACGATCCTGAGCCACAGATGAAGCGTCCAGTATCCGTATTCCACTGAAGGACAGATGCACCTGTATCACAATCGGTTAAACCTGCACCGCGCAATGATGTTCCGAGGAACAGAGAAGAGCCTGAGGCAGCACCTTCGAAGACCAGTGTGCCAGAGGATGCAATCGATACGCCTGCACGAATGCTCTGTCCGATATACAGAGAGCGTCCCGATCCTGCGCCCTCAAAGACAAGCGTGCCCGAGGAAGCAAGAGATTGCTGTGCTTTAAGTGTGTAGCCGGACATCGCACCTGCATATAGCGATCCCATTGCTGTTGATCCATCGGTGACTTTTAAAATACCGGCAGAGAGACGAGCGAGTCCAATGTCTCCTGCTGAACCTGGCGTCGTGTTAGAGTTCCAGTTAAATACGCCCGTAGAAATAAGACCTACTCCGCCACTATGAACAGAGAATGCTGTTCCAGCACCAACAGTGAAGTATGCACCTCCACCTGTAACAAAGCGGATGCGGTTGGAAGTATTGATACCAAAGTTCGCTTCATGCACACCAGCAAGTGGCGACGTGTAAAGCGATGTAACAGAGCTCGTATTGTTTACTGTAAGGACAACAGCTCCGTTACTATCCTGCCATTCTGTGAGGTTTGCAGTTTGTCCGACTGCACCACGAATAGTCAGAGGCTTCATAGATGCAGAACCTGCTTTAATTAATCCACTACCCGTGACAATAAGCTGACCTGAGGAGCTCAATGTATTCCGCGCGAAGACAGTTGATCCAGAAACAGTGTTGAAGCGAACAAGAGAACCGGTAATCGTCGAGTTCAATGAGAAGGAATTGCTTCCGTTCATGCTCAATCCCTGACCAGCGTAGTACGTTGTTCCATCATCAGTTCCACAAATAACTGCACCTGTTGCAGATGTTTCGAGGTTACAGTTGCGGTATCGGGAAAGAGTCAGGAATGAAGAGCCGGACATTGTTCCTGCGACATCGAGTTTTGCCTTCGGAGCGGTAGTGCCGACACCGACGAACCCGTTACCCGATTGGAGTACGAGAGCACCATTATCAGCATTGATTGTATATTTGCCAGCACCGACATACGTCAGACCGCCATCCGTTCCATTTGATTGGATGATGGTGTTATTCATATCCGTTCCAGGAGCTGTCCCGAAACTCGCAGTGCTTGGCATCGTGTCTTGCACTACGAGGTAATCTGTTCCGTCTGTTTTACCAATCCAAGCATACACACCACTCACATTGCGGAAGTAGGATGCTCCTCCTTCTACCTGCAACATACCAAGTGACGGACTAGCGGTACCGATACCAACTCTGTTTCCGCTACTGTCGACGGTAAAGGTGCTGCCATCAATAGATGCATTGCCTTCTACAGCCAAAGCTCCAGAAGAGCTCAGTTGATTCTTCGCGAAGACTGTCGAACCGGACACCGTCGTGAACCGAATCAACGAGCCAGTCAGAATATCGTTCGTGGAGAATGATGTTCCAGCAAGCGTTAGACCCTTTCCTGCTGTATAGGTTGTATTTGTATCGATGTCTGTACTACAGATAACCGCACCAGTTGCGGATGTTTTCAAGGTACATCCACGATAGTTGCTGAGTGTGAGAATTGATGAACCGGAGATGGTACCAGCTACATCGAGTTTTGCCTTCGGAGCGGTGGTGCCGATACCAACATTGCCACCAGATAAGAGGGTCATTTGATCGTTGCTGTTGTTTGCCTCGCGGAAATGAATAGCCTGTCCAGATGGACGGTTGATATAGAGGTCTGTATCGCTGGTGCTGCTAAGGAAATTGTAATTCGTTGAGGAAAGTGAATCTGCAAGTCCAATACCACCATACGTGCTTGCACTTTCCCATGTACCAATGCGGATATTGGCAGTATTCGATCCCTTCACGTGCAGTTCCGCACCTGGCGTTGCCGTCCCGATACCCACTCTGTTGGAACCGGCCTGAATGACCATGGTGGTTCCATCGAAGTATGCACCGGATTCTGTGACCAATGTTCCGCTTGATGCGAGCGTATTGCGTGCAAAGACCGTCGATCCAGAGATTGTTGTGAAGCGAACCAAGGATCCGGTGATTGTGGTATTCAGCGAGAACGTTGTTCCGTTGAGCGAAAGATTCTGACCAGCGGTGTACGTCGTATTTGTATCTGCATCAGAACCACACACGATATCTCCATCTGCGTCGGTTTCGAGAGCAGTACATCCGTAGAATCCAGCATCTGTTAGTTTTAATGGAGCGCTGGAGTTCAGGAATGTCGTTCCATCCACACTCAGACTGCCCGATGCATTAAGAGCGGACTGAGCGTAGATAGTAGAACCCGAGACGGTGTTGAAGCGCACAAGTGCTCCGGTGATGGTCGAGTTAAGACTGAACGATGTGCCATTGAGACCCAAGCCACGACCTGCGGTGTATGTGGTATCGGAATCCGTTCCACAGCTGAAGCGGCGTGTCGTTGCATCCCATGCAAGTGTCTGTGTTGCGAGATCACAGTCGACGAGACCTGCTCCTTCAAATGTTCCACCGATATATAAGGAAGCTCCAGAGCCTGCCCCTTCCCATGTCAGCGCTCCGGAAGAAGC